>DXXM01000048.1 GCA_019416285.1 Bacteroidales bacterium
TTTTATCTAAAAAATTCGCTGCCCCTCATTTCACTTTTGGTTTTAAACAGCCTCTTACTGTTTTGAGAAAACTGGCTGAAATAGAGCCTAATCTGTTACAATGTGCAAAATTAATCAAAATAATGCTTAAAGACAAATTTTCCTATAATGCCATACGCACTCGTCATGCACTTCCTTTCCCGATACCTTACCTTCGATGCGTATTCTGTTGTCGCCTTCTTGCAGCGCGACAGATGTCCAGATTGCACGTCGCATCTTGTCAGTTACCGTCTTTCCGACCTTCTTGTCATTGACATATAGGGTCAGGTAAGGCGAGTTTGTATATGCTTTTATGTCCACTACCGCCGTGTCGCGCTCCGCATATCTGCGTGAGGTGATGTAGGCCATCGGCTCCTTGTTCCACTGGGCTTTGTAGAAATAGAAAGCATCTTTCTTTATCTGACGGTCATAGGTCAGCATGCCTTTGTCGTTGAAGCCGTCGTGTTCTCCTTCCATACGCTGGTAACTCTGTATGTCGGCAAAAAGCCACACAAACTTGCACCACAGGTATGGCCTTTCGGAAAACACCTGCCAGTTTCCTTCATGACAGTATGTCTGAGCCTCTTCCGGATGGAAGCGCGAGTCGGAGCGTAGCCCTCCGACGGGTCCTACTTCAGTGTC
The DNA here is from genome assembly GCA_019416285.1 of Bacteroidales bacterium. GTDB lineage: Bacteria > Bacteroidota > Bacteroidia > Bacteroidales > Muribaculaceae > Duncaniella. The sequence continues at coordinate 661 of DXXM01000048.1, forward strand.
CAAACCCTTTTTCTCTGTTTTTTCCCCTATCCTTACCTGCTCCCTCGCCAGCAGTCCGAAAGGCAGATGATGATTGGGTGACGCGCCTGCTCCGTATTCCGAAACGCCGACGGGCACCGTCGGTGCCAGGGAATGTGCATTGTCGAAGAATTCTGAAGCTCCGGCGGTAGCGTCGCTATACCAGCCGAAATACTTGTTCCATCCTATAAGGTCTGCGCAGCCCTCATAGTTCCTTTGATCCACGCAGGTGGCATAGGCTGTAGGGCGGCTCTTGTCAAGGCGGTGAAATTCGTCATTGACACGTTTTATGAGCGGTATGGGGTCTCCATAGTCGCGGAATTGAGTGCCACTGTTTGTCAGTATTTCGTTGAATATACCCCAGAAACAGATGCTTGGGTGATTATATTTCTGCAACACGAGTTCACGGGTGGCTTCGACAGCATTTTCATCCACACTCGGCAGATAACCTGTATAGGCCATTCCCCCGGGACCGCAGAAAGGTATCTCTGTCCACAGGATTATGCCCTCTTGGTCAGAGAGGTCATACATTGTCTCCCCATGCGGATAATGAGCGAGGCGCATGGCCGTGGCACCGCTTTCCAGGATTAAATCCATATCGCGCCTGTAGTCCTCGAAAAGCAGAGCGCTCCCCCGCCCTGCCACATCTTCGTGACGGCAGAAGCCGTTAACCTGCACCACTTGTCCGTTGAGTAAGGTACCTTGCCGGGGATCAACGGTAATGCTGCGGAAGCCTGTCTTCTGCTCCACTTCGTCCACAGTCTTACCATCTCTCTGCAACTCCACGCGCACCTTATACATGTACGGGTCTTGCCTGCCCTGCCACAGACGCGGTGAGGAGACCGTCACGGGGATGATGACAGAGTTTGTCGCCGTGCCGTCAATATTGTCTTTACGGCCCTTAGCCACACAACGGTCATCGGCGTCGAAGACCGATACAGCTATTCCCAGCCGTCTGTCTTTTGCCGAAAGGAATACTTCGACATCGGCTTCGGCTTTTGATCCGGTGATCTCTTTCTGATGTATGAGCACACCTGGCGAGGCATAATAGGCGGGATTGATGCAGTCTCTGTCAGTGATGATGAGACGGCATGGACGGTGCATACCGCCATACACGTTGAAATCTCCGCTTATCGGCAGCACGTCGGTACGCCAGGCATTGGAGCAGAATACTTCGACAAGGTTGTCGCCCTCTTTCAACGCTTCTGTTATCTCATGGCAGAAGGCTGTATATCCTCCTTTATGCTCACCCACGGGTATATGGTTTACAAACACAGTGGCGACACTGTTGACGCCCTCGAAATACAGAAACGCTCTCTTTCCTTCCAACTCTTTTTCCGAGAAGGGTAGAGTCCGCACATAGCAATAGGCACCGCGTTCATAGACAGGGGCACCTCCTGCCGTGGTTATGATTTGCCCGTCATTACCTTTCTGGAACTCCACATTCCATGTATGAGGTATGGTGACGGTCTCTCCTTTGTATTTCTTGCGCACATCCAACATGCTTTTTATACTCCAGTCTTCGCAGAGTGATGTCACGCTGCGCTGTGCGGAGAGACCGGCGGAAAGCAGAAGGGCTGCTGTTGCCGACAATAATGGTCTTATATTCATGATATTTATGATTATGGTAGTTTCACGATGCCTTCAGCCTCATAATGTAGAAGTAAAGGCAAGGATTATCGCTCGATATCAGCGATTTGACTGTGTTGAAGTACAAAGTTAGTGCATTTGCTCCGGACTGCCAAATCCGGAAAAACGAAAGACAGAAAGAATTCCGGACCCCGGTTAGGCGGGTCACGGTTTTCTTTCTGTCAGCTTATATCAGTTTTACCTTAGTCTTGGCTTGTAGCCCGTAGTTTTAGAAGCTGTAGCTTATACCTATCGAGGGGATAAAGGCATGGAGTTTGTAGTCGGCTGTGAAAGTGCCGCTGGACTTGAATCCAGCTTGTTTGATGGCGCCTGAGAGCATCTGCATGGCAGGTGGAGCTGCGCTGCCCATAGCGTCGATCTGGGCGGCCTGCTTGAGCATGGTGGCGCCGAGAAGATCAGAATATTCGCATGATGCGTTATCCACTCCGAGGCCGGCCACATACATAAAGGCGAGGTCAATTGAAAGGGAGGGCAGAGGGCGGAACGAGAGTCCGATGGTGGGTTCGATTTTGGTCATGCCCGGAGTCTCGGGATTGTAGTATTTGTCATTGACGGGCGATGTGTCAATCATGAGGCCGAGACGGGCGTCAAAACGGTCTGTGACGGCATACTGGGCACCGAGCGAGTAGCACCATGAGTTTTTGTACTTCTTCTGTATGTTCTGATTGTAGGGGGTGAGCTGTTCGGCAAGAAACTCGATGTCGAGGCGCTTATAGGCATGCCATCCGGTCAGACGGGCGTCGGCCGCGAGGGTGAGGCGGTCGGTGGGTTTATAGGATACTCCGAGACCCATTACCCACGGACAGGGCATTTCGGCCTTGAAATTGGCCTCGTTGATGAGGTCGAGGCTCTCCCCGAGTATTCCTTGTGCGACAGCATTGGCATATTTTACGTGTGCGTCCCCCGCCTTTACCTTCATCTTCATCTGCGAGCGGTAGGAGGCACCTACAGTCCACTGGTCGGTTATATTGTACATGGCTCCGACGTTAAATCCCACAACCATATCGGCTTTGCCGTTAAGATTGACGGATGCGGGTGTGGTGGTGCCGAAAGGCTGCGCGTCGGCGAGCGCCGGATTGAGAAGCTTGAATATCGGAAGGGCCTTGTCGGTGGTTTCGGCGGTGACAAGACCTTTGTTGAGGTCGACGGTGCCCCACGAAATCATGGCTCCGGCTCCGATTGAGAATTTCGGCGTGATGGCCCATGAGAGTGTGGGCTGGATGGTGAACACCTTGAGGTTGACATTCTGGTTGAGCACTGCGCCGGGCCAGTTGTCGGTCCAGTTGATTGAGGAGCCGTAGGGGGTATAGAAGGCGATGCCCCCTTTGAGATTGTCGTAGATTGAGAAAGCGGCATGTACGCCTATGGGAGTTGACACGCCGTTGTCGGTCACATAGTCCACACCATTGACTGTGGCGGTGCAGGTGGGCATGATTCCGGTCACCGAGGCTGAGAGATCGAGGGTCTTGTCCATGAAAGCCATGCCCGCGGGATTGAAAAACATGCTTTCGCCACCGAGTTTGAGGGCGATACCCGTGTGGCCCATGCCGATTTGCTTTGCTGATAATGAATTGATTTGATAACCTTCGGCCATAGCTGAGCCGCACACAGCGGCTACGGTCAGTGCCGAGACAAAGAATTTCTTCATAGATAGAAAGTTAATGTTCGGGAAATAAGGCTATTATGTCTCCACAATGGCCTTCCTTCAAAATAAAACCGTCGGCAAAGGTAGCCCTATGCCCCGAGATACCCAAGTAAATACACACTTTTTAACATAAAAATTTTACTGAAACTCTCTTTTTTTGGTCAGTTTGGTAATGATTGTGAGAGTGATATAAGCAAAAAATGCCCGGACCGATAAGTGTTCGGGTCCGGGTATTTGAGATGGTATCAGTGTTATGACTGTTATCTCTTGCCCTGGCGTTTCTGCTGTTCGCGGAGCATCTGCTGCTGTTTGCGCTGGGCTTCTTCGAGGCGTGCCATGAAGCCGGATTTCTTTTTGGGCTTCTTGGCTGCTTCGGCCATCTTCGCACGCATCTTCTCTTCCGATACGACCTTGCGGAAGATGTAGGTCTGCACGATTGTGATGAGCAGCGAGAGGAAGTAGTAGTAGCTGAGGCCTGCGGCGTAGTTGTTGAAGATGAAGAGGAACATCACCGGCATCAGATACATCATCCACTTCATTCCGGGCATGCCTGATGAGTTTTGTGTCTGCATGGTGACGCGGGTGTAGATGATGTTGGTGATGGTCATGAGCAGACAGAAGAGGCTGATGTGGTTGCCGAATGTGCTTGAGATGAAGGGGATGTCGGTGGTCCAGGAAATGATGGCGTCAGGTGCCGAAAGGTCCTTGGCCCACAGGAACGACTCGCCGCGGAGCTCGATGGCCGACGGGAAGAACCAGAACATGGCCACGAGGATAGGCATCTGCAGAAGCATCGGCAGACAGCCTGAGAGCGGGTTGGCTCCGGCACGCGAATAGAGTGCCATGGTTTCCTGCTGGCGCTTCATGGCATTTTCGTTGCCGGGATACTTGTCGTTGATGGCCTTGATTTCAGGCGCGAGCAGGCGCATGCGTGCCTGCGACATGAGGCTCTTGTAGGTGAAGGGGAAGAGGATAATCTTGATGAAGATTGTGAGGAGCAGGATGATTATACCGTAGTTGGAGATGAAGCTTCCGAGGATTGTGAACACCGGAATGATTATGAGGGTGTTTATCCAGCGGAAGATAGGCCAGCCGAGGGGGATTAGTTTGGTGAGGTGCATGTTCTCGTCGGGGAAGATTTCCTTTTCGAGCGAGCTCATGACGGGGTAGGAGTTGGGGCCGAGATACATCACGAAGGATGCTGGATTGGCGGCCGAGGCGGAGTATTCGAGCGTCATGTCGAAGTTCATCTCCTTGATGAAGTCGGGATTGTCCTTGAGCTCTGTACTTGAGAGATTTCCGCCCGAGAAGTTGGTCTGCGCCATCATGACGGCCGAGAAGAACTGGTTCTTGCAGCTTATCCATTTGAGACGCTGGGTGATTTCCTTCGAGTCGTCGCCGCTCTCGCTGAGATTGTCGACATCGCCGTCGATATACATATAGTAGAGAGCCGAGTTGCGCTCCTCAAACACGCGTCCGGCCTCGTTGCGGCGCATTTTCTGATGCCAGGTGAAGTCCATCGAGGCAACGGAAGTGGGAATGATGCTCTGCATGCCCTCCTGCATGATGTCGACTTTCACGAGATAACCGTCGGCGGGGAGGGTATATCTGATACCCCACTTGGCGCCGTCGCCGAGGTCAAGCTGCATCAGCACGCAGGAGTCGCTGAGCTGCACGGGGTTGAAGTAGAACTCGCGGGTCTCGAAACGCTGGTTGGCCGAGGTGAGCGTGAAGCTGTAGAGGTCGGTCTCGGGCGAGAGGAGGGCCACCTTTGTCGAGTCGTAGCTGTCGTAATCGCGGAGAGTGGCGCGGGAGATAACGCCGCCCTTGTTCGAGAGCTCGAGGCTGAGCACCTTGTTTTCAAGTTTGACGGTGGTGCTGTCGCCTGTGATGTGGCGTGCGAAACCGCGGTAACGGGCCACTGTAGCAAGCGCTTTGCGCAGGTTGGCTGTGGCGGGAACACCGACTGTGACGGGGAGGGCCGAGCCGTTGGAAATGATGTCGGCCACGGGAACCACACGGCCGTCGGCATCCACGGTGCCTGTGAGCTCGCCGTCGGCGCTCAGGCGCAGATCCACCTTGTCTAATTTAAGAGTGGAGACGCCGCTGACGGTGTCGGTCACGCCGAGTTCGCGCACGGTGCTCTTGATTGTGGCCACTTCTGCTGAAGTGATAGAGTCAAATTTCAATGCCCCGGGATCGGCCGACTTTTCGGCTTCCTTTGCCTCCATCTGCTCGCGCTCTATGCGCTGCCGCTCAAGCTCCTCGGGCGAGGGCCTGTTGATGTAGGTGAAACCAAAGATGATAAGGCCCATCAGAAGGAGCCCGATGATTGAGTTTTTGTCCATGAGTGGGATTTAGGAGGGTATTTTCTGTTTTTATTCGTTTGCTTTAGAACGCTCCTCGCTGTATTCTATGGCTCCCTTCATGAAGTCAAGGAAGAGGGGAGAGGGCGAGAGCACTGTCGATGAGTATTCGGGGTGATACTGGGTACCTATGAACCAGCGGTGGTCAGGGAGTTCGACCACCTCTACGAGATGAGTGGCGGGGTTCTCGCCCACACATTTCATTCCGGCGGCATCGAAGCGGGCGCGGTAGTCGTTGTTGAACTCGAAGCGGTGGCGGTGGCGCTCCTTGATGTGGGTGCAGCCGTAGGCCTTTGCCGCATGTGAGTCGGGCAGGAGCTCGCAGTCGTATGCTCCGAGGCGCATCGTGCCTCCCATGTTGGAGATTGACTTCTGCTCTTCCATGAGGTCGATGACATTGTCGGGGGTGTGGGGCTGCATCTCGGTGGAATTGGCCTGGGAGAGACCGAGGACGTTGCGTGCGAACTCGATGACCATGCACTGCATGCCGAGGCAGATGCCGAAGGTGGGAACATCGTGGGTGCGGCACCATTCGAGAGCCACGAATTTGCCCTCGATGCCGCGCTGTCCGAAGCCGGGGGCTATGATGACGCCGTCGAGGTCGCGGAGAAGCTCGTCGACATTGTCGCTGTTGACGCGTTCAGAATGGATATATTTCAGGTCGAGCACATGGTCGCAGTAGGTGGCCGCCTGGAAGAGCGCTTCGGAAATAGACTTGTAGGCGTCCTGAAGCTCTACATATTTTCCTACGAGGCCGATGCGCACCTTCTTCTCGGCAGTACGCATTTTGGTGAGGAATTCCTTCCAGCTGGTCATGTCGGGCTGTCCCTCGGGATTTATGTCGAGTTTTTTCAGGACTATCTCGTCGAGATGCTGCTCGTGCATGAGGATGGGCACATCGTAGATGCTCTTTGCGTCCACGCTCTGAATCACGGCGTCGGGGGCCACGTTGCAGAACTGGGCGATTTTCTTGCGCATGGCGGTCGGGATGTCGTGCTCCGTGCGGAGTACGAGCACATCCGGCTGTATGCCGAGCTGCTGGAGCTGCTTGACGGAGTGCTGTGTGGGCTTGGTCTTGAGCTCCTTGGCCGCAGCGATATAGGGGACGTAGGTCAGGTGGACGCAGATGCAGTTGTCCTCGAGTTCCCAGCGGAGCTGACGGACAGCCTCAAGGAAGGGAAGCGATTCGATGTCGCCTACCACACCTCCGATTTCCGTGATTACGAAGTCGAAATTTCCGGTCTTTCCGAGCGCCATTACATTGCGCTTGATCTCGTCGGTGATATGGGGAATAATCTGGACGGTCTTGCCGAGGTAGTCGCCGCGGCGTTCCTTCTCGATTACGCTTTTGTAGATTCGTCCGGTTGTCACATTGTTGGCGCGGGTGGTCTGAATGTTTGTGAAGCGCTCGTAGTGACCGAGGTCGAGATCGGCTTCGTGGCCGTCGACAGTCACGTAACATTCGCCGTGCTCATAGGGGTTGAGCGTACCGGGGTCGATATTGATATAGGGGTCAAATTTCTGAATTGTGACCCTGAAACCGCGTGCCTTCAAAAGACATGCCAGAGATGAGGAAATAATTCCTTTACCGAGCGACGACACAACGCCGCCGGTCACGAAAATGTATTTAGTTTCCACGCTTGATGATGAGATAAAGATACTTCAACGTGTCATTTCAATAATTAAGGTGCAAATTTACAAAAAAATCGGGGATAATTTCTTAATTTTGCCTTCACATAATTGAAAATTGATACAACACTGATTGCCAAATGATAAAGAATCTGCTTTTTGACCTCGGAGGTGTCATCATGGACCTCGACCGCGACCGCTGTGTGCGTGCTTTTGAGAAACTCGGCATGAGGGACGCCGACGATTTCCTCGGTGTCTACGGCCAGAAGGGTGCTTTTCTCGCTCTCGAATCGGGTGAGATTGACGCCGATGAGTTTCACCGCCGGGTACGTCCGCTCATTGACTGCGAGGGTGTGACGGACGCGGAGATAGACGAGGCTTTCAATCAGTTTCTCGTCGGGATTCCGGTCCATCGCCTCGAATCGCTCAGGGAACTCCACAGGGACTATGGCGTCTATCTGCTCTCCAACACCAATCCGATAATGATCAACAGCCGTATCGCCGATGAGTTCCGCAAGGAGGGACGCGAGATGCGCGACTATTTCGACGGCATCGTCACATCTTACGAGGCCCGTTGCTGCAAGCCGGCCAAGGGTATTTTCGATTATGCCGTGGAGACCTGCGGACTCGTGCCGGAAGAGACACTGTTTTTCGATGACTCGCAGGCCAATGTGGACGCGGCCTGCTCCTACGGTTTCAAGGCTGTGCTCGTGAAGCCGGGCGATGAATTTACCGCTCTGCTCGAACATTTTGACGAATAAAACCAAACACCGCGCCCGCAGCGGACGTTAATCATTCTGAACAACTCTTCTTGTCAACTCTTCTTAATCAATATTTATAAGGACTTCAATGAGAATCATAACCAAGAGCGATAACTCGCGCCGCCGCATAGCCGCCGTCGGTATGTATGACGGTGTGCATGCAGGCCATAAATTCCTGATAGACTATCTGCGCCTCGAAGCCGGAACACGCGGGCTGACCCCCGCCGTGATTACCTTCTCGCGTCACCCGCTGTCAATCGTGCGTCCGCTTGAGGCTCCGGGTCTTCTTAGCTCGCTTGAGGACCGTCTGCGGCAGCTCGACGCCGCCGGTGCGGAGGATATAGTGATTCTCACCTTCAACGACCGCCTGCGCTACAAAAGCGCGCGCGATTTCCTCTCGCAACTCCACAAATCATACGCTATCGACGCTCTTGTGCTCGGTTTCAACAACCATTTCGGCCATGACCGTCCGCAGTCGCTTGAGGAATATAAGAAAATAGGGGAGGAGGTAGGCGTAGAGGTCATCGCGGCGCCTGAATACCGCGGTGCAGGTTCGCCGGTGAGCTCGTCGGTAATCCGCCGCTATCTTCTTTCGGGAAACCCGGAGAAGGCTGCCGAGGCGCTCGGACATCCTTACGGCATACGAGCCGAAGTAATCCACGGACGGGAGCTCGGCCGCACTATCGGCTACCCTACTGCCAACCTGCGTCCGGTCGACAAGGATTTGCTGATTCCGAAGCCCGGAGTCTACTCGGCCATGGTCACCACGCCCGACGGTGTGCGCCGTCCGGCCATGGTGAATATCGGTTTCCGCCCCACGGTGAGCGAGGCCGACGGCCACGGTGCTCTCTCTATCGAAGCTCATATTTTCGATTTTACGGGCTATCTCTATGATGAGGAGATAATAGTGGAGTTCATCGGTTTCCTGCGCGCCGAGCAGCGTTTCCCGTCGGTCGACAAGCTCCGTGAGCAGCTTGAACGTGACGCCGCCAAAATCCGCAAGCTCCTCGAAAAATAAAAGCACACAAAGTCAGAAGGCACAAAAGAAACAGAAGATTTAAGACAGGAAAAGAATAAATATTCCGTCCGAAAATCTTCTGTTTCTTTTGTGCCTTCTGACTTTGTGTCAAAAATTTTCTCTTGCGCCTGAAATTTAATTTTCAGAGAGGGGGCTGTTTCTCAGGTGTGCTGGGATTATTTCTTGTAGAGGATGGGGTTGGTGGCGGGGTCGTTGTACATCTTCATCTGTCGGTAGACCTTCATGTACTTGCGGCCGGCGGCAATGTCATCGAGGAGTTGGTCTATGGCCGTGGTGAGGTCCTGTTCCTGCTGCAGAAGGATATCGAGTTTTGCCTGGCACTTGGCTATGTGTTCGGGCGAGGCATCGGTGCGCTCAACCTCACGCGCCATGTGGTAGATTTTGAGAGCGAGAATTGACAGGCGGTCGAGCGCCCAGGCAGGACTCTCGGTGTTGATTGTCGCGTCGGGAGCCGGAGTCACATCGGCATATTTCTCACGGAAATAAGTGTCGATTTCTTCCACCATATCGGTGCGGTCCTGATTGGAGCGGTCGATGCGGCGCTTGAGCGCGAGAGCATCGACGGGGTCGATGGCTGGGTCACGGATAATATCTTCGAGATGCCACTGCACGGCATCAATCCAGTTCTTTGCAAAGAGTGTTGCTTCGATTGTTCCTTCGGGATATGGATTGGCTACACGGGCGTCCACATCGTCTGTGTCGTGATAGAGATTCGTCGTGTCGGCGAAGATTCTGAATGATTCTTTTGCGAAATTCATGGGTGATAATGCGGTTAATTGTGTGGATAATTTCAAATGAATTCTCAATAATTGCAAAGATGGTGATTTTTATTGTCCAAAACAAAGAAACGCCCCGAAAAAATTTATTAATTTTGTCATCACGGCGCTTTTGAGGTGCTGTTTAATATAAATTATAGTATAAAGGCCACAGATAATATATGCAGACCGTACTTTTTCACTCGACGATATTCGGCCCGATTCATTCGCGCCGTCTTGGTGTGTCGCTCGGTGTCAATCTGACTCCCGACGACGGTAAAATCTGTTCGTTTGACTGCCTGTATTGCGAGGCCGGTTTCAACGCCCAGGGGCCCGGCACCACCGGTTTCCCGCCGCGTGAGCGCGTGGCATGTCTGCTCGAATCGAGACTGAAAAACATGAGCGCCGCCGGCGAACCTCTGGATGTGATTACCTTTTCCGGTAACGGCGAGCCGACGCTTCACCCCGATTTCGCGGGTGTGATTGACGACACTCTCCGAATCCGCGACATGTACTATCCCTCAGCGCGCGTGAGTGTGCTGAGTAATTCCACACGGCTCGACCATCCCGATGTGGTGGCCGCGCTGCGCAAGGTCGACAATAATATTCTCAAGCTCGACTCGGCCCTCACGTCGACCATCCGCGTCATCGACCGTCCCAACAGCCCCGCTTTCACCGCCGAGAAAGTCATCGCGGAGCTCGCGCAGTTCAAGGAGCAGTGTATCGTGCAGACGATGTTTCTGCGCGGCGAATATGACGGGGTAGAGATAGACAATACCGTTCCCGCCGAGGTCGACGCGCTCATCGAAGCCTACAAAAAAATCTCGCCGGGCGAAATCATGATCTATTCAATCGACCGCAAGACTCCGGCCGAGAATCTTGTGAAGGTTCCGCGCGAGGAGCTCGAGAGGATAGGGGAGAGGGTCGCGTCGGCGACCGGTATTCCTGTCCAGGTGGCATGACGGTGTGAGCTGCGCTTTGCTGCCCCGAAAGAATCAGATTCAGAAACTACATATTATAATAGATATAGAAATTCATGTCAGAGCTTCCGGTTCTTACTCCCCGTCCGCTTGCCCACGGCGACCGCGTCGCCATCCTCTCGCCGGCCGGTATCATCAAGCCTCAGCTTGTCTACAACTGTCTGCCGGTGCTTGCCGACCGCGGCTGGGTGCCCTATGTCGGCGAGAATACATTCAACCGCTTCGGGACATACGCCGGAACTGACGACGAGCGTTACTCCGACCTGGAGACCGCGCTGCTCGACCCCGACACGCGTGCCATTATCTGCGCGCGCGGAGGCTACGGCGCCGTGCATCTTCTTGAGCGCCTCGACCGCCTCCCGCTGCGCGACGACCCGAAATGGATTGTGGGCTACAGCGACATCTCCGCGCTCCATGCCCTCATGACGCGCCACGGCATCAAGTCAATCCATGCTCCGATGACAAAACACATCTCGCAACACAAAGGTCTCGACGAGGACTCGCTCCGGCTTTTCAGTCAGCTCGAGGGTCAGACTCCGGAGACTCGCGTCGAGGGTCATCCACTCAACCGCCCGGGTCATGCGGAGGGGCTGCTCGTGGGAGGAAACCTTGCGGTGATTGCCGGATTGCTCTCCACGCCCTTCGACGTCATCAAGCCGGGCCGCATACTTTTCATCGAGGACATCGCCGAGCCGATTTACAAGACCGAGCGCATACTCTATACTCTCCGGCTCAACGGGACGCTCGCTTCGCTGGGCGGACTCATCGTCGGCCGCTTCACCGACTATGCCCCGGATCGCGGGTCAAAGACGATGGAGGAAATGATTGCGCACATGGTCGCAGACTATGACTATCCCGTGGCCTACAATTTCCCGGTCGGCCACGTCGACCATAACGTTCCGCTGATCTGCTCGTCGACCGTCTCGCTTGATGTCACTCCCGGTTCCTCTGTCCTTCTCACGATAGGGTAGGGGAGGGGTGGTCGCTTTTAAACAGCCTCTAAGCCTGTCGCGGTCTCTTTCGCACCGTCTGAAAAGCCCGTGAGATTTCAAAATTCACGTCCGTCTCCCCGAAATTCGCCAAATATTCGATTCTCGAGGGCTTAAAATTGGCTTAATTTGATTTGAATCAACTGATTAAGCGCTATTTTTATCCTCGATTCGTTCAGCCAATCTGAAATTTTTGACTGAGATTGAAAAATTGATTAACTTTGTGACATGAAGAAAATAGAGTGGCTCACCGACGGCAACACAGAAATGCCGAATATTGACACCGCGCGGCTTGAAGAATGGATTGCAGCGGTGGTGCGTACCCACAACCGAATCATCGGCCCTCTAACCTACATTTTCTGCGACGACCCGAGAATCATCGAGGTCAACCGTCAATTCCTCAATCACGATTATTTCACCGATATCATCACCTTCGACTATTCCCGCGGGCGCATGATTTCGGGCGACATGTTTATTTCCCTCGACACAGTCCTGTCAAATTCCGAGATGGTCGGCGCTCCCTATGAGCGCGAGCTTCACCGTGTAATCATCCACGGTGTCCTGCATCTCTGCGGAATCAACGACAAGGGCCCCGGCGAGCGCGAAATAATGGAATCATTTGAAAATAAAGCACTTAAACTTCTCGATGAGATTTGACTATGACCTTATAGTCATCGGAGCCGGCCATGCCGGGTGTGAGGCGGCCCATGCGGGTGCGCGTCTCGGCGTCCGCACGCTCCTGATGACTATCGACATGAACAAAATCGCCCAGATGAGCTGCAACCCCGCTGTCGGTGGTATTGCGAAAGGGCAGATTGTAAGAGAAATCGACGCATTGGGCGGCATGATGGGTGTCGTCACCGACGAAAGCGCCATCCAGTTCCGTATGCTCAACCGCTCCAAGGGTCCCGCCATGTGGAGCCCGCGCGCGCAGAGTGACCGCATGGAGTTTTCACGCCTATGGCGCAATGTCCTTGAGAATACTCCCAATCTCGACTTATGGCAGGATTCTGCGGACTCGCTGCTGATTGAGGATGGCCGCGTGGCAGGCGTGCATACCGCCCTCGGCGTGGAGTTCAGGGCGAAGTGTGTCGTGCTCACCGCCGGAACCTTCCTCAACGGACTCATGCACATCGGGCCCGTGCAGCTTCAGGGAGGCCGCGTGGCCGAACCCGCGGCTCATGGCATAACCGAGCAGCTCAAGGAACTTGGATTCGCGGCTGACCGCATGAAAACCGGTACTCCAGTGCGCATCGACGGCCGTTCCGTCGACTGGTCCCTCACCACACTTCAGGAGGGCGACAACGATTATCACAAGTTTTCATATCTGACTAATGTGAAGCGCAAGTTGCGTCAGCGTCCCTGCCACACCGTCTACACCAATCATGAGACTCACCGCATACTCCGCGAAGGGCTTCCGGATTCACCCCTCTACAACGGTCAGATCAAGAGTATCGGCCCCCGCTATTGCCCGAGTATCGAGACCAAGATTGTGACTTTCGCCGACAAGGACGAGCATCAGCTTTTCCTCGAGCCCGAGGGTGAGGTGACGAATGAGTATTACCTCAACGGCTTCTCTTCTTCACTTCCGGTCGACATTCAGATTCGCGCTCTGGAGACTGTGCCGGCGCTTAAGTATGTGCATATCTATCGCCCCGGCTACGCTATCGAATATGACTTTTTCGACCCCACTCAGCTCTATCACACACTCGAGACGAAGCTCGTTTCAGGCCTCTATTTCGCCGGTCAGGTCAACGGCACGACGGGCTATGAGGAAGCCGCCGGACAGGGCCTGATTGCAGGAATCAACGCCGCTCTTAAAATCAAGGGAGAAGAACCGTTCACGCTTGCGCGCGACGAAGCATACATCGGAGTGCTTATCGACGACCTCGTCACGAAAGGTGTCGACGAGCCTTACCGCATGTTCACCTCGCGTGCCGAATACCGTATCCTGCTCCGCCAGGACGATGCCGACATGCGCCTCACTCCGCGCGGCCATGCAATCGGTCTCGCCACCGACTACCGTTATGAAATCATGGAGAGCAAACGCCGTCAGCGCGACGCTCTGATTGATTTCTGCAAGGAGTTTTCGGTGAAGAGCTCCATCATCAATCCCTATCTCGAAAGCATCGGCGAGCAGCCGCTGAAGCAGGGTCTGAAGCTCTATGACCTCATTCTGCGTCCGGCGCTCAATATCGAAATTCTCGCCAAAGGTATCGCTCCGCTTGCCACCTTTATCGCTGAAAATATCGAGGCTGACCGGCGCGATGAGATTATTGAGGCTGCTGAAATCCTCATAAAATATCAGGGCTACATCCAGCGCGAAAGTCAGATTGCCGACAAGCTCCGCCGCCTTGAAAACCTCACAATCCGCGGCAAGATTGACTATGCCTCACTGACCTCGCTCTCTACCGAAGCCCGTCAGAAACTTCAGCGGATTGACCCCGAGACCATCGCCCAGGCATCGCGAATCCCCGGAATTTCGCCTGCCGACATCAATATACTTCTGCTGCTGATGGGGAGGTAAAATCTATGTTTCACGTGAAACAATTCCGGTAAAATTACTGCCGGAATACGTGGAAAAAGATGCGATAATACAAACCGTCGGCTCATGTTTTTTCAATAGAAAACTTTAAACTTAATACTTAAAATATGGAATATCTCAAGCAACGCATCCGCGATGTCTATGACTTCCCTCAGAAGGGAATCATCTTCCGAGACATTACAACTCTGCTCAAGGACCCCCGCGGTCTCCACATCATCGGCTGGGACCTTTCTCAACTTTACCGCGACAAAGGTGTTACTAAAGTTGTAGGCATCGAGTCCCGTGGTTTCATCGGCGGCTCTATCCTCGCTTTTGAACTCGGCGCCGGATTCGTGCCCGTGCGCAAGCCCGGAAAACTTCCTGCCGACACCATCAGCGCTTCCTACGACAAGGAGTATGGCAAGGACATTATTGAAATCCACCGCGACGCCATCACCCCCGACGATATCGTGGTGATTCACGACGATGTCCTCGCTACCGGCGGAACAATGGCTGCCGCCTACAATCTCGTGAAGTCGATGAACCCGAAGAAAATCTATATCAACTTCATCATCGAACTCCTCGACCTCAAGGGTCGTGAAAACCTCCCCGCCGAGGCCGAGGTGACATCTTTGATTACTTACTAAATCCCTTTAATGGCCAAGCATAAGAAATCAGCTTCCCTGACGGAAAAAATTTCAATCCTGCCCGATACCCCCGGCGTCTATATGTATTACGACGCCGAGGGTACGGTGATTTATGTGGGCAAGGCAAAGAACCTCAAACGCCGTGTCAGCTCCTATTTCAACCGTACACACGACAGCCTCCGCACGAATCTCCTCGTCCGTGCCATCGTTGATATGAGCTACATTGTGGTCCCCACGGAGCAGGATGCCCTCAACCTTGAGGCGTCGATGATCAAGGAGTATCAGCCCCGCTACAATGTGCTCCTGAAGGACGACAAATCCTATCCATGGATAGTGGTGACAAACGAGCATTACCCGCGCGTTTTCATGACCCGTCAGCGCATCAAGGACGGCTCGAAATACTATGGCCCTTATACCGACACCGGTTCCGCACGCGCCACTCTTGAGCTCGTGAAGCGCCTTTATTCCATCCGCTCGTGCCGCACTCCCATGACGGCCGACTGGGTGCGTGCCGGCAAGGGACGCCTCTGTCTCGACTACCATCTCAAACGCTGCAAGGGTTGCTGCACCGGCCTGATTTCACCCGAGGACTACAACCGCGACATCGACAAGGTGCGCGCCATCCTGCGCGGTGAGACGGGCGAATTGCTTGGCTATCTCCGCGAGGAGATGGAAGCGCTGTCGATGGAAATGCGCTTCGAGGAGGCGCAGGAACTCAAGGAGCAATATGACCTCATCAAGCGTTATCAGGCCAAGAGCGTCATCGTCTCCCAGACCATCGAAGATATCGACGTTTTCGGCATCGACGACGAGGAGAGCGATGTCTACATAAATTATATGCACGTGCGCCGCGGTGCGGTTGTGAAGTCCGTGACACTCGAATTCAAGCGCCGTCTCGACGAGTCGGCCGCGCAGCTTCTGGGCTATGCCATGTCGGAGATTTCGGAGGCGCTCGGCGTGAAATTCAAGGAGGTCATTGTGGCCGGCGAGCCGGATGTAGAGATGCCCGACGTGAAGTTCATCATCCCTCAGCGCGGCGATAAGGCAAAGCTCCTCGAAGTCTCCGAGAAGAACGCCCGCCAGCACCGTGTCGACAAAATCAAGACCATGGAGAAGCGCAATCCCGAAACCCGCACGGATCGCATACTCCAGCGCATGCAGTCTGATTTCCATCTCAGCGAACTCCCGCATCATATCGAGTGTTTCGACAACTCGAACATACAGGGCACAAATCCCGTGGCCTCCTGCGTGGTGTTCAAAGACGCCCGTCCGAGCAAGAAAGACTACCGCCATTTCAACATCAAGACCGTGGTCGGCCCCGACGATTTCGCCTCCATGAAAGAAGTGCTTACGCGCCGCTACACGCGCCTTGTCAACGAAGCCCAGCCCCTGCCTCAGCTCATAGTGGTCGACGGCGGCAAGGGGCAGCTGTCGGCCGCTGTGGAGGCCCTCGACGAGATGGGGCTGCGTGGAAAAATAGCCGTCGTCGGCATTGCGAAACGTCTTGAGGAAATCTATTTTCCCGGCGACAGCATACCCCTCTACATCGATAAAAATAGTGAGACTCTGCGGGTGGTCCAGCAACTCCGTGACGAGGCCCACCGCTTCGGCATAACCCATCACCGCGACCGCCGAAGCAAGAGTCAGGCGGTGTCCGAGCTCGATGGCATCAAGGGTGTCGGCGAAAAGACACGCACGGCCCTGCTCACGCATTTCAAGAGTGTCAAGCGTCTGCGCGAAGCCGACCTCGACACCATAGCCGACGTCGTCGGCCCCGCCAAAGCCTCCATCGTCTACAGCGCCCTCCATGCCGGTGAGGACAGCACCATCAACACCGCTGAAAACAGCGCCCTCCATGCCGGTGAGAACTCCGCCAATCACCCTGTCGCGGACTGAAAAATTTCTAATCCATTTTTGCATTACCGCACCAAATCGCCATGCTGCAGACCCTAACTTTGCAGCATCCCCCGCCACACCCCAACCGCACCTCTGCCCCTATCTCGCCCTCTTCACTAATCACCCCTCCGCTCGCATCCCGCATCCTTCATCACTCACTCCAGCACCGCCCGGCTTTCACCGCAACTCAAGCCTCACCTCTAAGAGCTTTTAAAAATGAAGAGCCTTTAAAAGCAAGAGCCCTTAAAGTCCTTAGAGTCGTTAAAGACCTTAAGGACTCTAAAGACTTTAAAGACCCTGTCGACCTTAAGGTCCTTAAAGACCCTTAAAGACCCTACAGCTCCTTCTCGCCCTGCCTATCACGCGGCCACCGCATGCGATGGCCCTACAGCCAGATTAAACCTTAATCCCAACCCTTAAACCAACTCTCATGCTTATCTACTACGCCGGCGTTCTTGTCGCCATCCTTGCCGACCTCGTCAGCGGCCTACGCAAAGCCAAAGCGCGGGGTGAAAAATGCACCTCCGCCGGGCTTCGTCGCACCGTCGACAAAATAGGCCGCTACTACATCGCCCTCTTCTCCATGACCGTAATCGACTTCATGCTCATGGCCGCGCTCAACAGCCTCGCCGCCTCCGGCACACACCTCCTTCCCGCCTTCCCTTATCTCACCGCACTGGGTGCGCTCGCCCTCTCCCTCATCGAAGTCAAAAGCATTTTTGAATCCTCCGACGAGAAAGGCGACATCCGCCGCAGCCTCCGCGAGCTTCTTGAAATTCTCACCAAGCTGAGACTGAAATGAAGTAACTAACGGATTCGTTCTGTCCTCCCGAAAACACAGGTGGCGTCGGGCTGGAAAAGCCCGACGCCGCCACGATTTTATCGAAATTATTTCCCGCTTTATTTCCCGCCGTTGGCCTCGCAAATCTCGCGCAGGCTCACGGCGGGATTTCTGTATTGTATCGTGCTCCTCTCGCCGTAAAATCTCACGGCGCCCTGCGGACAGTTGTGGTAACAGGCCGTGCAGAGCAGACAGTCGTCGCCCCACACCGGACGTCGGTCCGTGAATCGTATATTCCGCTTGGGACACACATCCGCACACACCCCGCAGCCGTTACACTTCTCCCGCTCGAAACTGAAACGTCGGCCCGGATCCTTCACTCTCCACAGCCCCATGAACGGCCCTGCAATAAGCCCGACTATGCCCGTCTGTTCAAGCATGATTCTGCGCGCTGAAATGTCGGCTACGATTTCATCCACATGTTCCGGGATATGCTTCCGGAGCTGGTTACATATCTGCCTCCCTACGTTGACCACGGTGAAATTATTGTCGATCATCTTTATGCTTCGCAGATAGTGTAGCTGAAGGCGGTAGCTGAACGCCAGCCGCGCGAAAATATTGACTGCGCAGCCTGCAATCTCGCCGTAGGTCATCACGGCGAAACGGTAAGGCGCGTCCATCCGCAGCTCGCCCGAACCGATCCGGCGCACGAGCAGTTCCACCGGTTCCGGCAGATTGCCGTTGTAGACCGGCGTGACTATTCCTATCCCCTCCGGATCCGAGATTTCAGCCGGACGTGTTCTGAGGATATGACCGACGCTCATGAGGCGTCCTCCGATTGCTTTGGCCACGCTTAGCGAATTGCCCGTCGCCGTGAAAAAAATGATGGTCATCTGCTGACTGATTTTAGTGAATTGTCTGCCGGCAAAGTTACGGAAAATCTCTGGAAAAGACGAATAAAAAGGGACAAATGTCTTCGTA
>DXXM01000049.1 GCA_019416285.1 Bacteroidales bacterium
TTTCGGAGTTGCTTTTGTAAAAAACATATTGCGTTTAATTTTTAAGAGTTACTTATCTAATAATAATTCTGCAAAATCATGAAGCTGAAATATTATCTTCTTGGGCTTCCGTTAGTTGCGCTCGCCGCTACTTCCTGCGGCCATCGGGGGGACGCCGGCTCTGATGCAGCCGACGTCATCACGGAGTTTGACATCAATCAGAAACTTGTGTCGGCCGACAAGAGCTATCGTGTCGATATGGACTACGGGACGGTCTATCTCGAACTCTATACTTCGGTGCAGTGGCCCGAAAAACTCGGAGGCAACGACATAAGCGTGTTGCGGGACTCGCTGCTGAATTTCGCTTATGGTGACACTGTGTCGACCTCTGTCCGCGACGCGGTCGTGAAGTTCCTCTCTGATACTTCGATGGTGGAGGGCGCGCTCAACATTGCTCCGGTGGATACTCTTCCGGCCGACTCGATGACATATTTCACAAGCGTGACGGCCAGTGTGACCGATCTCGACGAGGAGATGGTGACATATCAGGTGGTAACCTCGCAATATCTAGGGGGCGCGCATCCGCTCACCACCAGCCATCCCTTCACTTTCGATTTCGCAGAGTGCAAAGTGCTCGATAATTCCAATATCTTCCTGCCGAGGACTCCGACGGACTCCATTATGCCTGTAATCACCGAGGCGCTCGCGCGTCAGCTCGGGGTGCCGGCCAGGGGGCTTGAGCGTGCCGGAGTGTTCGTGAGTCAGCTGACCTATCCGGGCAAGCCGTATATATCGAATAACACGCTCTATTTCCACTACGATCCCTACGAAATCGGCCCATACGCCATGGGTGCGGTTGATGTGGCGGTGTATCCCTACGAGCTCGACGCTTTCCTGCGGCCTGAGGTGAAGAAGCTGTTTGACCAGGGATTCTGATTGCGGGATATTGCAGCAGGCGGTTGGAGTGGGGGCACCGCATGCGATGCCCCTACAGGTTTCAAATAGCCCCTACATGTTTTCAAATAGCCCCGACAGGTTTTAAAATAACCCGACATGTTTTCAATGTCCCGGCATATTTTCAGCGGTCCCTGACATGTTTCTGATGATATGTTGACGGGTTTCGGGAAAAAGGTTTGCATTTTCGCATAGAAATCTGTCTTTAATTTATTAACTTTGCCTTCGGGTGTCGCCGTCGATTCAGGCGCGCCCGGAGGCAATGATTTTTTTATTCACCTAATACCAAAAACAACAACACGAATGGAAACAGTAAAAGCCACCGCCCGCTCCCTCATGGAGTTTCTCGACCAGAGCCCGGTGAATTTTCTCGCCGTCAAGACCGTGAGCCGTCATCTTGACGAGGCCGGTTTCACAAAGCTCAATCCTCGCGATGCCTGGCAGCTTAAGCCGGGGGGCAAATACTATATCACCAAAAATTCAAGCGCTATTTTCGCCTTTGTCGTGACCACTGAAGGCCCGACCGCCGGATTCCGCATCATCTCCGCACACTCCGACTCCCCCTGTCTGCGCATCAAGCCCAAGGCCGAGATGCTTTCGGAAGGTGGTGTGGTGAAGCTCAATGTGGAGGTTTACGGAGGCCCGATTCTCTACACATGGTTTGACCGCCCGCTGTCGATGGCCGGACGCGTGATGCTGCGCACTGATGACCCGCTGCATCCGCGCACCGAAATCCTGAAGTTCGACCGTCCGCTGCTCACCATACCCCATCTGGCTATCCATTTCAACCGCGCCGTCAACGAGGGCAATCCGCTCTCGAAGCAGAAGGATATGCTTCCGGTCATTGCCATCGTCAGGGATGCGGCCGAGAAGGACAATCTGCTGCTCCGCACTGTGGCCGACGCTCTCGGCTGCCGCATGGAGGATATAATTGACTTCGACCTCTCGCTCTTCGACACCACTCCCGCCTGCCTCGTGGGGCTTGACGAGGAGTTCCTGACTTCGGGCCGTCTCGACGACCTCAGCATGGTTCACGGCGCTATGACCGCACTGCTCGAAACCACCTCGACAACACAGACCCGCGTCATGGCTATTTTCGACAACGAGGAGACCGGTTCGGGCACCAAGCAGGGAGCGGCCTCGCCTGTGCTCCAGCAGTTGCTCTGCCGCATAGTCGGCTGTCTCGGCGGCGGCGAGGAGGAGTATCTGCGCAGCGTCGACGCTTCGTTCATGGTGTCGGCCGACAATGCCCATGCTTTCCACCCGAACTATGCTGAGAAATATGACCCGACCAACCATCCGGTTGTGGGCGGAGGGCCGGTAATCAAAATCAACGCCAACTGCAAGTATATGACGGACGCAGACTCGGCTGCGGTGTTCCGTGTGATATGCGAGAAAGCTGGTGTCCCCTGCCAGTATTTCGTCAACCACAGCGACGTGGCGGGTGGTTCGACTCTCGGAAATATCCTCACTTCGCAGATTGACTTGAGAGGTGTGGACATGGGCGAGGCTATCTGGGCCATGCATTCCGTCCGCGAGACCATGGCCACCAGGGATCACGCCTATACTATAGCCGCTTTCAAGACCTTCTTCGATTTGTAATATACCGGAATTTCAGACACAAAAAGACAGTTCCTATGTCTGCTTTTATAATTGCATACATAGGAACTGTCTTTTTGTATTAAACTTCTTTTGGAATGAATGGCTTAGCTGTGGCGTCGGTCCATGGAGTACCAGGCGTAGGCGATGTAGGCCACCACGAAGGGTATGATGAGCGATACCCAGCTCATGCAGGTCAGAGTGAAGTGGCTCGACGAGCTGTTAAAGATGGTGAGCGACGATGCCGGGTCGGTCAGCGAGGGATAGTAGGGAGTATTGTTGTAGCCAGCTATCCAGAAGAGGGCGAGAACCACGAGAATTGTGCCGATGCCGCTCCACCAGATACCGCATGTCCAGTGGCGCGCGAAGGCTGAACGGATTACGGCATAGAGCACCATGACCACTCCGAAGAGGAAGGCCGCGAGTGCGGCGGGAAGCTCGATGAGATTGAAGAAGTATTTGAATTCGCGGAGTTCAAAGGCGCTTGGACGGCCGCTGATACTGCCGTCGAAGGAGGTCTGAAGTGAATCCGTGGTGAGCAGCAGCCCGAGGAAGAAGAGGAAGAAGATAAGGAAGGCCACGGCGTTGACAAGGACGCAGCGGCGGTTAGCTCGGAAGAAGTCGTCGTCCTGCGGATTGTTGTTCATGAGGTAGAGAGCGGCTTGGGTACGGGCGAGGAAGAGGATTGCAAAACCGAGGATGAGGTTTTTCCAATAGAAGATGGCTTCGAATCCGTGGGTTGGCGCCCAGGTTGATATGACGGGTGAGGAAGCGTTAAGGATGTTGCCTTTGCTGACGGTAAACTCAGCGCCGAAGAAGAACATCGACACAGCCACGCCGAGAAGTATGCAGCCCACGCAGCCGTTGAAGAAAAGGAAGGCGTCGTAGGTGCGGGTGCCGAACACATTGCCCTTCTTCGAGCGGAACTCATAGCTGACGGCCTGGAGCACGAAGCTGATTAGGATGAGCATCCACAGCCAGTAGGCCCCGCCGAAGCTGGTGGAGTAGAAGAGGGGGAAGGAGGCGAAGAAGGCTCCGCCGAACACCACGAGCGTGGTGAACGAGAGTTCCCATTTATGGCCGAATGAGCTTATCATGCGGCGGGAGGCGTCGGAGGTGTCGCTGACACCGAGCAGGAAGGTCTGTCCGCCCTGAACGAACAGGAGAAAGACCAGGATGGCGCCGAGTACGGAAATCAGCAGCCACCAGTATATCTGTAATGATTCAAGTTCCATAAGAATATGTTGAAATCAGTTGTGGGGGAGTTGTTGGTGAATGTTAATACTCGTCGTTCTCGTCGCGGCTTCCGCCGTTGCGGATCTGATTTATCATTATGGCGATTTCGGCCACGAGCAGTGCGGTGAACACGATGGCAAACATCCAGAATGTGAGCTGGACGGTCGACGACGAGATAGCTGAGATGGCGGCTCTGGTAGGCATGAGCCCTTCGATAATCCAGGGCTGACGGCCGACTTCGGCTGTCACCCATCCCGCCTCGGAGCATATCCAGACAATTGCAATCGAGAGAATCGAGAGCCATTGCCACCAGCGGCGTTCCCACAGGCGTCCGCCGCGGGCCGAGGCGATGACACCGATGATGAAGAAGAGGAGCAGATAGCCGCCGGCCATCACCATGATACGGAAGGAGTAGAAGGTCATGGCTACCGGAGGTATGGCGTCATCGGGGCTGTCAAGGTAGCCGTAGCCGAAATAGCGGTAGTCTTTGCGGAGCTTTTCGCGCGCGGTTTCCATGCCGGCGCTGTCACCCTTGGCCATGGCGTGGTCGAACTCGCGGAGCGCTTCATGGGCACGTTTGCCTATGATGATGCGCTCGGCGTAGGAGTCGGTGCGGATGGTGTCGCCTTCAGGGGTGAGGCTGATGCCGTTGATGAGGTCGTTGATGCCCGGGACGAAGGTATCGGCATTATGGTTGGCGAGGATGGAGAGTCCTTTGGGGATGGAGATTTCAAAGAGGTAGGGGGAGGAATCGTCGTTGCGCTGCTTGGCGGGGTCGAGGATGCCGAAGCCTATGAGGTCCTGGCCGACGTGACCGTCGTAGAGACCCTCCATCGCGGCGAGTTTCATGGGCTGTACGCGCGCCACCTGCACTGCGGAACCGTCGCCGGTCCAGATGGTGAAGATGATGCCGACAAGTCCCACCCATCCGGCTATGCGGATGGAGTCGAGGGCAAATTCGCGGCGACGGCGCTTCATGAGATACCATGAGCTGACGCCGCAGACAAAGACTGCGCCCAGCACCCAACCGTCGAATACGGCGTGGAAGAATTTATTGATGGCCACTGGCGAGAGCACCACGTCCCAGAAGTTGTCCATGACGTTGCGCATCTGTCCGGGGTCGAATTCCATGCCGACGGGATATTGCATCCAAGCGTTGGCTATGAGAATCCACAGGGCGGAGATGGAGGCGCCGAGGGCGGTGAGCCAGGTGGAGGCGAGGTGGAAGCCGGGGCTGACTTTTTTCCATCCGAAGAACATCACGGCGATGAAGGTGGCTTCCATGAAGAAGGCGAGGAGGCCTTCGATGGCGAGCGGGGCGCCGAAGATGTCGCCGACAAACCAGCTGTAGTTTGACCAGTTGGTGCCGAATTCGAATTCGAGAATGATACCTGTGGCGACACCCATCGCGAAGTTGATTCCGAAGAGTGTCATCCAGAATTTGGTTGTGCGGAGCCATTTTTCATTGCGGGTCCGGTAATAGATTGTCTCCATGATGCCTACAATCACGCTCAGTCCGAGGGTGAGGGGCACGAAGAGCCAATGGTACATGGCTGTGAGGGCGAATTGCCATCGTGACCAGTCGACTACGGTCATCAAATCATCCATAGGTAGTATAGAGTTGAAAGGTGAAAGTTAAAGTTGAAAATTTAAAGTTGAAAATTGAGAGTTTAAAGTTGAAAGTTTTAGTATAATATTTTTTAGGGTTGAGGGGGCTTGAGTCGTTGAAAGGTGAGGGTTTTGAGGGTGGGTTGGTGTATAATTAATGGGTTGTGGTGTAATTATAGGATTATCTGTTGAGGAGGGTGGTGCGGACGGCTTCGGCGCGGTCGGTGTCGTTGTCGTAGTCGCGGCTGAGGAGGTCGGGAAAGAAGAATAGTTTGAACACGAAGAATATGATGAAGAGTTTTATCAGTATCAGCAGCCACAGTTTTCGGCCGACGGTCATGGAGCGGAAGCCTTCGAGGTAGAAGCTGACTATCTTTCCGGGCCATGCCGGAAAGCGTGAGTGATATGATGTGTCGGTGTTTTTACGAGTCATTATCGGCTGTTTTTGGTCGAAACGCGGGGCGTATAGTAAATACAACACATTCCGGTGCGGTATGGCCGGACGGATTTGGCAAATATACACAATATTTTTTCTACGCGATTAAAAATTTTTGCTGTTCTTTAACATTTTGGATAATTTCAGTGTGTTGGGATAAAGAGCTACCTTTGCGGCTGAAACAGACATAACCAGTTTATTAACCCCAAAAACAGTTTCTAACAAGAAATGAACCGATCATTACTTTATGCAACCGGCCTGCTGGTGTTGGCTGGCTGCGCACAATCAGACAAGCCCCATTACACGGTGGCTTACAATGCCGAGGGGGAGGACAACAACGGCAAGACTGTCTATATCGTGGATTTCGACACTGACGAGAAGCTCGACAGCGCTACGATTGAAAACGGTGTGGCAGTGTTCAGCAACGACATCGACAGCGCGCGTTTCGTGAGCATCGTGATTGACGAGCGCGGTGTGTCGCAGTTCTTCCTTGAGGGTGATTCCATCAACATCGTCGACGGTGCTGTGTCGGGTGGTGCTCTCAATGCCAAGAATGAGGCTTACTGGACCATGAGAATGGATGCCATCAAGGAGTTCCGCAATCTGCCCGACTCCGTTAAGGAGGCTCGCTATGCCGAGTTCGAGGAGAAAATCAACGGCGCTGAGCAGGCACTCATGAACGAGAACATCGACAACGCTCTCGGTTTCTACTATTTCTTCTACGGGCCCGCGCGCGAGATGAACCTCCAGCAGCTCGATTCGGCAATTGCCGCACATCCCTCGCTCGGAAACTATCAGAGGATTCAGAAAATGCGTCAGGCTTTCATGAATCAGGCCGAGACTTCGGAGGGCAAGATGTTCAAGGATTTCGAGGTGACCTACAATGACTCTACTTTCCGTCTGAGCGACCATGTGGGCAAGGGCAAGTATGTGCTTGTTGATTTCTGGGCAAGTTGGTGCGGTCCGTGCATCCGTCAGACCAAGGTCATCAAGGAGCTCTACAAAGAGTATGGGCCCAAGGGTCTCGAGGTCATCGGCGTGGCCGTGTGGGATAAGCCTGAGGATACTCTCAAGGGCATCGAGTCGCACGAACTCCCCTGGATGAACGTAATCAACGCGCAGAATGTCCCGACCGACATCTATGGTATCCAGGGTATTCCTTGCATTATCCTCTTCGGCCCCGACGGTAAGATTCTGAGCCGCGACAAGCAGGACGACGCTCTCCGCAATGATGTGGCTGCCGCCATGAAGGAGGCTAAGTAAAAGATTACAGAAATTTTTGCCAGATATTATCCCCCGGGAGCGGCTGCTCTCGGGGAATTTTTTGCGGGTGAGGAATGTGGTGGGAGTGATAGGAGTAATAGGGGGAATAGGAGTAATAGGAGGGGCTGGACCTACAACAAACACTGCGCCCCGGATGGCTGATGCCGTCCGGGGCGCGGGTATGGTGGTTAATTGTCAGTCGGGGTGTTTAGGCCTTGACTGCTTTCTTGGCATTGCGGCGGGCGTCGGTGATGTAAGCGACGGGAGCTGCGATGTAGATAGTAGCGAGTGTACCGATAATCACACCGAAGATCATTGCGAATACGAATGAGCGGATGGCGTCACCACCGAGGATGAAGATACAGAGAAGTACCAGGAGGGTTGAGGTCGAGGTCATCACTGTACGTCCGAGTGTCGAGTTGATTGACGAGTTGATGGTGGTGAAGAAGTTCTGCTTGGGATAGAGACCTACGTTCTCACGTACACGGTCGAACACAACCACGGTGTCGTTGATCTGATAACCGATAACGGTAAGGATAGCGGCGATGAACGACTGGTCGATTTCCATAGCGAAGGGGAATACGCCCCAGAAGATTGAGTAGAAACCGATGATTGTGAAGGCAGTGAAGGCTACGGCTGCAAGAGCGCCGAGAGAGAAGGCGATGTTGCGGAAACGGAGCAGGATATAGAAGAACATGGCCAGAAGCGCGAGGATAACGGCGATGTAGGCGTCGGTGCGCATATCGTTTGCCACGGTCGGACCTACCTTCTGCGACGACATGATACCGATGTTCTCGTTGGTGGTCGAGAAGTCCTCGATGCTCATGCCGTTGAGCTGGTTCTCAAGGCCTTTGTAGAGGATTTCAGTGATTTCGTTGTCGATGCCTTCCTCGTCAGAGTCAATCTTGTAGTTGGTCGAGATGCGGACCTTGGTGTCGTCATCGATGGTGATGACACTGAGCTGAGCGCCTTCGAAGAGGGGAGCGAGCTGAGCTTGGAGCTCGTGGGTCTTGACGGGATGGTCAAACTGAACCACGTAGTTGCGGCCACCGGAGAAGTCGATACCCTGGTTGAGTCCGCGACCGAAGAGGAAGCCGATGACGATGATGACTACGGCACCTACGATAGCGAAGCTGACCTTGCGTGCGCCGAGGAAGTCGATGTGGGTATTGGAGAACATCTTTGCCGAGAGGGGAGTAGCGAAGGTGAGGTGTTCGAAAGTCTTGCTCTTGGCAAACATGATGTAGATAAGGCGGGTGAGATATACCGCTGTGAAGAACGAGCAGATAATACCGATGATGAGGGTGGTTGCGAAGCCCTTGATGGGACCTGTACCGAAGAGGAGGAGGATCACACCGGTGATGATTGAAGTAAGGTTCGAGTCAAAGATGGCCGAGAACGCGTTGCTGTAACCGTCGGCGATGGCGGTGCGTACGTTCTTGCCTGCGCGGAGCTCTTCCTTGGTACGCTCGTAGATAAGCACGTTGGCGTCGACCGCCATACCGAGTGCGAGCACGATACCTGCGATACCCGAGAGGGTGAGCACTGCCTGGAAGGAGGCGAGGATACCGAAGGTGAAGAAGATATTGAAGATGAGGGCTACGTTGGCGATGAGGCCGGGGATGAAGCCGTAGAAGAGACACATGAAAATCATGAGGAGGACGATGGCCACAACGAATGACCACATACCGTCCTGAATGGCCTGCTCACCGAGCGACGGACCGATTACGGTGTCGGAGATAATGTCGACCTTGGCTGCCATCTTACCGCTCTTGAGCACGTTGGCAAGGTCCTTTGCCTCGTCGGTGGTGAACTGGCCGGTAATCTGCGAGCGGCCGCCTTCAATTACAGAGTTGACATTGGGGGCGGAGTAAACCTGGTCGTCGAGCACGATTGCCACCTGCTTGTTGATGTTGGCGGCGGTGATGCGTGCCCACTGGCGCGCAGCCTCGGGCTTCATGTTCATGGACACGTAGTTGCCCTGCATTGCCTCGTAATCGCTGGTTGCCGATGTGATCACGTCGCCGCTGAGAGCGGGCTTGCCGTTGGTGGTCTTGAGGGCGATAAGGTCATAAAGGCTGATGTTGCGCTTGCCGCGGACAGAGTCGTCGACCTGCACTACCTGGGGCTTGAATTCCCAGGCGAGCTTGAGGTTGGCGGGGAGGATGCCTTTGGCCAAGGGTGATGCGAGGATGGCGTTGATGGTATCGCGTGCGGTTTCTGTGGCTGAACCTACGTTGATGGGATTGTAGGGATTGCCCACCTGTACGAAGTAGTCGAAGAGACCTTTGCCGTTGCCGGTCGAGTCAGCGCGGAGAGCGTTGTCGAGGGCCTGGAGCATCGGGGCGATGTCGTTGACCTGAGTTGTCTCGTAGAATTCGAGGTTGGCGCTTGACTTGAGGAGCTCGCGCACACGGTCATGCTCCTTGACGCCCGGGAGCTCCAGAAGAATCTGACCGTCCTTTTCAAGTTCCTGAATGTTGGGGGCAACGACGCCGAACTGGTCGATACGGGTGCGGAGGACGTTGGTCGAGCTGCTGACGCGGTCCTTCACTTCCTGCCGGAGCGAGTTTTTGATAGCGTCGATGTTGTCACCGCGCTTAACCTGGTCCTTGAACACTACAGAGAGGTCGCCCTGAGGGTCGAGCTTGCGGTATTCGTTGCAGAACACGTCGATGAAATCGTTGCTCTTGTTGGCGCGGGTGATTGAGTCGGCGCTTGCTACAGCGCGCTCGAAATATGGATTGCCTTCGGCGTTGGCCATCGAGCGAAGGATGTCGGGAACTGAAACCTGGAGGGTGACATTCATACCACCTTTGAGGTCAAGACCGAGGCCTACACCGAGTTTCTGTACTTCATTGAAAGTATAGCCTAAATAAACCTTTTCGTTAGCGATGTTCTTGATGTACTCGCTGTAGGCTTTACGTTTAGTTTCAGGGCTGTTGTTGTCCTTAGCGGCCTCAACTGCGGCATATTCCGACGCTTTCTTCTCGTAGTGGTTGGTCACAACGGTGAAAGAAAGGTAGAATAAGCAGATGAGAACCATGAAAATGGCTATCACACCTGCGACAACACTTCCCAAAGATCCTTTGCTTTGCATTGCTGTTAAAGTGATGTATTAAAAAGAGTTAGTTAATGATTTTTTTGATTGGTTTTCATGGAGAAACCGGGATTGGCTCCGATTTCAGCTTGCAAATATACGAATTTTCTTTGAATTAGCGCTATCCGGGGCCACTTTTTGGTTGTTTTTAGAGTTTAAAGTCTTTTGCGGGTCGGATTATGTCAATAAATCAGTTAAAAAAGAGATTAAATTATAATAATGCAGTTTATTTGTCTATCTTTGCATTTCCGCAGATTCGACAGGCCGGCCGGAGCCCTCCGGGGCGGTGCGGCGCGAGCTGCCGGAGCCTACGGATGAAAACACAGTGACTGATTTATGAACACATTATGCGTGCGGCTGCTGCCGCTATTGTGTGTCCTGATTCTGATGACAGGATGCAACAACGATATATTTATAGACGAAGAACCGACAATTTCAGTGGATAGCCTCGACATCTCCGACGGCGGTGAGGCGACCTTTGAGTTTCCGACACGCGATCTCGTGTCGGTAGAGGTGGTTTTCGATGATAAGTTCGACTGCGTGAAATATCTCCCCTCGGGCGATGAATTCGCGCGCTACACGCTCGTGTCGCAGATGTCGCTATACGACATCACAAGCTCCCAGCCGTTCATCACGCGCCTGACGGCCTCAAACGAGGATGCCGCGTTGGAAATCTACGGCAGTCCCGAAGGAAAAATCGGCATACGCTCCGTCAGGAATATCCGCGGAGATGCAGTGTGCGGCAGAATTATCGTGTCCTACCGCTACAAGGAGGAACACGTGAATTTCAGCATAGCATCCTCCTTCGATGAAAAGCCTGTGCTGGAGGCAAAAAGGTTGGTCTATAGGGAGCAGACGTCGTTTAAGAGCGTCGGTAATAACGCGACGATGACCGTCAGAAACAATACAGCGGTCGAGAATGTGCAGAAATTCACGCCTGCGGATTATTGCAGGATGCTTGTCTATATCCAGCAGACCACTATCTGCCCCTACGAGATTGATTACGGCGAAATCACAATCGGCATACCCACGTGGGACCCCTCGACGCAGCGCCCGGCTTTCATCGGCGCGACGGCTCTGCTGCGTCCCGGCACCGAGGTGCGCGCCCCGATGGACTATGTGCTTCCCGATGGACAGAGCTTCACGACGCAGTTTGCCATGACGACTCCGCCCATGACGGAATCGACTCTGAAATTCACATCCACAGCTATTATAATGACCACCTACGCCACGCTCTACGCCGTCAATCCGCGTAGCGGCAGGGAACATGAACTTGAAATTCGCGTGGATGTGGTGCAGCCGGTGCAATTCAGCTATTCAGTGGAAACCAAAGCTCTATGAAATGATGAAAACGACGCATATATATAATTGTGGCAGAGGCGCGGCCCGCTGGTCCGTGACGCCGCTGCTTGTGGCGCTTGCCGTCGCGCTGTCACTTGCCGGATGCAATGACGAGGTCTTTATCCGGGAGAGCGCTCCGCCGTCAGCCGAAAGCATTGTGGTGGCCGACGGAGGTGAGGCATCGTTCACTTACAGTCGTAACAGTCTCGAATGTATCAGCGTGTGGCTTCCGGAATATGAGTCCTCGGAACTGCCCGACCCATCAGACCCGTGGCCGGAGGAAAAACCGTTCCCGACATATCAGTTTTCGGATTTCGAATATGAATATGAGGCATATACTGTTTCAGGAATGGCTGCGACGGGCAAGATTGATCCGGTGCAGCACGATTATTCTCTCAATCTCGTTGATTCGGACCGGGATTATGAGAGAGTGGTTTTCAGAAACGCTGTGGCCGAATTTGAGGTCTCTCGAAAGAAATCCGGCGAGATTACAGTGAGTTCGAAACGTAACATAATAGGGCGCCCTCTCACGGGTCAGATCAGTTTCTCTTATCCGGGACGCTATGACCTCGTGGAGTTTTCGCTTGAGTCAACGCTTGATAAGGATGCTACCTACGAGGTGCTCGGTGTGAGCTATGCGGATGATGTCAGGATACGCTCGAATGGGTGGGAGGATGTAATCCCCATATATCATGAAAATGCGGGCTACGACAGTGTGAGCCACGTCTTTCCGGTAGCGGAACACTGTCCCATGCGTGTGGATTTCACCGTAAACCCCATGCAGAGTGTGAAATTCGGCAGTGATTCGGTCCATGTGGGGATACCGACATTCCGATACCATCCTGTTGATGGCGGGTGGAGTCTCGAGGGGCAGATGTGGGGCGACACGGCGCTATTTTCAGCAGAGACTGTGGTTATGCCGCCACTTGACAGTGCCCTGTATCCCTGGATAGGAACATTCAGTAAAAACTATATCTTTAGGCTGGCTCCGCGGATGGGCGTGAGGGCAGAGTTTGAAGTGCCTAGGGTGAGAATACAGGCCGATGGCACTCTGAGGATAAGAAATATGACCAACGGACGCGAGACAGAAATACCGGTCAGGGTCGTGGTGGACCAGCCGTGGTCATATCATATGAAATATGAAAAATTCAATCTCGATGAACAATAAGGATATTTTTTCTGCCGGGCGCATGCTCCGGAGTGTGGCGGCGCTTGCCGCCATCCTGTCGCTCGGGGTGCCACAGGCGATGGCGCAGGAGATGAATCCTGCCGACAGTTGCCGGCAGGAGCGCAAAATCATCCACCATATAGGTGCGGACGCGCGGGCGGCATACGTAGCCGGCGCGAGGAAGGCCGTGGAGGATATCTACGACGGCAGTCCTGATAAGAATCTCGGAGTGTCGGGCCATCTGAAGTATTCGTTCAGTTACTCCGACGACACTCGGCAGGGGCGTCTCTATCCGGGAGCGTATCAGGGCGTGGGAGCGTCGGTCACCTCGTTTTTCGCGGGAAGCAGGACGGGTACTCCCGTGACGGCCTATCTCTTTCAGGGCTCGCCGATTTTCCGCGTGGCCCGGAATCTGACCTTTGACTACGAATGGAACTTCGGTGCTTCTTTCGGGTGGAAAAAGTATCACGACGATTTAGGGTCGTCGAACAATGTTCCGCTCAATCTGATTGTGGGCTCGCCGATCAACGCGTATATCAACGTCGGTTTCATGCTAAACTACAGGCTGTCGCCCCGCTGGAATCTGGCGGCGGGTATCGACATGACCCACTATTCCAACGGCAATACGTCGTGGCCCAATCCTGGAGTGAACACCATCGGTGGCCGGGTCGGGGTGACATATACCTTCGATGCCAACCAGCCGGTGCGCACGCTCGCCGACAATGCCGACATCGAACCTATCAGGCCCCATATCAGCTACGACGTGGTGCTCTACGGAGCCGTCCGCAAGAAGATGACCGACGTAGACGGGATGAAGGAGGTGCTTCCGGGACATTTCGGCATAGCGGGCTTCAATTTCGCACCGATGTGGAATTTCAACCGCTTTCTCCGTGCGGGCATCTCGGCCGACATACAGTATGACGAGAGCTCCGACCTGAAAAACTATTGGGTCGAGGGAACCTATGGCGATGAAATCAGGTTCCACCGACCGTCATTTTTCCATCAGGTATCGGGCGGCCTCTCGGCGCGCGGCGAGCTTGTTATGCCGATTTTCTCAATCAATGCGGGCTTAGGCTACAATCTGCTGGGCAATTCGGACTCGAAGAATTTCTATCAGGTGCTGGCGCTGAAAGTGCATGTGACGCGCAGTTTCTTCCTCCACATCGGCTATCAGCTCAACAGTTTCAAGAATCCCAACAATCTGATGATAGGCGTGGGCTATCGCTTCCACGACAAGCGCTGACCCTCACATATTGAGATATAGAAGCACAAAAGGGTGGAAGATACAAAAGAAACAGAAGATTTTTTCAGCTATGATAAGGAAACTGCTGAATTTACCTTCTGTTTCTTTTGTATCTTCCGTCCTTTTGTGTTTTTATTTCAGACTATACGGATTCGGAATCCGGATGAACGATTGTTATTCTTCAGGATGATCCTCGCGCCAGGCCTCGTCGGGGTGGCAGCCGGTGCCGTCGAAGCAGTGTGTGCAGAGGCGGCATTTGGGGAGGCCGATGCTGTCGATGAGGTTCTCTATTTTGCTGAACTGGAGCGATGTGAGCTCGAGACGGTTGGCTATCTCCTTGACCATGCGCTCATATTCGGGAGTGCCGGTCTTGGAATAGATGTCGAGCTTGGCGGAGTCGTTGCCCTCGAAATCCTTGATGATGCGGCGGGTGATGAGCTCAAGGTCGCTCTTGGAGGCTGTGAAGCCGATGAAGGGACAGCCGTAGACGAGCGGGGGGCAGGAGATGCGTGCGTGAACCTCTTTGGCGCCACATTCGAAGAAGGTGCGGACATTGTCGCGGAGCTGTGTGCCGCGGACAATCGAGTCGTCGCAGAACACCACGCGGTTGCCGTTGAGGATGGCGCGGTTGGGGATGAGCTTCATCTTGGCCACGAGGTCGCGGCGCGACTGGTTGCCGGGTGTGAAGCTGCGGGGCCATGTCGGAGTGTATTTGAGCACGGCGCGGCGGTAGGGGATGCCGCGTCCCTCGGCATATCCGAGCGCGTGGCCTACTCCGGAGTCGGGGATACCGCAGACGCAATCGGCCTCTGTGGGGTCCTCTTCGCCCATCTTGCGGCCTCCGGCCTCACGCATGTCCTCGACGTTGATACCGTCGTAGTCGCTCGCGGGGAAGCCGTAGTAGACCCAGAGGAAGGAGCAGATTTGTTCGCGTCGGGCCGGAGCCTGGAGCACTTCCATGCTGTCGGCGCGCAGGCGCACGATTTCACCAGGGCCCACGTCGCGC
The DNA here is from genome assembly GCA_019416285.1 of Bacteroidales bacterium. GTDB lineage: Bacteria > Bacteroidota > Bacteroidia > Bacteroidales > Muribaculaceae > Duncaniella. Next base: position 14,934 of record DXXM01000049.1, read on the forward strand.
ACGGTCTTGTAGTCGAGGTTCGGGAAGGCCGATGACTCGCTGGATGCTGCGTAGGCACCCTCCTTCTGTCCGATTACTATAGGTGTGCGTCCGAGATAATCGCGGGCACAGATGATGCCGTCCTCCGTGAGAATGAGCATCGAGCATGAGCCCTTGATTTTTTTGTAGACGAGGTTGATGCCGTCGACGAAGTCCTTGCCCATGTTGATGAGGAGGGCCACGAGTTCAGTCTGATTGATGTTGTTTGCCGAAAGCTCGCTGAAGTGCATGCGCTCGGCGAGGAGTTCGGCGGCAATGTCACGGATATTGTTGATTTTTGCGACTGTGACCACCGCATAGCGCCCGAGGTGAGAGTTGACGATGATAGGCTGCGGATCGGTGTCGCTGATGACTCCAAGACCCTGATTGCCGACGAATCTGTCGAGCTCATCTTCAAATTTCGACCTGAAATAGTCGCGCTCAAGGCTGTGGATTGTACGGTGGAAACCCGATTCCGGGTCGAAAGTCACCATGCCTGCACGCTTGGTGCCGAGGTGAGAGTTGTAATCAGTGCCGTAGAATAAGTCATTGACACAAGGCTTTTTGGAAATAGAGCCGAAGAAACCTCCCATTGTTAATTTCCTTAATGATTGGTGCTTGAAAAAATGAAAGTGCAAAGGTAAGCAAATTTTCTCAACGTGCCAATGATTTTGAGAGGTGAGATAGTTAAAAAATCGGCACACCGATGGTACGTCGGAAGGAGTTGACTCCACGTGGATTTTACGTTTACATTTACATGTGGCTGCGATTGCACGCTGGCGTATTATATTAAGGTATATATGGAGAAGTCGGTTTAATACATCGTCATCACGAAGGATAATAATAGAGAAAAATAGAACTGAAATTTTGCTATATCACTTAAAAACGCATGAAAACTGTATTTTTTTGAAAAAAAACATAAAAACATTTGGTCGGTAAAAAAAAACAGCGTACCTTTGCATCGCAATTGAGGGAAACACCTCAGCAAACAAGACTCCGTAGCTCAGTTGGTAGAGCAACTGACTCTTAATCAGTGGGTCGAGAGTTCGAGCCTCTCCGGGGTCACTAAAGGGTCTATCAGACCGACGAATTCCTCTGAAAATCAATGATTTTCAGAGGTTTTTCTTTTTACCCCACACCCCAATCGGCGCAGAATATTGAAACTGCGGGTGTGCAAGAAGGTGGCAATAAAAATTGCACCTTGTTTTGCCACCTCGAAAGACTCTATTTCATTATTTTTCAAAGATATACGAGAAATATAGCCGTTGGGTGTCTGCCACCTCGCAAGGTGGTTACAGGTGGCAAAGAATAATCCTGAACTTTAGAATAAGCAGGCTTATTAAGCCTACAACAAGCACCGTTGCCACCATTTTTAGCTGCCGGTATAGTTAAAAAATGTTATGCAAAGGTGGCAATTTGAGGTGGCAATTCAACATTATTCGTTGAATTGGTCGTTTTGCCACCTCGCAACCCCGGATATTTCATTTGTCCTTCGGATGTGCAGTTTGTGTACCCGAGAAAAAATTTGTATCTTTAGTTTAACCATTAAAGCCACAAGTCAAATGAAATTATCCAACGAGAGCTACTTCTCACTGAACTTCATGGTCAGGAGAAGCCGCCCCAACAAAGAGGGCGAATTTCCCATTCTGCTGCGAATAACGATGAATGGGCAACGTGCGGAGGTATATACCAACCGGTATATAGCTCCCAACAACTGGGATGCGTCCAAAGGTCAGTCGAAAGGCAAGACCAAGAAGGACCTTGAACTGAACCGCTACCTTGACACCATCCGTACCAAGATATGCGAAATACACAACCAGCTCGTCATGCGCGATGAGATGGTCAATCCCGACACTCTGAAAAAGGCATTCCTCGGCAAGCTGCAAAAGCCGACGATGCTCTGCGAGGCGTTCCGCGAACTCAACAAGAAGGTAAAGGACCGCAACGAGCGTGGTGACATCTGCGAGGGTACGCGCCTGCGCTGGGAGCGATGCGTCAAGTATCTGGAGGAATTTCTCATCGACAAGCACGATGTGAAAGATATTCCGATGAATAAACTGACATCCGGAATGGTTGACGACTTCGAGCATTTCCTGCGCATAAAGAAGGGTTGCGCCAACAACGCCGCCGTCCGTTATATCCGCTATCTCAAAAGCGTTATAC
>DXXM01000005.1 GCA_019416285.1 Bacteroidales bacterium
ATAACCGCCCCCTCTACGAGAGCCGGAAAGCTGAACCAATCAGCCCTCCGGCTCTTTTTTTGTATCCCTTTCTACCCCTTCACATCTTCGCCTCCGCACCTTTATCTTCCCTCCTCACTCCATTTTATAACCTCCGCCGTTTCCTCTCCACAAAACATCCCGACGGCCATGTCAGAAACCAATAGCAGGCATTGACATGGCCGTCGGGGTGTATTTGTATGCTCTCCGGGCCTCAGAACTCGCTAAAGCAATAGGGGAGGGTGGAATTGACGGAGCGGAATATGTAGACCTTGTCTTTGCCGGCGAGAATCACCGGTACGTTGTGTTTGGCAAGCGTCTCATACTCCAGCAGCGCCTGGCGGCACGCACCGCAGGGTGATATAGGTTTCTCCGTGGGATTGCCGTCAGTGCCGCGGGCAGCGATGGCAATCATCTTGAAAGTGGCGTCGGGATAATTGGCGTGGGCATAGTAGGCCGCGGTGCGTTCAGCGCAGAGCCCCGAAGGGTAGGCTGCGTTTTCCTGATTGGCTCCGGTCACTGTCTCGCCGTTTGAGAGCAGGATGGCCGCTCCCACATGGAATTTACTGTATGGTGCATAGCTGCGGTAAGTCGACTTCCTGGCCAGCTCCACGAGATTCTTTTCCTCGGCCGTCAGCTCGTCCAGTGTAGCTTCCACGACCGGGATTGTGATGTCAAAATTTCTCATTGGCGTTTATCTGTTTTTCGTTTGCAGGCATTGTATAGATTCCGGCATCCCTCGTCGAGCAGGTCGAGCACGAGCTCGAAACCCTCCGCACCCTCGTAATACGGGTCCGGCACATAATCGTAGCGCGAACTGTCGGGAAAGAAGGCTGCCATGGGTATGATTTTCCTTTCCGCTTCAGGCGAAGGAGCGAGACGCCGCAGATTTGCTATGTTAGATGCGTCCATACCGATTATCATGTCGAAGTCGAGGAAATCCTCACTATCGACCTGACGGCACGTGTGGACGAGCTCTAAGCCCCTTCGCCGCGCATGCACTCTCATGCGTCTGTCAGGCTGGTCACCTATATGATAGCTTCCGGTTCCGGCCGAGTCGATGACCCAGCCGGCCTCGTCGCCCTCGCTCTCCACGATGGAGCGCATGATGCCCTCGGCCGCCGGCGAGCGGCAGATGTTTCCGAGACACACGAACAGCACTCTCATGGGCTCTCCGGCTTCGTGTGACGCGATTATGGCGTCAATACGTTCTTTTGTATTTCTGTCGGCTTTCATTTGATTCTGATGCGTGGGTATTGTTATATTGCAAAAGTAATAAAATAAACGGAGAGGGAGGCAAAATGGTTGAAAAAAGCACCGCCCCGGGCATTTCGCTGTCCGGGGCGGTGGCTTGCTTATAGGTAATTTCGCTTTACTCTTCGAGGTCCTTCGGGATGGCTACGATACGGAGATTATTGCTGCGGATAAACGACAGGATATTGTCGCGTTCCGGAGTCTGCTCAACGTCGGCGTCAATGCGCTGGAGGGCGTTGAACACCGAAGTGCCAGTCTGATAGATGTGGCGGTAGCATTTTGCTATATCGTCGATTCTCTCCTCGCTCATACCCTGTTTGCGCAGGATGGTCGCGTTGACACCGAAATAGGCTGTCGGGTTGTGGGCCATGATGCAGAAAGGGGGCACATTGCCGGTGATACGGCATCCGCCCTTGATGAGCACCCAGTCGCCCACGCGCGAATTTTCATGAACCACGGCGCTTGACGAGAGAATCGTGCACTCGCCGATTTCCACATCGCCGGCGATGGAGACATTGTTGCCGATGACGTCCTTGCCCTTGAGATGCGAGTCGTGGCCCACGTGAGAGTTGGCCATGAGGAACGAGCCGCTGCCGATACGGGTCCCACCCTCCGGAGCAATGCCGCGGTTGATGATGACGTTTTCACGTATCACGACATTGTCGCCGACGAAGCAGTAGGTGAAGCCGCCTTTCCAGCGGAAATCCTGGGGATCGGCGCCCACGATTGCGCCCTGATAGACTTTGCAGTTCTTTCCGATTCGCGAGCCGCGGATGATGCTTGCGAAGGGCATGATGACTGTGTTGTCGCCTATTTCCACATCCTTGTCGATATAGGCGAAGGGGTGGATGGTGACGTTCTCGCCGAGTTTGGCCGAGGGGTCGATATGTGCTTTGTCGCTAATCATGATGGTTTGTTTAAGAGGTATGAGACTGTGTGATTTATCGGCCGCCGCCAAGGTTCTGGTAAAGGTTGATTATAGAGCGGGCGGTGGTGAGATTAGTGGTGATCTGTGCGGTCTGGGCTCCGAGCAGATTCTTCTGTGCGGTGAGCACCTCAAGATAGGTGGTCGAGCCGTCGAAGAGAAGAAGCTCGTTGGTGATGTCCACGGCCTTCGCGAGATTCTCGACCTGGAGGGCGAGCCACTGCTGCTTCTGTGTGCTCTTCTCGTAGACGGTCATGGCGTCGCTCACGTCGGCGGCAGCGCTCATGAGGGTATATTCGAAGTTGTTGAGAGCCTGCTTCTGCTGAGCCTTCGCAGCCTCAAGACGGGCGATGTTCTGGCCGCGCGAGAAGATGGGAGCTGTCAGGCTACCTGCAAGCTGGATGAACCAGTCGCCGGGATTCCGCACGAATCCGCCCAGGAGGTTGGTGAAACCGCCGTTGGCAGTGATGTTGAGGCTCGGATAGAAAGCGGCGCGGGCCGAAGCTGTCGAGTAGTAGGCCGAAGCGAGAGCCATTTCCGAAGCGCGCACGTCGGGACGGGCGGCGAGCTCAGCCATCGGGATGGCAGTGCGCTTCATCACGGGCACGTTGATTGAAGCGTCGGGTGAGATGGTCCAGGTCTGCGGCATCTCGTTGAGAAGCAGCGACAGAGTGTTGTTCGACTCGTGGAGCGACAGCTCGATGTCGGTAATCGAAGCCTCGATGCTGTAATACTGCGCGAGGCTCTGCACCACTGCGTCCTCTCTCAGACGTCCGGCTTCCTTGAGGTTGCGCATCACGTTGACGCTCTCCTTCCAGAGTTCAGAGGTCTCGCGCGAGAGCTTGAGCTGCGCTTCGAGAGCGGCGATGGAGTAGTAGCACTGGGCTACACCGGCGATAATCTGCGAGCGCACGGCCTGTTCGTAAGCCTTGCTCTGAAGCTCGGCCATCTGAGCGCCGCGCTTGGTGTTGAGAATCTTGCCGAAGATGTCCACCTCCCAGTTCACCGCGAGGGGAAGCTGGTAGGTCCAGCTGAAATCATTGTCGGCATACTTCGCACCGGCGCCGTTGGGATTCAGGGCGAGCGACGGGAGATAGCTCAGTTTGGCACCCTTGAGCTGCGCGTGGGCAATGTCTACGTTGAGTTTGGCGTTGCGCAGGTCCTTGTTGTTGGCGAGCGCGCGGTCAATGAGGTCCACGAGGGTCGGGTCGGTGAATACCTGGCGCCAAGAGAGATTGCCGAAGGCGGTGGAATCCTCCTCAGCCTTGAGAGCCTCGGCATACTCCTTCACGATGCGGCTGTCGACGTCATTGACATCATATTTCTTATAAATCCCGCAGCCTGTGAGCGTCGACACGCCCAGTCCGACTGCGATGACAAGTGAAAAATTCTTGAATTTCATTGCGGTTATGAATGGTGTTGACTTTGATTTGCCCGGGCGTCCGCTCCGCGCCGGCTTCAGGAGGCGGCGCGGAGTGTGACGGAACCTGGGTTTATCGGTTGGACTCGGGAGTGTACTGCTCGATTTCGTTCTCGATGCCTTCGTTGTCGGTATCCTCCCACTTGAGCGGAGTGATCTTCTCCTGAATCTTCTGGAAGATTACGAACAGGGCCGGCACGATGAGTACCTGGAGAATCATACCGATGAGCATACCGCCGATTGAACCTGTACCGAGTGCGCGGTTACCGTTTGCACCGGCGCCGGTGGCGAACATCATCGGGAGCAGACCGATAATCATGGCGAGCGAGGTCATGAGGATAGGACGCAGACGCGCGGTGGCACCCTGGATGGCGGCATTGACAACCGACATACCTGTGCGGCGGCGCTCGACGGCGAACTCGACGATAAGGATGGCGTTCTTCGCCAAGAGACCGATGAGCATGATGAGTGCGATCTGGAGATAGATATTGTTGGAGATGTCAAATATCTGAGCGAAGATGAACGTGCCCATCAGACCGAAGGGTATCGAGAAGATTACGGCGAAGGGGAGAATGTAGCTCTCATACTGCGCCGAGAGGAGCAGGTAGACGAATAGGAGACAGAGACCGAAGATGATGGCGGTGGTCGAACCTGCGCCCGACGATGCCTCCTCACGGGTCATACCTGAGTATTCATAACCGAAACCTGCCGGAAGTGTCTCAGCCGCCACGCGCTCGATGGCTGCGAGACAGTCACCCGAGGTGTAGCCCGGAGCCGGCTGACCGGTCACGGAGATTGACTGGAACATGTTGAAGCGGTTCAGAAGGTCGGGGCCGTAAACCTTGGTGAGCGTTACGAAGTTAGCCACCGATGCCATCTCGGAGCCGTTGCGCACCTTGATGGAGGCGAGTGTCTCGGGGCTCACACGGGCCTCGGGCGATGCCTGCATCATCACGCGGTAGATTTTACCGAAACGGTTGAAGTTAGACACATACATACCGCCGTAGTAACCCTGGAGGGTGGAGAGTATGTCCTTCGGCGAAATTCCGGCCTGTTTAGCCTTGGCAGCGTCGATGTCTATCATATACTGCGGGAAGGTCGGGTTGAAGGTGGTGTAGGCTGCCTGCACTTCCGGCTGCTGGTTGAGCTGGCCGAGGAAGGCCTGAACCACGGCGAAGAAGTCGTTGACATCGCCGCCGGTCTTGTCCTGCATCTTGATTTCAAAACCGTTGGTCAGCGAGTAGCCGGTGATCATAGGGGGTGCGAAAATCATCACGCGGCCGTCCTTGATCACTGAGGTCAGACCGTAGAGTTTCATGAGGATGGCCTGTGAGGTCTGGTCTGCCTGTTTGCGGTCCTCCCAGTTCTTGAGCTTGAGGATGAACGTACCGTAGGTCGCACCCTGTCCTGCCATGAAGCTGTAGCCCGATATTTTCTGTCGGTACTCGATTTCAGGCACCTGGGCCAGAAGGCCGTCGAGCTGGTTAAGCACCTCGTCAGTACGTTCCTGCGATGTGCCCGGGGGCATGTCGACCATACAGAAAAGCACTCCGGTGTCCTCGTTGGGCACGAGGGTCGATGTGGTGATGCTCATGAGCCATACAAGCACGGCTATAACGGCGGCAACAATCGAGAATGAGGTGATTTTGTGGTTGATGAAGAATGAGGTCGATCTGTTGTAGACCTTCAGGATACGGTTGAAACCGATTTCAAAGCCCTTGTGGAAACGCTTGCCGAAGATACCGAGTATGGTGATGACGGCGCAGACGCTTGCTATGCCGAGCTGGAGGGGCTTGTGAATGTTGTACCATCCGAGCACCATGAAGGTGATGGTGGCTGCGAGGAAAGCGAAGGTAATCAGCGGGGGCAGGTCGAGAGTGAAGCGGCGCTTGGCCTCTTTGACCACGGCTTCGCCTGCAGCGGTGTAGGCTTTGCCCATGCGTTCCTTGAGTGTGGAGTCATCATGACCCTTGAGGAACACGGCGCAGAGTGCGGGAGAGAGGGTGAGCGCGTTGAGTGCCGACAGACCGATGGCTATGGCCATGGTCAGACCGAACTGGCGGTAGAACACACCCGTGGTGCCCGACATGAACGACACGGGGATGAATACGAGCATCATGACGAGGGTAATCGAGATGATGGCGCCGCCGATTTCTCCCATCGCGTCTATCGAGGCTTTGCGAGCGCTCTTGTAGCCCACATCCAGTTTGGCGTGAACCGCCTCGACGACCACAATAGCGTCGTCGACCACAATCGCAATCGCCAGCACCAAAGCCGAGAGGGTGATAAGGTTGATGGAGAATCCGATAAGATTCATGAAGAAGAAAGTACCGACGAGGGCCACAGGGATGGCAATCGCGGGGATGATGGTCGAGCGGATGTCCTGGAGGAACACGTAAACCACGAAGAACACGAGGATGAACGCTTCGATAAGGGTCTTGATAACCTCATGGATTGAGGCGTTGAGGAAGTCATTGTTGTTCATCGGGACTGCGATGGCGAGACCGGCGGGAAGGTCTTTCTTCATAGAGTCAACCACCTTGAGACAGTCGTTGATGATCTGAGTTGCGTTGGAGCCTGCTGTCTGGAACACGATACAGCTCGTCGACGCATAGCCGTTGAGCGAGTTGGAGAAGCCGTAGGTCACACGGCCGAGCTCGATTTCGGCCACGTCGCCGAGACGGAGCACCTCGCCTGTCGGCTTGGCGGCAACCACGATGTCCTCGAACTGTTCGGGCGTGGTCAGACGGCCCTTGTATTTCATCGTGTACTGGAAGCTCTGTTTACCCTGTTCGCCGAAAGCGCCCGGAGCGGCCTCGATGTTCTGCTCCGCGAGAGCGAAGGAGATGTCGCTCGGCACGAGGCCGTATTGCGCCATCACATCGGGCTTCAGCCAGATTCGCATCGAATAGTCGGCGCCGAATGACATAACGTCGCCCACACCCGACACACGCTGCAGCTGGGGAATCATGTTGATTTTCGCATAGTTGTCGAGGAATTCCTGGGTATAGTTGCCCGACTCGTCATAGAGGGCCACCATGAGAAGCATGGAGCTCTGACGCTTCTGGGTAAGCACACCCACCTGCGTTACTTCGGCGGGGAGGAGGTTCTGGGCCTTGGCCACGCGGTTCTGCACGTCGACGGCGGCCATGTCAGGGTCGAATCCCTGCTCGAAATACACTGTGATGTCGGCCGAACCGGTGTTGGTGGCAGTCGATTCCATGTAGGTCATGCCTTCCGCACCGTTGATTGACTCCTCGAGGGGAGCGATGACGGAGTTAAGCACTGCCTGCGCATTGGCACCCGTATAGGTGGTCGACACGCGGATGGTAGGAGGCGCGATGTCCGGGAACTGGGTGACCGGTAGCGAGAAGAGTCCGATCAGACCGAGTAGCACGATGAAGATCGAAATCACCGTCGACAGCACCGGCCTGTTGATGAATCTATCTAATTTCATTGGTGTTTACACTTATAAAATAATGTGTTTCCGTTTTTGTCTTTCTTATTTGGCTGCGGGAGCCTGCTGCTGGGCGGCTGCGTCGGCGGGGGCTGCTGCGCGGGGTGCCACCGGGTTGATGGTCATGCCGTCGGAGAGCTTTGTACCCACTCCCTCGATGGCGATGCGCTGGCCTGCCTTCAGTCCGGATGTCACTACGAAGCTCTTGCCGTCATTGTTGGCCTCGATGGTGATAGGAGTGGAGACAACTTTGTTGGAATCATTGACCACGTAGGCGAAGCGGCGGTCCTGAAGCTCGAAAGTGGCCTTCTGGGGAATCATGATTACGCTCTCCTGGGTGTCGGGGATGATAATCTGGCCTGTACCGCCCGAGCGGAGGATGCCGTTGGGGTTGTTGAAGAGGGCACGCACGCTCGATGCGCCGGTGTTGTTGTCGATTACTCCGGAAACGGTGGCAACCTTGCCGGTGAGAGGATACATGGTGCCGTCATTGAGTCGGAGCTGAACCTCGGGCATAGCCTTGATTGCGGCGTCGATGCTGCGGGTACCGTCGCCGAGCAGGTTCAGGAGGTCCTTCTCTGTGAGCGAGAAGTAGGCATAGACCTGCGAGTTGTCGCTGACGGTGGTCAGGGGCTGTGCCGACGAGGGCGAGGCGAGCGAGCCTTCACGGTTGGGGATGGTGCCCACGTAGCCGTCGCTCGGAGAGGTCACTACGGTATATGACAGGTTTTTCTGTGCTGTCGCAAGCGCTGCCTTGGCGTTGGCGAGCTGGGCCTGGGCCTGTGCGAGCGAGTTCTGCGAGAGCTGATATTCATATTCGCTGATGATGTTCTTGTCAAAGAGCGCTTTCTTGCTGTCGGCTGTCATCTTGGCGGTGTTGACTGCTGTCTGAGCGTTGTTCACAGCGGCGCGGGCCTGGTCGACGGCTGCCTGGAAAGTCACCTGGTCGAGTGTGAAGAGAACCTGGCCTTTGCGGACGTGCTGGCCCTCGTCCACATTAACCTTGGTGATGAATCCTGTCACCTGCGGACGGATGTCGATGTCTGTCTTACCCTTGATAGTAGCCGGGAGGGTCGTCTGTAAGTCGGCTGTCTGAGGCTCGAGGGTGATAGTGGCGATTTCGGGTGCGGGGGCCTGCATTTGCTGCTGATTTTTCGAGCATGAGGGAAGCAAAGCCACGGCTGCGAGCATCATACCGATGCTGCTTTTCGATAACGCGATGGATTTCATTGTCTTACTTTTCTTTACTTATTATATACCGATTTTGTTATTTTCGTAAATTTTAACGTGCAAAGTTACCAAAGATTTGGTCGAAAAAAGTAAAAAGTAACAATAAAAAATGTTATAATTGACGCAAAAGCCCTCATTTATTCCATTTTTGACCAATCACTCACTGTCTTTAACAAATTAAAAATTTCTTATTACCTTTGCACCCTCCAATTTTACCATCAGAATCATGACTTTTGCCCGTAAGCTCCGCCGGCTCACTGAGATGCCGACTTTTCACATCCTGCTCGCCCTGAGTGCCGCGCATTGCCTCAACGACCTGCTCCAGTCGGTCATCACCGCCGTCTATCCTCTGCTCAAAGTGGACCTCGGCATAAATTTCGCCGAAATCGGCCTCATAACGCTCGTCTATCAGCTCGCCGCCTCCATATTTCAGCCCGTGGTGGGCTATGCCTTTGACCGCCGTCCCTTTGTGTGGAGTCTGCCGGCCGGAATGTGTTCGACCTCTGTCGGCATACTCCTGCTCGCTTTCAGCACCACCCTCACCGGCGTGCTCATAGCAGTGTTCATGGTGGGTCTCGGCTCGGCCACACTCCACCCCGAGGCTTCGCGCATCACCTCGCTTGCCGGACGCCAGCGCCGCGGTTTCGCACAGTCGGTCTTTCAGGTCGGCGGCAACTTCGGCGGCTCCATAGGCCCGCTGCTCGTGGCGCTCATCGTGGCTCCCCACGGCCGCCGCTACGTCGCCATCTTCCTCATTTTCGCCCTCCTGTGCTTCTGGGCCATGCGCCCGATATGCCGCTGGTATGCCGGCTATCTCCGCGACCTCCGCACCCGCGAGGTCCGCGCCGAACACAAGGCGCATCTGCCGCTCTCCAAATCGCGCACCATCTTCACAATCTGTGTCATAGTGGTGCTGATTTTCTCTAAATACATATATATGGCGAGCATCTCGAGCTATTATACCTTCTATCTCATGGACCGTTTCGGCATATCTGTCTCGCTCTCGCAGATATTCCTGTTCATATTCGTGGTTTCGACCGCAGCGGGCACACTCGTCGGCGGACCTGTCGGCGACCGCTACGGACGCAAGGCCGTGATATGGATTTCCATTCTCGGCACCGCTCCCTTCTCGCTCCTGCTGCCCCATGTGTCGCTCCCGCTCACGGCCGTGCTGAGCTTCTGCGCCGGTTTCATGCTCTCCTCGGCCTTCCCCGCCATCCTGCTCTATGCCCAGGAACTTCTCCCCACCAAGTTGGGAATGATTTCGGGCCTCTTTTTCGGTTTCGCCTTCGGAGTGGGAGGCATCGCCTCGGCAGTGCTCGGTGACTTCGCCGACCGCTACGGCATCGAGGCCGTCTACAACTTCTGCGCCTACATGCCCCTGCTCGGCATCGTCGCCGCCCTCCTCCCCAACCTCAAAAACAAATCTCTCCCGAAAATCTGAGGCCAAGACGGAATATAAAACAGAATATAAAAAGGAACAAAAAATTTCCATCCCTACACAGGGATGAAAAAATTCTTGTGTCTACTGTGCCTGAAAACTCCGGAACAAAAACCCCGGCACAAAAACGGGAATCAGGCTTCGGTATCCTTCTGGGCTTCCTGCTCTTTGTCGAACTGGTTATAGGCCTCTACGATACGCTGCACGAGGGCGTGGCGCACTATATCCTTCTTGCCGAACTCCACCTTGCCGATACCGGGCACATCCTTCAGCACCTTCAGCGCCTGGATGAGACCTGAAGTCACCGACCGCGGCAGGTCAATCTGCGTCGCGTCGCCCGTGATTATCATCTTCGCGTTCATGCCCAGACGGGTCAGGAACATCTTTATCTGATGGACCGTGGTGTTCTGCGCCTCGTCCAGCACAATTACCGCATCGTTGAGCGTGCGGCCGCGCATGAACGCCAGGGGAGCAATCTGTATCACGTTTGTCTCCATATACTCCTTGAGCTTCACCGCCGGAATCATATCCTCCAGAGCGTCGTAGAGCGGCTGGAGATAGGGATCGATTTTATCCTTCATGTCGCCCGGGAGAAATCCGAGCTTCTCACCGGCCTCCACAGCCGGGCGCGAGAGGATGATTTTGCGCACCTCGCGGTTTTTCAGGGCGCGCACGGCGAGCGCTATCGCCACGTAGGTCTTGCCGGTTCCGGCCGGCCCGAGGGCAAAGGTCAGGTCATTCTCGTTGAAAGCCTTGACGAGCAGCCCCTGATTGGTGTTGCGGGCGCTGATGGGCTTGCCGTTGATGCCGTAGATAATCACGTCGTCATGTCGGGGCGCCTCGGGCGATTTTCCCTTCACGATGTCGAGTATCACATCCTCGGTCAGTTTGTTATACTTGATGCAGTAGTCCTCGAGCTCTTTGATGCGCTTCTCGAACTCGGCGGTCTCGTGCTCGTCGCCGATTACCTTGATTACCGAGCCCCGCGCCGCCATACGCAGCTTCGGGAAGAGATTGCGGATTAGCTGCATGTTGCTGTTGTTGACTCCGTAGAAGCTCACGGGGTCCACATTGTCGATGATTACTATTCTTTCAATCATTGAACGTGTCTTGGTTTGATGAATCCCTCGCGGTAGTGACAGCGTAGGCGGAATTGGCCCTACTGTTCGCTTCCCTCTAAAATATCAACCTCCGGAGCTTTCTTTTTGTTTATCGGCAGGGTGTACATGAGCGAGAAATTGCCTGAGACGGCCGAGCCGCGCTTGCCGTAGCCGGGGATGAACATCGGTTCGCCCACCGGATTCTTCGTCTCGTGGAGGATGGAGTGGTAGATTATGTTCCAGCCGAGCGACCAGTTTCTGATGATGCGCACCTTGATGCCGAAGGTGACTTCGAGGTAGCCCGCGGTGGATTTCTGGTCGAGGATGGAGAATTTCGACGACTCGTCCCAGTAGCCGGTGTTGACCGTCACGTCCTCCACATTCCATTTATAGGTGGTGAAGCCGTAGCGCAGACCCATCTGGAGCTTGTAGTCGGGGTTGGAGTTGTAGAAAAAGTTATATGAAGCGCCGATTTTGAAGTAGGGCGCCACCGGGGTTCTGAACGTGAAGTTGGAGCCCTCGGGAGTGTCGTTGCAGTTATCGACGCCTATGGCTATGAAGGGGAAATAGCGGTTGTGGAGACTCACCTCGGCCCACACGTCGCCCAGTCCGTAGTGCTGTCCGAAGGCGCGCATCAGCGGATTCCACAGATTGACTCCGGCAGTGACCGAGTGGAGCAGGGGATATTCCATCTTGGGAGGAGCGGCGAGCAGGGTAGAGTCGATGATTTCCGTTCCGGTGACGGTGTCGACGAGTATAGTGCGCCCCGAGGCGTCAATCATCTCTACGAGCTTGCTGCGGTCAATCTTCTTCTCGCGTTCAGGCTTCGGCGCCGTGCCGGGGGCCGTGGGCTGCACGGGGGTCACCCTTCGCTGCGCCGACGCTTCGGCTGTGCCGAGCACCGCGAGCAGTGCCAGCAGCATCAGGGCGCTCCGGAGCGCGCGGGCGGATGTCGATGATATGAGCTTGGTGATTTGCTTCATCTGTCAGGAGTGGGGTCAGTTTTGGTCGGGGTTGTCAGGGTCGGCAGGCTCGGAGGGTTCGGCCGTGCGGAAGTATATCTGTATGGTCTCCCGGTCTATATTGGTTATGAGCGAGTCGGTGACGGCCACTGAGTCGATGAGGTGGGTGGTGTAGGTGTAGGCGGTGATGCGGTAGTGATACATCGCGCCGCAGTCCTCCGAGGCAAAATAGGGTGTGGCAGTGTAGTCGAAGCGCAGGGTGTCGACGAGCCAGTCGTAGTCGAGCTCCTTGGCCTTGTACTGTATGTAGAACTCGGTCGAGGGCTGTGTGGAGCGGAAGGGGAGATAGAGGCTGCTCACTCTTGAACCGGGCCCGAGGAGCAGGGTGTCGTTGGGCGCGTCGACGCCGCCCACGGCCAGCGAGTCGGGAGCTATTTTCTCGCCCGTCTGCATGGAGTAGAAGCCGGCGAGCGGAACTGAGTTCTGGTTTTCAGTGCAGCCGACATTGCTGCATGAGCTTGCGAGCATCGCGAGCCCTGCGCAGGTGGCTATGAGATGGATGAGTGCTTTCAATTCAAAGTGCTTTCAATTCAATATGATTAGGATATATGGTTTTTCAGAACTTTCCCCGGCGGAGAATTTCGTCGAGCGTCTTGCGTTTCTTTTCGGGAGCGCTCTGCCCGTCGGCCGGATAGCCTATGGGGATGAGGACCGTCGGCTCGACATGTTCGGGGAGCCCGAAAGCCTCGCGGATGATGGCAGTGTCGAAGTTGCACACCCAGCAGGTGGCCAGTCCGAGGGCTGTGGCGGCCAGGCAGAGGTGTTCGGTGGCGATTGCCACGTCGATGTCGGTGTGGTCCTTGCCGTCGGAGGCGCGGTGCCACCCCTCGTTGTGCAGACCGCACACCACTATGAACTCAGGCGCTGTGCGGGCCCATTCGCGGTCGTAGCTCGCGGCTATGGCCTTGCGCTGCTCCTCGGTGTCGGCCACGAGAAACATCCACGGCTGGCGGTTGCAGGCCGAGGGCGCGAGACGTGCCACATCGACGATGGCCCTTATGGTATCGTCGCCGACCTTCCTGTCGGAATAAGAGCGACACGAATAGCGCTCCGTCGCAAGGCGGTAAAGTTCGGGATATGTATTTGATTTCATTGTAGTCTCTGATTAATTTTCAACTTTCAACTCTCAACTTATATCTCCTCCTTTATCTCATAATGGTTTCGTCCGGGCGAATTGCGCACTATCAGCTCGCCTAAGAAACCGGTCAGGAAGAGCATGGTGCCGAGCATCATCATGGTCAGCGCGAGGTAGAAATATGGTGAATCGGTCACGAGTATGTAGGGATTGCCGTGATACATGTCCCACAGCTTGCCGAATCCCACCACCATCACAGCGATGAAACCGATGATGAACATCAGCGACCCCAGCAGGCCGAAGAAGTGCATAGGCTTGGCGCCGAACTTGCCGGTGAACCAGAGGGTGGCGAGGTCGAGATAGCCGTTGACAAAGCGGTCGAGTCCGAACTTAGTCTTGCCGTACTTGCGCGCCTGGTGGTGTACCTCCTTCTCGCCGATGCGGTTGAAGCCCGCGTTTTTGGCGAGATAGGGGATATAGCGGTGCATGTCGCCGTAGACCTCGATGTGTTTCACCACCTCTTTGCGGTATGCTTTCAGGCCGCAGTTGAAGTCGTGGAGATTCTTGATGCCGCTCACCTTGCGGGCGGTGGCGTTGAAGAGCTTGGTCGGGATGGTTTTCGACAGCGGGTCGTAGCGCTTGCGCTTCCAGCCCGACACGAGGTCGTAGCCGTCGCGCATAATCATGCGGTAGAGCTCCGGGATTTCGTCTGGCGAGTCCTGGAGGTCGGCGTCCATGGTGATGACCACATCGCCCTGCGCGGCCTTGAAGCCGGTGTTGAGCGCCGGCGACTTGCCGTAGTTGCGGCGGAAGGAGATGCCCCGGAGCCGGGGATTCGACTCGCTCAGGCGCCTGATTACTTTCCATGAGTCGTCGGTACTGCCGTCATCGACAAATATGACCTCGTAGCTGAAGTCATGGTCCCCCATCACGCGCTCGATCCATGAGGCGAGTTCGGGAAGCGACTCGGCTTCGTTGTAGAGGGGAACAACCACTGATATATCCATATTCGGCTTGATTGTAGAGGGTGTTTGATGTCAGAGAAATTATACCCGCAGGCTGCGGTCACAGCCGCTCCCCGCCGTCGCGGTTGCGGCGGTGACGTGCGGTCTTGTGGAGAAGTGCGAAAAACGCGCTTATGACAATCGAGAGCAGCGAGCCGCTCACTATTGCCGCCATAATCAGCTCGCTCACCACGGCTGTGGCCGAGGGGATGAAGTTGGCGTCGATCATCTCCTGCGCTATATGGCCCGCTTCGGCCATGAAAGTGCCGGGATATTTGCTGCCGTTTTCCGCCAAGGTGCTGATCTGATTGAATATCAGGTCGGGCTCTATCCACTTCATGTAGATTACGAGCAGGGCGCCCGCAATCAGGATGCCGCACACGAATATCACCACGCCGAGCATCCACATCATCGGAAATGTGGCACACTCCTGAAGCTCGCGGTCATATTTCCGGATGAAAAGGAATATCACCACCGGCACTCCCGCCATCATGAGCAACGGCAGCAGCCCGAGCAGCGGGAAATAGGGTGCGAGGAGCGGACTGAAAAACATCAGCGTCAGATACAGTCCGAAGATGAAGCCGAAATCGGCTCCGCGGCGGTAAGGGGAAGTGATTATATTCGTGTCTGTGGCGCGCATGGCAGGTTGATTGTTGTGGCTTGGCAGGCGGTTCCGTCAGGGCCGGACAGCCCGCTCTTGTCGTGGCTTAATTGCTCACGACTTGCAAAGTTAGACATTTTTCCCCACTTTCCGAGTCCCCGCGGAAAATATTATGGTCCTCCGAAGACATTAATATAGGCGTGATGTTATTTTATGTTATTGCGGTTTCCCCTTCGGGAAACTTTTGTTATATTTGTAGCATGAAAACGAATCTCTCTCAGATAGGAAAACTGCTTGCCGCCTCCCGTAAAAGCAAGGGATTAACCCAAGAGGAGGTCGGGGCTATGATAGGTGTCCGCAAGTCCATGGTATCGAAGGTGGAAAACGGTCTCAGCGTCAATTTCGACACTGTCAGCCGTATGGCGGGGGCCCTCGGGGTCGAACCCTGCGTCGAACTGAGGCCCGAAAGTGTCCCCGATAAGAAAATGATTGACTATGTGATAGCGGCGATAGCCGAGTTTGCCCGCCATCATTCCCTGACCATCCGCGAGGCGAGCAATTACCTCAATCGATTCCGGGGACTGGATTTCCTTTCCGAATTCTACGATGTCGAACACACTCTGTCCTTCTCCGACTGTGTCGCTGACCTGACGGTAGTGTGTCGTAACAACGGAGGTGCGCTGTCATGATACTCTATCACGGTTCAAACACAGCGATTGCTTCGGTCGACTTGTCGAAATGCCGTCCTTACAAGGACTTCGGCCGGGGCTTCTATCTGACCGACATCCGTGAGCAGGCGCGCCGTATGGCGGCGAGAACAGTCAGGATGTTCGGAGGCTCGCCGGTCGTCACGGAATTTGAGTTTGACCTGCAGTCCGCGCTCGAATCGGGCCTCTCCGTCAGACGCTTCGAGACTCCGGATGAGGAATGGGCGCGTTTCGTCATGGCGAACCGCGACCTCGACCGCAGTCAGCCGGTGCATGCCTACGACATCGTCATCGGCCCTGTGGCTGATGACACGATTGCCCGTCTCCTCCGACTTTTCACGGAGAATTTCATCAGCGAGGAGCAGCTTGTCAGAGAGCTCACATTTTCAAGAGTGACTTCACAATACTTTTTCCATACGGAGGCAGCGCTCGCGACGCTGAAAAAGATATGAACGAAAAGACCGCGCGTTTTTTGATTGAAGGAATCTCCTCGGATGTTGTCCGCTATCTGATTGAGCGCGACGGCATGTCGCTTTCCGAGGCCATCTCCGCTTTCCACAACTCCGCGACCTTCTCGCGCCTTGAGGATGTCGAGACCGGTTTGTATGTCGAAAGTCCGGCTTATGTCTACAGTCTCCTCCTCTCCGAACTCCGCCACGGACGCCTCACCTCCGACCTCTGAATCCGTCGCACCGGCAAGTGTCAGAGCCCCTTTCGTGATAATTTTTTAGCCAATCTCTTATCTAAATCTCTGAAGAAAGTTGTAACTTTGTGCTTCGATGAAAAATTCCCATTTACGCAATATATTCGGCATTGTGCTTGTCCTGCTCGCCTCGTGCGGGCTGGGAGGCTGCTCAATCAGCTATAAGCTCAACGGCGCGGCTATCGACTATTCGGTCTACAAGACCATCTATGTCTCCAACTTCCCCATCCGCGCGGCCCTCGTCTACCCGCCACTCCAGCAGACTTTCGAGAACGAACTCCTGGACTATATCTCCCGCAACACCCGCCTGCGCACCGTCGACACCCCCAACGCCGACATCCAGCTCGAAGGCGAGATTACGGGCTACTCCCTCTCGCCGCAGGCCGTGACGGAAAACGCCTACGCCTCGCGTACCCGTCTGACCATCCAGGTCAAAATCCGCTACGTCGACAACAAGTCAGAGGGCAAAGACATCGACCAGACTTTCAGCGCCTACCGCGACTTCGACAGCTCCGAGATGCTGACCGATGTCCAGGACCAGCTCTGTAACGAAATATCCAAAGAACTTGTCGACCTGATATTCAACGCCACCCTCGGCGACTGGTAATCATTCTTAAAGTCACTGCCATGGATGAAGCCCTGAGCCATTATCTCCGCGCGCTTTCCGACCCGGAAATACCCGTGAGCATCTCCGATGTCGAGAAGCTGATGAAGGAATATCCTTTCTTCACGCTCCCTGCCGTCACGCTCCTTCAGCGCGAGGGTCAGGCAATCCCTGCCGATACGCGCCGTCGGCTCATGGAGCAGGTGGCGCTCAACACCCCCGAGCCCTCCGGCCTCGCCATGCTCACCGACAGCGACGCCCCCACATGGGCCAACTTCTATCCCGCCGAGAAAAAGAAACCGGTCAGCACCGAGGATGTCATCGACACCTTCCTGGCCACCTACGGCCATTCGTCGCCGAAGGAGGACGCTTTGCTTGAACGCCTGATTTTCAATCCGCCGACCGATTATTCCGCAATTCTCGCCGACGGAGACTCTGACTCTCTCCCCGCCGCTCCCGACGCCGCCGACAATTCGCAGGACGCACTCATCAACGCCTTCATCCTTAAGAACAGCACCTGCGACATCATCAAAAACAGCGCCCAAGACACCCCTGCGGACGCTTCCCCGGATACTACCGCATCCTCCGTCGAGACCGTATCTTCCGCGACACCTGCACCTTCCTGCATCCCCACACCATCCGACCATCCCACTCCCGTCACCGAAAGCAACGCCGACACCTCTCTGAGCGAAAGTCTTGCGAAAATCTACATCCGCCGGCGCCGCTACGACAAGGCATTTGAAATAATTCACAATTTGAGTTTGAAAAATCCAAAAAAAAGTGTTTACTTTGCAGACCAATTGCGTTTTCTGCGGAAATTAATGCTGATTTCCGGCACTAACGGCCAGTTGGCGTCCGATTCAGGCTCAAAAGAATAAAAATAAACCAATATTAACTATGTATATCGTATTGATTATCCTGACACTCATCTGCGCGATACTCCTTATCTGCGTGGTGCTTGTTCAGAAGTCCAAAGGCGGAGGCCTTTCATCATCATTCGCCGGTTCAAACCAGATTATGGGCGTGCGCCGCACCAACAGCTTTATCGAGAAGCTCACCTGGGGCCTTGCCGGTGCCATCTGCCTTCTTTCGATTCTCGCCACTTTCTCGATGCCCCACGCCATCAACACCAACGCCTCGCGTGTGACCGCCACTCCCGCCGAGCAGGTTGTCCCCGGTGATTTCAACACCGACGCTCCCGCTGCCGCAGCTCCCGCGCCCGCCGCAACTCCGGCTCCCGCTGACGAAGCTCCCGCGCAGGCTCCCGCTGAGGCTTCCGCCGAATAAAGCCCGACATCAATTTTATCACCTACTCCGAATACTTCCGGCTCATATATTACGGGAATATCCGCCATACACCATAGCCTGCTCTGACATATCAATAAGTCGGCGCAGGCTATAGTTCGTTGGATACATTTCTCCCCTCCATACATACATCCGCAATTTGGTATGAAAGAATTCTGGAAACTTCTAATGAGGTTCGTGCCTCCCTACAGGAAATATCTCTTTCTCAACATTCTGTTCAATTTCCTCGCGGCCTTCCTCACCCTCTTTTCCTTCGCCCTGATTATCCCTATTCTTGAGATGCTCTTCAAGGTCAGGGAGGCTTCCTATGTCTTTATGCCTCTCGGCTCAGCCTCGTTCAAGGACGTGGCCATCAACAATTTCTACTGGGCCACGCAGGAGTGTATAGGCAACTGGGGGCCTGTCGGGACCCTCGTGCTCCTCTCGGCGCTCCTTGTCATCATGACCGCCCTAAAGACCGGCGCCACTTACGCGAGCCTCTATTTCGTAATCCCGATGCGTGCCGGCATCGTGCGCGACATCCGCAACTTCGTCTACGACAAGATTGTATCGCTCCCCATAGCCTACTTCACCTCCGAGCGCAAGGGCGACGTGATGGCCCGCATGACCGGCGACGTCGCCGAAATTGAAAACTCCATCATGTCATCGCTCGACATGCTCTTCAAGAACCCCGTGATGATTATAGTCTGCCTCGGCGGTATGATTATGATTTCATGGCAGCTCACACTCTTCGTCCTCGTCCTGCTGCCGATAGCGGGCGCCGTGATGGGGCGCGTGGGCAAGCGCCTGAAGCGCAAGTCGCTCCAGGGTCAGCAACAGTGGGGACTCATCATGAGCTACATCGAGGAAACCCTCGGCGGCCTGCGCGTAATCAAGGCTTTCAACGCCGAGGAGAAGGTGAAGCAGCGTTTCCGCGACGGCAACCAGCGCTTCTTCAACATCACCTCCTCCGTCCAGCGCCGCCAGTCGCTCGCACACCCCATGAGCGAGCTGCTCGGCACCCTCACCGTGGCCATCGTGCTCAGCTTCGGCGGCATGCTCATCCTTTCCGGCAAGACCACCCTCACCGCGCCCGAGTTCATATATTATATGGTGATATTCTACAGTATCATCAATCCCGCCAAGGATCTCTCGAAGGCCGTCTACAGCATACAGAAGGGCCTCGCCGCCATGGAGCGCGTCGACGCCATCCTCGCCGCCACCAACCCGATTGCCGACCCGGAGCACCCGGAGGATATCAAGGACCTCAAGGGCCATATCCGCTACAGCGACGTGACCTTCGGCTACGACACCGAGGTCCCGGTGGTCCGCGGCATCGACCTTGACATTCCCGCCGGAAGCACCGTGGCGCTCGTGGGGCAGAGCGGAAGCGGCAAGTCGACCCTCGCCGACCTCCTGCCGCGTTTCTACGACATAGACCGCGGAAGCATCACGGTGGACGGCTGCGACATCCGCGACCTCCGCGTCCATGAGCTCCGCGGCTACATGGGCAATGTCAATCAGGAGGCAATCCTCTTCAACGACACTATCTTCAACAATATAGCCTTCGGTGTCAAGAACGCCACCATGGAGCAGGTGCGCGAGGCCGCGCGCATAGCCAACGCCGACGAGTTCATCATGGCCACCGAAAACGGCTACGACACCAATATCGGCGACCGCGGCTGCCGCCTGTCGGGTGGTCAGCGTCAGCGCCTGTCGATAGCGCGTGCCATCCTAAAGAATCCTCCCATACTGATTCTCGACGAAGCCACCTCCGCGCTCGACAGCGAGAGCGAGAAGTCGGTTCAGGAGGCGCTCGAGCGTCTGATGAAGGACCGCACCACGCTCGTCATAGCCCACCGCCTCTCAACCATCAGAAACGCCGACCTCATCTGTGTGCTCCACGAGGGAGAGATTGTGGAGCGGGGTACCCACGAGGAACTTCTCAAGCTCAACGGCTACTATACGCGCCTGGTCGAGATGCAGTCTATGTCCTGACCCGCAAAATCCTTCCCGATATTACGGTTCCGTAAAAATCAATTGCCGAATTGACAATTTTTGTCTGTTTTATTGGCAATTTGTTTTCAAATCAGTGAAAAATGTGTATATTTGCCAGCGTAATTACTATAAAACGCATTTTTACCTGTAGAAACCGTACTCGTGACTATCGTCGGCGAGCTGCCTGCGGTATCTGTCACTCCGAGCGCGGGTGAAGAGCGTAATCCTTTAAGATACAATGGAGAAGATTGATAACTTAGACCGAAGAATCTTAGAAATAGTCATGCGCAACGCCCGCATTGCATCCAAGGATGTGGCCCAGGAGTGCGGGGTATCGCGCGCAGCAATCCATCAGCGCATACAGCGCATGATTGACCTCAATGTCATCACCGGCTCAGGCTATCTCGTCGACCCGAAAGTGCTTGGTTATCGCACATGCACCTACATCGGCGTCAACCTCGAGCGCGGAGCCATGTATCGTGAGGTCGTGCCCGAACTTGAGAAAATTCCCGAGGTGGTGGAATGTCATTTCACCACCGGCCCCTATTCGATGCTGATCAAGCTCTTCGCCCGCGACAACGAGCACCTCATGGAGCTTCTCAACGACAAAATCCAGATGATTCCGGGTGTGGTGGGCACCGAGACCCTTATCTCGCTCGACCACAGCATCAGCCGTGTGCTCCCTGTGACCTACGACGACTGATTACGCTATCTCCCCGTCCACGGCCGGCTCTCTCCATCCCGCAGACCTTCCCATGAAAACCATTTTCTCCCTCGTTGCATTGACCTGCGCTCTCGTGGCTTCGGCGGAGCGCGTCAACATTGACTCCGATTGGCGTTTTGCCTTCGGCCATACTGACCCTGCTAAAGATTTCGGTTCCGGTACCGAATATTTCAACTATCTCACGAAAGCCGCCTCTGTACACAACAAGGGCCCCTACGCAATGGAGTTCAATGACTCCGCATGGGTGCGCGTAGACCTGCCATTCGACTTCGTGGTCGACCTTCCCTTCGCTCCCGAGGCGAGCCATAGCCACGGCTACAAGACCGTGGGCTACCGCTATCCCGAGACCTCCGTCGGGTGGTACCGCAAAGTGCTCCACATTGCCGATGCTGACTCCCTGTCGCGCCTATCGCTCACATTCGACGGCATATTCCGCGACAGCCGCGTGTGGTTCAACGGCTTCTATCTCGGCGGCGAGCCCAGCGGCTACGCTCAGCAGACTTATGATATAACCCCCTACGTCAACCGGGGCGGCGACAATGTGATTGCCGTGCGCTCCGACGCCACTCTGGAGGAAGGATGGTTCTACGAGGGCGGGGGCATCTACCGTCATGTGTGGCTCGACAGGCGTCCCGCACGCCATATCTCCCCCAATTCCGTCGCCGTGAGCTATACCGACGGCCCGAACAGCGCCGTGACTGTCAGCGGACGGCTCGCCAACAGGCTCTACGGCCAGGAACCGGCCACCGATGAGCAGTGGACCATCACCGCATCGCTTGTCGACCCCGAGGGGCGTGAGGTTGCTGAAAATAGGCTCGACATCACCGCTCTGCCCGCTCCGGGTGCCGAGGCCGAGTGGTCGCTCATACTCCGTCCCGAGTCCCTGACGGAATGGGACATCGACAATCCCGCGCTCTACACTCTCGACCTCACCCTCTCCGACGGCCTGACGACCGACACGGTAAATATCGTGACCGGCTTCCGCCGCGCCGTTTTCGACCCCGACCGCGGTTTTCTGCTCAACGGGCGACCGGTGAAGCTCAAGGGCGTCAACATGCACCAGGACCATGCCGGTGTGGGAGCCGGAATCCCCGATGAGGTCAATGTGTATCGTCTGAAAGAACTGAAGAAATACGGCGTCAACGCCTATCGTGCAAGCCACAACCCCATGACTCCCGAGGTACTCGCCGCATGCGATTCGCTCGGCATACTCGTCATAGAGGAAAACCGTCTGCTCGGCGTCAACGATTACCATCTCGGCCAGCTGAAAACCATGATTGACCGCGACCGCAACCACCCGTCGGTAATCCTATGGAGCGTCGGCAACGAGGAGTGGGGCGTGGAGTGGAGCGTCAAGGGTGAGCGCATAGTCCGCGAGTTGTGCGACCTTGCCCACCGCCTCGACCCGACACGGCAGATGACCGTGGCAACGAGCGGGGGCCCGACTCCGGTAATTACCGCCGATGTCGCGGGCTACAATTATATCATGCAGAATCCCGTGGACGACTACCGCAGGCGCTATCCGCTCCGCTCGGCCTACGGTTCGGAGGAGACCTCCGGCTGCGGAACCCGCGGCGTCTATTTCGACGACCGCGCCAACGGCCGCATGGCCTCGCTCAACCGTGTGCCCGACAATCGTCCCGACAGTTGCATAAACCGTATCAGCCGCGGCTGGAAGTTCTACGACGAGCGTCCCTGGCTGGGCGGTCTCTTCTACTGGACCGGCTTCGACTACCGCGGCGAGCCGAATCCTCTTGAATATCCCGCCACGGGCTCGGAGTTCGGACTGCTCGACTACTGCGGCTTCCCCAAGGATGAGGCCTACTATCTGAAATCGTGGTGGACCGGCGAACCTGTGCTGCATCTTTTCCCGCACTGGAATCTCCGCGGCCACGAGGGTGAGGAAATCGACCTGTGGGTCTACTCAAACATGGATGAGGTGGAACTGCTTGTCAACGGCAGAAGTCTTGGCCGCAAACCGATGGAGCGCAACGGGCATCTTTCGTGGAAGGCTGTCTACAAGCCGGGCCGCATCGAAGCCCGCGGATTTAAGAACGGCAAGAGGGTGATGACTGAGCGTATCGAGACAACCGGCGAGGCTGTCCGCGCTCTTGTGGACTATGTGACGCCTGTGGAGGGGAGCGATATTCGGATTCTCAATGTCAGCCTTGTCGACTCTAAAGGGCGTTTCGTCCCCGACGCCTGCAATCCCGTGACCATCGTCTATGGGACATCCCACGCTGCGGCATCCTCTGCCGGTCTACCGGCATCCGCCGGGAAGAGTGTCGGCGAAGCGGTCGGAAACGCGGCCCGCGAATCCTCCTGCGGAATCCGTCTGCTCGGCGCCGGCAACGGTGACCCGGCTTTCCGGGGTGTCGAGCGGCCCGCTCCCGGCAAAGACAGCGGCTCGTTCACCATTCCCGCCTTCAACGGCCGCGCACAGTTCATCATCTCCAACCCCGATAACTGTCCCGTCGCGGTTCGCCTGTGATTGCGCGGCCACAGCAGCACACTCCTCCCTGGAAATTCCCGGAGTCCCGGACGTAGGATTGTCGGCGGCAGACAGCATGGCGGCCGTCTGTTCCGCGAGTTCACGCTCCTTCCGCTTACGGCGCGCTGCGGCATGACGGCGTGCGGCCGCTGAACGCTCCTTTGCGGCGTCGATGTCGTATTTCAGGCAGGTCAACACGGCAAAAATATAAAACTCACACTCATCACACTTCGGGAGGACATTGTGGAGCAGATACACGTCGACATACTGCATGACATACAGTTGCCGTCTCAGCGAGCCCACGCCGAAATCATTGAGCAGGCTCATGGCCTTGTCTGAAATCTTTTTATAGGCCTTCTGCGAGAGCGGCTTGTTCCACTCTTCGCGCGCCTTGCGCTTTCGGTTCGGTTTACGGGTCTTGGACGGTTTCTTTGCGGCGCGTCTGTTTGTTTCGGTTTTCATGGCTATCGGGGTGAGTTAAATTGTTTATGCCGCAAATTTACAGCCGTCGCGCCCCCTAAAAGGTGCGATAATACAAATTTTACCCGCCTGAAAAGCGGCCACCGCATGCGATGGCCCTACAGACGTGGTGGAAAATATTATGTGTGCCTGAAGTTCCGGCCCGTGCTTCCGATTTCAGACCTTTCATCTTCATTCTTTCTAAGTCCCTAAATTACAATAAGCCTCTCCTCCGGTCGACAAAAAACACTTATTTGACATAAACTATAAACTGAATATAAATTTTAACCTAATAAATATTACGCAACATAAAAATAATTTGTATCTTTGCCGCGTGTAGATTTGCCAATTGCCTTGATTTTTATAATGGGAATAAGGAAATTACAATAACCTCGTTACATTTTTTATAATCAATACCATATCCTTAACATTTTAATTTAACTTTATGAAGAAAATCTTTACTCTTGCAGCCATGATTTGCATGGCCTGGTCTGTCAGCGCCGAAACAGAAAGCTGGACAGTTGCTAATGCCGACGGCACCCTTAAAGCCGAATACGTTGCAAATGAAGATCCCAACAAGGCTTCCGTAGTAGAGTTTGCTACTGCTCATGTCGCCGGTACCCATGTTTCCGGTCCTATCGCCGGTTATACCGACGGAGACAAGACTCCCCTTGAACCAAAGGTTGACAATACCTGGGGCAACATTTCTAAAAAAGATCTCAGCAAGGATGGTTCTGTAGCTCCTTTCTATTATGTACAGGGCAAGGGCAATCCCGTAAACATTTCAAAAGTCACATGGGAAGAAGTGATGACTGACGGCGAGCCTACCGGCATGTATCGCGCATTTTGGGATAATGCCTATTATAACCCCGATGGCACCGCAGGACTCCCCGGCAACGGTACATACGTGACTGTAAAGCCCTCAGTTGATGGTACAATGAAGGTTGCAGTATGGATTAACAAGGGTAGCCGCGACATCTATGTTGTGAAGGCAAGCGACGCCAAGGCTCTCGCACTCGGAACTGACGTGAAGATTTCCGGATATATCAACGGTCAGAACTGGAACGACGAGATTACAGCCAATGAGAATCTCCTCGGCTATCCCCGCCTTCAGGAAGATATAGCAACCAAGGGCACAGAAGGTGCTGACGCTTATGTTGTCGGTGCAGGTAATCAGGCTGCATGGGTTTACCTCACATTTGAGGCTGCTGCAAATGAAACTTACTACATCTTCAACAAGAACACTCAGGTTGGTTTCAGCGGCATCGAGTTCACTCCCGCCGGTCAGTCCGGTATCGCCGACATCATCGCCGACAAGACTCTCGACGAAAACGCTCCCATCTACAATGTATATGGCCAGCGCGTCAACAAGGACTACAAGGGCGTCCTCATTCAGAACGGCAAGAAGTTCATGAACCGCTAATCAATCACTTCACAACTATAAAAAAATTCCCGACGCCAAGCGCCGGGAATTTTTTTATGCCTTGCCAGTCAACAGTCTGCCGACGTCGATGGTTACCTCTGTGTGCTACATATCAAGGATATGTTTGAATAAGTCATCTGTGCTTTCTGCCTCGTAAATCCTTCCTGCCGCGACATCCTCAAGGGCTTCGTCGAGACCGCATTTGACCTTTTTCTTCTCCTTGGCGGGGGAGTCGATGGTCACGCCCTTGAAAGCCTTGACAACACGTTTAAGGGTGGGGAGCACGGAGGGGTCCGAGATATTTAATACAAGCTGGGTCATAGTCGGTAAATTTTATTGAATACTCTATCTCCTGCATACACAGGTCGTTATTGCAAAGATACGTCATCTGATCAAGTAAAACAAATAATCGCATGATTTTTCTTTGCGCCGCTCACTGACGTCACGTATCAGAGACCCCATTCAAGCCGCGGCCCCCTGCCGCGACAATCGCGCCAGGGGGCCGGTGTTATTTTATAACCCACTGAGTTCTAAAGTTCAGGTAGCTATAAAAAAGTGATTGATTGTCTCCCGACAACCAATCTTAGTTAACCTTAAATCTAATACCATGAAAAACACATTGCAAAGTTAAGCACTTCCCGTATATCTCACAAATATTTTTGCAACAAAATGCTCGATTTTAACATATTTTTTAGCATTACGGTCAATTTGCTACGGAATTTGCAAATTTTTGGTGGAAATTCGGGGTTTCGGTGGCAATTTGCTATTTCTTCATAGAGGATGCACTGGTGGCGCTTGCCGATTTGTAAAAAGCTGTAGGATAAAAGCGGAAATTTTCGTATCTTTGACTTCGTCTTAGATACTTTCGCCCGGTAATGCCAAATAAATTTGGCATTACTCTCGACTTATTCGTATCTTTGCCAATAGAAAACCAAATGATTATGAGCGAGGAGACCTTTTCAACGGATGCCATGGACGAAAACGATGGCCTTGCCCCCGGCGACGGCCAGCCGACGGCCCACGCCGAAAACTTTGACCCCAAGATTATTGTCGACACGAGCAACGACACTATCCGCCACCAGTTGCGCGGCATGTATCAGAGCTGGTTTCTCGACTATGCGAGCTATGTGATTCTCGAGCGCGCTGTCCCCAACATCGAGGACGGTCTCAAGCCCGTGCAGCGCCGCATACTCCACTCCATGAAGCTCCTCGACGACGGGCGTTTCAACAAGGTGGCCAACATCGTGGGCAACACCATGCAGTTTCACCCCCACGGCGACGCTTCCATCTACGAGGCCCTCGTGCAACTCGGTCAGAAAGAGCTGCTCGTGGAGACGCAGGGTAACTGGGGCAATACGCTCACCGGAGCCGGCGCAGCCGCCGGACGTTACATCGAGGCGCGCCTCTCGCAGTTTGCCCTCGACGTGGTCTACAATCCCAAGGTTACGGAATGGACCCTCAGCTACGACGGCCGCAAGAAAGAGCCGGTCACACTCCCTATAAAGTTTCCGCTGCTTCTCTCGAAGGGCGCCGAGGGCATCGCCGTAGGCCTCTCTTCGAAAATCCTCCCTCATAACTTCAACGAAATCATCGACGCCGCCATAGCCTATCTCCACGGCGAGGAGTTCACCCTCTACCCCGACTTCTTCACCGGCGGTTCAATCGACGTATCGCGCTACAACGACGGCGAGCGCGGCGGCGTGGTGAAAATCCGCGCCAAAATCGAGAAAATCGACAACAAGACCCTCGCCATTACCGAGATACCCTACGGCAAGACCACGGCCACGCTCATCGAGTCGATAATCAAGGCCCAGGAAGCGGGCAAAATCAAGGTACGCTCCGTGGTCGACAATACCGCCGAGACAGCCAACGTCATCGTCTATCTCATCCCCGGCACGTCGAGCGACAAGACCATCGACGCCCTCTATGCCTTCACGGACTGCGAGGTGTCGATTTCGCCCAACTGCTGCGTGATTTCAGACAACAAGCCCCATTTCATCGGCGTGAGCGACGTGTTGCGCCACAACGTCGACCGCACGCGCGAAATCCTCGGCGCCGAGCTCCGCATCCAGCTCGGCGAGGTGCGCGAGCAGCTTCACTTCGCCTCACTCGAAAGAATCTTTATCGAGGAGCGCATCTACAAGGACAAGGGCTATGAGGAGAGCGAGAACCGCGAGCAGGCCATAGCGCATATCCGCGGCCGCCTGGAGAAGTTCAAGGACATCTTCATCCGCGAGATTACCGACGACGACATCATACGCCTCTTCGAAATCAAGATGGGGCGTATCCTGAAGTTCAACGTCGCAAAATGCGAGGAGCAGATTGCTGCCTTCCACGAGCGCATCGCTGACCTCAACTCCAAGCTCGAACACCTCACGGACTACACAATCGAGTGGTACACCACCCTCAAGCGCAAATACGGCGACGCCTATCCGCGCCTCACCGCCATCCGCAACTTCGACAGCATCCAGGCCGCAGCAGTGGCCGAGGCAAACGAGAAGCTCTACATCAACCGCGAGGAGGGCTTCATCGGCACCTCGCTCAAGAAGGACGAATATCTCTGCAACTGCTCGTCGATTGACGACATCATCATCTTCTACAAAGATGGCCGCTACAAGGTGGTCAAGGTGCAGGAGAAGCTGTTTGTGGGTAAGGGAATCATCCATGTCGACGTGTTCAAGCGCAACGACAAGCGCACCGTCTACAATGTAATCTACCAGAACGGTAAGGGCGGCACCTACTACATGAAGCGCTTCTTCGTGACCGGCGTCACCCGCGACAAGGAATACAATCTCACTCCCGGCGAGCCCGGAAGCAAAATCAAGTGGTTCACCGTCAACCACAACGGCGAGGCCGAGGTGGTGCGCGTGACCCTCAAGCCCAAGCTGCGCCTCAAGACCCTGCAGTTCGACGTGGACTTCTCCGAACTCGCCATCAAGGGACGCAGCGCCATAGGCAACATCGTGACCCGCAACGAAGTGCATCATTTCTCGCTTAAGGAAAAGGGTCGCTCCACGCTCGGCGGACGCGACGTGTGGTTTGACCCCGACGTAATGCGTCTCAACTACGACGGCCGCGGCAACTACCTTGGAGAGTTCAACAGCGGCGACCTTGTGCTCGTCATCAAGAAAAACGGCGAATACTACACCTCGACTTTCGAGGCCTCAAACCACTATCCCGACGACATACTGCGCATCGAGAAGTTCGACCCCCATAAGGTCTGGACCGCCATTCTCGACGACGCCGACCAGAAATATCCCTACATCAAGCGTTTCGCCTTCGAGCCGAGCGCCAAAACCCAGCGCTATCTCGGCGACAACGAGAAGTCGCAGCTCCTGCTCCTCTCCGACGAGCCGGGTCTGCGCGTGGAAGTGACATTCGGCGGTGCCGACTCTTTCCGCCCCGCGATGGAGGTTGTGGCCCGCGATTTCATCGCCGTGAAGTCGCTGAAGGCCAAGGGCAAGCGCCTCACAACCTTCGCTATCGACCATATCACCGAACTCGAACCTGTCAGCACCGACGACACTGACGACGATGACGATGAGGTGACATCCGTCGACTCCGTGGCTCCCGACCTGAATCCCGCCGACGACCCCGACATCGAGCCTGAGCGCAGCGACGATGAGGTCCGCGACGAGCTCACCGGCCAGCAGCGCCTCTTCTGATACTCCTCCTGAGGCTCCGTCACCCTCTTTTTCTTACAACCTATCATCGACATAAATGCTGAAACGACACATACTTGCCATAGCCCTCACCCTCCTCGCTCTGCCGCTTGCTGCGTCGGAACCGTGCGGGAGGTGTGTGGCCGCGGCTGACGAGGATTGCGATGCCCGGCCTCTGCGCCCCGTATTTGCCGCCTACACAGCCGAATTCGGCTCGGCGCATCTGACCGACACTTATCTCACACCGCTGAAATACGACGGCTGGCACGCCGCTCTCGACTATCAGCGCTATCAGGCCATGCGCTTCGACCCCGACCGCTGGACCATGCGCCTGCACTTCAATCTCGGGGTCGACAAGACCGACAATCCCGCCCGCAACGCCACGATGTGGAACCTCATGCTGTCGGCCGATTGGGGCATGATGCGCAAGTTCCGCCCCTTCTCGCCCGACCTCACGCTCGCTCTGGGCGGCTCCACCGGCGTCGACTTAGGCTGTCTCTACAACGCCCGCAACGGCAACAATCCCGCCTCCGCCAAGGCCTCGTGGACCGTGAATCTGACCGGATTCGCCTCCTGGCGCACCCGCCTGTGGAGCCTGCCGGTCACTCTGACCTACCAGCCCACGCTCCCGGTGGGCGGAGTATTCTTTTCGCCCGACTACGGCGAGCTGTATTATGAGATTTACCTTGGCGACCATTCCGGACTCGCCCATGCAGCCTGGTGGGGCAACTATTTCAAGCTCGATAACCAGCTCACGGCCGACCTGCACTTCGGTTCAACCAACCTCCGCATAGGTTATCACGGCTCGATTTTCTCGTCGGAGGTCAACCATATCGTCACAAACATCTTCACCCACGCCTTCACCATCGGCGTGAGCGGCGAGTGGCTGTCGGTCAACCTGCGCAAGCGCTTCTGCCGCAAAGCGCGCATGATCAGCCCGCTCTACTGAACCTCAATCCGACTCAGACAATGACACAACGCACACACCACCGCCATACACTTCTCTCCGCGATGCGCCTCCTGCTCCTCGCCATCTTCCCGGCGCTCTCGCTCGCCTCATGCCACGAGGTCGAGGAGTATGCCGACGACCCGCGGGGCAATTTCGAGGCCCTGTGGACCATTCTCGACGAACACTACTGCTTCTTCAGGGAAAAGGGCGTCGACTGGGACGCCGTACATGATAAATACAGCCGCCGCATCGGGCCCGAAATGACCGGCGAGGAGCTGTTTCTTGTCTGCGCCGACATGCTCGACGAGCTGCGCGACGGCCATGTCAACCTCTCCTCGTCGTTCAACACTTCCTACTACCGCAAATGGTGGAGCGACTATCCGCAGAATTTCTCCAGCCGTCTCATCGAAGAGTCATATTTCAATTTCAACTACCGTCAGAACTCCGGTATGCTCTTCGGCATCCTCTCCGAGAATATAGGCTATATCTACTATTCATCCTTCTCCAGCCCGATAGGTGAGGGTAATCTCGACAATGTGCTCTACTATCTCAGGAATACCCAGGGGCTTATCATCGACGTGCGCGACAACGGCGGGGGCGACCTCACCAACGTGCGCACGCTCGTGGCCCGCTTCATCAAGGAGCCGACCGTGGTGGGCTATATCTCCCACAAGACCGGTCCGGGTCACGATGAATTTTCCGAACCGCGCGCCTACACCTACAATCCGGCCGACGAGGGGCGCATCCGTTGGGGCAAACCGGTGATAGTGCTCGCCAACCGCTCGACATTCTCAGCCGCCAACAATTTCGTCTCCGTCATGAAACTGCTCCCCGGCGTGAGAGTTGTCGGAGCCACCACTGGCGGAGGTTCCGGCATGCCGTACTCGTCCGAACTCCCCTGCGGCTGGTCAGTGCGTTTCTCGGCCTGCTCGATGCTCGACGCCGACCGTGTCAGCACGGAGAGCGGCGTTCCTCCCACTGAAGGCTGCGCCGTCGACATGGACCCCGTAGCCGCCCTCTCCGGCCACGACACCATCCTCGACTTCGCCATCACCCTCCTCCAGCAAGGCAACAAGTAAGAGTAATCAAAGAGAGTGTTGCAAAATCCACTGTCGGCAGCGGTTTTTGCAACACTCTCTTTGGGTTGTATTCACTATTCGCTTGCGTGAGGCTCCTATTCCTTAACCACAAACTGGTCGGCGGTAAATTCTTTGCTCCAGTTGGTGTCGGCGGCGAAGGCAGACTTCATGGCCTCGTCTCTGACAATCACCTTGAGATTGGTCGTCGAGCCAAAGATCAGTGCGCTGGTGAGGGTCGGCACGACCGTGGTCTCCGAGAGGTCGATGGTTGTCAGCTTGGGTATTGTTGTCTGTTCGATAGCGTTGCGATGGATAGTGCCGACATCGCCCCGGTATTTCAACTCGGTGAGTTCGGGCATGTCAGAGATTAACTGGTCGGAGAGACCGAAAGAGCCGGGAAGACTTAGCTTGGTGATTGCCGTATTGTCGAAGAAGTCGCCGCCGCAGTCTGTCTGAGGAGCGACATTGTCGGGAACAACGAGCTCGCCGGTGAGACCTGAACCCTTAAATGCTCCCTGCCAGATTTTACACTCCACACCGTCGGAGGGCCATTTAATCTCGGTGAGACTTGCGCAGCCATTGAAGGCACTGCCCCATATAACGGTGCACGAGGATAAATCGATACTTGTTAGGGCTGTGTTCTGAAACGCAGCGAAATTTACGGCAGTGATATTGCTTAAATCGATTGACTGCAGATTGACGCAGTTCTGGAATTTATATGCACTTATACTATTTACGGAGGCTGGCAGAATAATAGCCGTCAGGCCGGTTGCAGCCAGTGAAGGGTCAGCATTGCCGAAGGTGGGAGGCGTATTATAATATGTAAGTTCAGCTCCCGAGAGGTCTACCGTCATTTCTGCGTCTTTGCCCTCGCCGGTGGAGAGGAAATCGACCAGTGCCTGAAGGTCGTCCTGACCATAGGAGCCTGTGAATTTGACTGTGAGGCCTTTGGCCGTGCCTACATGGTTGGTGAGGAATGTGGAGAGGTCTTCGGTACTTGAGCTGTCAAAGGTCGCAGGGTACTCGGTGGATGTATTTTCTGACCACTCTTTGTCGACAGCCACGACAAACGACATGTCGGCGAGAGTTTCAAGGCTGCGGAAGGTGCCGTTGAATACCGTCGAGCGGTTGGCGCGGAATGAGACATTGTCGATGGTCATCTCCGGACACTCACGGTCTTTCTCAGCATGGTAGTAGCCCAGAGTAGCCGTTGTCATCATGGCCTCGGATGCGGGAGCAAGCATGAAGCACTTCATGATGGTGCCCGTATTCTCTGTGGCAGTGGCGGTGAAACTGAGAGCGACAGCTGTTGTGCCGGTGCCGACGGAGGGGGTGTAGGTGTCGCTCAGGATATTATAGGTATAATTGGTGCGACCGAATGACAGTCTGGCAATGTCGCCCTCGCCTAAGGTTCCCGTTTCGTTGACCACGAGTTTGGCCACCGCGTGTTTGAGTTCAAGCTGCGCCGGAGTGCCGTCGGGCCTGAAACCTGTCTTGCGGGCGGCAAACGCTATGCCTGGTGTCGTGGTGTTTTCGTCAGCATAGCTGATTGTCTCGGGATTCTCCTGAGTGTAGCTCGCATTGTCGTCGGCCCAGACAGCTATGTCATAAGTCTTTTTCGAATCCATCTCCACGCTGAAGGAGAAGCTGTTGTCCTGCGGGGTGGCGCTGACGGTATTCCACGACCCGCTGCCTTGTTCTCTGTAGAAAAGGAGAGCTCTGACGGGGAGTTCAGCGTCGCCGGTACCGGCGCGCGAAACCGGCGACGGATCAAACGAAGCGGTGAACGACTGCATGCAGTCGGAGGAGGGGCTGAGCGTGGCGGCATCGTCGCTGCAGGCTGTGGCGGCAAGCAGGCCCAAGGCCGCGGCCGCAAGTATTCTGATTGTCTTCATAGTCCGGATCTGTTAAAAATCGGTATTATCGTCGCTCCACGACGTGTCGAGCTGAGCCGCGAACTGCTGGCTGACGCCGGTGTGGATTCTGGTGACATCGCCGCGGATGACGGTGCGGCAGTTGGGGCGCAGAGGCACGTTTGGAACTTCGAGAGAGAACTTGCCGAGATTGCTGCCGCTTTTAACATACTCGATTGTGATGTCGAGCGTCTGTCCGTCGGATGGAACAAGAACATAGGCTGTAAGCACGGTGCCTTTGAGATTGGTTTCAGAGATTACCTCGCCGATACGGATTGGATCCTGCTGTTCATCGATAGCTTCAGTAGTGCCTGTGACTACATCATACTTATATCTGTAGCCACGTATATCGTTGTTTTCGATTGCAACGTTATCACCCTGGTTCAAGCCCTGTTCGCCGGTATGCTCAAGGTCTATGCGGGCCACGGCATATTTCAGCTCCATGTTCACCGTGCTGCCATCGAGCACATTGATGTCCTTGCTGCCGGCCCAGGCGATATAGCCGGGTTTGAGCTGCACATTGCGCAGGTCGACGCCCCCTTTTTTGTGACTCGATTCCATATTGTCATAATAAGGATGCTCCATCTCAGAATAATCCGCCATTACCCAGGCGGCAATGCGGTAGTCCTTTTCTTTAGAGAGATCGGTGATCCGGAAGGTGAAGGTGCCGTCGGCGCCTACCTCGGCAAATTTCTGCTCTTCTCCGTGGAGGACGTAGGTGCCGTCGTCTTTTTTCTCGAAAACGCCGAAATGACAGGTTTTGGGCACTTCGTTGTCCTCTGCGGCACGCGAGACAATGCCGGCATCGACATTTACCTTCACGGTCAGCGACTGCGTGCCGTCGCTGCCGTGGAGACCGTCGGTATCGCTTGAGCATGCTCCGAGAAGCAGGAGCGAGAGGCTCAGGGCGAATGTGTTGATTGGTTTGTTCATAAATTTTATTTGTTTGATAATGATTATATTCAGCCTGGGAGATTGTCTAAAAATCAATGATGATGTCCTTGCCCCACGAGGTATCGATGGTGATGCCGCCGCCCGCTGCGGAGCCGGTGAGCAGGGAGCCGCTGACGGTGGTGGTGTAGCCACGGCGGTAGTTGACGCGCACGCCGCTGACCGAGCGCACCGTGCGGCCTGTGCTGTCGATGAACGCAATGGTCAGACGCACGAAGGATTCACTGCCGTTGGTGAGCACGAAATCCGATCCCACTGTCATCAGTCCGTCGGGTCCGGCAACGGGAGTGAAGCTGTAGCTCACACCTGTTGCCGAATCATTCGGCCTGCCGGTGACAACATTAAACGACGACGGGAGAAACTGCTCGTAGGCGATGCGGGCTGTGAGCTCTTCAAGCGGAGGATAGTCGGACGGAAAGAGGCGCGACAGCTCGCGGTACCGCTCCGCATCGGTGGTGACTATCCGGTAACGTGCCATGGGGCGCACCAGGGGTACCCTGACGGTAGTTCCGGAACGCTGCAGCTCGACCTCTGCCGAAAAATAGGCCGCATCGCGGGCCTCAGGATCGGCGATATAATCTCCGGTACGCAGGAGGACGGAGGTCATCAGCGTGTTGTCGTAGCAATGGTGGCCGAGCGACGGCGTGGTGCGGTCGGTCCATATCTTTACGCGATATTTGCCAGGTGGCAGGTCTGCGGTATAGACAAAGGAACTGTCGCTGTCCAGGACCGGGGCGAAAACCCGGCGGTGGACAGTGAGGCCATGCACGTCGTCGATTTCTACGGTGGCCCGCAGCACAAGGGCGTTGCCGCGGCTATAGGGGGGCATCGTGCCTGAAGGGAGGGAGAGCTCTAAGCGCAATGAAGACTCCGGACTCTCCGCATGGTCGTCGCGGGAGCACGAACTCAGGAGCAGGCCGAGGCCGAGGGCGATGTTTATGAGAAATGTGATGATACGCATTTTCCGGTGATGGATGGAGAGGGCGGGAGCTGTTTTTTCATGCAAAGTTGGTGGAAACAGACGTAAAAACCGTTGTAAAAACATCAATTTACAAAAGTACAATACAACTTTTACGATTCTGCAACGGCGGCAAAGTCACCGCAGAGCGATATTTTGTAAATTTGCGTATGATTCAAACCCTCTACCACGACGTCATACTTGCCGGGTGGGTGACATGCCTCGTACTCGGCGTGTGCCTGCTTGCGGGGCGGCTGCCACACCGTCCGGTCTTTGCCACTTACGCCCGCAGCCGCAACATCCTCGGCATCGCCTACATTATCTTCGGTCTGGCCATTGCGCAATTCACCCTTTTCAACCTGCGCGTCACGGCGCCGGCCATAGCCGTGTCGCTTCCGCTGACCTATTATTATCTTGAAGGGATACTCTTCGGGATGTCGTTCTCGTCGCTTCTGGACAAAAACTATATCTGCCGGCGGCAGCTCACCGTCGATTTCGGCTTTTATGCCGGATTTCTTGTGGTAAACTGGGGCGCTGTCGCAGCAGATGTGTGCATGGGCGGACCGACGGGTGCCCTGTGGGGCACGGTGCTCCACATCATCGCCGCCGCATGGTTTTTCATCGCCGCGAGCGCGATTTCGTGGCGTTTTTTCAGAATCTACCGCACCACGATGCGCAAGCTCAACAACTATTATGCTGACAATGCCATCGACAGTTTTGTACGCTGGCTCAACAAGAGCGTCTACGGCATTGTTTTCTGCGGTCTTTCGGGTGCTTTACTCGCTTTCGCACCCATACAGTTCAACTGCGTGTTCATGTCGGTGGGTATCGTGATGTTCATCTATATTTTCTCGTCGTTTCAGAACTATATACTCAACTATGAATCCGTGGAGCGGACAACGGAGGATGATGAAACAGTCCCCGCTCCAGAAGAATCCGCAAACGATCTCGCTATGGCTGTGGAACGCTGGGTGGCCGGGAAGAACTATCTGCAGACGGGGCTCACGATGGCCGATTTAGCGCAGGCAGCAGGCACAAACCGCACATATATCTCGGCATTCATCAACTCGCATTACAACTGCTCCTTCCGCGACTGGATAAACTCGCTGCGAATGAAGCATGCCAAGAATCTGCTGCTCAGCCAGAAACAGATGACAGTCGAAAAGATAGCCTTAGCCTCGGGTTTCACCTCGGCTTCATATTTCTGCAAGCAGTTCGCGCAGCGTGAGGGATGCACGCCAAGTGATTATCGCCTGAGAAACACTTCTCTTTGAGTCGGTAAGCAAAAATATCATTTTTATTTCGTATTTTTGCATACATAACACATCACAACACACCACCAATCAATGCAACAGTTCGTACATCTTCATGTGCACAGTCAGTATTCGCTGCTTGACGGGCAGGCTTCGGTGACGGGGCTTGTCGACAAGGCGTTTGAGCTCGGGATGCCGGGTTTCGCCCTCACTGACCACGGCAACATGTTCGGCATAAAGGAATATTTCAACTATGTCAACAAGCTCAAAGGCAAGTATAAAGGCAAGCTCGCCGACCTGAAAAAACGGATTGACGAGGCGCCTGAGGGGGAGGCCGGGAAGCTGCGCGAGGAATTGGCCCCGGAGATGGCGAAGATTGAAAAGAAACTCGCCTTCAAACCGATATTCGGTTGCGAGATGTATGTGGCCAAGGGCTCGCTGACCGACCGCTCCGACAAGACCGACAAGGGACGCCACCTGGTGGTGATAGCCAAGAACCTCAAGGGCTACAAGAACCTTATCAAGATAGTGTCGCAGAGCCACACGGAGGGCTTCTACCACCATCCGCGAACCGACAAGGCCGCGCTTGCCGCCCACCACGAGGGCCTGATTGTGAGCTCCGCCTGTCTCGGCGGCGAGATTCCGCGCCTCATAGCCGAGGGGAATCTGGCGGAGGCCGAGAAGCAGGTGCTGTGGTTCAAGGAGACTTTCGGCGACGACTACTATATCGAGCTCCAGCGCCACAAGACCGACCGTCCCGGCGGAAACCGCGACACATACGTCGAGCAGGAGAAGGTCAACCCCGTGCTCATCGACCTTGCGCGCAAACACGGCATTAAAATCATAGCTACCAATGACTCCCACTTCATAAACGCAGAGGATGCCGAGGCCCACGACCGCCTCATCTGTATCTCGACCAACAACTATGTGGCCGACCCCGACCGCATGCGTTACACGAAGCAGGAATGGTTCAAGTCGCAGGAGGAGATGGCCGCCATTTTCCCCGATCTGCCCGAGGCGCTCGAAAACACTCTCGAAATCCTCGACAAAGTCGAGGTATATTCGATTGACCATCCGCCCATCATGCCCTTCTTCGAGATTCCGGCCGATTTCGGCACCGAGGCGGAATACCGCAGCCGCATCACCGAGCAGGAGCTATTCGACGAGTTCACCCGCGACGAAAACGGCAACGTGGTGCTCTCACCCGAGGCCGCGCAGAAGAAAATCGACAAGCTCGGAGGCTACGACAAGCTCTACCGCATAAAATTCGAGGCCGACTATCTCTCCAAACTCGCCTACGAGGGCGCGGAGCGACGCTACGGTTCCCCGCTCACTCCCGAACTCGAGGAGCGCATCCGCTTCGAGCTCTACATCATGAAAACGATGGGTTTCCCGGGCTACTTCCTCATCGTGCAGGACTTCATCAATGTGGCGCGCCACAAACTCGGTGTAAGCGTAGGCCCCGGCCGTGGTTCGGCCGCCGGAAGCGTGGTGGCCTACTGCCTCGGCATCACCCAGGTAGATCCCATCAAGTATGACCTCCTTTTCGAGCGATTCCTCAACCCTGACCGAATCTCACTCCCCGATATCGACGTGGACTTCGACGACGACGGTCGCGCCGATGTGCTTCACTACGTCACCGAGCGCTACGGCGAGGACAATGTGGCCCACATCATCACCTTCGGCACCATGGCCGCGAAGTCGGCCATCAAGGATGTGGCACGTGTCGAGCAGCTGCCTCTCGCTGAGAGCAACCGCATAGCCAACCTCGTGCCCAAGCGTATGCCCGACGGTCCTGACGGCAAGACGCTAAAGACCAATCTCAAGAACTGCTACCAGTATGTGCCCGAGTTCGCCACCGAGCTGAACTCGAGCAACTATCTCATACGCGAGACCCTCGAATATGCCCGCCGTCTCGAGGGCAACGTCCGCAACACCGGCGTGCATGCCTGCGGCGTCATCATCTGCCGCGACCCGATTTCCGACTGGGTGCCCGTGGCCACGGCCGTCGACAAGAGCGTCGACTCGAAGGAGAACGACAAGATGATAGTGACCCAGTATGAAGGCTCCATCATCGAGGACACCGGCCTCATCAAGATGGACTTCCTCGGTCTCAAGACCCTCTCCATCATCAAGGAAGCCATCTCCAATATCAAGCAGACCTGCGGAATCGACGTCGACATCGACTCAATCGACATCAACGACCCCAAGACCTACGAGCTTTACAGCCAGGGCAACACTGTGGGTACATTCCAGTTCGAGTCCGCCGGCATGCAGAAATATCTCCGCGAGCTCCAGCCATCGACCTTCGAGGACCTCATAGCCATGAACGCCCTCTACCGTCCGGGCCCTATGGACTATATCCCCGACTTCATCGCCCGAAAACACGGACGCAGCCCCATCACCTACGATATTCCCATCATGGAGAAGTATCTCAAGGATACCTACGGTGTGACGGTCTATCAGGAGCAGGTCATGCTTCTGTCGCGTCTGCTCGCCAACTTCACCCGCGGCCAGAGCGACACGCTGCGTAAGGCGATGGGTAAGAAGCTCATCGACAAGATGAACGAGCTCAAGGGACTCTTCCTGAAGGGAGGACAGGCCAACGGCCATGACCCGAAGGTGCTCGAAAAAATCTGGGCCGACTGGGAGAAGTTCGCCTCCTACGCCTTCAACAAGTCGCACGCCACCTGCTACTCCTGGGTTGCCTTTCAGACCGCATGGCTCAAGGCCAACTACCCGTCGGAATACATGGCGGCCGTGCTCACCCGCAACCGCTCCGACATCAACAAGCTTACGGGCTTCATGGACGAGTGCAAGCGCATGAAAATCCCTGTGCTCGGACCCGATATCAACGAAAGTTTCGTGGAATTCGGTGTCAACTCCCACGGCGACATCCGCTTCGGACTCGCGGCCATCAAGGGTGTGGGCGAGAATGTGGTAAAGGCCATCATCGCCGAGCGCAACGAGCACGGGCCCTTCGAGTCAATCTACGATTTCGTGGAGCGCGTACCATCGTCGGCCATCAACCGCCGCGTGTTCGAGAATCTTGTCTACGCCGGAGCCTTCGACTCATTCGAGGGTGTCAAGCGCGAGGATTTCTTCTATGAGAATCCCCGCGGCGAGGTTTACACCGAAACTCTCGTGCGCTACGGACAGGCTTTCCAGAACGATAAACACAACGCCGCCATGTCGCTCTTCGGCGACGATGTGGAGATGACCACCGCCGGCCGTCCGCCGCTCGTACCGCAGAAGGAGTGGGCCGCGGCAGTGCGCCTGGAGCGTGAGCGCGAGCTCGTCGGGATGTATCTCTCGGCCCATCCGCTCGACCCCTTCTACATGGAGCTGACCTACGGCACATGCACCGTGAAGGGCTACAACGAGTTTGAGCCCGTGGAAGGCGTGGAGCT
Source organism: Bacteroidales bacterium (assembly GCA_019416285.1). Lineage (GTDB taxonomy): Bacteria > Bacteroidota > Bacteroidia > Bacteroidales > Muribaculaceae > Duncaniella. The sequence goes on from DXXM01000005.1 coordinate 39,116, forward strand.
GACTTTCGGCGGCATGGTGGTCGAGTTCACGAGCCGTCCGGCCAAAAACGGCGGTCAGTTCGGCATACTGAAAATCGAGGACTACACCGGAAGCGCCGAGTTCATGCTATTCGGACAGAATTACATCGATTTCCATAACTACGGTGTGCCCGGCACGCCGATACTCATCCGCGGCCGCTATGAGAAGCGTTTCGCCACCTCGCCCCTGCGCTTCAACATATTCAGTATCTCGCTGCTAAGTCAGGCCAAGGGGACGCTCGTGCGCTCCATCACCATAGACTTGCCTTCGGACAAGGTGACACGGCATATCCGGGAGCTCATCGAGGAGGAAATCAAGCGCGAGCCCGACCCGCAGGGCGAGCTGAATTTCCGCATCTTCGACCCCGGCATCAACCGCTCGCTCCACCTGCGCTCCAACCGCCATATCCCCATCTCCCGCAAACTCGTCGAAACCCTTGAGGAAGAGGATATAAACTTCACAATCAATGACTGATAATTCCGATTACGCAAATTAATAAATAGTATCGGGTGTTTTTGGGTGATGTTTCGGGAAATTTGTGTACTTTTGTGACGTGGTAAAAAATAAACCCGAATAATCATCTTAAAAAATATTATCATGACATTCACTGATCAGAACGTTCACGAAATCATTGCCTCCGGCAAACCCGTTGTTATCGACTTTTGGGCAACCTGGTGTGGCCCCTGCCAGCGCATGGCTCCCGTTGTCGAGGAACTTGCAGAAGAGTACAAGGACAGCGTAGTTATCGGTAAGTACAATATCGAGGAGGAGAATGACCTCACTTCGCAGTATCGCATCATGTCTATCCCCACTATTCTTTTTTTCAAGAATGGCGAGCAGGTGCGCGATCTCCGTCTTGCCGGCGCTCAGCCCAAGGAAAATCTCGAAAATCAGATCAAGAAACTTCTGGCTCTCTGATAAGGAGGTTAGGAATAGTATAGCGGCAGGCCCATCCGGTGGATGGGCCTGCTGTTTTTGAGTTTAAGGGGAGTTGGGGTTGGGTTTAGAGGGGAGTTTGGGTTTGAAGGGGAGTTGGGTTTAGTTGGGTTTAGTTGGGGTTAAAGGGTCTTTAAGGTCTTTAGGGTCCTTAAGGTCTTTAACGACTCGACCCTAAAGACTCTAAGGACTTTAAGGACTCTAAGGACCTTACTTTCTTTAAGGACCTTATTGTTTTTGGGGTCGCTGGAGCTTTTGGAGGCTGGTGCCGGTTTTGGCTCAGATGAGGGTGGCGAGCATGTAGAGGCAGTGGGCGATTACTGCGGCGAAGAGGCCGCCGATGGTGTGGGCGAGGATTGCTTTGGTGGTGAGTTCGCGGTAGCCGAGTGAGTCGAGCATGGCGGTGTGGGTGCTGAGGTAGCCGCTCCAGCACATGCCTATGGCGGTGAATACGGCTATGGCGTTGCCGTCGATCCACCCCTGGCTGATGAAGTTGGGGACGAGGCTGAGGGCTGCGCCGACGGCTCCGAGGGCGGTGATGGGGAAGGCTACGAGATGCGGGTCGGTGAAGCCGAAGAGCCATTCGAAGAGGATGTTGATTTTCTGCGCGAGCCAGGGCAGGAGCTCTACGCCTTCGTAGGCGGCGCCGGTGTATTCGCCTGTGGCCGAGGCGCCGAAGGTCAGAATCATGACAAGGGTGGAGATGATGAGAACGCCGGGGATGATGGCTATGCCAACGTCGACACCAGTGCGGCCGCCGTCGAGGAGGGCGTTGAGCACGCGGATGGGGAGCGATTTCATCTCGGGACTTTCGGTCTCCTCCTCGTCAATGGCCTCGTCGATGGCATTTTCCTCGGCAAAGGAGGGATATGCCTTTATGACGAAGCGCTGCATGAGGCGCGTCGACACCACGCAGCCGCAGCAGGCTCCGATGAGACCGATGAAGGGGGCGAGGTAATAGCCCTGGCCCACCATGAACACCATTACGAGCAGGCCCATGCCGAAAGCGGTGCCGAAGTTGGTCAGGGAGATGTATTGGTATTTCTTGAAGTAGCGGCTGAAGCGCTTGTCCTGCGAGAGCGAGATGATGGCGGGGTTGTCGCTGAGAAATGTCATCACTGCGCCGAGTGAGGCCACGCCGGGGAGGTGGAACACGGGGCCCATGAGCGGGCGCAGGAGCTTTTCGAGCAGGCTGACCACTCCGAATTCGACGAAGAGACGGCCGATGGCGCCGGTGACCACGCAGATGCCCATGAGGTAGAACACGGTGTTGATGAGGAGGTCGTGGGCGGTGTGCATGATGGTGTTGAGCATGTTGGGGAGGCCCATCACCGAGCCGAGATAGTAGAAGAGTCCTGTGACGATGAGCAGGCAGGGAACGCCTGTGGGGATGTAGGACGAGATGGAGCGGGGGCGTGCGCCCAGTTCTTTTTCTTTAACCTGTGATTCCATGGCTTCGGGGTGTATTATTTACGCTTGATAGAGAAAAGGTTCATGTTCCATCTCACACCGACGTCGACAAGCAGGGTCTTGTCCTGCATCACGTCGGCTTCGTTGGCGTTGCGCCCCCAGGAGTAGTAGCAGTTGGCGTGAAAGCGGAGTGAGTGGCGGCTCGCGGAGCCGGCGAGGGGATAGAATTCGAGGCAGGCACCGGCCATGGTGAGCTCTGTGCCGGGGAGCACGCAGAAGTCGGCGGAGCGGCGGGAGTGGTTGACGTCGTAGGTCATCTTGGCGGCGAGGTTCCACTTTGGGGTGGGACGGTAGGAGAGTTCGCCCATCACGGAGCAGTCGTCGAAGAGGAAGCGCTGGCCCGAGGCTGCGCGGTTCATGAGGTCGAGTTCGAGGGCCACTTTGCCGACTGTGAAGCGGTTGCCCAGGGAGAGGTAGGAGATGTAGCGGCCGGAGCGGTATTCAATCATGTTGGCCGACCAGAGGGCGCTGAATATGCCGTGAGTGCCTGACCATAGCAGGTTATAGGCATAGAGGTTGCGGTCCGATGAGGTGAAGAAGGGGCTTTGGCAGAGCTGGAGGGTGAGACGGTCGGAGGGTCCGAGGTCGAGCGAGCCGGAGGCTCCGAGCTGATAGCAGGGGATGTTGTTCCAGAACACGGAGCAGCCGTAAAGGTCTATGGGTGCGCGGTCATATTCCCAGCCGCCGATGGCTACGACCTGTTTGCCGCCTGCCACACTCCAGAGCGGGTCTATGCGGTAGTTGAGGTAGACCCAGTCGGTGGCGTCGAAAAATGAGCCGTCGGAGTGGTTTTTGTTGAGGCGCTGGCGCCAGGAGTAGGAGAGATTGTCGGTGATGTTGCCGTCGAGTTTGATGACGAGGTATTTGCCTTCGAAGCCGGTGTTGCTGTCGATGGTTTTTCCGTCGAGGCGGTCGAGCTGATAGTCGATGCGCGCGTCAATCTCAAGGTTTGCAAGTTCGCTCTTCGTCTCGAAGTCGGCGGCTGAGATGGCTGATGCCGACGGCAAAAGCGTGCAGAAGCCGGCGAGGGCTGTGCAGAGCAGGTGTCTGGTCATGATTTAAGGTGTTTTTTAAGGTATGGGTTGAAACGGGTGGAGTTTTTTTATGACTCGGGGAGGGGGAGGGACGGCTTAAAAAGGGTCCTTAAGGTCTTTAGGGACTTTAAGGTCTTTAGGGACTTTAAGGTCTTTAGGGACTTTAAGGTCTTTAACGACTCGGGGTGGAGAGGAGGGAAGGGGCCAGGTGGGGGAGGCGGGGAGGAGGACCCGGATGGGAAGGCTGGAGGTTGGTGGATTTTTGGGAATTTTTGGGCTTTAAGGTTCGGGGGTTAGAAGGCGGCGGGTTTCATGGTGAGGCCGGTGGTTTCCTGGAGGCCGAAGAGGAGGTTCATGGTGTGGACGGCGTTGCCGGCGCCTCCTTTGAGGAGGTTGTCGATTACGGCGGTGATGAGGAGTTTGCCGTCGATTTTATCGAGGTGGATGATACACTTGTTGGTGTTGACCACGTCCTTGAGGTCGGGAATCTTTGAAGTGATGAATGTGAAGTTGTGGTCGGCGAAGTATTCGCTGTAAAGCTTGATGATTTCAGGAAGGTCAAGGGCGCAGTCAAGGTAGCTGACAGCCATTATGCCGCGCGAGAAGCAGCCGCGCAAGGGGAGCATGTGGATTTTGGAGTCGAAGCTCTGCTGCATGGCCTTGAGGGTCTGTATGATTTCGGGCATCTGTGTGTGGGCGAAGGGACGGTAGACGACCATGTTGTCGTTGCGCCAGGCGTAGTGGGTGGTGGGGCGGTGTTCGGCTCCCTCGCTTGTGGCACCGGTGATTACGGTGGTGTGGATGTCGGAGTTGAGCAGGAGGTTTTTGGCGAGCGGCATGAGGGAGAGCTCTACGGCCATGGCCACGCAGCCGGGGTTGGCGACATGGAGGGCGCCGCGCACCATCGGTTTGCGGTTGAGCTCGGAGAGTCCGTAGACAAAATCGTGGGTGCCGTCCTCGAGGCGGTGGTCGCGGGCAAGGTCGATAATCTTGAGCCCTTCGGGGATGGTGTGGGTCTCGATAAATTCACGGGTTTTTCCGGCGGGACGGCAGCAGAAAAGGACGTCGATGTTTTTCAGGTCGAAGTTGCTCGAGAAGTTCATGTCGGTCTCGCCGTGGAGTCCCTGATGGACGTCGACGATGCGCTGTCCGCCCACGGTGCGTGAGTGAACCCATTTGAGTTCTACATCGGGGTGGTTTATGAGGATTCGGATAAGCTCGCCTGCGGCGTAGCCTGAACCTCCGATTATGCCTACTTTTATCATGGGTTTATTTAGTTTAAAGTTGGGAGTTGAGAGTTTAAAGTTGAAAGTTTAAGGTTGGACGGATGTTTGTGCCGGCCGTAGTGGGGTGAGGCTGTCAACAGGTGCCGGGATTGGCCTGGGTTGTTTCTGTCTGCGGCCGGCACAAACGGTGTCCATGTATTTTTTTTACGGACGTGCTTTACGTCCGTAAAAGGATGATTGCCTGTGTTTAGGCTTCGGGGGCTTTGATGGTCTCGATGCCCTTGCGGATGCGGCGGATTGTCTCGTCGCGGCCTATAAGCTCTGTGATGTCGAAGATGTGGGGGCCTTTGCACTCGCCGACGAGGGTGAGGCGGAAGGCGTTCATGACGTTGCCGAGGTGGTAGCCTTTCTGTGCCACCCAGTCGAGCACGATGGGCTCGGCTGCCTTGGAGCCGAAGTCGGGGAGCTGCTCAAGAACGCCGATGAGTTCGGTGAGGATAGCGGGAGTGTCCTCTTTCCAGCGCTTCTTGATATCCTTTTCGGCGTAGGTTTCGGGAGCAACGAAGAAGAATTTAGCCTGGTCCCAGAGGTCGGCCACGAAGTTGATGCGGCCTTTGACGAGGGCAACGACGCGAGCAATGTAGTCGTCGGTGAAATCGGCGTCGTTTACGCCGTGGGCCTTGAGCACGGGGCGGAAAAGCTGTGCGAGTTCGGCGTCGGGGGCCATCTGGAGGTATTCGTGGTTGAACCAGCGGCCTTTGTCGAAGGCGAACTTGGCGCCGGAGCGTGAGCAGTGGTCAAAGGAGAATTTGGAGATGAGCTCGTCCATCGACATGATTTCGGTGTCGTCGCCGGGATTCCAGCCGAGGAGGGCGAGGAAGTTGATTACGGCTTCGGGGAGGTAGCCCGACTCGCGGTAGCCCGAGGAGATGGCGCCGGTCTTGGGGTCGGTCCATTCGAGGGGGAACACGGGGAAGCCGAGGCGGTCGCCGTCGCGCTTCGAGAGCTTGCCTTTGCCGTCGGGCTTGAGCAGGAGGGGAAGGTGGACGAACTCAGGACGGGTGTCGGCCCAGCCGAAGGCTTCGTAGAGGAGCACGTGGAGTGGTGCGGAGGGGAGCCATTCCTCGCCGCGGATTACGTGGGACACCTCCATGAGATGGTCGTCGACAATGTTTGCAAGGTGGTAGGTGGGGAGGTCGTCGGCGCTCTTGTAGAGCACTTTGTCGTCGAGAATCGAGGAGTTGATGGTGACTTTGCCGCGGAGCAGGTCGTTGACCTCGACGTCACGTCCCGGCTCGATGAGGAAGCGGACCACGTAGGGGGTGCCGGCATCCATGAGCGCCTTGACTTCCTCAGCGGGGAGGGCGAGGGAGTTGCGCATGTTCATGCGGGTGGAGGCGTCGTACTGGAAATTGGGAGTGGCGGCGCGGGCGGCTTCGAGTTCCTCGGGGGTGTCGAAGGCTATGTAGGCGCGGCCTGCGTCGAGGAGCTGCTTCACGTGGGCGCGGTAGATGTCGCGGCGCTCGCTCTGCTTGTAGGGGCCGTAGGCGCCGCCTTCGCGGACGCCCTCGTCAATCTTGATTCCGAGCCATGCGAGCGACTCGTTGATGTAGTCCTCGGCACCGGGCACGAAGCGGTTGGAGTCGGTGTCCTCGATGCGGAGAATCATGTCGCCGCCGTTGCGACGGGCAAAGAGATAGTTGTAGAGAGCGGTGCGGACGCCGCCGATATGAAGGGGCCCCGTGGGTGAGGGGGCGAAACGTACTCTGACTTTACGGTCCATAGTCAATAAATATATATTACTGTGTTATCTGACGGCAAAATTATGAAATTTTTTGCGAGATGCAAAAATGCAGGGGCGCAGTTCTTTGATAATAGGTGGAAAAGTCCTAAATTTGTCCTCGAAAGTGAATTCTTAACCGCCATGGAGAGCCCTCAGCCATACGTTCCGGAACCGGCAATCAGCCGACTGCCGTGGTATCTTGCCTGTGTGTCGAATCTCAGAGCGCAGGGAGTGGAGTATGTCTCATCGACTGCCATTTCCCATCAGCTCAATGTCGACGCCTCGCAGATAGCCAAGGATCTGTCGTATCTAAACATCAAGGGCAAGACCCGAATAGGATATGAGGTCAGGGAACTTGAACAGGGTCTGCTTGACTTCCTCGGCTTCCACCGCGAACACAATGCGGTGATGATGGGAGTGGGTAGCCTCGGTGCGGCTCTGATGGCCGACTCGGGCCTCTCGCACTATGGGCTGCACATCGTGGCGGGCTTCGATGTCAATCCGGAGCTCGTCGGTACCAGTCGCGGCGGTAAGCCTATCTATCATATCTCGGAACTGCCCGAGAGACTGAAAGAGCTTGAGGCGGAAATAGCGGTGATGGCCGTGCCGGTTGAGAGTGCAGCCGAGGTCGCCGACCTCTGTGTGCGCTCGGGCATAAAGGCGCTCTGGAATTTCACGCCTTTCCACATCAAGACATCTCCCGGAGTAGTAATCCAGAACACATCCATCTATGCACATCTCGCGGTGATGTATAACCGTATGCCAAAATGAAAATCATCAGACTGACATCGCTCTGCGCTGAATTTGACGCGGACATCCATCCCGATTCGGCCATGATTCTTCCCGGTCGGCCGCTGTTTATGCCCGAAGAGGGCGATGGGTGGGTTGCCGGACTGTATCTCGCGGTCAGAATCAGCCGTCTCGGTAAGAATGTGGCTCGCAAATTCGCTCCGCGCTATTACGACGGGGTCACTGCCGCGCTGCGCGTGGGTATGCCTGACGGAGCCTGTGATTTTCCCGCCGGACTGCTTTCGGGCATGGATTCGTCGGTGGTACACGGCGACTGGCAGGATGCCGAGTCGCTAAAATCGGTGATTTCCGTGAGCCTCGGGGCGCCGCTGAAGTGGTCGTGTCCGGAAAACCGTGTGGAGTTCGCTCCGATGGCCGAAGCGGTGGATGCGGCGATAGCCCGTGTGAGCGGATACATGACCCTGAAGATGGGCGACATGCTCATGCTGCCTCTCTGTGCGGCGAATGTGGGTGCCGACAAGGTCGTGGCCGACTGTCAGGACTCCTGCACTCCGATTGAAATCTCTTTGCAGGAACAGACACATGTCACTCTCGGCCTCAACGGAAATACCGTCCTCGATTTAAAGGTGGTGTGAACACCATTATATAAGTGATATACTTGTATAAGTGATATATTGCTATAAGGGATAATACTGCTATAAGGAATATCCTGCATTAAACGGATAAACCACCTCCGTCAGCCCGCTCGCGGACATGACGGAGGTGGTATTTTTATATCCGAAACCGGCTGAAAAATTGGAAAAGTGTAGTTTTCAGCCCCGGAATTTTATGGAAAAGTGTAGTTTTTTAAGTCGAAAATATATGGAAAAGTGTAGTTTTTACTTGCTAAATTATATGGAAAAGTGTATTTTTGCAGAGTAAAATTATATAGAAAAGTGTATTATCATGCTATACCGCAAGATTGAAAAGACTATTTATGAGCATTTTACAGGCGACAATGACAAAATCCTTGTCGTCACCGGCGCACGTCAGATTGGTAAGTCATATATAATCCGTCATGTGGCCAGGAAGATTTTCAAAAATGTCATTGAAATCAATCTGATTGAGGACTTCGAGGGTGAGCGTCTTTTTGAGAAAATCACTACAACCGAAGAGTTCTATCTGAATCTGAGCATGATTGCGGGTCAGCGTATGGGCAACAGAAAAGACACTCTGATTTTTCTTGATGAAATCCAGCAATATCCACATCTCCTGACAATGTTGAAATTTCTCCGTGAAGAGGGGAGATTCACTTATGCCGTGAGTGGTTCGCTTTTAGGTATAGCTCTCAAGGCCACAGTGTCGATTCCGCTCGGAAGCATTGACATTGTGAGAATGTATCCGCTTGATTTCGAGGAATTCCTGATTGCCAACGGAGTCGGAGAAGAGGCGGTTGCCGACATGAGAAAGAGGTTTGAGGAAAAGAGGAGTCTTGACAGTGCCGCGCATGAGCGGATTATGGGGCTTTTCAAGCGTTATCTGCTTGTCGGGGGGTTGCCTGAGGCAGTCAATGTGTATCTTGAGACGAGAAACATGGTGAGAATCCGCGAAGTGCAGCGCGATATTCATGCGCTTTATGCGATTGATGCCTCAAAATATGACGAGGAGCACCGTCTGAAAATCCGACGCATCTATGAGATGATTCCATCAAACATGGAGAATAAGAAAAAGCGTCTTGTATATAAGGATATAGAAGGTAAAACCGGCAAGCGGGCCGGAGATTATATAGAGGAAATCGACTATCTTTCAGCATCTGGAATTACTCTTGAAATCAAGGCTGTCACGAATCCCTCATTTCCTCTGGTCGAGTCGGGACAGAAAAATCTGCTTAAATTTTATCTGAATGACGTGGGCATAATGACCGGGATACTTTACCGCAACAATATCCGTCCGGTGTTGGATGATGAATGTAGCATCAATCTCGGCGCTGTCTATGAATGTGTGGTGGCTATGGAACTTGCCGCACATAATCATGACCTTTATTATTACGATAACAAGGCCAAAGGAGAGGTGGACTATCTGATTGATGACTTTGCCTCACTTGAAGCTGTCCCGCTTGAAATCAAATCAGGAAAAGACTATACGGTCCACAGCGCGCTCAATAAACTGATTGCTACTCCCGACTATCATATCAATAAGGCTTACGTCTTTTCAAATGAAAGGGAGATAAAGATGAAAGGACAAATCACATATATGCCTGTCTACTATGTTATGTTTCTTGACGGAAATGGTTCAGACAAGAGCGAGATTCTCATTTGAGAATCTCGCTCTTGTCTGATTATCCTGTGATGTGGACTTTTTGGGTTTTGGTGGCGACGGTGACGATGTAGATGCCGGCGGGGAGGGTGATTGTGCGGGTGGTCCCGGAGTAGACCAGGGTGCCGGTGAGGTTGTAGACTCGGGCGGGAAGGTCTGTGCCGGAAATATTGATTGCCTGGGCGCCGGTAATGGTGATCTGCGGGTCGTCGGTGATGATGCCGGTGATGCCGCTGTCGCCTCCGGTACCTGCGCGGAAACGGATGAGGCCGTCTTCCTCACGGATTTCCGAGAGGGGGAAGCCGGGGTCGGCGCTGCTCCATGAGAGGAAGGCGGGATTGGTCTGCGATGTGAACTCGGTGATGCCTGCGGTGCCGGGGAAGGGATCGGTCGGTTGGGAATATTTCTGCGAGGAGGTGCGGGGGAGGGCTTCGATGATGTCCACACGCTGGTGTGCGGTGACATTGTTGACAGTGTTGGACTGCCATATTCTCTCGTCGTAGTCAATGTGCCAGACCAGCATGCCGTGGCCGTCGAGATATGAGTCCCAGCCCTGTTTCTGACGGTTTTCGAGGATGAAAAACTCATTGTCGGAGTCGGTGGCGATGAGGTAGGCATGGTTGGAGGTGTCGAGCGGGCGGAGCAGGTAGTTCCCGGCCTCGGTGATGGACTGGGGTGTCATCCAGCCGAGCGACATGCGCTCGAAGGCAGAATAGACAGGAGGAGTGCGGGAGTCGTTGAGATAGCATCCTACGTCGAGCACGCTCCATTGGTCGGGGGTGACGGGTCCGGTCGGGCCTGTCGAATAGAGGTCGGGGAGACCGATTACGTGGGAAAATTCGTGGCAGAAAGCACCGAGGCCGTCGGGGTAGCCGGCTTTTATGAGTTCGTTGGAGCAGGCATAGTGCGAGAGGATTTTTCCATTGTAGACACGGGGTTCACCTCCGGCGCTCGCTATGTCCCAGGAGTGGGGCCAGACGGTGTTGAGGTCTTTGGCAAGGCCGCTTGACTCGCCGCAGCCGGCGTAGAAGAGATAAACGTTGTCGATGTAACCGTCGTTGTCGCAATCGTAGGGGGAGAAGTCAAAACCCTGGGAGGCGAGGATGTCGCAGGCGTCGATAATCATCTCATGGGCGCGGAGGTCAATGCCGTCCGTGCCGTTTTCTCCGTAATATTTCTGCGTATTAGGTAGAGTCACGATGCCGCAGAGGTCAAATTGCGGAGTGAAGAGACCGGCGGAACAGGCAGTGAAATAGTCGAGAGCCGAACCGGTGGCGCCCCAGTCGGAAAAACAGGGAGTGTTCAGGAGTCCCCGGAAGTATGATTTGACATCGGGGATGGAGAATTTGACGTCGGAATAGTCGGCGAGGATTACGAGGCTGCGGGGGGAGCCTGTGGAGGGGTAGTGAGAGGTGGTCATCGACTGCGGGGCGCGTGAGGGGGAGGCGACGCGCTTACGGAGACGTGCGGGCGCCATGGTCACAGCCTCGGCCTCGGCCGGGGATGCCGCCGGGCGCAGTTGACCGTTGTCCATGACAAGCGGACGGCCGTCGGCCGTCATGAAATAGTGGAAACTCTCGTCGCCCACGGCACGGTAGGTGATGACGGAACCGTCGGGGAGAGTGTCGGTGTGAAGCGTCGGGCGCGCCGGAGTGCCCCAGGAGTCAGCCACTGCAAGAAAAGATATGAGCAAGGCTAAGAAATAAGAGCGTGATGAGTTCATATATAGAAATTTATAATGTAAAATTAGTGATTTTTCACTGAATATGGGCAAAAATACTTTTTAAAAATTTGGAACGACATGTTTTAAGGGGTAACTTTGCAGATAATGCCGTCTCTGACGAATATCTGACACTGATACCATAAAAGATGAAAAAAATCATATTTCTTGCATGTGCGCTCGGAGCGGTGGCTCTGGGGGCGGTCTCCTGTTCCGAGGGAGAGGAGGAGCAGTTTGCAGTGTTCTCTGACTTCAATTACCGTGTGGTGATGGAAAACGGCGACGAGGTGGTCAGTCCGGACTGGGCGCCGATACTGCCGGGATGCTATCCCGACCCGTCGATTGTGCGGGTGGACGACGATTATTATCTCGTTAATTCCTCTTTCGTGTTCTATCCGGGTGTCCCGATATGGCACAGCACCGACCTGCGCGACTGGGAGAGGTTGGGCTATGTGCTCAACCGCCGCGAGCAGCTTGCATTGCCCGACAGCATCCGTGTGTCGGGAGGCATCTATGCGCCCGACATTTCCTACAATCCCGCCAACGGGACATTCTATATGATTACGACTCTTGTCGACAACGGGGGGACATTTTACGTCACCACCACCGACCCCAAGAGCGGCGAGTGGAGCGATCCGGTGTGGCTTCCGGAGGTGGGCGGCATCGACCCGTCGATACTTTTCGACACCGACGGGAAGGCCTACATAGTCAACAATGACGCTCCCGACGGCGAGCCTCTCTACAGCGGCCACCGCGCCATCCGCATCCGCGATTTCGACTGGCAGACAGGCAAGGCGGGAGGTGAGGCGCAGGTGATTGTCGACGGCGGCGTGGACATCTCGCAGAAGCCCGTATGGATTGAGGGCCCGCATCTTTATCACATAGACGACAAGTATTTCCTGATGTGTGCCGAGGGTGGCACCGGCCCCGACCACCGCGAGGTCATCTTCGAATCCGGCAGTCCGAAGGGGCCGTTCAAGCCATGCCGCATCAATCCGATACTGACCCAGCGCGGACTCGACCCGTCGCGGCGCGACCCGGTGACCTGCGCAGGCCATGCCGATCTCGTAGAAGATAAGGAAGGCAATTGGTGGGCGGTGTATCTCGGAGTCCGTCCCTACGGCCCCGAGGGTCACGACATTATGGGGCGCGAGACCTTCCTCCATCCCGTCAGCTGGCGCGGCGGACAGCCGGTGATAAGCGCTCCGGACGAGGTGCTGACCGGACGCCCGCAACGCGAGTATGAATCGGAACTGTGGGCCGATGGCAAGCTGTCGCCATGCGCCTTCTTCATCCGCACTCCGCAGAGCGCCTTCTACGGAATCCAGGAGGACGGCACTCTCTCGCTCAAGGCTTCGGCCGTGGAGCTTGCCGACAGGAAGTCGCCCTCGGCAATCGGCATGTGGGCCACGGAAAGCGCTTTCGAGGTAAGCGTGACCCTCGACGAGTTCACTCCGATTACCGGCACCGACATAGCCGGACTGCTGCTCTATCAGGACGATGAGTGCAATGTGGTGTTCGGAAAGACCGTCAATTCCTACGGCGACACGGTGGTGCGCGTCATAGCCCGCAGCAAGAACAGCTACCGCAAGGAATTCGAGGCTTCGCTCACCGACACGACAGCTCCGCTGCGGCTGAAAATCACTGCCGACGGCAAGGGCGTCTACTCCTTCAGTTTCGCCGAGGCGGAGGCCGGCTGGCAGACGATGGAGGGGACGGTGGATGCGTCGCTCCTGAGCACCTCCACGGCCGGAAATTTCACCGGCACGATGGTGGGAGTCTATGCCTCGTCGTCGGAGGACGCTGAGAAATAATTCCCGCATTTCCGAAGTGTGCCCGAAAGAGCTCACGGCTCCACTCTGATGCAACATGAAAACAAACAGCAACAACATAATGAAAATAAATCTGAAATCTGTCACATCTCTGATTCTCTCCCTCATTGTAACACTCGCTTCCGCGGCTGCTGTCAGGCCGCAGGAACGTCACCGCATACTCGTCAGCTCCGACATCGGAGGCACTGATGCCGACGACAACCAGTCGATGGCACATCTGCTGATGTATAGCGACCTCTTCGACATCGAGGCGCTTGTCTCTACCCCGACATTCGGCGACGGCTCCAAGGCCGAGATACTGCGGATGATAGATGTCTATGAAAAAGACTATCCGCGTCTGGTGGCGCATGCCTCCGGGCTGCTCTCTCCCGACTCGCTCCGCTCGCTCTGCCGTCAGGGTGCCGACAGGAGGGCGCCGTATTGCGGTTACAGCACGCCCACGGAGGGCTCGCAGGCCATCATCGAGGCCGCGCGCCGTCAGGACTCGCGTCCGCTCTACGTGCTCGTGTGGGGCGCGCTTGAGGATGTGGCCCAGGCGCTGCACGACGCCCCCGATATCAAGGACAAAATCCGTGTCTACTGGATCGGGGGCCCGAACAAAAAATGGGGCGCCAACGCCTACGCCTATATCGCAGAGAATTTTCCTGACCTGTGGATGATTGAAAACAATGCCTCGTATCGCGGGTTTATCAGCGACAACAAGCGCGATGACCGCTTCAACAGCCGCTATTACGATGAGGTAATCAAGGGAGCCGGGGCGCTCGGCGAGGATTTCAAGTCATACTACGACGGCAATGTCAAGATGGGCGACAGTCCCTCGCTCTTCTATGTGATGAACGGTGACCCATCGCGTCCCGACACCGAATCGTGGGGCGGACAGTTTCAGCGCATTTCCTACAGCCCGCGTAAGGTGTTCACCTACATGACCACCGTTCAGGACACCGTGCCGGTCTATTCCATAGCCGAGTTCCGCTTCAAGGGTATAGCCGGAGTGGTGCCCGTCGGGGAGGTGGCTTTCACCATGACAATCGACGGTCAGGAGTGGGACGGCGTATATCTCGGTGGCTGGGAATATGGTGTGAGATATGTGCCCAAGGCTCCCGGCACGCTTGACTACCGCCTTTCGGCTCCGCTGATTCCGGCGATGGACGGACTGAAGGGAAGCATAGTAGTATCCGGTCTGTGGCCCGGCAAGAAATTCAAGGAGAGCTATCCGCTCGGAAAGAACTGGTGGTCGGACCGCACTACACGCAGCCTCTTCCGCGGAAAGTGGCAGGGCGCCGCAACGACCGAAAAATGGCGCGAAGCCGTCCTTACCGACTGGTCCAAGCGCTGGGGCTGGCTGAAAGAGTAGTATGTTTTTCAAAAATCATATTTTCGCAGTAATTTTGCATTGCAGTTATTATCAATGTAAATTGTCAATATAATTAATGTGGCTATGATTGATGAGATTCTTAAATACAACCGTGAGTTTGTGGCTTCGGAGGGATATAAAAAGTTTGAGACTTCGAAATATCCCGACAAGCGTATTGCGATAGTGACCTGTATGGATACGCGCCTGGTGGAGCTGCTTCCGGCGGCTCTCGGCATCAGAAACGGCGACGTGAAGATGATAAAGAACGCCGGCGGAACCATCACGAATCCCTTTGACTCGACCATGCGCTCGCTGCTTGTGGCCGTGTATGAGCTCGGCGTGAACGAGGTCATGGTCATAGGCCACACCGGTTGCGGCGTGCAGGGAATGGACGCCGAGGAGATGCTTGACCTTATGCGCGGACGCGGTATCGACGAGGAACATATCTCGCTGATGCGTCACTGCGGCATAGAACTCAACAGCTGGCTCCACGGATTCACCGACACAGCCGACGCCGTGGCCGAGACCGTCGACCTTATCCGCAACCATCCGCTCATGGCCAAGGATGTCCGCGTCGGGGGCTACATAATGGATTCCCGCACCGGACAGCTCGAGAGCCTGTAGGAAAGAGAGGTGCTTATGCGGACAATTCTCTCCTTCCTCCTCGTACTGCTTGGCTTCACGGCCTCGTATGCCCAGCGACTCAATGAGGGCATGCTCCAGGACAGCACGCGCATTATCTATGCCGACCTGACATCGGCGCTTACTCCCAAGGGCACGCTGTTTCCAATCTCAATCGGCCTGGTGTATTATGGCGGTGCGTATGACCGCTATTTCATCAGGCTCTATTCGCGCTATCCCTTGTCGGACAAGGACACTCTGAAAATCGGGTTCGACGACGGCTGGTGGCTCACCTTCACCCCGACCGCGGCAAATGTCTATGAGGACCGTCTCGGACTTATCAAAAAGAAAAAGATTTACGATGTGTATTATCCGGTCGACCGGGAAACGCTCGATTATATAGAGGCCGTGAAGATAAACGGCATCAGTGTTGGCTCTGGAGAAACGCGGCACACCAAGATGTGGAAAAAGAATCCCGTCGGGGAGTGGCTGAGGTCGAGCTACGGGAAAATCGAGAAGCGGAAGGCCGGGTGTTGAGGCCACAGGGCGCCGTAAAGAGGACAGGCGGCAGGAGAAGAGGGGCAAATGGGCCTTGTGCTGACGCAGGGGATATAGCTTTATGTTAAAAATTAGCTTAAAAATGTTAATATTTGAATTTTTTCGGGAAAAAGGCGCTTTTTATGAAAATAATCAGTAAATTAGCACACTAAAATCTATTTACCTATTCCCCTCGCTGCGTGAGACTGCTGCGGCAGTCTGCCAAAACACGTAGCGGGCATTTTTCACCTTAAATAACTGTTATGGAACCGCGTGACATTTCAATGCCCTCTGACGCATTGGATAAGACTCTGAACGAAGGCGCCCCCCAGCAGGGTGTCGACTCTGAAAACACTCATCAGTCAACAACACCCGAAACGACCGCTCCAGCCGAGGCTGAGGCAGTCGCTGTCGAAACTGAAGCTCCCGCCACACCCGACGAAATCGCGGTAGAGGAGGAGGAGACCGTAGTTGCCGACGCACCCGCTCAGGATGCTCCTGCGCGCGAGCCGGCCACTAAGGAAAGTGTGCTCGAAGCCCTGAAACTCCTGTCGGAGAAAGAGGCTGCCGAAATCACAAACGAGGAAGTGTCGCGCCTGAAACAACAGTTCTACGCCATCCGCAACGAGGAGCAGCGCCGCGAGCGCGAGGCTTTCGTCGAGGCCGGTAACCAGCCCGAGGCTTTCGAGCCCAAGGCGGATGAGACCGAAGAGACTTTCAAGACCCTTCTTGCAGCCGTCAAAGAGAAAAAAGCCGAGCAGCGCGCGGCTATCGAGGCCCAGCAGCAGGAAAACTGCGACCGCAAGAAGGCCATCATAGAGAAGATTCTCGAAATGAGCGGCGACGTGGACAACGCCAACCGCTTTTTCCAGCAGGTTCGCGACCTGCAGAATGAATTCAAGGAAATCGGCGAGGTCCCCGCACCCGTTGCCGCCGAGCTCTGGAAAAGCTATCAGGACGCCGTGGAGAAATTCTACGACCAGCTCAAAATCAACAAGGAGCTCCGCGACTATGATTTCAAGAAGAACCTTTCGGAGAAGGAACTTCTCGTGGCCGAAGCCGAGAAGCTCCGCGGAGAGGACGACGTGATTGCCGCCTTCCGCCGCCTCCAGGAGCTCCACGAGCAGTGGCGTTCCATCGGACCCGTGCCCAAGGAAGTGCGCGAGGAGATATGGGGCCGCTTCAAGGAGATTTCGGCCGACATCAACAAGCGCTATCAGACATTCTTCGAGGAGCGCAAGGCCCGCGAGCGTGAGAACGAAGCCGCCAAGGAAGCTATCTGCGAGCGCGTGGAGGCATACGAGTTCGACAAGCTGTCGACCTACGCTGCATGGGACGAGATGACCAAGCTCATCATCGCCGCCCAGGAGGACTGGAAGAAGATAGGCTACGCCTCGCGTAAGTCAAACAACTCCCTCTTCGCCCGTTTCCGTGCCACCTGCGACAAATTCTTCGCAGCCAAGGCCGAGTTCTTCCGCAGCATGAAGGACACCCTCTCGCAGAATCTCGAGAAGAAAATAGCCCTCTGCGAGCGCGCCGAGGCTCTCAAGGACAGCACCGAATGGCGCAAGACAGCCGAGGAGCTCGCCGCCCTGCAGAAAGAGTGGAAAACAATCGGCGCAGTGGCCAAGAAGCACTCCGACCAGGTGTGGCACCGCTTCCTCGCCGCATGCGACTACTTCTTCGAGCAGAAGAAAAAGAACAACTCGGGCACACGCCGCACCGAGCGCGCAAACCTCGAGCAGAAAAATGAAATCATCGACAAGCTCAAGGCTCTCGACCTCGACTCGATGAACCGCGAGGAGGCTATCAAGGCTGTCAAGGACCTGCAGGCCGAGTGGCAGAGCGTGGGTCATGTGCCTTTCAGCGAGAAAGACAATATCTACGAGGCATACCGCGCCGTGGTCAATGCCCTCTATCAGAAACTCGACATCTCGCAGCGCGGTTCGCGCATGGCGTCATTCGAAAGCACCATCAAGGAAATCGGCAATGACGAAAACCGTCTCTACCGCGAGCGTGAGCGCCTGATGCGTGCCTACGAGCAGCGCCGCAGCGAGCTTCAGACCTACGAGAACAATATGGGCTTCCTCTCGGCCAAGTCAAAGAACGCTGACTCGATGCTCCGCGAAATGGAGCGCCGCGTGCAGCGCCTGAAAGACGACATCGCCGACCTTGAGAAGAAGATAGCCGTCATCGACAGCAAGCTCTGACAATCCGTTAATGCGCGTCGTTGTGCGGAGTCGTCTCCGCCACGCCGCCACCGACTCATAGAAATTGTCCCCCCTATCCGGCCAAACAGCTAAGCCGGGGAGGGGACAATTTTTGTGTGGTTTCGCAGACTGTCGCGGATAATTCACATTTTTCACACCCTTCTTTACAATATTTAAGGGTATAAGACCGATTATATAATAGATATTAATCTCTTACTATATGGGCAGGAGCACCAGACACGGACGATATTTCCACAGGGCACTTACGATTGTAGACTTCCTGATTCTCAACGGGGTCTTTTTCATCGTGGGCGCCATCAACCCTGACCTGTCCGAGTGGCACGAGCGGCTGGTGTGGCTGCTGCTCAACGTGGCCTATATCCCCGTGGCGCGCCATCTGAGCAAAATCCACAAGATAAGGGCCATGCAGATGGACCGCCTCACGTTGTCGACCCTCCAGGCCGTATGCTCCCACGCGCTCTGCTTCATTTTCCTGCTTTATTTCTTTGATGTGGAGAGTATCCCGTGGATTGTCTTTGTGGAATTTTACGGTATATCCACCGTGATGCTCGTGCTTTGGTGGATAGGCTCGCACTATCTGCTCAAAATCTACCGCTGGCGAGGGCGCAGCTATACGCGCGTCGTGATAGTGGGGTGCAGCGACACCGCCGAGCGCCTTCTGGCCGAGATGGAGTCGGATAGCGGTTTCGGCTACCGCTGTCAGGGATTTTTCGACATCTACTGTCCCCCCTCGTTCCGCCACCGGGAGCTCTATGCCGGAAATCTCTCCGACCTGGAGGCTTTTGCGGTTGAGAATCACACGGACGAGATATTCTATACCATCTCCGGCGAAAACCGCGAGGCGGTGCAGCTCATACTCGGACTGTGTGAGAAACACATGATAAAATTTCACTTCGTCCCGCAGATCTCGCCTTATCTCACGCGCAAATTCCGCCTCGACTCCATCGGGGAGATGCCGGTGCTCGAAGTGCGCAACAATCCTCTCGAAGCCAACTCCAACCGTGTGCTCAAACGCACATTCGACATACTCTTCTCAGGCACCTTCCTCCTGTTCTCGCCACTGATATTCATTCCGGTGGCCGTGGCCATCAAGCTCAGCTCGCCCGGCCCGGTATTCTTCAAGCAGGTGCGCACGGGCTATATGGGGCGCGATTTCCTCTGCTGGAAATTCCGCACCATGAAGGTCAACGCGCAGGCCGACACGCTCCAGGCCACCAAGGACGACCCGCGCAAGACGCGCCTTGGCGATTTCCTGCGCCGCACCAGCCTCGACGAGCTCCCGCAGTTCATCAACGTGTTCATGGGCGACATGTCGGTGGTGGGTCCCCGTCCCCACATGCTCAAGCACACCGAGGACTACCGCCGTCTGATCAGCCAGTACATGGTGCGCCACATCATCAAGCCGGGTATCACCGGCTGGGCGCAGGTGCGCGGCTACCGCGGGCAGACCGAGGAGCTATGGCAGATGGAGCGCCGCGTCGAGCACGATATATGGTATATCGAGCACTGGACCTTCCTGCTCGACCTGAAAATCATAGTGCGCACGGTCATCAACGCCTTCGGCAAGGAGGAGAAGGCTTTCTAACGAGTGAACATGCAGCCATAATCAGAGTATGCAGCAATCAGATCCTCAGACAACACATAGCGGACAACAGTCCCTCGATATAAAGGAACGCGCCGTGGCCCTGCTGCGGCGTTTCTACGGTTACAGCAGTTTCCGCCCCCTGCAGCTCGACATCATAGAGAGCGCCGCGACGGGGCGCGACAGCGTGGTGCTCATGCCCACAGGCGGCGGCAAGTCGATTTGCTATCAGATTCCGGCGCTGCTCGCCGAGGGTGGTGTCACGATAGTGGTGTCGCCGCTCATAGCCCTGATGAAAGACCAGGTGACGTCGCTTACGTCCAACGGTATTCCCGCCGCGGCTGTCAACTCGATGCAGACCGACGAGGAAAACCGCCACATACTCCAGCAGCTTTTCACCGGACGCATCAAGATTCTCTACATATCACCCGAAAGGCTGCTGCTTGAGATTGACCGCTGGTCGCGCGACCTGCCGATAGCCCTTATAGCCATCGACGAGGCCCATTGCATCTCGCAGTGGGGCCATGATTTCCGTCCGGACTACACGCGCCTGTCGCGCCTCAAGGAGCTCTATCCGCATGTTCCCGTGATGGCTCTGACCGCCACGGCCGACCGCCTGACGCGCGACGACATAGCCAAGCAGCTCTGCCTGAGGAATCCCGCGCTCTTCCTCGGCTCATTCGACCGCCCGAACATATCGCTCAAAGTCGTCAACAATCCCGGCAAGAAACTGAGGCTGCACTATATCTCCACTCTCATCGAGCGCTACCGCCGTGACTCGGGCATCGTCTACTGCATCAGCCGAAAGTCGGCCGAGTCGATGAACGAGGACCTGCTCGCGCTCGGCTACCGCTCCGTGGTCTATCACGCGGGTCTTTCGGTGACGGAGCGCAACGCCGCGCAGGACCGTTTCATCAACGGCGATGTGCAGGTGGTCTGCGCTACGGTGGCTTTCGGCATGGGTATCGACAAGAGCAATATCCGCTGGGTGGTCCACAACAATATGCCCCGCAACATCGAGAGCTACTATCAGGAGATAGGCCGTGCGGGGCGCGACGGGGTGAAGGCCGAGGCCACGATGTTTTATTCCTACGCCGACATCATCACCCTTCAGAGCTTCGTCGACGAGAGCGGCCAGAAGGCCATCAATTCCGAGAAGCTGAAACGCATGCAGGAGTATGCCGAGTCGTCGCTCTGCCGCCGGCGCATACTTCTGAGCTATTTCAACGAACTCATGGACCACGATTGCGGCAACTGCGACGTCTGCCTCAATCCCCCGCAGCGCATGGACGGCACCGTCATCGCGCTCAAGGCCCTCAGCGCCATAGTGCGCACGGAGGGGAAGGTGGGCTTCTCGATGCTCATCGACATACTGCGCGGCGCTGCGAAGCAGGACCTCATAGCCCGCGGCTACCATCAGATAAAGACCTATGGGGCCGGGCGTGACCTGAGCTATCCCGAATGGAACTCATATCTCTCGCAGCTGATACAGTTAGGTCTCATAGACATTGCCTACAACGAGAGCAACCACCTGAAGGTGACGGCCTACGGCGCGAGTGTGCTCCGCGACCGCACGCCGGTGACGCTTGCCATGTATAAGGAGCCGGAACGCCGCAAGCCCACGCGCAAGGGGCGCGAAATCATTGTCGAACCGGAGCTCAAACCGGCCGAGCGACTGCTGGCGGAACTCAAGGAGGTGCGTCTGAAACTTGCGCGCAAGGAGCAGGTGCCCCCTTACATTGTGTTTTCCGACAAGACGCTGCTTGAGATGGTGCGCGTGGAGCCTACGGACATGGAGGTCTTCTCGAAGGTCGAAGGTGTGGGCGAGAAAAAGACCGTGAGATACTGGAAGCCCTTCGTCACCGCCATCCGCAAGTTCAAGGGTATTGCCGAACCTCTCGGCACCGGTCTCTCGCACGAGGAGACACTGCTGCTGCTCAACGCCGGCTACGACGTGAAGGGCATAGCGGCCGCGAAGGATATAAAGGAGCGGACGGTCTACACCCACATCGTCTCGCTCATACGCCAGGACAAGCTGACTGATTTCTCCGCCATCATCACCCGTGAGCAGTATCTGCGCGTGATGAGTCTTGCGCGTGAGAATCCTGAGGGCATGTGGGACATACTCGGGCGCGAGATGCCCGACGGCCTTCCATCGGTGGCCCTCGCCATCAGCGACTATCTGCTCAGGCAGAAGGGGAAGGCTTAGAAACTGAAATCAACAACCTAAAAACGATATATCTTATGAAAGTTGACAAGGAAGAGGACGATAAAATGAAATGGGAGACCCTGAGCTCCGAGTATCTTTTCCGCCGTCCGTGGCTCACGGCGAGGCGCGATGTTGTCCGCTTGCCTAACGGCACGGTCTATGATGAATATTATGTGCTCGAATACCCGACGTGGATCAATGTGATAGCCATTACGCCGGAAGGCAAGTTCGTGATGGTGAAGCAGTATCGCCACGGTCTCGGCATAGTGGCCACCGAGCTCTGTGCTGGTGTGGCCGAACCGGGCGAGACGCCTCTCGAGGCCGCGCAGCGCGAACTTCTCGAAGAAACTGGCTTCGGCGGCGGGGAGTGGGAGCTGAGCATGGTGATTTCCGCCAATCCGAGTAGTCAGAACAATCTCAGCTACTGCTTCATAGCCCGCGGTGTGGAGAAACTCAGCGGTCAGCACCTCGACGCCACCGAGGATATAAAGGTGGAGATTCTCACCGAGGATGAGGTCCGCGAAATGCTCGTGAAGGATGAGATGAAGCAGGCTCTCATGGCCGCCCCCCTCTGGAAATACTTCGCCCTGAAGAAATAAAAATCCTATACCGGCTTGGGAATTTCAGGCACAAAAGGACAAGAGGAACAAAAGAGACACAAGATTTTTCAGCTAAAATCGGCATAAAAAATTTTCAGCTATAATAGGCACAAATTTTTTCAGTCATATGTAGGGCCATCGCATGCGGTGGCCTCTTTTCATGGGCGGGATTTGTTACTCCTGTCCTCTTGTGCCAAAATTCCGGCTATCAATATAATCATCCGCATTTTTGATATTGCACGGGTGGAAAAAAGGCCACCGCATGCGATGGCCCTACATATAGCTGAAAAATCTTGTGTATCTTTTGACCTTTATGGCCTTCTACGCCTAATTTCGGGAATGGTTTGGATTTTTGGGGCCAATGGATTAGCGGGTGACAATGCGGTATTCGGTGGCGCCGCCGGAGAAGATGGAGTAGCGTTTGAGACCGTAGCCGCGGTCGTAGGCGGGGCCGCTGATGGGATTGCCGCGGTTTTCGAAGATATCAAAGGTGCTTCCACACTGCGGGCAGCGGGCGAAGAGCTCACCCTGCGGGACGCTGACCCTTACGGTGGCGCGGGCCTCGTAGGGGCAGGCGAGGTCGAAGGCGTGGAGGTCGCCGAGCACGTCGGTGACGAGCAGCAGCCCCCCGAAACCGGTGCGGTCGAGAGAGGTGTAGGGGAAATCGGAGGGCACGCGCTCGCGCTGTGTGAGTATGTAGCTGCGGTGGTCGGCCGCAGCCCCCTTGACCCCGTAGATATTCCAGTCGCCTACGGTGTGGAAGGTCAGATGGACCTCGGCGTAGGGGATGCGGTTGTCATCGACCGACTCGCAGGCTGTGAGCGCGAGAACCGGGACGATTGCCAGTGCGATTTTCCTAAGGAGAGCGAGAGGTTTCATCTTATTTGAAGAGAGAGGTAAAGACTTCGCCGAATTTGTCGGACGCTTCCTGGATTTTGTTGCCGATGAAGGGGCGGAGCATCGGGGGAATGTCGATTTTGATGGAGGGAGTAAGGCTTGTGGACTCGGGGCCCTCTTCCTTGAGGTCGACGCTGAGCGAGAGGGGCACGGGGCATCCTTCGGCTGCGAAGCTTACGCGGTTTGTGGGGACGCGCTCGCTGATTTTGAATACGAGCTGTCCGATGGCGGGAGCATCCATCTTGATGCAGTCGCCCTGAAACTCCACGCCGTTGAGCTTTTCGCGCTGCTCGGCGGGGAGCTGCTCGACGAGGTCGCGGTACTGGCTGAGGTCGGCTACTTTCTCGTAGATAAGTCCGATGGGGCGGGGAAGTGTGACGGGTTTGCCTTTGTATGTTGCCATATTTATAGCTTTTTGTTCGGGTGTTGAGGATGGGTTGGTTATTTTGTTTAAGAGTCACCAATCCGGCCGGCGGCGCGGACAGGTGACTCTCTGTGGGGTTTACTTGTGTGTGGGCGGCGGAGAGCCGCAGTGTCTGTCAGGCAGGATTATTCAGCCTGGGTCGAGTCGGCCGGAGTCCAGAGCGAGGGGTCCTTGCGCCATTCCTTGAGGGTGGCAACGTCGCTCTCGCGGATGAAACCGGTCTCCAGGGCTGCGGTGATGAGGGCCGAGTAGTTGGAGAGGGTGATGAGCTGCACGTTGGCATCCTTGAAACGCTTTACGGAGACAGGGAACTCGTAGCTGAAGATGGCTACCATGCCGATAACCTCGCAGCCTGCGTTGCGGATGGCTTCTACAGCCTTGAGGCTGCTGCCGCCGGTCGACACGAGGTCCTCGATAACGACCACTTTCTGACCGGGACGGAGGTCGCCTTCGATGAGGTTCTCAAGACCGTGGTCCTTGGGAGTGGAACGGACATAGACGTATGGGAGACCGAGATTGTCGGAGACGAGTGCGCCCTGCGCGATAGCGCCGGTGGCCACGCCTGCAATGGCGTCGACGTCGCCGAAGTTCTCGAGTATGATGCGTGAGAGCTCGACCTTGATGAAATTGCGGACATCGGGATAGGAGAGGGTCTTGCGATTGTCCGTGTAGATGGGGGAGTTCCAGCCCGAAGCCCAGGTGAAAGGGTTGTCCGGCTGAAGTTTGATAGCACTGATTTTCAGTAGCTTTTCTGCAAGGATAAGGTCAAGATTTTTCATTTTGTTATCTGTGCTGGAAATAGATGAAATGAATTGATAATTATTCGGGTGCAAAATTAGAATTTCTGCCGCCGAAATGCAAATTTTTTTAGTTTACGTTTCTTAAAGGTCCATTGATTTCATGCTTTTCCCGCTGAAACGGGAGGGATTGCGAGAAGGCGAAGCGGTCGCCATGTGCCGGGCCCTGAAAAGCGCGCGGGAAAAGTGGAATATAGGGGCGACGACCGGCGCCGGATTCTGTGAAATAAAAAAGAGGATGTCTCCCGACATCCTCTTCTCTTTTTAAACCTTTATCTTAATCTAATACTATGAAAAACACACATGCAAATGTACGGATAAAAATTTGAATTGAGAGCAATTCGAAAGTGTATTTAACTATTTTTAGGCAAAAACATGCTAAAAATGTGTATTTTTTACACTCAACCACTCCCGACGCTCCAAAAATGCCCGAAACAGCCTCTAAAAATTATCTTATAGAAACAAATTTCAGCTCCGCACTATAGGACGGGAAAAATGACATGGAGAGTCTTGCGACTGTACTTCGTTTTTTGCCTCCCTTGGTTGCCGGTGTCCATCCGGGCAGCATGTTTACAATGCGCATGACTTCCTCGTCGACCCTCACATTGCAGCGTCTGACATAATGAGCTCCAGTGACAGTGCCCTGCGGTGTGATGGTAAATTCGACAGTGGCAGTACCGTTTAGCGCCGATTGTATGGCTGCGTGTGGAGTGCGGGCATTTTTACGAATGAACCTGTATAGCGCATCTGTTCCTCCCGGGTAGAGGGGTAACGTTACCTTGTTCGCGGCAGTATATACTTCATCATAAGACTGCACTGCAGGAGCATATCCATTTTCTTTCGCTTCCGTGACGAGCTCAAGAGCTCTGTCAAGATCTTTCACAGTGCCTTGGCCGGTGTAGTACATTAAGGCGAGCATAAATTTTGTTTCATCTGTCAGCACTCTCTTTTTTCTTGCTTCAAGGAGAGTGGCAAAGGCGTTCTCATAGTCTTTGCCCGTGATATATACCATGGCGATTCCGTTGAGGGCTGATTCCTCGCCATTGGCTTCGGCATGTCTGAAATATTTTATGGCTTTGTCGGGGTCGGTCGCGGTATAGTCATAACCAAGAAACATGCTTGCGATGACGGAGCCATATTCCGAGGCCTTGGCAAGCATCTCTAATCCTTTCTCTTTGTCGCCGGATTCAATGTAGTATCTGCCGAGATTGTAGAGAGTCGGATGATAGTTCTGCATGGCAGCTTTGCTGTACATATTCATCATTATTGTCTTGTCGGCTTTTACGCCCCAGCCATGCTGATACATTTGTCCGAGCGCATCAAGCGCAGGCAGACTGCCTGCTTTTGCAGCCCGTTGCAGTTTGGGGAGTGCGAGTTCATAGGATTTTTCCCTGAAAAATATCATGCCTGAAGATTCATCGGGGTTATATGCTTCGGCAGAGAGTGCGCCGAGAATAATTATAAGTAAGGCGGTAATGTGTTTCATGATTTCTTATTGATTATTGCGTGTCACTATAAATGGCATTTCCTTTCCGCCATCGGCCGAAATCCATGTGCCGGAAATTTCATCAGGAGTATAACTTCCGACAAACTGTCCTGTCGATTTTCCTTTCACTGTCTCTTCAAGACGTATGATGTTGCCGTTGTCGATTGAACCTGAGAGAGTGATGGGAGATTTTTTAGATGTGTAGTAGTAACTTCCTGTCACAGATTCATCATTGATTGAAAGTTCCATCACAATTCCGTATTTGTTGTCAATTTTGCCTTCATATACTTTACCTTCAGTGGTTTCTCCGACAGGTTGTATTGTGCCGGAATCTGTATCAGATACGCTATTCCCTGTTTTATTTCCCGGGGTCATCACAATATCCACACCGTCACCCATGAGAAACAGGGTAATTTCGTTTTTGCCATATCTGCCTCTGGCTCCTGATTTGTCATCATACATTTTAAGTTTCAGTCTCTCGGATAGGGCAGACAGAATCTCCTCTTCCTTATTATCAGAGCGGCCTCTGGTCGATAAGGTATAGTGAATAGCCTTGGGTGTCGCGTTTTTAGTGATTACCTGTGTCGTGCCCCACCATCCGTCGGAAACGGAATGGAAAAAGTCTCCGTCTATACTGAGCTCACCGACAAGGTCGCGTCCGAGCGAGTAGCGTCTCAATCGTGTCAGACCGCTATAGCTATAAAGATAATTTTCGTCAATATCATACTTTTTCAGTATTTTTGACAGCGGTGTGGTAAATGTGACTCCATCGATTCCTCCGTCCGAA
The DNA here is from genome assembly GCA_019416285.1 of Bacteroidales bacterium. Lineage (GTDB taxonomy): Bacteria > Bacteroidota > Bacteroidia > Bacteroidales > Muribaculaceae > Duncaniella. The sequence continues at coordinate 65,705 of DXXM01000005.1, forward strand.
ATATCTTCCATCGCCATGTCAAGAGCCGCATCCATATTGAAATACTCAGTCTCCACCCGTTGATTGCCTGCGAGATAATAGGATGGATTTATATTTGTCATGATATATGAGTATGACACGCTGTTGAATTGAGGATTGACGGTGTATTTACCTTCTTTGTCTATCAGTCCGAATTTTCCTCCGGTCTCGACTATGGCCACTCTGTTGTCGATGAAGGAGGATGCGTAGTCAAACTGCGGATTGATTACAATCTTTCCTTTCTTGTCCACATACCCCCAGCTTTTGCCTATCATGACAGGGGCGAGATCGGCTGAACCGAATGGGAAAGCATGGCCGAACTGGGGATTTATTACAAATTTGCCGTTTTTGTCACACCAGCCGACATTGTTATCGCCGTTTCCGGAAGTTGATATTATAAAGAGGTCACCATCAGGCGTCATCTCAGAAAACTGCGGGTTGATTATAAATTTCCCTTTCCTGTCAATGGTGCCGAAATCTTGGCCATTGCCAACAATAGCTGTGCCGTTGTGAAACGGCAATATGTTTTTAAGCAGACTGTCGTTTATCACCTTTCTGCCGTCTTTGTCAATATAGATGGTAGCATTACCTTCCATGACATTTGCAAGTCCTTCGGAAAAAACTCCTGCTGAGTCATAGATGGGTGGGATTATCACCTCGCCTCTCAGATTGACAAACCCGTATTTCGATTCTGTGTCGGACACGGCCTTCTCGAATTTTGCCATACTCTCTGAAAACGGCCAGACTTTTTCGACATCTTTTAATGAAAACAGAGTTTTGCCCTCCTCGTCAATCAGTGTCGGAGCTCCTCCTTTTTCCACTGTCCATGCAACATGGCTTGTGAATGAAGCCGCAGCACTGTATTTCGGATTTACCACATAGGAACCCTCGGTGTCGATGTAGCCGTATAGTCCGCCTTTGCGCACCAGTGCGAGCCCGTCGGTAAACGGATAGGCCTCATCGAACTGAGGGTTGATGATATATGTCCCTTCAAGGTTGATATATCCCCACGCCTCACCGCTTTTCACCGGAATCAGTTCTTTATTCAGCGAGTTGCCGCCTCCACAGGAACAGAGTGTCAGAAATATGGCTATCGACATAATCCTGCTGATTATCATTTGTTTTGTCATGACATTTAGAATTTTACAGGGAGTTGAAAAGTTGTGTCAGAATCGGGCCAGTGTAAATACCCGATTCTGACATATTTTTATTTAATATTTAGTATGCGATTTTGAATACCTTATCGGCGGTGCGGACAATGTAAATCCCTTTTGAGGGTAGATTTATCGTTGAATCGTAGCCGCTGTATACAATGGACCCATTTGCGGAATAGACGCTGACGCTGCAATTTCCGGTTCCATTTATGCGAAGTGTGCCGTTTTCAATATTGATACTGATATTGTCGGCTGTGACAGATTCGATTCCCGATTGTGATACGGATTTGATTGTACGGAAGTTTTTCCAGCCTGCGGCTGATGCGTAGGCGTCGGTCATGCCGTCGGGGACAATAAGCGTGGCGTTCTGATAGACACTTTCAGTGAAGCAGTCGTCGGTCATAGCCGGTATTTTGTCGGCGAGGACTTCTACAGATTCAATTCCGTTGATGGCAAATGCTCCGTTTGTGATACTGGCGACAGTGGCGGGAATCACAATTTTAATGCAGTTGGGATTTGCGACTTCATGATACTTTGTGAAGATATTTCCTTCTATTCCGGTGACTGTGTAATTCAACGCGTCATAATAATTCTGAGTGGCGGGAATGGTCAGCACGCTTTCGTTATCCCGGATATAATAATATAATCCAAATGGATTTTCGTTTGTGCCGGCATAAAGAACAGCTGAAAAATCAGCGAGTGGGGGCACGGACGCGAAAAGTTTCTGAAGGTATTTCTGTCCGTCATTGCAATAATCCATCACGTTTCCGAGCAGCCTTTTGATTTCCGAAAGGAGATAGTCTGAGCCACTGAAAGGATTCGATGGTTCCTCCGTGGTAATCTGCTGAATGAAATCAATCTGAACCTGAATGTTTTTTCCCAACGTAATCAAATCATCCGCTGTCATATTATTGACATTCGCGTTGAAATAGTCCGCATAGTAATTGTAATTGTCAACCAACTGGTCAACCTGCTTGCGATAATATTCAATTATATTTATGGTGGCGTAGGACTCGTCGACGAATGTGGTTTTAAAATCTTCAGACGCTTTTTGGTATTCCTCCAGATAAGCGACTGCGAAATCGATAGAAGCCTGTGTCAATAAGCAATTTAGCATTATGTCAGACAGCCCGAAATCAAACATGGCTTCTTTTTTATATTTGGGACTACTCTTTTTGTTATAGGTGTTTTCGATAACATCCACAAAATCAAGATATAGACTAAGTAATGAAGTCAGGCGGGTATTGACTGCTTCCATATCAGACGCATAGGCATTATGCGATTCATCCGAAACCTTATAAGTCTCATCCAGGAGCTCCATCAATTTTTCATGACCGGCATGGAGAGCATTGATGCGCGCAGTCATTCTATCAATTGAATCGGCCATTACTACAATTTCTTCATTAAAGAATATGTCAGGAGAAATCAATGTGAGATTTTCACCAGTGACTTTGCCTATAAATCCATCATCATAATTAATGTAATACTGGATTGGAGAAATGCCCCAAAACAAATCTACTCCTGCTGATGATTTAAGGCTGACGAAGATAAGCACTAATGCAACAAGCCATTTTCGTAAAACTGTTACCATATTTCTATAGGTTAAAGTGTGGCCGTGTGTCCCCCTCAAAGCCATGGAAAATAAGAAAGCGCAGGGACATTGTGCTGAATATCTCAATCAAGGCATCGGCAAACGCCCAACACAGAATATCCAGTCCACCCCCACGCCATGCCGATATATCAGACACCCCTTGTCGGGGTGGATATAGACAAGCATGAGCGTTTTGAGACTGCCTGATCCTCTGTGTAAAAATTTTGCCGATTTTTGATTGAAGGATAAAGCAAAAACGCTTTTAGTTATTAGAATATGTAAAACTCCAGCTCTCTTGCCGAAGTGTTGCAAAGATAGGTATCTTTCACCGAATATGCAAATTATATCATGACATAGGTTTTTATTGCGTATCTTTGCATACACATATATTAATAGGAATTATTGACAGGAATAGACTGATGGAACGACATCTTTTTGTGAGTGACATGGACGGCACTCTGCTGGGGCCCGACAGCAGGGTCAGCGCGGAGAGCGCGCGAATCATTACGGAACTTTCGCGGCGCGGGGTGCCGGTGACTGTGGCCACGGCGCGCACTCCGGCTACGGTTGGCGAGCTGCTGGCCGGGACGGAGACGATTGTGCCGGCGATTGTGATGACGGGTGCGGCGCTGTGGGACCGCACGACGGAGCGATATATAAATCCGGTGTTTCCGGAGGCGGAGCTGCTTCCGGAGGTGATGAGGTGTTTCGCGGAGGAGGGGGTGAAGCCGTTTGTCTATGTGCTCGACGATGAGGCGGGGCTGTGTGTCTACCATCTGCCGGAGATGAATCGGCGTGAGGAGGCTTTCTATGAGGAGCGCCGTGCGCTGAAGAGAAAGCGTTTTGTGTTCGGCGACAGTGAGGCGCTCCGGGGTGTGGCGGGGACGATACTGATTTTCGGTGTGGGGGAGGCTGCGAGGATTGAGGCTGTGGCGTCGCGGCTGCGGGCCATGCGCGGGCTGTCGGTGTCGTGTTACCGCGACATTTTCAACCATGAAGTAGCTTTTATAGAGGTGTTCGGGGCTGATGTGAGCAAGGCGAAGGCTATCCGCTGGCTGGCAGACAGAATCGGGGCCGAGAAGATCACGGTCTACGGCGACAATCTTAATGACCTGCCGATGTTTGAGGTGGCTGACGAGGCAGTGGCTGTGGCCAACGCCTTTCCGGAGGTCATTGCGAAAGCCGACCGGGTGATAGGAAAGAATAGCGAAGATGCAGTGGCGAGGGATATCGGTTTAAGGTTTGGGGTTAGGGTTTAATAGGGTCTTTAAGGTCTTTAGAGTCATTAAGGTCTTTAACGACTTTATGGTTCGGGCTTAATAGGGTCTTTAGGGGTTGGGGTTTAGAAAATTCATCCGGATGTAGGGCCATCGCATGCGGTGGCCGGTTTCAACGAATTATTAAACCATTTAAAGTACCAATATCGTCACTGCCATGAGTGCCATGCCGGTAATGACGCCGATGAGGGAGATGTGGTGGTGGCCGAAACTTTCGGCTCCAGGGAGGAGTTCGTCGAAGGCTATGTAGACCATGATACCGGCTACTGTGGCGAGGCAGATGGCGTTGACCACGGGTGACCAGAAGGGGAGCAGAAAGGCCATGCCGATGATGGCGCCCGCGGGTTCGGCGAGGCCGGAGAGGAACGACATGCGGAATGCTTTGCGGCGGTTGCCGGTCGAGTGGTAGATGGGGACCGACACCGCGATGCCCTCGGGGATATTGTGGATGGCGATGGCCACCATGATGGGGAGTGCCACTTCGAGGCCGTCGAGACAGGAGATAAAGGTGGCCATGCCTTCGGGGAAGTTGTGGATGCCGATGGCCACGGCGAGCATGGTGCCGGTGCGTTTCATCTTGTGGTGATTGCCTGGGGTGTTGAGCTCGGAAAGGGTGTGGGCCTCGTGGGGGTTCTCGTCCTCCGGCACGAGCCAGTCAATCAGGGCTATGAGGGCTATGCCACCGAAGAAGGCCAGCAGCATCCAGGCGTTTGCCGCCCGCTCGCCGCAGACTGTCGAGAGGCCTTCAACCGCCCCGGGCATAAGCTCCATGAACGAAATGTAGACCATGACTCCCGCCGAGAGGCCGAGGGCTCCGGCGAGGAGGCGCGTGTCGGTGCTGCGGGTGAAAAATGAGATGAGGGCGCCTACGCCGGTCGAGAGTCCGGCCAACACGGTGAGCGCGAGTGCGATGAGTATGGTTGAAAGTTCAGGCATATACAAAGGTAAGCAAAAAAAATCTCTGTCGATGAAAAAAATTGCCAAAAAAATTTGGCGGGTAAATATTAAAGCAGTAACTTTGCACTCACAAAACGGCTCATTAGCTCAACTGAATAGAGCATCTGACTACGGATCAGAAGGTTACAGGTTTGAATCCTGTATGAGTCACCAAGGTTAAGGAAAAAGCCATTCCGAGAGATTCGTTTCGGGATGGCTTTTGATTTTTTTAATCACCTCTGGGGCGCCGGAGATAGGGCGGGACGGCTGTATCTGAGGAGAGTGCTATTTGCGGCGGCTTTCGAGTTTCCTGACAGTTTTACCCATTTTTTCTACTTCATTTAGAGTCAGGATGGCGGCTGCGAGAGTTGCTACCTGAAGGGTTGCATGGAGGATGCAGTGGAGGATGTGGTGCCTGTGGCATTTTGAGTCACTTTCGTGGCGGGAAAAGATTTCCATAATAAATAGTTTTTTTGAGTTTACAGATATTATTTCATTCTCGCCTCCCGCACGGAGCGGGGAGGTTATTGACGGTGGACTGCAAGTCCCGGTTTCTCTTTAACGCATTGTGGAGGGGTTTGGTTTGTGGTCGCAGTGGGGTTTTGATTTTTGGTGGGGGATTTAGGTGGGGCTTTAGGGATTTTAGAGTCCTTAGGGTCTTTAAAGTCTTTAGGGTCTTTAACGACTTTAAGGTCCTTAATGACTTTAATCGTACAAATCCAGCTCTTATGTCCTGCTTTTATGCCAAAAACAAAAGGCTGTCATCACGACAGCCTTTTTGTTCTTTAACCTTAAATCTAATACCATGAAAACACAGTGCAAATATAGTAACTTGTCTTTATAACTTCTGTCGGGATGAAATGGTTCACGAAAAGTTGAATTTTTTTGAAAAAATTTTTGAGGCGAGTTTGTGAGGGCTTGCGGGACCGGTGTTGCGGGGCTGGGGTGGAGGAGCGTGGGACCGGTGATGCTGGCTGAGGTGGAGGAACGCGTTTAATAACAATAGTTAAACGGGTGCTGAAAGTGTGGGCGAAAGCCTTTGATTTTCGGGGGATTTTCGTTAATTTTGCACTCTTGAAAAATAATTCCAACAATTTCTATAACATCATGGCAAAGAAAGCATTGTTAATGATTCTTGACGGATGGGGAATCGGCAATCACTCAAAGAGCGACGCCATTTTCTCCACTCCCACTCCCTACTGGGACTATCTCGTAAAAACATATCCCCACAGCGAGCTCCAGGCTTCGGGCGAGAACGTTGGTCTCCCCGACGGTCAGATGGGCAACTCCGAGGTGGGTCACCTCAATATCGGCGCAGGCCGCGTGGTCTATCAGGACCTCGTGAAAATCAACAAGGCATGTGCCGACGGCTCCATTCTTTCGAATCCCGAAATCATCGACGCCTTCACCTATGCCCGCGACAACGGCAAGGCAATCCACTTCATGGGCCTCACCAGCAATGGCGGCGTTCACTCTTCGCTCGACCATCTCTTCGCTCTCTGCGACATCGCAGCTCACTACGGCCTTGAGAAAGTCTACATCCACTGCTTCATGGACGGCCGCGACACCGACCCCCGCAGCGGAAAGGGCTTCATCGAGGAGGTAGAGGCACACTGCGCCAAGACCACAGGTAAAATCGCCTCTATCATCGGCCGTTACTATGCCATGGACCGCGACAAGCGCTGGGAGCGCGTGAAGGTGGCATACGACCTTCTCGTCAACGGCGAGGGCAAGCAGGCTACCGACATGGCCCCTGCCGTTCAGGAAAGCTACAACGAGGATGTGACCGACGAGTTCATCAAGCCTATCAACAACTCCACTGTCGACGGCACCATCAAGGAGGGCGACGCAGTAATCTTCTTCAACTACCGCAACGACCGCGCCAAGGAGCTCACTGTGGCTCTCACACAGCACGACATCCCCGAGGCCGGCATGAAGGTGGTGCCCGGTCTGCAATACTACTGCATGACCCCCTACGACGCATCGTTTACCGGCGTGCATATCCTCTTCCCTAAAGAGAACGTGGCCAACACCCTAGGCGAATACCTCTCAAGTCTCGACAAGAAGCAGCTCCACATCGCGGAGACAGAGAAGTATGCCCACGTGACATTCTTCTTCAACGGCGGTCGCGAAGAGCCCTACGAAGGCGAGGAGCGCATCCTCGTGGCATCGCCCAAGGTGGCTACCTACGACCTCAAGCCCGAAATGAGCGCCTACGAGGTGAAAGACAAGCTCGTGGAGGCCATCAAGGAGGAGAAATATGACTTCATCGTGGTCAACTACGCCAACGGCGACATGGTGGGCCATACCGGTGTCTACGACGCTATCTGCAAGGCTGTCAAGGCTGTGGACGAGTGCGTGAAGGACACCGTGGAGGCTGCCAAGGAAGCCGGCTACGAGGTAATCATCATCGCTGACCACGGCAACGCCGACAACGCAGTGAACCCCGACGGCACCCCCAACACCGCCCACTCGCTCAACCCCGTGCCCTGTATATACGTGACCGACCGCACCGACGCCAAGGTCGAAAACGGCAAGCTCGCCGACGTAGCTCCCACCATGCTCAAGATCATGGGCCTTCCCCAGCCCAAGGAGATGACCGGACACGCACTCATCAACTGACCGCAGGGCGGGCGCACAGGCCCGCATCCTTATTATGGAATCAATCAAAAAACTCTATAAAATCGGCCACGGTCCCTCGAGTTCCCACACGATGGGCCCGCTGAAGGCCGCCCAGGAGTTTGGCGCCCGCTTCCCCGGCGCCGCATCGTTCAACGTGACCCTTTACGGTGCCCTCGCCGGTACCGGAAAGGGTCACATGACTGATGTGGCCATCACCGGCGAGCTTGAAAAGATAGCGCCGACCCAAATCATCTGGAAGCCCGAGATTTTCCTTCCCTTCCACCCCAACGGCATGACCTTCACGGCACTCGACGCCGATGGCAATGAGCTGGGCCGTCAGACCGACTACTCGATAGGCGGCGGCGACATCGTGCATGAAGGTGACGAGGCGCCGAGAGTCCTCGACGTGTATCCCATGAACACCATAGCCGAAATCCTTGACTGGACCGAAAAGACCGGCAAGAGTTTCTGGGAATATGTGGAGGAATATGAGGACAGCGACGTGTGGGACTATCTCCGCGAGGTATGGCGGGTGATGAAAGAGGCCGTCGAGCGCGGCATCGACGCCGAGGGAGTGCTCCCCGGCGGACTCGGTGTGCGCCGCAAGGCCGTCAGCTATTATCTCCACGCCTCCGGCCACAACGATTCGCTCCGCAGCCGCGGCCTCGTCTACGCCTACGCCCTCGCCGTCAGCGAGGAAAACGCATCGGGCGGCGTGATTGTCACCGCTCCCACCTGCGGCTCCTGCGGTGTGCTCCCGGCTGTGCTCTATCATCTCTCGACCTCCAAAGGCTTCTCCGACAAGCGCATACTCCGCGCCCTTGCCACGGCCGGACTCTTCGGCAGTGTGGTCAAGCACAACGCCTCGGTCTCCGGCGCCGAAGTTGGCTGTCAGGGTGAGGTGGGTGTGGCCTGCGCTATGGCCGCCGCAGCCGCCAGTCAGCTCTTCGGCGGCACTCCCGCCCAGATTGAATACTCCGCCGAGATGGGACTCGAACACCACCTCGGACTCACCTGCGACCCGGTCTGCGGACTGGTCCAGATACCCTGCATCGAGCGCAACGCCTACGCTGCGGCCCGCGCTCTCGACAGCAATCTCTTCGCCTCCTTCTCCGACGGCCGCCACTCCGTCAGCTTCGACCGCATAGTCGAGGTGATGAAGCAGACAGGCCACGACCTGCCCTCAATCTACAAAGAGACCGCCCAGGGAGGACTCGCCAAGATAAAATAATCTCAATTCCATAGAAACCCAACCAGCATCCTCTCTCTTCATCACATTTCCTGAAAGGCATGACACGCAAGTATGACTATCTCGTAATCGGTTCCGGCATCGCAGGCATGAGCTTCGCGCTCAAGGTTGCCTCGAAAGGGCGCGTGGCGCTCATCTGCAAGACCACACTCGATGAAGCAAACACCGCTCTCGCACAGGGTGGCGTGGCCTCCGTCACAAACCTCGAGGTCGACGACTTCGACAAACACATCAAAGACACCATGATTGCCGGCGACTGGCTCAGCGACCCCGAGGCCGTCCGCAAGGTAGTCACCGGAGCTCCGGAGCAGATCCGCGAGCTCATCAACTGGGGTGTGGACTTCGACAAGAAGGACGACGGCTCCTTCGACCTCCACCGCGAAGGAGGACACTCGGAATTCCGCATCCTGCACCATGCCGACAACACCGGTTTCGAAATCCAGGAATCGCTCATAAAGGCTGTGCGCGCCAATGAGAATATCGACATATTCGAGCATCATTTCGCCATCGAAATCATCACTCAGCACCATCTGGGCAAGATTGTGACCCGCCGCACTCAGGACATCACCTGCTACGGCGCCTACGTGCTCGACACCGCTTCGGGGCGCGTCGACACCTTCCTCTCGCGCATCACCCTCATAGCCACCGGCGGCGTGGGTGCCGTGTATCAGACCACCACAAACCCCCTCGTGGCCACCGGCGACGGTATAGCGATGGTCTATCGCGCCAAGGGCACCGTCAAGGACATGGAGTTCATCCAGTTCCACCCCACGGCGCTCTATCACCCCGGCGACCGCCCCAGCTTCCTCATCACCGAGGCCATGCGCGGCTATGGCGCAGTGCTCCGCAATCTCAAGGGTGAGGAGTTCATGCACAAATATGACCCGCGCCTCTCGCTCGCTCCGCGCGACATCGTGGCTCGCGCAATCGACTCGGAGATGAAGCTCACCGGCGATGACCACGTGTATCTCGACGTAACCCACAAGGACCCCGAGGAAACCAAGAAGCATTTCCCCAACATCTATGCCAAGTGTCTGTCGCTCGGCATCGACATCACAAAGGATTACATCCCCGTGGCTCCCGCCGCCCACTATCTCTGCGGCGGTATCAAGGTCGACGGCAATGCCGAGTCGTCAATCAAGCGCCTCTATGCCGTGGGCGAGTGCTCATGCACAGGTCTCCACGGCGGCAACCGCCTGGCCTCCAACTCGCTTATCGAAGCTGTGGTTTATGCCGACGCCGCCGCGCGCCATGCGTCTGAAAACGCCTCTCACTACGAGTTCCGCACGGACGTGCCCGAGTGGAACGACGAGGGTACCCGTCACCCCGAGGAGATGGTGCTCATCACTCAGAGCATAAAGGAGGTAAACCAGATTATGGGTACCTACGTGGGCATCGTGCGCTCCAACCTGCGCCTCGACCGCGCCTGGAACCGCCTCGACATTCTCTACGAGGAGACCGAGAAGCTTTTCAAGCGCTCGAAGGCCTCGCGCGAAATCTGCGAGCTCCGCAACATCATCAACGTAGGCTATCTCATCATGCGCCAGGCCAAGGAGCGCAAGGAGTCGCGCGGCCTGCACTACACGGTCGACTATCCCCCTGTGCCACACGGCCCGGAAGCGGAGAAATAGCCTGCCGCGCAATAAATCCGCATCCTCGTGTGTTATAATAATGTATGAAACAATACGGTAGAATCCTCATATCCATCCTGACATCTCTGTGTGCGCTGCTTGCCCACGCAGTTCCGGCCCTACCCGTTGAGGTCGACGACACCGGCGACGACGGTGCCGCGACTGTCAACGTCGGCTCGGGGCGCGTGAAACCCATTCAGGGCTATTACTTCTTCGACGACGGAGGAGAAGAGACTCTCATGCTCGTCCTTGCGGACGTGACGGTGTTTCCGCCTCTGAAGTTCAAGAATAAGAAAGAGGAAGAATTCTACTGGAAAACCGTGCGGGATGTGAAGAAAACCCTCCCATACGCCAAACTCATCTGCGAGACGCTTATCGAGACATACGAGTATATCGAGACCTTCCCGACTCAGAAGGAGCGCGAGGAGCATCTCAAGAAGATGGAAGGGGAGGTGTTCAAGCAGTATAAGCCTGCACTGAAGAAGTTCACCAAGTCGCAGGCGCAGATGCTTGTCAAGCTCATCAACCGCGAGACAAACCAGTCGAGCTACAATATTCTGAAAGCCTTCCTCGGTTCATTTCGCGCAGGCTTCTGGCAGACATTCGGCCGCCTCTTCGGAGTCAACCTCAAGACCTCCTATCATCCCGAAAAAGACCGCAAGGACGCCATAGTCGAGCGCGTCGCCACCATGGTCGAACTCGGCCAACTGTAAATACCGCGGCCTGAAATTGCGACTGCATAAGTTTGGAATTTAAGGCACGCAAAGACAGGAGTGACAAAAGAGATTTTATCTTGTAGGGCCACCGCATGCGGTGGCCCCTTTTCATGCGTGGTATTTTCAGAACTACCCGAGCAGGAAACGGCCACCGCATGCGATGGCCCTACATATAGCCGAAAAATCCTTTGTCCTCACCCCCGGGCTATCATCTTAAAAATCAGGGCATGAAAAAAGCCCGGCGGGACGCTGGTTCCACTGCCGGGCCGGGTGATTTATGTCAGGCGGCGGGAATTGTGCCGCCACCCCAAGGTTTCTACGGTTTAGAAACCTTAAATCAGGGCAGAGAGAGCCGAATCGGGGTTCGAGCTCTGCTCTTCGAAATATAGCCGGAGGCCTTATCGCCAACGGCTACCGATTGAACGTCTTGTTTTTCCGCGTTCACTATATAAAACGACAGATATTGTTTCGTTGTTCATCAGATAATGTGTTATTTAAAATTTATCTAAATAAAAAATAGGTAATAGTTGTAAATTATAAATATAAATGCTAATTTTGTGTTGAATTAAAATAAAATTATGTGAAATACTTTAGATTTATTATTTGTTTGTTTGGAATTGTGTTTATTAATTGCTCAAATGTGATGTCAAATGAGGAGTTTGAAAAGATTTCTCCCCCCCAATTTGATATGACAGTTGATGAAATCGTGGAAATATATGCTGAAAGTAATTATTTGCTTTTATCATCAGTGATGTCTGATGTGATAGATCAGAACGGAATAGGAAATATAGATGACATTATAAGAAACCATACCGGAGATTTCTTTAAATCATGCTCAAAAGAACAATACTATGTTGCTAATCAATTGTGGAGACAAAATGAGTCACGTAGTGAAATTCAAACTTCAATGATTGAAAGATTGCCTGATAATTTACGGAATGAATTGTTATATAGTATAGTGGATGTTGATTATGAACGGCTTTTAAATATAAATCAGAATATTATAGAGGATGAATGGTATGACCTATTATCAGAAGAAGAAAAAAAGAATTTAAATATCGAATTAGGGATTATAGTTCAAAATCGAGATAATCTGATTAAGTATGTCTCATCAGTTAGCGGTGTCGAAGTTTCACGTGCCTCTCCAGGGGATAGAATGATCTGGAGAGATATGGCAAGCCGTATGGATGATGCAGAAAGAAAAGATGTATTGAAAGCCTCTGTAGAGGGTGTACTCATAGGTGTAGGTGGAGGTCTTTCTGCTGCAGCAGGACTAGCATGGTCATATATCAGCAGAATGTTCTAATTAACAATATATAAAGTTAAAATGTCCATAAAAGTCGTGGGCATTTTAACTTTTAGATTTTTATTGATATGCGAAAAGAAATAGGAACCGTATTAATGTGGCTCGGTCTATTCATTTTACCTTTAATTTATGTCATATTGAAATTTTATCATGAAGAAGTGTTTAATGAGGGTATATGGGGATGGAGTATACCTATATCTCTATTTATCGCACTGATAGGAAAGTTGATTCGTAAGTAGCGGCTTCCTGAAAATGATGTGAGAATCAGCGATCAGTAAGGGTGTGAAGTGAGTCAGTGCATAATTTTTGACTTTGTCTCAGATACTTTCGCCCGGTAATGCCAAATTTATTTGGCATTACTCTCGACTTATTTGTATCTTTGCATGTGATTAATCAACCCTTCCACGCGCAGAAGTCCATGAAAAGAATCCACACCAAAGCCACACAGGGGGGCGATGTGCGTCCCAAGAAGGCTCTCGGACAGCACTTTCTGACCGACGAGAGCATAGCATCGCGTATTGCCGACACGCTCGCACCCTACAAAGGTCTCCCCGTGATGGAAGTGGGGCCGGGCATGGGTGTGCTGACAAAATATCTAATCGCCGCGGGCCACGACGTCAAAGTGGCCGAAATCGACGGCGAGAGCATCGACTATCTGCGCTACAATTATCCCGAACTTGCCGGACGCATACTCGACGCCGACTTCCTGCGTCTCGACCTGGCACAGATTTACCCTGACGGTCAGAAATTCTGCGTAATAGGCAACTATCCCTACAACATTTCTTCGCAGATTTTCTTCCACGTGCTCGACTACCGCGACCAGGTGGTGTGTTGCTCCGGTATGCTTCAGCGCGAGGTGGCCGAGCGATTCGCTGCCGCTCCTGGAACCAAGGCGCGCGGAATACTGAGTGTGTTGCTCCAGGCGTGGTACGATGTGGAGTATCTCTTCACCGTCAGCGAGAATGTGTTCAATCCGCCGCCAAAGGTCAAGAGCGGAGTCATCCGCATGACCCGCAACTCGGTCACAGACCTCGGCTGCGATGAAAAACTTTTCAAATCGGTCGTAAAGACCGCCTTCGGCCAGCGCCGCAAGACGCTGCGCAATTCAATCCGCGGAATGTTTCCGGCGGGAGTGCCGTTGCCGGATGACCCCTTGCTCTCGCTGCGCCCCGAACAGTTGTCGGTGGAGCAGTTTATCGAGCTGACCAACCTCGTCAGCTCGTTGAGATAGTCAAGATGCCCCGCCGTCGTAGCCGGCGGTCCGGGCGAGAATGTCATCAACAATTATCCCTCCTCCTCACGCGACGACTATGAAAGAATTCACCCCCGAATATCTGGATCATCTGCGTAAAATCATCCACGACCGCGCCGACGAAGCGGCCCGCGAGGAACTTGCCGACCTTCACCCCGCCGACATTGCCGAACTCTATCAGGACCTTGAGCTCGACGAAGCTGAATACCTTTTCAAACTGCTCGACGAGGAGGCACAGGCCGACCTCCTCATGGAACTCGACGAGGATGAGCGCGCCAAACTCCTCTCGAAGATGGATGTCGAGGATATCGCCCGCCAGATCGAGCACCTTGACACGGACGACGCCGTCGACGTAATCCAGGAGCTCGACGAGGATGACCGCGAGAAGATTCTCAGCCACATCGACGACGTGGAGCAGGCCGGCGACATCATCGACCTTCTGAAATATGACGAGGATACCGCCGGAGGTCTCATGGGCACGGAGATGATTGTGGTCAACGAGAACTGGAGTATGCCGGAGTGCATCAAGCAGATGCGTATGCAGGCCGAGGATATGGATGAGGTCTATTATGTGTACGTGGTCGACAACGACGACCGTCTGCGCGGTACCCTCCCTCTGAAAAAGCTCATCACCCACCCGTCGGTGTCGAAAATCCGTCACGTCATGGAGACAGACCCGGTGGCTGTCAAGGCCGATACGCCGATTGACGAGGTGGCGCTCGATTTTGAGAAATATGACCTCGTGGCCATGCCTGTGGTCGACTCCATCGGCCGACTGCTCGGCCGCATCACCGTCGACGACGTGATGGACAAGGTGCGCGATTCAAGCGAGCGCGACTATCAGCTGGCATCAGGTCTCTCGGGCGACGTGGAAAGCGACGACAAGCTCTTCGCCCAGACCAAGGCGCGCCTGCCGTGGCTTCTCATAGGCATGATTGGCGGTCTGTGTAACTCCGTTATCCTCGGACGTTTCGAGGGAGGTTTCGTGGTGGACCCGGCGCTCGCGCTCTTTATCCCGCTTATCGGCGGTACGGGCGGAAATGTTGGCACACAGTCGTCGGCAATCGTGGTGCAGGGCCTTGCAAACGGTTCGCTCGACATCAAGAAGTCCTCGCGCCAGCTGCTCAAGGAGCTTGGCGTGGGCCTGCTCAACGGCAGCATTATCGCCCTGCTGGTGTTTCTCTACAATTTCTTCACCCTCGGCCACGGCCATGAGGTCACTACTATTGCGGTTTCGGCTTCGATATTCTGTGTGGTGATGTTTGCGTCGGTGTTCGGCACCTTCGTACCCCTGACCCTTGAGAAACTCAAGATAGACCCCGCCATCGCCACCGGCCCCTTCATCTCGATTACAAACGACATCATCGGCATGCTCATATACATGTCAATCTCCTCCTGGCTTATAATCACCTTCGGCATCGGACATTAAGAAATCTTCGGCTGTAATTCGGCCGGAATTTCCGGCACAGAAGGCCATAAGAAATAAAAGTTTTTTCAGCAATATGTAGGGCCATCGCATGCGGTGGCCTTTTTCCGCACAGGTCAATCTGGAAATGCCACACATGAAAATGGGGCGCTACATGCAACGGCCGTTTTCCGCACGGGCTGTTATGAAAATACCACGCATGAAAAGGGGCCACCGCATGCGATGGCCCTACAGATGGATGAAAAATTTTGTGTCGGTTTTGGCTGAAAAAATCTTTTGTTCCTTTTGTTCCTCCTGTCCTCTTGTGGCGAAAATTTCAGCCGATTTGCAGGAGAGGGGGGAAGGGGTCAGATTTCCGTGGAATCATCCTCGGTGTCGTATTTCTGGAAGAGGAAATCGTTGTAGGGAAAGCGGGTGAGGTGAATTTCCTTGGCGCGCTCGTAGAGCATCTGTTTGAGTTGCTCGATGTTGGTTCCCTTCTTGGCCGAGATGAACACGCAGTCGTGGGGGAGACGGGCCATCCACATGCGTTCCAGCTCCTCGAGCGACACATTCTCGCGCGTGCGCTCCGTCAGGTCGTTTTCGTCCTTAGGCTTATAGGAAAAGGCATCGATTTTGTTGAATACCATAATCATCGGCTTGTTGGCGCCGTTGCAGACCTCGCGGAGAGTCTTGTCGACCACCTCAATCTGCTCCTCGAAGTTGGGGTGGGAGATGTCGACCACATGCACCAGCAGGTCGGCCTCGCGCACCTCGTCGAGTGTCGATTTGAACGAGTCGACAAGGTGGGTCGGGAGCTTGCGGATGAACCCTACGGTGTCGGTGAGCAGGAAGGGGAGATTGTCGATGATTACCTTGCGCACGGTGGTGTCGAGGGTGGCGAAAAGTTTGTTTTCGGCAAACACATCGCTCTTGCTCAGCACATTCATCAGGGTCGATTTGCCTGCGTTGGTGTAGCCCACGAGAGCCACGCGCGTGAGTTTGCCGCGGTTCTTGCGCTGCACGGCTTTCTGCTTGTCGATGTCGCGCAACTGGTCCTTGAGCCAGGAGATGCGGTTGAGGATGATACGGCGGTCGGTCTCAATCTGCGTTTCACCCGGGCCACGCATGCCGATACCGCCTCGCTGACGCTCCAGGTGGGTCCACATTCGGGTCAGGCGCGGGAGCAGATACTGATACTGGGCCAGTTCGACCTGCGTCTTGGCGTTGGCCGTGCGTGCTCGCTTGGCGAATATGTCGAGGATCAGGCTGGTGCGGTCGAGAATCTTCACTTTCAGCTCGCGCTCGATGTTGAGCACCTGCTTCGAGCTGAGGTCATCGTCGAAAATGGCCATGCCGATGTCGTTGTTTTCGATGAACTCACGGATTTCGTCGAGTTTGCCTTTGCCAACGAAAGTGCGCGGGTTGGGGTAGGGGAGACGCTGGGTGAACACCTTGACAGTCTCCGCACCGGCGGTGTCGGCCAGGAACGCGAGCTCGTCGAGATATTCCGCAGATTTCGCCTCGTTCTGCGTTTCGGTTATGAGGCCTACGAGGACAGCCTTTTCTGTCACCTCCTCGTTGAGTATCTGGTCAATCATATATAACGGAATGATTTTTTCTTCAATAAAAATTTCTTCTGTAAGAGAATAAATCCTCTTTGTCAGAAAACTGATTATGATACAAAGATAACAAATTTTCCCTGAAAAAGAGCGCTCTTTTTCAGGGAAATAATATTGCGCTGCCGGTAATGTGGCGATGCGTTTGCTGTATTGAATCTGTAGATGGTGCGGATTATGCCTGACGGGTACTTTCGCGGGCTTCACGCTGCCTGATAATGCTCGAAAGCCAGAGATTGCCGAGTGTCCAGGCCACGACATCAAGTATGACAAGGATATTAATGTTCACATTGAAGAATCTTGCCAGCAGGAAGTTGACTATGGTGAACATGGCCGATACGCTGACTATGGTAATCATGGCCATACGAGGTTTCATGCCTGCAGCAAGAATTTTGTGGTGGATATGGCTCTTGTCCGGCAGGAAGGGGCTGCGGTGCTGACGGATGCGCAGCATGTAGACGCGGATTACGTCGAAGCAGGGCACAATCAGCGGCGAGAAAGCAACTACGGCCGGGTTGATGCTGATCTCAGGGCTGTCCTCATGTACATATAATATTGTGCCGAGCACTCCGAGTATCAGACCGATGGTTAGTGAGCCGGTGTCGCCCATGAATATCTTGGAGTGTTTCTTGACATCGCCGAACACATTGTAGTAGAAGAATGGTGCGAGGACGCCGAGAGTTGCGAAGCTGACGATAGACATTGCATACTCGCCAAGATACATGAAAGCACAGCCGTAAATCACACAGGCAATCGAGCTGAGTCCGGAGGCGAGACCGTCGATACCGTCGATGAGGTTGATGGCATTGATTAGAAAGACAAGCACAATGACTGTGAACGGGTAGCCGAACCAGGGAGAGACGCTCCCGATGCCGAGAACACCTCCGAGATCAGAGAACCAGATTCCTCCTCCTATAAGGAATATGGCACAGATGAGCTGCACCACGAATTTCGCGCGGTATTTGATACCGATAAGATCGTCGGCAATGCCAACAAGGTAGAGGAGCTGCAGGGCGATGAATGTCGACAGCAACGGAAGGAAGCAATCATGGAGCGCTGCGGCAAACTGCGGATTGCCAAGCCTGATGTTGGATTCGAGAATCACAGCAATAGATACAAGAATCACAGGAACAAAGGCTATACCGCCGAGTCGCGGCACAAGCCCTTTGTGAATTTTACGCTCATTCACCTCGTCGAACAGGTTTCGGCGATAGGCTATGAGTAGAATCTGAGGAATAAGCACACCTGCGAGCAGGGCGCAGAGGAGAAAAGTGATGAGAGAATTAATAGACCAGTATCCCATAAAAAGTTTCAAATAAAATTTAAGCAAGGATTCTGTGACAGAATTGATAGAGTAATTTTATACAAGCACAAAGTCTTCAACACATCGTTAAAAAGATAAATCAGCCAACCGGAGAGTGCCGTTCTTGACATGAACGGAGGTGGGCTATGGCATTGTGTCCGGATTAACCGTAAGACGAGAACGGTCAGGGTTCCGGCATAGTTACCTCTGCAAAGATACGCATTAACATTTGAATAATCTAAAAATCAGCTAAAAAAAGTGAACTTTCTGCGGAATAAAGTATGAAATTTTTTTTGCTACATTCCGGAGCGTGTTTGGCTGTTTTATCAGTTGTCCTCATGAAAGAGGTTCGTTCTTTTTCTGCCGGAACCCTGCGGGTCAGTTTTTTTCAATCCATTTGGGGAGGGAGAAGATGTATTCGAGGCCGCCTTGGGAGCGGTTGCGCACTGATATTGTGCCGCCGAATGACACTATTGTGCTCTTCACAATGGGTAGTCCCAGACCTGTGCCGCCCATCTTGCGCGAGCGGCCGGTGTCGACGCGGTAGAAGCGCTCGAAGAGGTGGCTGATGTGCTCTTCTCCGACGCCGTTGCCGTTGTCGTAGAAACGGAACATGAAGAAACGCTCGTTAGAGGAAATCATGTCGAGGTGAATCTCGGTTCCGCCCGAATAAGCAGCGGAGTTCTTTATGAGTCCGCATATCATTCCCTGAAGCAGACTGTAGTTGGCCGATACGTTGCAGTCGAGGGGAATATCGAAGAAGAATTTGAGATTTCCGGCAAGGTTCGAGGCCGGGAGGTCGTAGTCAATCTGGTAGACCAGGTCGTGCATGTTGACGCTGGCGAGGGTAATCATGTCGGATGCGTTCTCGAGACGTGTCATTGTCGAGACGTCGTTGAGCAGCGACGTGAGGCGTTCCACATTTGAGAGCATGCGCTGGAGGAAGCGGTTGCGCGTCTCGGCATCCATATCCGGGTCGGCGAGTATCGATTCGAGATAGCCACGGATGATTCCAACGGGGGTCTTGATTTCGTGGTTGATATTGTTGGTCATCTGCCTCGACATGTTGGCTTTCTCCTCGATGGCGTGGATGGTTATCTGACGTTCTTTCTGTATTTCTTCAAGAGATCGGCTACGCTGATGGTAAAATTTGAGGATTTCGCGTGATATATCACCGAGTTCGTTACGCGGAAATTCGTAGTCTTCCTTCACTTCTTTGCCTGCGGCAGCGTTTGTGGCAAATTCGCGGAGTATGACAACGTTGCGCGAAAGGGCGCGGGTAGAGAAATAGGCGATTAAGAGTGTCCCGCTGAGTACGAGCAGTATCACAAGCCACACGGTGCTGTCAATGTCGATGGCGTCATGAACACTGTCACTATAGGGTAAAGCCGTGAGCACGGTCACTCGTTTGTCTTCGCTCCGTACCTTTGAAAAGTAATAGAGCTGGTCTTCATCGCGTCCGATGATCCGCCGTCCTTCGATGCCCTCCATCTCGCTGTCTTTGCGGATTTCATATTTGCGTATATCGACATCGTTCATGTCGGGAGGGACGGGCACTCCGAGTGAATAGTAAAGACGTCCGTCCAAATAGACGCTGACACGGACCCCTTCAAACATCGATCCCTGGAAGAACTGCCGGATGAATGAGAGAAACGAGCGCAGATTGACGTCCTGACGGTAAGCTTCCAGGATTCGGTTGTTTACCATGTCAAGTTCTGAACTGAGCATCTGCGCGCGGTAGTCGGCCTCTCTCTTATACTGGTAATATATGAGGAGGCCGAACCCTATACAGATGGCTGTCGCAATCGGTATGAAGAGTCTCCACTGATAGTTAATCCTTCTCTTTAAAGCCATAGCCGAATCCTAACCGGGTCTCGATATTGTTGCCGTAGCGTCCGATTTTTTTACGGAGGCGTGTGATGTTGGTGTCAATGGTGCGGTTGGTGACGACCACGTCGTCGGCCCAGACATGGCGGATGATTTCCTCGCGCGAGTAGATGCGGTTGCGGCGGCGCAGGAAAAATGAGAGGATTTCAAGTTCTGTTTTCGTGAGGGAGATTTTCTCGTTGTCGAGATAGCAGGTTTTGTCGTTGGGATCGATGCGTAATCCCTGGTAGACAATCTGCGGCTCGAGCTCTTCTTCGGGCTGCGGAGCGGCGGCTCCGCGGGCGCGGCGCGCAATCTGTGCGCGGCGCAACACGGCATTGACGCGCGCTATGACCTCCGAAATCTTAAACGGTTTGGTGATATAGTCGTCGGCGCCGATGTCCAGTCCCATCACGGTATCGTCCTCACCGTCAAGTGCCGAGCAGAATATTATGGGAACTTCCTCCATCTGCGAGGAATTGCGGATACGCTTGGCGAAGTCGAATCCGCTAAGCCGCTCCATCATTATGTCTACGATAAACAGGTCGTAGGGTGAGAGATCCATCTCCAGAGCCTCCTCCGCACTGTAAGCTGTGTCAACAAGATAGCCTTCTTTCTGTAGATTGTATTTCAGAATCTCGCAGATTGATTCTTCGTCGTCGATTACTAAAAGGCGCGTACTCATAATTATTTTTCAGGCGTGTTTTTATCCGGGGGTGTCCGGGGGTTAACATAGTGTCGGGCAATTGTTCCGGCACTTTTTTCATGTCGCTAAATTACAACAATTTTTCGGTGAGTGGTGTTAATGAATGTTAAACCGGGCTTTTGGCTGAACTTTTCTCCACGCGGGAGGTTTTAAAGACATAGTTACTATATTTGCACTGTGTTTTCATGGTATTAGATTTAAGGTTAAAGAACAAAAAGGCTGTCGTGATGACAGCCTTTTGTTTTTTGGTTAAGGTTTGGGCTGAAGGTTTAATAGGGTCTTTAAGGTCGTTAAGGTCTTTAGGGACTTTAAGGTCTTTAGGATTTGGGAGTAGGATTTGGATAATTCATCAGGATGTAGGGCCATCGCATGCGGTGGCCCTACATGTTAACCTAATTTCACCAGTTCTTTTTTCATCGTCACGCTCTCGGGGATTTCTCTTGTGTAGTGGGTGACGAAGATGAGGGTGCTTCTGTTGCGGCTCACGAGCAGATCAATGAGGCGGCGCACTCGCTCTTTTCTTCCGGCGTCGAGGCCGTGGAGGGGCTCGTCGAGTATCAGCAGCGGGGGTTGCTTGATGAGTGTGCGCGCCAGGAGCACGAGGCGCTGTTCGCCCGACGAGAGTTCCGCGAAGCGGCGCTCTGCAAGATGGCTGATGTCGAGCAGCCGCAGCCATGTGCGTGCCTCTTCAAGCTCATCGGCGCTCGCCTTGCGATATTGCGAGAGCGAATTTCTCATGCCGCCCACCACAATCTCCTCCACAGGGAGCGACGAGCGGAAATAGAGCTGCATCTCGGGACACACATAGCCTATGCGGTCCTTGATTTCCCAGATGCTTTCGCCCGAGCCGCGCCGCCGGTCAAAGAGAGTGATTTTGTTGGCATAGGCCTGCGGATTGTCGGCACACACCAGGCTGAGGAGCAGCGATTTTCCCGAACCGTTGGGCCCGGTCAGCGCCCAGCGCTCGCCGGAGCGCACGGTCCAGTCGAGTCCTTCGAGTATCGAGCGCTTGCCGTAGCGTACACGGCCGTCCTCGATGGCGAAAGCGATGTCGAAGTCCGGCATTTCGCCCCTTGCGGGAGGCAGGTCGGCCTCGGTGAGTCCGCAGTCAGTATCGGCCGAGAGGCTGCGTAGGCGGCTGATTTCCTCCTGGTCACATATCGGCGCCGAGAGAGTGAGATTGTCCAGGGTAATGACCGCATCGGCATAGTCGGGGATATCCGCTCCGTCGCAGAGGAGCATCACTATGCCTGTCCCCGAGGCGGCGATGCTGCGGATGGCGCTGTCAAGCTCCCCGCGGGAGCGTGCGTCGAGGCCTATGTAGGGATTGTCGAGAATGAGTATATCGGGGGTGTCGAGCAGGGCGTTGATGACGAGGAGTTTGCGCAGCTCGCCGCTCGAAAGATAGTTGACCTTCTTCTCCACGACATCGTGAAGCGCGAAAGCGTCGCAGAGCCTCTGCCACCCCTCGCCAGCGGCCTTTTCGCCGAGGATTTCGCCCACAGTGGGCACCAGGTCGTTGACCGTGGCCTCAAGGCGCTGGTCATAGCGGCTCACCTCTATGCCCGTGAGCGCGTGGATGTCGGTGAAGGCGAGCATCTTGACCTTCATGTCGGGACGGGCGAAGGTGAGGCGGTTGCCATAGGCATAGCGTCCCTTTTCCATTATCAGACCGAGAGCCGATTTTCCGGCCCCGTTGGGCCCGAGCACGGCGCAGACCCCTTCGGGGATATAACTGCCGTGGGGATTCTGCATGACAGCGTTGCCGTAGCCGAGACGGGGGCTGTCGAAGCGTATTAGAAATTTTTCCATTGTGAAGCTGAATTTTCAGACTGCAAAATTACAAAATCACACATTTGCGGCCCGCATTTTTTTAATACGATGTAGAATATTATCAGATTTTTTGTATTTTTGCGGAAAATCTCCACAAGTAACAACAATCCCTGCAAGCGCGGTAGCGCCGCGACCGCTTCTGCAAACACCGATACCAGGAAAAATACAGTTCAAGCTAATTTAAAAATCACATCTTCATCCGTTATGTTTAAAGACCAACCCAAAGGCCTGATTCCCGCCGCTCTCAGTAACATGGGCGAGCGTTTCGGCTACTACATCATGAACGCGGTGTTAGTCCTCTTCCTCTGTTCGAAATTCGGACTCAGCGAGGAGACAAGTACACTCATCTATTCATTTTTCTATGCCGGAATCTACCTGCTCAGTCTCGTGGGCGGTGTGATTGCCGACCGTACACGCAACTACAAGGGTACCATCATCAGCGGTCTCATCGTGATGTGTTCCGGCTATGTGCTCCTCTCGATTCCCATTCTCTCGACGAGCGACAACATCTCCTGGCTCCTCCCGATGACCTGCTTCGCCCTATTCCTCATCGCCTTTGGCAACGGTCTCTTCAAGGGTAATCTTCAGGCTATCGTCGGCCAGCTCTACGACAACCCTAAATATGCCTCCAAGCGCGACTCCGGCTTCCAGATTTTCTATGTGTTCATCAACGTCGGCGGTCTTATCGCTCCCTTCGTGGCCCCGATGCTCCGCAGCTGGTGGCTCGGCGTCCACAATCTCGCCTACAATGCCAAACTTCCCGCTCTCTGCCATGAGTATCTGAGCGTCACCGACAATATGTCGACCGAGAACATCAACAACCTCTATTCGCTCATCACAGCCACCGGCGGCAATGCGGCCGGCGACATCCAGGCGTTCTGCAGCGAGTATCTCGAAGTGTTCAACACCGGTGTCCACTACTCGTTTATCGCATCAGTGGCCGCCATGCTTATTTCGCTCTCTATCTTCCTTATCTATAAGAAAGGCCTACCCAATCCTTCGGCCAAGGCCAAGGCTGCTTCCGTCAGCATCTCCGACGAGGAGCGCCGCGCTATGGCAAAGGAAATCAAACAGCGCATGATGGCCCTCTTCGCAGTGCTCGGCGTGGTGATTTTCTTCTGGTTCTCGTTCCATCAGAACGGCACCTCGCTCTCGCTCTTCGCCCGCGACTTCGTCGACACATCCACTATCGCTCCTGAGATATGGCAGGCTGTCAACCCCTTCTTCGTGATAGTGCTCACCCCCGTGGTCATGGCACTCTTCGCTATGCTCAGCCGCCGCGGAATCGAGATTTCAACCCCCAAGAAGATTGCTATCGGCATGGGTCTTGCAGGTCTCGCCTTCCTCTTCCTCGCAATATTCTCAGGTGTTTCAGGCTATCCCTCGGCAACCGAGTTCCGCGCAATGCCCGTCGAGGAGACAGCAGGCATGCTTGCCGGTCCGTGGGTGCTGATTCTGCTCTACTTCTTCCTCACCGTGGCAGAGCTCTTCATCTCGCCCCTCGGCCTCTCATTTGTGTCTAAGGTGGCTCCCGCCCACATGCAGGGTCTCTGTCAAGGTCTCTGGCTCGGCGCGACCGCACTCGGCAACCTCCTCCTGTGGATTGGCCCGCTGATGTATAACGCATGGCCCCTCTGGATGTGCTGGAGCGTATTCCTTGCCGTCTGCCTCGTCTCGATGGCAGTCATGTTCGGCATGGTCAAATGGCTCGAGCGCGTTACTAATGGGTAATTCTGAAATTGAAAGTTGAGAGTTTAAAGTTGAAAACCGAGGCTTTGAATCTGAACTCTCAACTATAAATCATAGAAGTTAAGGTCTTTAAGGTCAATTCGCCCTTAAAGGCCTTAACGCCTTTAAGCCACTTCTCTGAGATTCAGGGAGCTTAGAGGGCTTTAAAGTCTTTAGGGTCTATAGGGTCTTTAAGGTCTTTAAGGTCAAGAGTTTTTAAGGTCTTTAGGGTCGTTAAAGTCGTTAAAGACCTTAAAGACTCTAAGGACCCTAAGGACCTTATCAGAATTAAGGACCTTATCAGAATTAAGGACCTTATTAAAATTAGAATTAAAATTAGAATCAAACTCTCCTCCCTCGCGTTCTGAAGCGAAAAATTTTTAAATCTCAATCATAACCGTCATGTTCAAAAATCAACCGGCAGGCCTCTATGTGCTTGCGCTCGCCAATACCGGAGAGCGCTTCGGCTACTATACCATGCTTGCCATCTTCCTGCTTTTTTTGCAGGCGAAATTCGGCCTTGACTCCACGGTCTCGGGTCAGATTTACGCCGGCTTCCTCGCTCTTGTCTATTTCACGCCCCTCATCGGCGGCTGGATGGCCGACAAGTGGAGCTTCTCGAAATGTGTTGTCTCAGGCCTCGCCATCATGTTTGCGGGCTATGTTGTCATGTCGATTCCGACTGAAATCCGCAGCACTTCCTCGCTCGTAATCCTCTGCGTGGCCCTCGTGCTCATTGCCTGCGGCACCGGGCTGTTCAAAGGCAACCTGCAGGTGATGGTGGGCGACCTCTACAACGAGGCGCGCTACAGCGGTCAGCGCGACGCCGCTTTCTCGCTCTTCTATATGGCCATAAACATCGGCTCGATGTTTGCTCCGATGGCCGCCACCGCCATGTGTAATATGGCTCTCAAGGCCAAGGGACTGACTTATGTATCGACCCTCCCCGAGATGTGTAACCTATATCTCGACGGCCACGAAAACGGCGCCGAGCTCGCATCGACCATCGCCGCCAACGGTATGACCGCAGGTTCGGACCTCGCAGCCTTTGCCTTCGACTATATCTCGACCCTCTCCACCGGTTACAGCTATGCTTTCGCCATAGCCTGCGGCTCGCTCATAGTCAGCTTCCTGATATACTTCCTCGGACGCCGCACCTATGCTCATATCCTTACCGACAAAAAGCAGGCTTCCGGAGCGAAAGGCGCGGCCGAGACCGGTCCGGAACTCACTCCCGCGCAGACCCGTCAGCGCGTCGTGGCTCTGCTGCTTGTCTTTGCCGTGGTGATTTTCTTCTGGATGGTGTTCCATCAGAACGGCGCCACCCTCACCGAGTTCGCCAAGAGCTGCACCTCGCCCGAGGCCGGCGGCTGGACTCGCATCGGCTTTAACGTGTGGGCCCTCTCAGCCATAGCGGTAGGCGTCTATGCTCTGTTCAGTCTCTTCCAGTCTGAGAGTCTTGCGGGACGCATCATCTCGCTGCTGATTCTCGCCGCCGTAGCCGGAGCGCTGACCTACTTCTATAACTCGACCCCCGACCCGCTCACCGGCATACAGCCGCAGCAGTATCAGCAGTTCAATCCCTTCTATGTGGTGGCGCTCACCCCCGTGTCGCTCGCCATATTCGGCTGGCTTGCAAAGCGCAAAAAGGAGCCCTCGGCCCCGCGTAAAATCGGCTACGGCATGCTGATGGCAGCTGTGGCCTACGTTCTGATGCTCGTTGGCTCCCTCTCGGTTGTCGGCACTTCCGGTTCAGTATCACCCAACTGGCTCATATCCACCTATCTTCTTCTCACCTTCGCCGAACTGCTCCTCTCACCTATGGGCATAAGCTTTGTCAGCAAGGTGGCTCCTCCGAAGCTGAAAGGCTCCATGATGGGCGGATGGTTTGCCGCCACAGCCATAGGCAACTATCTTGTGTCGATTCCCATGGCCCTGTGGGGCAAGATTCCGACCTTTATGGTGTGGGGAATCCTGGTGGTAATCTGCCTCATCTCCGCAGGCTTCATCTTCTCCATTATGAAGAAACTCGAAGCCGCCACCGCCGACTCATCGGCAGCTCCCGCAGCCGATTCCGACGCACTTGAAAACGTGGAGGAGGATGCAATCTGATAATTTCTGATAGCCGAATTAAATACACAAGAGCACAAGAGTCACGGGACTCTTGTGCTCTTGTGTATTTATCGGCCGGAAAGGTTACAACAGCAGTCCGGCGGCAACCTGGTCGGCTTTGTCCTGGCTGCTCAGAGCCTCGATAATCGACAGTGCGAAGGGCATTGCCGAGGAGGGGCCGTTGGCGGTGATTACGTTGCGGTCCACGACAACGCGCTGATTCTTATGGTAAGCGTTGCCGGCGTTGAGAGCCTCCTCGAAGCCAGGATAGCAGGTTGCATCGTAGCCGTCGAGTATGCCGAGCGGTGCAAGGAGCACTGCGGGAGCGGCGCAGATGGCTGCGACACGGCCTCCGCGGGCGTGCTGGGCCGAGAAGAGTTCGCAGACGCGTGCGTTGGCTGCGAGGTTAGATGCTCCGGGCATACCGCCGGGCGCTATGAACATCTGAGCCTTCTCGGGGCAGTCCTTGAGCAGAATGTCGGCTGCGACTTCGATATTGTGGGCGCCTTTCACGGCAAGTGTATCATTGATGGACACGGTTTGAATCTCTAAACCGGCGCGGCGGAGAAGGTCAACCACGGTCAGGGCCTCGACTTCCTCAAAGCCGTCGGCAAGAAACAGATAGGATTTTTCCATGATGATTATAATATATTTTGTGGGTTATAGGTTGTGAGAGTGTTTTCGGAGCTTGTAGTTCTTGTAGCTAAGGTATCAACACTTGTCAGAGGCAAATTTATTGAATAAATTCGGATTCTTTTAGTAATTTTGGCGAAAAATTACTTATGAAAGTTCTCCGCAGTACATCGCCCCTCGTGCTCCTCACAGGTCTTGTCGTCATAGCCTCGCTCGCCTCATGCGGGGGCAGGCGCAGCTACCGCATCATGCAGGGGGGCGTGTGGAACACTACATATAATATAAGCTACAATTCGGCCGTGGATCTCGGCGATTCAATCGTGGCCGTGATGCGGCAGGTTGAGATGTCGCTCTCGCCGTTCAACGACAGTTCGCTCATCTCGCGCATCAACCGCGGAGAGAATCCCGTGGCCGATTCCCTCGTGAGCCGCATCTTCCTCGCCTCGCAGGAAATCAACCGCCGCAGCGGTGGCGCGTTTGACCCTACGGTGGCGCCCCTTGTCAACCTCTGGGGCTTCGGATACCGCAAAAGCGGCGTGGAGCCCACGCGGGAGATGATTGACAGTGTGATGCCCGCGGTGGGTATCGCGCAGTGCTCGCTCGACTCCGCCGGACGCATTGTCAGAAAGACTCCGCAGACGGAGTTTAATTTCTCGGCCATCACCAAAGGCTATGGCTGCGACCTCGTCGGCGAGATGCTCCGTCGCAACGGATGCACGGACTATATGGTGGAAATCGGGGGTGAGATTGCCCTCAGCGGACGCAATTCGCGCGGCGAGGCCTGGCATATAATGGTTGACGCTCCGGTGGAGAATGATACGGCGGTGGTGCATCAGCGCATGGCGGTGATTGAGCGCGGGGGCGGCGGAATAGCCACTTCGGGCAACTACCGCAATTTCAAGCAGACCTCTTCGGGCCGTATCTGGCACACCATCAGTACGCGCGACGGCTATCCGGCCCACACCGACCTGCTTTCGGCCACCGTAGTGGCGCCGTCGGCCATGCTTGCCGACGCTTATGCCACCGCTTGTATGGCCATGAGCGCCGATAGCGCCGCTGCCATGCTTGAGCGCATACCGGATGTCGAGGCTCTCCTGGTGGTACTGAACCCAGCCGACTCCACTTATATCATAAAAACCACCTCCGCTTTCCCTCCGATTCGCCGCTGAGAAGCGGATTTCCCGGGTTTTAACACTTGTGGTTAACATTGTTAAATGAGGGCGTCAAGAGTGTTTTAATATGAGATTTATGTTAAATAACATATTTTTATAGCACAAATTCGGAAATAAGAGCTAACTTTGCAGCGTATTTAAACGTTAGTAATAGTGAAGGAAGTCGAGAGCGGCACTGCTCCGGGGCCCAAGAGTGGGTCAGAGCCGGGTTGCTGACTTTCTAACAGAATAGGATAATAAAAAGATTGTTTTATTTAGGTTTAATTTAAAAATTCTGCAACTATGACCAACATGTTTAAGGTTCTCAAGGCAGATGTCAACAGCTTCTTCCGCACCCTCGGAGAGCGTGACTGTTTCCGTCCCACAGGCGACTGCAGCCTTCGTTCAAACGAGGAGATGAAGTAAAGCGAAACACACACAGACATGCCGGAGTGTCTCCTTCACGTCGCTCCGGGAATTGAGATTTAATTAACCCATGTATGTTTAACTTTTAAAATGAACGCATTATGAAAGTAACAAAAATGGTAAAGAAAGCCATCGAGTGGTATTGCGAATCAGCAGCCCTCCTGTATCGTGTGAACGACACTCAGAACTATCATGAACTCTAACGGTTCGACTGAGTCTCAACCGATACATCACTCAACGGGACATTGAACGTCATAAAATCAATCCCGACTGAAAAGCGGCAATAGTGCCGTCAACTCCAGGCGACGTTCAGACTCGTCCCTATTTTTAGTCTATACTCAGACACATACCATATTATCAGAAAATCGCAGAGCCCGCCGCCCTGCGATTTTTTTATTTCCTACAGTTATTTCTTTTTCCGGGGAATAATCTTTTTCTCTTCCGCTTTCAGCCTTCGCTCCACTTTTTTCACATCTTCTCCCGGGGGCAAGGTCTCGGGGCGTATCCCTCTTTGCAATAACATATTTCTGACAGCCTCATTATTGTCGACATGTTCGCCTGAAATGCTAAGCAGCCCTCCGAGGTCTTTCTGCTGCACGTTGACAGAGGTCATTTCAGCGGCGAGGTCCTTGGCTTTAATGGCGATAGTAGGGAGGAAATCGGCTAAAGGACGTTTCTCGGGCGCTCCCATACGGCGTTTCATCATCGAAGTGTCAAGTCCGAAAAGAGCTTTGTCGCCTTTGGCGCGAATGATTGCAAAGCCTTTGGAATCAACCCCCTTTTCATATAATATACCGGAAAGATGATGCTCTGTTTCAGCCAGTTTTGCCCGCGCTCTGATGCGCTCGTCATCAAGAAGGCGCTGATGTACCAGTTCGGCCCTTCTTGTTTGTACGGCAAAATAATTCTGAGCAAATGCAATCTCCGGCTTACGCGGGTCGCCGTTCTGCGCAATAAGATAACAAGCATAACGGGTAAGCATCACATCGTCAATCTCACGCTGGGAGCCGGAACCTAATGTGACCATTTTCCCGACGTCGGGAAAATGGTCCCCGACAGATTCCCCGGCATTAATACATGATTCTTTCGCACGGTTCAACACATCCTTGAATCTCTCCCACTTAGCATAGCCAAGCACGGGATAAAGCTCTCTTGCACTCCAACATTAGATTCCCTCGTAGTCGATTGCAATTGATTCGAAACGATTGAACAGTTCTTGTATTTCAGCAGCTTTCATAAGGAGGCAGGTAATAGATTCCTGGTGGTGAGGATTAGGATTTATATTCTAAAGGGCCCTAAAATTAAAGGGTTTCCGTTTTCAGAACGGTTATTTGCAAAGATAATGGTTTTATGCGCTTTTGGAGTGAATTTAACTTTTATTAAAAATCACTTTTATTAAAAATGATGAACTGTTGGGGGAGATTGGAAATTTAGTAGTAATTTTGTGGAGATAAGTCACATTTCTTCAATAAATTCTTATGTCAATCTCACGTAAACTTACCTCTGCCCTTATGACTGCAACAGTCCTTGGCTCTATGGTGGGTTGCTCGCAGCAGAAGCAGCTCTCCTATCCGACGGCGCCGGCTGACGGCACTGTCGACACCATTTTCGGTATGGCTGTCCCGGACAACTATCGCCCCCTGGAAAACGACACCGCTGCCGAAACCCTCCGATGGGTCGAGGCGGAGAACGAGGTCACGGATGCGTATCTCTCCAAGATTCCTTTCCGCTCCAAAATCAACAAGCGCCTCACGGAGCTAAACGATTTCGTGAAACGCGGCCTCACTTACCGTGAGAACGACGGTATGTTCTATTTCTATGAGAACGACGGCCTGAAGAACCAGTCAATCCTCTACCGCAAGCCCACCATCGACTCCACCGAGCGCGAGGTGTTCCTCGACCCCAACAAGCTCAGCGACGACGGCACAGTGGCGCTGACCGGCGTGTTCCAGTCGAAAGACGGCAAATACACAGCCTATACCATCAGCCGCAGCGGTTCGGACTGGACTGAAATCTATGTGATGGACACCAAGACCAAGGAGCTGCTTCCCGACCATATCAAATGGGCCAAGTTCACAGGCGCAGCGTGGGACGGCGACGGCTTCTACTACAGCGCATATCCTGCACCCGAGGAGGGCAAGGAGTTTTCCAACGCCAATCAGAACCACCTCATCTACTATCATAAAATCGGCACTCCGCAGAGCGACGACACCGTGGCTTTCAGCGATCCCGAGCATCCCTTCCACTTCCATTCGGCCGACGTAGCCGAGTCGTCGCCCGTGCTCTTCGTCAGCATAGGCGGAGCCGGTGTGGGCAACGCCCTCAAGGTGCGCAAGAACGGCGCGTGGGTTACAATGGCTCCCACCCAGGATTATTCCACAGGTGTCATCGACGTAATCGACGGTAAAATCTATCTCCTGACCTCCTACGGCGCTCCCAAAAACCGCCTCATGGTGGCAGACATGGCCAATCCGCAGATTGAGAACTGGAAGGAACTCGTACCCGAGGCCGACGGCGTGCTCAGCAACGCACAGTTTGCAGGCGACAAGCTCTTCCTGACCTACGAGAAGGATGCCGCAAACCAGATTGCAATCTACGACATGAACGGAAAGAAGGAGGGCGACATGAAGCTCCCCGGCTACGGTTCGGTCGGACTCTACACCGAGCGCAAGTATCCCGAGGATATTTACTATTCATTCTCGTCGTTCACATCACCCTCGGCCCAGTATGCCTATGACGTCAAGACCGGCGAGAGCAAGCTCCTTTTCCAGCCTGAAATCAAGGGCGTGAACCTCGACGACTATGTCACCGAACAGGTGTTCTATCCTTCGGCCGACGGCACTAAAATCCCCATGTTCCTCACCTATAAGAAGGGTCTTGAGCGCAACGGCAAGAATCCCGTCTACCTCTATGGCTACGGCGGCTTCAACGTGTCGCTGACTCCCGGCTTCTCGGCCAACCGCATGTTCCTCCTCGAAAACGGAGTCATCTACGCGCAGGCCAATCTCCGCGGCGGCTCCGAGTATGGCGAGGAGTGGCATCAGGCAGGCACCAAGATGAACAAGCTCAACGTGTTCAACGACTTCATCGGCGCGGCTGAATATCTCATCAAGGAGGGCTGGACATCGCCCGACTATCTCACCATCGAGGGCGGCAGCAACGGCGGTCTCCTCGTCGGCGCCACAGTCAACCTCCGTCCCGACCTCTTCAAAGTGGCTATTCCCCGTGTAGGTGTGATGGACATGATGCGCTACCATCTCTTCACCATCGGCTGGAACTGGGCATCGGACTACGGCACCAGCGCCGATTCGCCCGAAATGGCCAAATATCTTCTTGACTATTCGCCCATCCACAATATCAAGAACGACGGCACACCCTATCCCGCAATCCTCGTGACCACTGCTGACCACGACGACCGCGTGGTGCCCGCTCACTCGTTCAAGTATGCCGCCACCCTCCAAGCCTCCGACACCGGCGACGCTCCCAAGCTCATCCGCATCGACTCGAAGGCCGGTCACGGCGCCGGCAAGCCCATCGCCAAGGTGCTCGAGGAATACACCGACATGTATTCGTTCATGTTTGAGAACCTCGGCATCGAACCCAAATAAGCACACTACCCTGAAATGAAATCACTTACCCGGCTTAACTTACTACCGATACTGCTCACGGTGCTTCTGAGCGGCTGTTTTACAGGGGTGGAATATACTCCCACCGTAAGCCACCGCGACGTGCGCAAGGAAAACATCACCACCACTCCCGAGGATACCTTCCTGCTCCATGTGGCCGACGAAGGACTCGCGGAGTGGAAGCCGGGGAAGAGGTTTCGCGTCACCGACGACAAAATCCGCCTGATTTTCGGCGCTACGGCATCGCCGCTCGATTCGCTCGCCGGCGAGACACTCGTATTTGCCGGAGCTAAGGAGTCGCCGTCGATTACGGGCACGTCCGTCACCGACCTCAGCTTCACCGGCAGCGGAGGGCGTACCTTCGTCTACCGAATCAACCGCCCGATAGCGCGGGTAATGGAGCAGGCGACTCTCTCGATTCCGTTTACTATTCAGGAAAGTCTCGTAGATGACGCCAGCGAGCTCCTCGACGGGAAGAGATTCTATGTGCTGACGCGCACGTGGCGCGACGATGCCGACAACTCCGTGAGCGGACGCCAGTTCGTGGCCGTGACGGTTGACTCCGTCACTCCCGGCAACGACATCTATCCCATCAAAGTCTCTTTCACTGACGACCGCGGTACCTCCGCCCGTCTCTTCCTCCATCCGGGACCCAAGGGCTACACTCCGCGCTCGTTTCCGGCGCTCTTCTCGTTCACAGACCCGCGTCTGCGCTACCCGGCAATCAGCGACGCTATGTGGGATAACATCGTCAACGGCCGCGTGGCTCTTGAGATGACCCGCGACGAATGTCGCCTCGCCCTCGGCGCCCCCCGCGAA
This sequence comes from Bacteroidales bacterium, assembly GCA_019416285.1. Lineage (GTDB taxonomy): Bacteria > Bacteroidota > Bacteroidia > Bacteroidales > Muribaculaceae > Duncaniella. Next base: position 98,684 of record DXXM01000005.1, read on the forward strand.
GTTGATCGCGGTGCCGACAACTCCTTCGTCCGCGAAGTGTGGCTCTACGAAAACGGCATCTACCTCGTATTCGAGGACGGCATCCTCAAGACCTACCGGCGATGATGATGTCCGGTTTAAGGGAAACATAATGTAGGGCCATCGCATGCGGTGGCCTTATTTTTTGCGTATTTTTTTGCGTATTTTCCGGCATCCGTTTCGGCATCTGGAATTGTTCGTTGGAACCGGCCACCGCATGCGATGGCCCTACATCCGGATGAATTATCAGAGCCTCCCCGCCAAACCTTACCCCAACTCTATGAACCCCTGGCGGTGGGTGGGCGTTAGATATATTGGATGATTTATCTTTAAGAAAATTCATAAAATATATCTCATAAATTAACAGAGCTATGATTACCGTAACATATCTTGACCACAGCGGATTCACTGTCACTACTCCGCAGGCCGTCATGGTGTTTGACTACTACAAGGATCCTGACAAGAAACTCGAGAAGGTTCTGAAAGACAATCCTTCGAAGGATGTGGTCTTTTTCGTGTCGCACCACCATCCCGACCATTTCAACACTTCGATTTTTGAACTCGCACAGGACCGCAAGCGTACCTATGTGCTTTCCAACGATATATTCTCGAAGTTCGTCCCGAAGAAGGGCCTTTCGGTTGCCTGGATGTCGGCCGGCGATATAATCGACCAGATTCCCGGCACGAAGGAGGTGAAGGCTTACGGTTCGACCGATGCGGGCGTCAGCTTCGCCATCACCACTGCTGACGGCGATGTGATTTTCCATGCCGGCGACCTCAACGACTGGCACTGGAGCGAGGAGTCGACCAAGCGCGAAGTCGCCGAGGCTGAAGCTAAATTCGATAAGATTGTCAACCGTATCGCCGAGGAGATTCCGGAAATCAAGGTGGCGATGTTCCCGGTGGATGCCCGCATGGGAGCCGATTTCGCCAAGGGAGCCGAAATTTTCCTCAAGAAAGTGAAGGTCGACAATTTCTTCCCGATGCACTTCTGGGGCGAGCCGCAGAAAGCCTGCGATTTCAGCCAGTACGTTCCCGCAGGCGTCGCAACCAAATGCTACTGCCTTGACAAACTCGGCTTCAGCGTCGAAATTAAGTAAACCCATCCCGGCCAGAGGACGGTTTGGAAAACCCTCCGCAGGCATAGGTTGAAATAAAATCACACCCTTGCATCGAATTGGTGATGCAAGGGTGTGATTTTATTTATGCTTTATCGGCAAAAGGGATTATGAAGATTCTGGGATAGCCCTGACTGTTCGTGGCGTTGATTTCGGTATGGATGTTGTGGTTTAGGAGATCGAAGAAAAGTTCTTTGTCGTCGGGGAATATGAGGTCTGCGAAATGGGATGAATCCGATGTGTAATAGGGGATGATTTCACGTGCTTCCTGACGTATAATTTCAATTTTACGCCGCTCGACTTCCGCACTGTCTTTGACGGAGCTAAAATCGGCAGAAAACATCGTCCTATTGATAGCTTCTCTTATAATGCTTTCTCGTAAATCTTTAAGATAAATAAAATATTTATTACCGGCAATGTTTTCGATTTGGGATAAAAATTTTGTTAAAAACATGTTTTGTTTCTTTATTAATATTCCAAAATCTCGTGATTTTAGTTTTGCTGGGAATTCTTTAGAACATATATGTTGTTCCGCAACAGCAACTTCGATATTATAGTTTCTGATTAATAATCTGCTGCGATTAATTGATTCAATCTTTTTTGGGTCATTTATGAATCCTTCCGTATGAATACCTTGGATATCGATAGCTAACTTTCTAAAATGATCTTGTGATGGATAATGAGTTGCGTACCTATCGGCAAGCTCTTCCCACATGGCATTAATTATAACTAAATTATTATAGAGGTGGCATATATTACCAATCATAAGTTTGATTTGACTTCCTTTTGTGATTCTTGTGGTATTTCTTTCCGTTTTGTATTGCCAGTATGCCATTATTATGGCAACGAAGAGAGATAGTAAGGCTATGAGTATCGCTACCCAGTCCCAAAGGTCGAAGCCGCCGTCGTGAGCTAATTTTTCAACATAACCTCTGATGAGTCCGATTGATGCAGAGTCGGCCGAGATAGTGTCGTGGGCCTGTAGGAGCTGAGTCTGTAAAGTGGCGATTGAATCCTGTAAAAGTCTGATAGAGTCTGTCATGGTAAGGAGTGGGGATAATGATTAAACAATGCCGATACGCGTAGCGGGCTTGGGCATAGGGTTAGGGAATAGAATTCGGCACGGGATTATTTTACAAATATAGTTCCCTTGCCATCGCAAAAGATGCGATAATATAAAAATACAAAGTAAATATGCAGATTCCATCGCGCTTGATTTCGTCGAGTAAAAATTTGTCGAGTCTCGGAGTGAGGCGCACGACATCCACTGCGACTCCGAGAAGGTCTTGCAGATAGTGTTTCAGCGCGATTACGGTAAATGCTTTCGGAGGCATATCGACCCATACGTCAACATCGCTGTCAGCGCGGTTGTCGCCGCGGGCCATCGACCCGAAAAGCCGCAGAGACCAAACTCCATATTCCTTTTGCAGATACGGAGCGGCGCCGGTCAGAATTGCGATACATTGCTGGCGCGAGCACATAGGCATTGATATTTACTGTGGTGGCAAAGATAGTAAATTAATTGACAAAATAAAAGCGCATGGAGGGGAATCCATGCGCTGTATATCAATAGTCTGATATGTCAGGGTTACACTGTCGGGATGGCGACGGGGTTGGGGGCGGCGTTGGCTTTGCCTGCTTCCCAGCCAAGGGCACTTGCGCCGAGCACTGCGGCGTCGGCTTCCTTAAGCTCCGAGGGGATGACTTTGACTTTGCCCTTGAAGATGTGGAGCATGTTTTTCTCCATAGCCTCGCGGAGAGGACGCATCAGCAGGTCGCCTGATTTTGCGAGACCGCCGAAGAGTATGATTGCCTCGGGCGATGAGAATACGGTGAAGTCTGCGAAGGCTTCGCCGAGGATGGTGCCGGTGTATTCGAAAATCTCGTTTGCGAGCTTGTCGCCCTTGATGGCTGCGTCATAGACATCCTTGGAGGTGATGGAGTCAATGGGGATTTCGCGTAGGAGTGATGCGTCGTCGCGGATTTCGAGGAATTCGCGTGCTGAGCGTGCCACGCCTGTCGCAGAGCAGTAGGCTTCGAGACAGCCGGTGCGACCGCAGCCGCAGAGACGGCCGTTGTTGCGGCGCACGATGGTGTGTCCGAGCTCGCCGGCGAAACCGTCGTGGCCGTAGACGAGCTGGCCGTTTATGACGATACCGCTGCCCACGCCTGTGCCGAGGGTAATCATGATGAAGTCACGGAGTCCGCGGGCGGCGCCGTAGGTCATCTCGCCGATGGCTGCGGCGTTGGCGTCGTTGGTGATAGCCACGGGGATACCGAATTTCTCGCTCACGAGCTGCGCGAGGGGCAGGGGAGAGGGCCAGGGGAGGTTCACCTTGCCTTCGATTGTGCCGGTGTAGTAGTTGGCGTTGGGAGCGCCGATGCCGATGCCGAGAATCTTGTCGACGGCGTCGTTTGCTTCGAGAAGGCGGTTGACTTCAGTGTAGAGCTCTTCGAGATAGTCATTGAAGTCGGTATGTTTGAGGGTTTTGATTGACGAACTGGCGATAACGACGCCGCGGGCGTCAACAATACCGAACACGGTGTTGGTGCCACCGATGTCGATACCTAAAACGTAAGGTTTACTCATTGGAAATTGACTTTTAAGATTGGGGTATTAGGGGTTGAGATTCAGATTTCAAGTGATGTCCGGAGCATGCACCCCCACATCACTCATGTGTCCTGCAAATATACGAAATCCTGACTGAAGTTTTCGGCCCGGATGCTGAAAAATTCAGTCAGGATTAAAGAAGTTTAATACATCAGTGGCTCCGAGAAGGCGGACCCTCCCTCGGCATCACTGCTCAGTGCGTCGGAATCCGGCTGATTTCCGGCGCGAAGAGGTCAGAATTTGAGGATTATTCCGGCATTGGCCACGAAGCCGTCGAGCGGCGCATAGATGTCGCGGAACTCGGGACTGGCGACGCTTCCGGTATAGATGGTGTCAAAGCGTGTCTGACGGCGGTCGGTGAAGTTCTCGAAGTTGGCATAGATCGAGAATTTATCCCATATTTTCTGAATCATGAAGCCCATGGTGACGTAGTCTTTGCCCATAAGCCCGTCAGTGAGATGCTGCTTCCCGACGTAGTAGAGTTCGTAGCCCACGCGCCAGCTGTCCTCAATCTCATACATCAGCATTGAGTTGAGGCGGTGTTGCGGAGTGAGTGTCTTGCGATGGCTGCGGCCGTTTTCGCGCACGCGGGCGTCGGTGTAGGTGTAGCCGAGGAAAAGGCTGAAATCGGCATACATCACCTTGACGTTGGTTTCGGCGCCCTTGCTGTGCATGTTGCCGGCGATGTTGTAGAAGCGATAGAGGCCGTCGGTCTCGCGCTTGAGCTCGAGGGGATGGCGCAGATAGGTGTAGAAGAAGAGCTGGTTGACGGTGAAGAGCACACGCCCGTCGGCAAACGATGTGCGGTAGTTGAAATCGATGTTGGCACCGTAGCTACGCTCAAGTTTGTTGAAATTCTTGTCGATGGGAAGCACATTTTGATATTGCAGTCTTTCGCTTTCTTCCGAGAAGATGGACGGCGGTTTGTAGCCGAAGCCTCCTCCGATGCGGGTTGAAAACTTGCTGTTGAGTTTGACGAGGGCGGATATGCGGGGAAGTATGGCGAAACCGTAGTCATGGATGTAGTCGCCGCGCAGACCTGTCTCAAGGAAAAACCTGTCGCTCAGATTGGTGGTGTTCTGAACGAAGAGGCCGAATGTGTTGATTGAGAAATCGCGTACAGGCATTGTGGATAGGCGTTTCTCGTCGAAATGCTCGGTCCATACGTTGGCTCCTGCAATCCATTCGGTACGCTCGCGGGTGTTGAGATAGGATATCTCGCTGAATGATGACCACTGGTCGCCGTCGAAACGGTAGGAGGGGATTTCAATCTTGCGGCGGTAGAGGGTGACGCTGTTTTTCACGCTGAGGCTGCTGCGGGAGTCGAGGTTGTGGCGCACGGAGAGGCGCGAGGTGTAGCGCTGCGATTTGTTGCGCTCGAAATAGGGGTGTTCTTCAGTGTGGCCGTGCTTTATATAGTACATGTCGCCGCCGAGACGGTCCTCAATCATGCTCTCTATGCCGAAACTTGCAGTGGTCTTTTCACCGGGATAGAAAAACAGTGTGGGGTTGAGTGTGAAGCGGTCAAACTGCGGGATGGCGGTGAAACCGACATCCGAAGGGTCATAAGCCCAGTTGCGGTTGTAGGAAGCGAAAACTGTGGTGCCGACTTTGCCGAAACGCTGGCCAAAGAAGGTGTTGGCGTCGAGTCCTTTGGCGGTAGTGCCGTTGAGCTGCACCTGAAAGTCGCGTTTCTCTTCGGGAGTCTTTGAGACGAGGTTGACGAGACCGGCTATCGCTCCACCGCCGTAGAGTGTACTCGACGAGCCCTTGATGATCTCGACCTGCTTGAGATCGAGCGGAGGTGTCTGTAACAGACCAAGACCTGCGGCCGCTCCGGAAAAGACCGGGAAGCCGTCTTTAAGCATCTGAGTGTATTTTCCGTCAAGGCCTTGGATTTTAATGAGGGAATTGCCCGAGATGGCTGACGTCTGCTGCGTCTGTATGCCTGTGCTTTCGCTCAGAAGCATGCGGATGTCGCCCGGCTTCATGAGGTTTTTCTCCTCAAGTTCCTCTGAACCGATAAATTCCACGCGGGTGGGGAGGTCGTTGAAAGTGCGTGTGCCGCGTGTGGCGGTGACCACTACCTCTTCAAGTTCGTTTTCCTCTTCTTCGAGTGAAATGACGATTGTTTCCCCGGGATTGGCCAGGGGGAAGGTGAATTTTTTGCTTTCGGTCTCATAGCCGGTGCAGGAAAATATGATTACGTGTGTGCCTGAGGGAACGTCGGTGATTGTGAGGATGCCTTCGGCATCGGCCATAGCACCCTTGTCGGTGCCCTGAATGAGAGCTGTGGCGCCGGGAAGAGTCTCCCCGCAGTCGCCGTCGATGATTTTAGCCTTGAATATATTCTGGGCACAGATGGCCTGTAGCGATAGAAGGATTATCGCCGTAAATGCAATTATCTTTTTCATTGTCGAAGTGATTTCGAATATTTAATATAAGTATGTGGATTTATGCCACAGCGACGGGAGTATGTCGTCATGGCAGAACTGCAAAGTGTGATGGTCTATCACTCAACAATGGGCGGGGGTGTGTCTACCGGGATAAAGGTGACGGGGATGCGGCCGAGAGGGGGAATGATGAAATCGGCGTGGCGGTATTCTTCAGACGGGATGACAGCTGTGTGTCTGCTTGCCACAAAACCCGTGCAGGTGGTGCAGGCTATGAACGGAGAACAGCAGTCGCAGCCGCAATCGCAGTCATCGCCGCAGCAATCATCGCCACAAGAGCATTGGATGCTGTGGAGCATACACATATCCTGCTCAAATGCCGGAGCCGTACACATGAGCATTATAAATGAAGCCAGTATCAGCGAGAGAAACCGCATCGGGAAAATTGATGATTATACCGGTAATTGTCAGATTAGATGCCGCAAAGATACGAAAAAAGCTGTAAATGAGCAACCGATGGCCACAGATATTGTATCTGCTGCCATCGGTTTAGCTATTTTTAACCATTATATAAGTGTTCACCGCATGGGGTCAGATTGTGCGGCCGGGGTAGGCCTGGAGCGCGGCGGCGAGAACTTTCATCGCGCGGGCGAGGTCCTTTTTGTTGAGCACATAGGCCATGCGCACCTCGTCCTTGCCCATGCCGGGTGTGGTGTAGAAGCCGGAGGCGGGAGCCATGAATACGGTCTCGCCGTCGAGGTTGAAGTCGCGCAGACACCACTGGCAGAGCTTGTCGGCGTCGTCGACGGGGAGCTTCACCACGGTGTAGAACGCGCCCATCGGAATGGGGGTGTAGCAGCCGGGGATTTTGTTGAGTTCGTCGATGAGGAACTTGCGGCGCTCGACGTATTCGTTGTAGGTCTCGAGCATGTATTCCGCCGGAGTGTCGATGGATGCTTCGGCCACAATCTGTCCGAGCAGCGGAGGGCTGAGGCGTGCCTGGCAGAATTTCATGACGTTGGTCTTGAGCTGCGGGTGCTTGGTGATGAGGGCTCCGATGCGGATGCCGCACTCGTTGTAGCGCTTCGACACGGAGTCGATGAGCACTACCTGCTCCTCGATGCCGGGGAGGTGGAAGGCGGAGATGTAGGGTGCGCCCGTGTAGCAGAACTCGCGGTAAACCTCGTCGGAGAAAAGGAAGAGGTCATATTTCTTCACCAGGTCACGGATCTGGAGCATCTCCTTCATCGTGTAGAGGTAGCCCGTCGGGTTGTTGGGGTTACAGATGAGGATGCCTTTGGTGCGGGGAGTGATAAGTTCCTCGAATTTCTCTACGTTGGGGAGCGCGAAGCCTTGGTCGATGTTGGAGGGCACGGTGACGATTTTCGCTCCTGCTGAGATGGCGAAGGCCATGTAGTTGGCATAGGCGGGCTCGGGGACAATGATTTCGTCGCCGGGGTCGAGACAGGCCATGAATGCGAAGAGCACGGCTTCGGAGCCGCCGGTGGTGACGATGATGTCGTCGACGTCGACGTCGATGTTGAAGCGGTGGTAATATTCGCGGAGTTTCTTCCGGAGCGAGGGGAGGCCGGCCGAGGGGCTGTATTCAAGCACCTTGCGGTCGATATTCTTGAGCGCGTCAAGACCCTCTTTGGGGGTGGGGACGTCGGGCTGGCCTATGTTGAGGTGATAGACCTTGATGCCGCGGGCCTTGGCTTCGCCGGCGAGTGGGGCGAGGCGGCGTATGGGTGATGCGGGCATCAGTGTGCCGCGTTCTGATACGTTTGGCATTTTGTTGAGTCGGGGCTATTTGGGAAGCTGCGTGTGCTGCTCCGTCGGTGGGGCGGTTCAGCTGAGTCCCTGTTCGTGAATGTTGATGTAGATTTCCTTGTCGGTAGGAGTGAGTTCCTTGTGGCGGCGCGCCATCATGCGGGTGGCGGTGTCGAAGAAGCGGTCGAGAATCACAGGTTTCATGCCGAGGGTGGAGCCTTCGGTGAACGAGGGGATATAGGTGCGGGGGAAGCCTGCGCCGTAGAAGTTGACTCCCACGCCGACCACGGTGGCGGTGTTGAACATCGTGTTGATGCCTGCCTTCGAGTGGTCGCCCATGATGAGGCCGCAGAACTGGAGGTCGGTCTTTACGAAACGTCCTTCGGCCATGCTCCAGATCTTGACGGGACCGTAGGTGTTCTTGAGGTTCGATGCGGTGCACCCGGCTCCGAGATTACACCACTCACCGATTACGGCGTTGCCGAGGAAACCGTCGTGGGCCTTGTTGGAATAGCCGGTCATAACCACATTGTTGAGCTCGCCGCCCACCTTGCAGTAGGGGCCGAGGGTGGTGGCGCCGTAGATTTTGCCGCCCATGTTGACAACGGCGTGCTCGCAGAGGGCTATCGGGCCGCGCAGACAGGCGCCCTCCATGATTTCGGCGTCGCGTCCCACATAGACGGGGCCTTTGCTGACGTTGATTATAGCGCCTTCGACCGTGGCGCCCTTCTCGATGAAGAGCTGCGAGGGGTCACCGATGAGGCGGCAGGTTTCGCTCAGCGGCTGGGACTCGCGGCCGGCGGTGAGTGCGGCGAAGTCGCGGCGCAGAGCCTCGTCGTTGGTCATGAAGATGTCCCAGATATGACGGATGGCGAAGGGGGCGGCGCCTGAGTAGTCAACCGTCTCGGCGGGAGTGCCGTTGCCGCGGCGTGCTATGATTTCACCTTCGCTCAGAAGCGCCTGACCGGGCTTGAGGGAGAGAATGGCGTCGACGAGCGCGTCATCAGGGTGCAGATTGCCGGCGATGAAGAGATTGTCGCCGTCGGCGGCCTCTATCATCGGATATTTCATCGAAAGATAGTCCTGGGTAGAGTAGGAGTAGGTGCCCGGGATAGCTTTCTGCCATTTTTCGGAAATAGTGGTGATTCCGTGGCGTATCAGCGCCACAGGTCTTGTCAGAGTGAGCGGGAGCAGCTGCGCCCTCGCCTCGACAGGGTCGAAAAGTATGATATTCTTCATGTCGTTCAGAATATGGTAGGGTTTAAGGTTACAAAAATAATACAATTAATCCATAAATCATAATCAATCCGCCACATGAGCTGCAAAATTAGCTTAAGAAAGTATTATACATCTTTTTAAAGAAAGCATCAGGGATTGAACAATCCATCGCGCTCCGTGCTTGTTTTTATAAAAAGAAAGCATGATTGACAGAAAGACTATATACGGCAGATTTTCCCGTTGGGCGGCGCTCAGGCCTGACGCCGTGGCGGTGGTGGAGGATGGCCGCTCGGTGACATACCGGGAGCTTGACAGCATGGCAAACGCCATAATGTCGAAGTTCTACGAAAAAGAATATCCGGCGATAGGGCTTGTGATGAGCCACGGTATCGAGATGATAGCGGCGATGCTCGCGGTGCTGAAAAGCGGAGCGGCCTACGTCCCCGCCGAACCGTCGTTGCCTCAGGAGCGCATTGATTACATGATGCGGACTGCCGGTGTGGATTTTATAATCACCGACGAGTATTGCCGCAATCTTCCGGAGGCGCAGCCGCTCGCCGACAGATCACGGCCCGACGGCGTGGCCTATATCCTCTTCACCTCGGGCACTTCCGGACGCCCGAAAGGAGTGGTGGTTGAAAACCACAGCGTTGTGAACTATGCCGAGGCGTTTGAGAGAGAATTTCATGTCGTGCCGGGCGACGTGATGCTCCAGTATTCCATCTGCTCATTCGATATTTTCGTGGAGGAAGTATTCACAACGCTGCTCAACGGCGCTACCATAGCCATACCCCCGAAAGAGATACATGACGGCACTCTCTCCGACCTCATGGATTTTTGCGAGAGACACGGCGTCACGGAAATCAGCGGCTTCCCGTATCTTCTTGCCGATATGAACCGCTATCACCGCTATCCGGCTAAGCTGAGACTGCTGATAAGCGGAGGCGATGTGCTCCGCGCCTCATATATAAGCTGGCTGAAGGACCGGGATTTCGTCATCTACAACACTTACGGGCCGAGCGAGACCACGGTCTGCGCGACATATTTCCGTGCCGACGATGCCGAAGCGCTTGACGACGGCACATATTCTGTCGGGAAAGCAGTGAAAGGTGTCGGAGTGAAAATCCTCGACGACAGTCTGCATGAAGTCCCGGACGGAACGGTCGGAGAAATCTGTATTTTTGGCGAAGGGGTGTCGCGCGGCTACCTCGGCAATCCTCCGGAGCAGGTTAATTTCGTGACTTGCGGTGACGGGACGCGGATGTATCGCAGCGGCGACCTCGGCTATCGTCTGCCCGACGGCAACATCGCTTTCCTCCACCGCAAAGACAGGCAGGTGATGATACTCGGCAGGCGTGTCGAGCCGGAAGAGGTGGAGAATGTGCTCAATGAGTCGCCATGCGTGGAGCGCGGAGTAGTGCGAGCGTTCACCGACGAGCAGGGACTGGCGTATCTTACGGCATATTTCGTGCCGTCACACAAAAACTGCCCGATAAGCTGCATAAAGAATTTCCTCCGCTCACGGCTCGCCGATTTCATGGTGCCTGAATTTTTTGTCAGGATGGAGGAGATACCGCTTACGGTCCGTGGTAAGGTCAATGACAGGGCACTGCCTGTGGTAATGAAGGAAGGGATATCGGAATGAAAGTGATAATTAGGGAAGTAAAAGCCATCCCCACTCTCATGCACTGGCGTGCTGAGGTGATTGAGCATGTGTTCGGGATTAAGCCCACGAAGCGTCTGCTTGTGGCCAACCGGCAGTATTACCGCCGCCATATCGCTGACGGCACACATACGGCCATCATAGCGGAGACCGATGGCGCGGATGCAGGCTGCGGGGCTATATGTCTGTCGGAAGAACTGCCCTCGCCCGACAATCCGTCAGGCCGCTGCGCCTATCTGATGAACATCTATGTCCGCGAGGAATATCGTGGGCGGGGTGTCGGTCACGAGATTGTGCGCTGCCTTGTGGAGAAAGCGAGGTTGGCGGGGTGCGATAAGATTTATCTTGAAACAACCGACGTGGCACGCCCGTTATATAAGAGTATCGGGTTTAAGGAATTGCCCGGAATAATGAAATATGCAGACATTCAGGATAGCGAATCTAAAGATAATGTCGGTCAATAAATCGGCCGACAGGATATGTTATGTGCTTTACCCTCTTGACTCCCTTGGGGAATGGATAGAGGAAGCGGCGCAGAAGTTCGGTGTATCGATAGCCGTGATAACAGGGATGGACTGGAACGACGATCTGACACCCTGGCCCGCGACGGGAGTGCCGACGGGCTCTCCGGATTTCAAGGGAAATGCCCCCGGATTTCTGTCGACTCTTATCTCGGAGGTAATCCCGGGGATTGAACAGCGGCTGAACATCGGGAAAGATGTGGAGCGTACATTGACGGGCGTCTCTCTTTCGGGCCTTTTCACGCTCTGGCAGTGGATGGGAAATGATACCTTCCATAATATAATAAGTCTGTCGGGTTCATTCTGGTATGAGGTTTTTGTGAAATGGCTCAAGGCGCAGCCTGTGCCCCGAAAGACGGGTAAGGCCTATTTCCTGCTCGGCAATCAGGAAGCAAAAACCAAGGTGAAGGCTTTTCAGCCTGTGCAGACCGATACGGAGGCGATTGTAGGCTACCTGCGTGAAAACGGCATCGACGATTGTTTCGAGCTCGTTCCCGGCAATCATTATCAGTATGGAGAGCAGCGCCTCAACCGGGCGTTCAGCCGGATGTTTGGCCGGGATTCGGAATAAGAAAGACGTAAGGTTTGCCGTAGGAGGGTGTTGCAGAACTACTATTGTTAAAACCTCTGAGAATTGATTATTACGGA
>DXXM01000050.1 GCA_019416285.1 Bacteroidales bacterium
TAACATTTTATATAATGTCAGGGACACCCTATCGCAATTAACCGAAAAATCAGCAGTTTCAACCGTAAAAATCGCAAGCTAAGCCTTGCGGCGCACCACGCATATCGGCTCGCACACGGCCCCCACCTGCTGCTTATAGGGTTCGTCGCCGCGGCAGAGGTCGAAGTCGCGCACACCGTTGGCATAACACCACTTCATTATCTCGCGCAGCATCAGTATGCCGGGAGCATGGTTGCGGAAACGGAAATCAATAGCCAGCTTCGGCACCACGATATAATCGTCATATTTATACAGAAACGCAAATGCCGCCGGCTCTCCGTTGATTTCAAACACGAAAAGCCTTGAGGCATCGAGTCGGCCGAAACTTGCCGTTTTCATGCCCGCCTCTACCTCGCGGCGTGCTTCCCAGTCACAGGCCACGCGCCGGAGCAGTCCGGCTTTCTTGCCGTTCCACTGCAATTTGCGGCGGTAAAACCCCTGCCATATCCTCATCCAGTAGTCGGCCGTCGGCGCGTCGTGGCGGTCAAACACTCTCAGCTCCCAGCTCAGGTCTCCGTGAGTGAAGTGATTGCTGCGGGTCTGTATGTTGTGGCGCAGTTTCTTGCTGAGGGAGGCATAATAGGCGTCGAAATCCTCGAAACTGTCGAGCGGGATGTGATAGCTCTCCCGCTCCTTCACGCTTATGCCCGAAATGGCCGCGAGAGCGCTGACAAAGGGCGCTCCGGCAGGCATATCGTTCAGTTTTAGTTTCATCCGGCAGTAACGGGCCATGAAGAATGCGGCGAGCTCACGGAAGCAGGTGTCATCCTTGCCACCGGCGGTCAGATTGAGCGTCGAGGAGGCATTGTTGATGCCCGACGTTTTCCACGACACCGGTTCTACCTTCTTCGAGGGAAACAGGGTCACGAGCATCGGCAGAATCACCTTCAGCTCTCCTTCCTGACGTACGGTAAGATATTCCACCCGCTTCATCCGCCGCCACAGGGCGCCTTTGGAGCGGTAATAGCCGTCGACAAACTCGTTCCAGTCGTAGGTCTGATAATACGAATAGTCCACAGGCTTACCCTCGCCGCTTTTCAGGAGCGACAAGGCCTCTCCGTCCATCCGTCGCCACTCTTTCTCCAGACTCCGGATGTCGGTCACCACCGCGCAGGAAATGTCCCGTTCAGCCATTGGTCTGTTTTCAGAGCACTCCGTAAGTGGAAAGAAGTATGGTCATGTGGTCACGGAGCTTGCGCGCCTCGGCTGCGGCAGCTTCAGCGAAATCCTCGTCAGACGAAGCGTAGATAATGCCGCGCGATGAGTTGACGAGCAGACCGCACTCGGGGGTCATACCCCACTTGGCCACTTCCTCAAGACTTCCGCCCTGCGCGCCGACACCGGGCACAAGGAGGAACGACGAGGGAGCCACACGGCGCACCTCGGCGAACATAGCGCCCTGCGTTGCGCCGACCACAAACATCAGATTGTCCGGAGTGCCCCACTTCTGTGCGGTTTCGAGCACCTGCTCGAACAGGCGGGTACCGGTCATGTCGGTGAGGAACTGGAAGTCGCGGCTTCCGGGATTGGAAGTGAGCGCGAGCAGAATCACCCACTTGCCTTCATAGTCCATGAAAGGCTTCACGCTGTCAAAGCCCATGTAAGGTGCCACGGTGATTGCATCCACACCCATGTTCTCGAAAAACGCACGGGCGTAGAGCGACGAGGTGTTGCCGATGTCGCCGCGCTTGGCGTCGGCGATGATGAGCTGGTCGGGATAATTCTCGCGAATATACCTGACAGTGCGGTCAAGTGCCTTCCATCCGTCCACTCCGAGACTCTCGTAGAATGCTGTGTTGGGTTTATAGGCCACGCAGTAAGGTGCGGTGGCGTCGATGATGGCTTTGTTGAAGGCAAAAATCGGATCCTCTTCGTTGAGTAGGTGCTGCGGGATTTTCTTGATATCAGTGTCAAGGCCTACACAGAGAAAAGAACCTTTCTTTTTAATCTGTTCGATGATTTGCTGGCGGTTCATATATTTTTATATCGTTGTTATTGTTTACAGATTTATTCTATGTCTCACTATATTTTTTCTACAGCTCCGCGGCTTTGAGTTTCTCGGCGTTCTCAGCTATGATTAGCTGGTCGATTACGTCCTGAATCTCCCCGTCCATGAAAGCCTGGAGATTATATATAGTATAGTTTATGCGGTGGTCGGTGATTCGGCCCTGCGGATAGTTGTATGTGCGGATTTTCGCCGAGCGGTCGCCGGTCGACACGAGGGTCTTGCGGCGCGAGGCTATATCGTCGATATACTTCTGATGCTCCTTGTCATATATAAAGGTGCGCAGGCGGCTGAGTGCACGCTCCTTATTCTTGGGCTGGTCGCGGGTTTCCGTACACTCTATCAGAATCTCCTCAGTCTCTCCGGTGTTGGGATTGCGCCACATATAGCGCAGACGTACTCCCGACTCGACCTTGTTGACGTTCTGACCGCCGGCACCGCCGGAGCGGAAGGTGTCCCATTTGATTTCGCCCTCGTTGATTTCCACATCGAAGGCCTCCGCTTCGGGGAGCACAGCCACGGTAGCGGCCGAGGTGTGTACGCGGCCCTGAGTCTCCGTGGCCGGCACACGCTGGACGCGGTGTACGCCGCTCTCATATTTCAGCGTGCCGTAGACATTGTCGCCGGTCACAGCCACCACGATTTCCTTGAATCCGCCGGCAGCTCCCTCGCTGAAACTGGTCACGGCCACATTCCAGCCCTTCGACTCGCAATACTTGACATACATCTTATATAAGTCGCCGGCAAATATGGCGGCTTCGTCGCCACCGGTTCCTCCACGGATTTCGAGGATGGCGTTTTTCGAATCCTCAGGGTCGGCGGGAATGAGCAGGAGCTTGATTTCCTCCTCGAGAGCCGGGATAGCCTCGGTAGCCTCGTCGAGTTCAGTCTTGGCCATATCGCGCAGCTCGGGGTCGTTTTCCGAGGCAAGCACCTCGCGCGCCTCCTCGATGTTGCCGAGGAGTGTGCGGTAGCGGCGGGTCACGGCCGTCAGTTTTTCAAGATCCTTATATTCTTTTGTCAGACGCACATAGCGCTTCATGTCCTGGATGACAGAGGGGTCGGTGATGAGCGTGCCCACTTCCTCGAAGCGGGCATCTATGCCGTCAAGACGCGATAAAAGGGAGTTTTCTGCCATAAATCTCTTTTGTTTCGAATTGCAAAGTTACAAAAAATCGCCGACATAAGCCTTATCGCCCCTCTTATCGGCAAAAGTTTTTGTTTCCTTTTGCCCAAAACAGACAAAAAGATGCTAAAAAACATATTTATGTTAAGATTTTTTACAAAAACATTGCCGTGACAGATAAATTTATCTAATTTTGTCCCTACATCAAACAACTGCTCGTAAAGTTTCGGTCCGCCCGCTCATGCCGGCCATCACCGGCGCGTCCGGACCACTACCCCAACTCCAAACAACAAAATGAAAGTATTAAAATTTGGCGGAACATCCGTAGGTTCCGCAAACAGCATCCTGAATCTCAGGAAAATCGTCGAAGGCCAGAGCCGTCCCACAGTAGTAGTCGTCAGTGCTCTCGGAGGAGTCACAGATCTTTTAATCAAGACAGCGCGTCTCGCAGCAGACGGCCGTGAGGATTACAAAGCGCTTTTTGACGGAATCGTCACACGACACCATGAAATGATTGACGCCGTCATCACCGACGGACGCGCCGAACTCATCTCCGAAACCGATTCGCTTCTCAACGAACTTTCGTCAATATATCAGGGAGTATTCCTTATCCGCGACCTCAGCCCCAAGACCCAGGCAGCCATCGTCAGCTACGGCGAGCGCCTGAGCAGCCGCATCGTCTCCCGTCTCATTCCCGGAAGTGTGCTCCACGACTCCCGTTCATTCATCCGTACCGAGCGCAAGCATGGCCGCGCGGTGCTCGACAGCGAACTCTCCCGCCGCCTCGTCTGCGAGGAGTTCGCTCCCGGAAAGCTCGAAGGCCGCATCCACATCGTCCCCGGCTTCATCAGCTCTGACAAACACACCGGCGAGGTCACCAATCTCGGACGCGGAGGCAGCGACTACACCGCCTCTATCATAGCAGCGGCGCTCGACGCCGAGGCACTTGAGATATGGACCGACGTGGACGGCTTCATGACCGCCGACCCGCGGGTAATCCCCACCGCCTACACCATCAACTCTCTGAGCTATGTGGAGGCAATGGAGCTCTGCAACTTCGGAGCCAAAGTCATCTATCCCCCCACAATCTATCCCGTCTGCGTCAAGAATATACCCATCTGGGTCAAAAACACCTTCAACCCCGAAGGCACCGGCACTATCATCCGCGACAAAATCGAGGACGACTGCAAGCCCATCAAGGGTATCTCGAGCATCAGCGGCACCTCCCTAATCACCGTCACAGGTCTGTCGATGGTAGGTGTGATAGGTGTGAACCGCCGTATCTTCGCCGCGCTCGCCGACAACGGTATCTCCGTGTTCATGGTCAGCCAGGCGTCGTCGGAAAACTCCACCTCAATCGGTGTCCGCGACGAGGATGCCGACGAAGCCATCCGCGTGCTCAACCATGAGTTCGCCAAGGAAATCGACGAAGGCGCCATGTTCCCCATGCACGCCGAAAGCGGTCTCGCCACCATAGCCATCGTAGGCGAAAACATGAAACACACACCCGGCATTGCCGGCAAGCTCTTCGGCACTCTCGGCCGCAGCGGTATCAGCGTGATTGCCTGCGCGCAGGGTGCCAGCGAGACCAACATCTCATTCGTGGTCCACGGCGATTACCTCCGCAAATCGCTCAACGTAATCCACGACTCTTTCTTCCTCAGCGAATACAAGGAGCTCAACCTCTTCATCTGCGGTGTGGGTACCGTGGGCGGCATGCTCATCGAGCAGATACGCAGCCAGCAGGAGAAACTGCGCCGCACCCACCGCCTGCAACTTAACGTGGTGGGCATAGCATCAAGCCGTCGCGCCATTTTCAACCGCGCCGGAATCGACCTCGCCAACTACCGCGAGCTCCTCGACAACAGTCCTGAAAGCGACATCTCCCGCCTGCGCGACGAGGTAGTGGGCATGAACATATTCAACAGCGTGTTCGTGGACTGCACCGCAAGCAAGGATGTGGCCGCGCTCTATCAGACATTCCTTGACCACAATATCTCGGTTGTCGCCGCCAACAAGGTCGCGGCATCGAGCAGCTACGACATCTACCGCCGCCTGAAAGACACTGCCCTTGCCCGCGGCGTCAAATATCTCTTCGAGACAAACGTAGGAGCAGGTCTGCCGATTATAGGTACCATCAACGACCTTCTCTCCTCAGGCGACCGCATCCTGAAAATCGAAGCCGTCCTCAGCGGCACTCTCAACTTTATCTTCAACGCCCTTTCAGCCGATGTACCCTTCTCGGAGACAGTGCGTCTTGCCAAGGAACTCGGCTACAGCGAGCCCGACCCGCGCATCGACCTCAGCGGTCAGGACGTGGTGCGCAAACTCGTCATCCTCACCCGCGAGGGTGGCTACACGGCTGAGCAGGCCGACGTGGAGAAGCATCTCTTCATCCCCGAGGATCTTTTCAACGGCTCCATCGAGGATTTCTGGCGCCGTCTGCCCGAACTCGACGCAGATTTCGAGGAGCGCCGCAAGGTGCTGGAGGCCGAGGGCAAGCGCTGGCGTTTCGTGGCACGCATGGAGATGGGCCGCATGAGCGTAGGGCTTGAGGCTGTGGACAGCCGCCATCCCTTCTACGGACTCGAAGGTTCCAACAATATAGTTCTCCTCACCACCGAGCGCTACAAAGAGTACCCGATGCTCATTCAGGGCTATGGCGCCGGTGCGGAAGTGACCGCGGCCGGAGTGTTTGCCAACATCATGTCGACCGTCAACAACTGACCCCGCCATGAAACATATAATTATCCTCGGCGACGGGATGGCGGACCATCCTGTCGCCCGGCTCGGTGGCAAGACACCCCTTGAATATGCCGATACTCCGGCATTTGACCGGCTCGCCCGCGAAGGGCGCTGCGGCATGCTCCAGACCGTCCCCGACGGTTTCTCCCCGGGAAGCGAAGTGGCCAACACCGCCATCCTCGGATATGACCTCGACGAAGTCTACGAGGGGCGCGGACCTCTCGAAGCCGCCAGCATAGGCTATGAAATGGAGCCCGGCGATCTGGCCATGCGCTGCAACATCATCACCCTCGGAGCCGGAGGTGAAATCGTCAACCACCACGGCGGTCATCTCACCACCGAAGAGGGCACCGAACTTATAAAGTATCTCGACGAGCGGCTAGGTTCCGACCGCGTGAAGTTCATACCCGGCATCCAGTACCGCCATCTGCTCGTAATCAAAGGGGGCAACAAGCACGTGGACTGCGCGCCGCCCCACGACAATCCGGGCAAGCAGTGGCGCCCCCTCCTCCCGCAAGCGGAGCCGCAGTTGGCATCCGAACCGGGCCACGACTCTCCGGAAGAGACCGCCGCACTGCTACGAAACCTCATCCTGCACTCTCAGCAGCTGCTTGCCGAGCATCCCTTCAACCGTCAGCGCCGCACCGAGGGCAAACCCGAGGCTAATTCTATCTGGCCCTGGAGTCCCGGCTACCGCCCCCACATGCTCACATTGCGCGAAATGTTTCCGCAGATTGAAAAAGGCTCCGTCATTACGGCAGTCGACCTCATCCGCGGCATAGGCTGCTACGCGGGGCTGCGTCCAATCGACGTCCCCGGCGCCACCGGACTTGCCAACACCAACTACGAGAGCAAGACCCGTGCCGCACTCGAGGCTCTTGAGACTGACGATTTCGTGTTTCTGCATCTCGAGGCCACCGACGAGGCCGGCCACGACGGTGACCTCGACCTCAAGATAAAGGCCATCGAGTATCTTGACAAACGCGTGGTGAGCCCGATTATGGAGGAGCTCGCACGCCGCGACGAACCGGTCTGCGTGGCTCTTCTTCCCGACCACCCCACTCCGGTGGAGAGCCGCATCCATGTCAGCGAACCTGTTCCTTTCGTGATTTACGCGCCCGGCATCGAACCCGACGCCGTCAGCTCCTACAGCGAGGCCGCATGTGCCCGCGGAGCCTACGGCCGGTTGCGCCTCTCGGAGTTCATGCGGGAATTTATGAAATTTTAAGCCCTCAGTTCTTTCAGTTCTTACATTATGAAATATTACAGCACAAATCTAAATACACCCGACGTGTCGCTCGAGGAAGCGGTGGTCAAAGGTCTCGCCGCCGACCGCGGCCTCTTCATGCCGCGCGAAATAAAGCGCCTGCCCGACGAATTTTTCGAGAAAATCGACACAATGTCGTTTCAGGAAATAGCCTGCCGCGTAGCGGAGGCATTTTTCGGCGACGATATACCCAAAGAGGACATCAACCGCATTGTCTGCGACACTCTTGCCTTCGACTGTCCGCTGGCGGAGGTCGAGCCCGGCATCTACAGTCTCGAACTCTTCCACGGCCCCACCCTCGCGTTCAAGGACGTTGGCGCCCGCTTCATGGCGCGCCTCCTTCAGTATTTTATCAGGAAAGAGGCCCGCGGAGAGGAGGTCAATGTACTCGTGGCCACCAGCGGCGACACCGGCTCGGCCGTGGCCAACGGTTTCCTCGGCGTCGACGGCATCCACGTCTATGTTCTCTACCCCAAAGGGAAGGTAAGCCCGATTCAGGAGTGCCAGTTCACCACTCTCGGCCGCAATATCACGGCTGTGGAGGTCGACGGAGTGTTCGACGACTGCCAGCGCCTCGTCAAAAGCGCTTTCATGGACGCCGAACTCTGCGAAAAGATGGTGCTCACCTCGGCCAATTCCATCAACGTAGCCCGTTTTCTTCCCCAGGCTTTCTACTACTTCAACGCCTATGCGCGCCTGAAGGCCCTCGGCAGGGAGAAAGATATGGTGGTGTGTGTGCCGAGCGGAAATTTCGGCAACATCACCGCCGGCCTCTTCGCCCACCGCATGGGGCTCCCCGTCAGCCGCTTCATCGCGGCCAACAATGCCAACGACATCTTCTTCAATTATCTCAAAACCGGAATCTACTCGCCCAAAGCCAGTGTGCAGACCATCGCAAACGCGATGGACGTCGGCGACCCCAGCAACTTCGCCCGCATCCTCGACCTCTACGGCAACTCCCACGAGCGGATTTCGGAACTCATCTCCGGCGCTACATTCACCGATGAGCAGATACGCGAGACCATGCGCGACTGCTTCGCCCGCACAGGCTACATCCTCGACCCCCACGGCGCCTGCGGCTACCGCGCCCTCCGCGAAAGCCTACGCCCCGGAGAGACCGGCGTATTCCTCGAGACCGCCCATCCCGCAAAATTCAAGGACACCGTCGAGGAAGCCATCGGCACCACCGTCGCAATCCCCGCCCCCCTCGCCGCCTTCATGAAAGGCCGCAAGCAATCCACCCCCATGACCTCCCGCTTCACCGACTTCAAGGCATATCTGATGAAACAATAAGATTTCAAATAGACTCATTAGCTGAATTATCAGAGCTTTCAGAATAATCAGAGTAATCAGAGCTATCAGAGTTATCCTCGGCACCAATTGCCGATTTATTTGATAACTCTGATAGCTCTGATTACTCTGATTATCCTAATTTTTTCTTTTTATTTTCTTTGCTTTTAGGAAGTTTCCTCTTATCTTTGCACAGCCAATGGCTTTAGGCCTGAGATTTGCAACTGACATTACGGTTAACCTCGTAAACCAGATACAGAATATTTAATACCATAATCATGGCAGAAAAGAAAGAAAAATTGTTCGAACAGTTTCCTCCTGTCTCCACCGCCGAGTGGAAAGCCAAGGTGGAAGCTGACCTCAAAGGCGCCCCGTTTGACAAAAAGTTAGTGTGGCGCACCAACGAAGGCTTTAATGTTCAGCCTATGTACCGGCTCGAGGACATCGAGGACTTCAAGACTACAAACTCCCTTCCCGGCGAATTTCCCTACGTGCGCGGCACCCGCTGCGACAATAACTGGCTCACCCGTCAGGAAATCCTCGCCGACACTCCCGCCGAAGCCAACGCCAAGGCTCTCGACGTGCTCACAAAAGGTGTGACTTCTCTCGGTTTCCATATCGAGGAGCCCACTGCCGAGACTCTCGATGTGCTCCTCAAGGGCATCGACCTCGCCAAAGTGGAAGTCAACTTCACCTGCTGTGTCAAGAAAGCCCTTCCGCTTGCAAAAGCACTCGTTGAATACGTGGAAGCTCACGGCTGCGCCGACACCTTTAAGGGTTCAATCGATTTCAACCCCTTCCGCAAGCCGCTCCGCAAGGGTGTGGCTTTCGACCCCGCCCAGCTCACCGCAATGGCCTGCGAGATTCTCGACGCCGTCAAGAACGTGAAAGGTCTCCGCGTCCTCTCCGTCAACAGCGATATGCTCAGCAACGCCGGCGCATATATCTTCCAGGAACTCGGCTACGCTCTCGCATGGGGCGCACAGTGGATGACCCTGCTCACCGACGCAGGCCGCTGCCCGAGCGAAGTGGCAGAGCGCATCAAGTTCAACATGGGCATCTCGTCAAACTTCTTCATGGAGCTCGCCAAGTTCCGCGCAGCCCGTATGCTCTGGGCTCAGATCGTGAAGCAGTACGAGGCATCCGACGAAGCAGCCAAGATGATGGCCCACGCCGCCACCTCGCGCTTCAACCAGACCCTCTACGACGCACACGTCAACTTGCTCCGCAGCCAGACAGAAGCTATGTCGGCCGCTCTCGCAGGTGTTGACTCAATCACCGTCACTCCTTTCGACCTCCCCTACAAGACTCCCGATGAATTCTCGGAGCGCATAGCCCGCAACCAGCAGTTCCTTCTCAAAGAGGAGAGCCACCTCGACAAAGTAATCGACCCCGCAGGCGGCAGCTACTACGTGGAGACACTCACCGTTTCCATCGCTAAGGAGGCATGGAAGCTCTTCCTTGAGGTAGAGGACAAGGGCGGTTTCCTCGCATGCTGCAACGACGACGAAGTGCAGAAAGCCATCCGCGAAAGCGCCGAAAAGCGCCACACCGACGTAGCACGCCGCAAGGAAATCCTTCTCGGTACCAACCAGTACCCCAACGTCAACGAGATGGCTGCCGACAAGATTGTCGACCTCAAGGGTTCCTTCTCCTGCTCATGCGGAGGCCACAGCGAAGCCTGCGAGACTCCCGCCGGTCTGCCCACCAAGCGTGCCGCAAGCGATTTCGAGGCACTCCGTCTCGAGACAGAGGCCGCTTCAAACCGTCCGAAAGTATTCATGCTCACAATCGGCAACCTCGCTATGCGTCTGGCCCGTGCACAGTTCTCGACCAACTTCTTCGGCTGCGCAGGCTATGAGATTATCGACAACCTCGGTTTCGATACCGTGGAGCAGGGCGTCGACGCAGCTCTTGAAAAGGGTGCCGACATCGTGGTTCTCTGCTCGAGCGACGACGAATATGCCGAACTCGCTCCCGCAGCCTTCAAGTATCTCAATGGCCGTGCAGAGTTTGTGGTAGCCGGCGCTCCCGCGTGCACCGACGACCTCAAGGCTATCGGCATCAACGACTTCGTTCACGTGCGCTGCAATGTCCTCGACACTCTCCGCGCGTTCAATGCGAAACTTCTCAAAAAGTAAACCGTCAACCCCCTCCATACATATTTTTTAAGATATGAAACCCAATTTCAAAGAAATCGATATAGTAAAAGATGCTTTCGGCGACCTCCACGTCCCCGAATGTAAGGGGGAAGACTGGCTCACCCCCGAGCTCATCCCTGTAAAACCCGTCTATACAAAGAAGGACCTTGAAGGACTCGAACACCTCAACTACGTGTCGGGTATTCCTCCCTTCCTCCGTGGCCCGTACAGCGCCATGTATCCCCTGCGCCCCTGGACCATCCGCCAGTATGCAGGCTTCTCGACCGCAGCCGAATCCAACGCCTTCTACCGCCGCAACCTCGCATCGGGACAGAAGGGTCTGTCGGTGGCGTTTGACCTCGCCACACACCGCGGCTACGACGCAGACCACGAGCGCGTTGTGGGCGACGTCGGCAAGGCAGGCGTGTCCATCTGCTCGCTTGAGGACATGAAGGTGCTCTTCGAGGGTATTCCTCTGAACAAGATGTCAGTCTCCATGACCATGAACGGCGCCGTTCTTCCCGTGCTCGCCTTCTACATCAACGCCGGACTCGAACAGGGTGCCAAACTTGAGGAGATGGCAGGTACAATCCAGAACGACATCCTCAAGGAATTCATGGTGCGCAACACCTATATCTACCCGCCGGAATTCTCGATGCGAATCATCGCCGACATCTTCGAGTACACCTCGCAGAACATGCCCAAGTTCAACTCCATCTCAATCTCGGGCTACCACATGCAGGAAGCAGGCGCAACATGCGACATCGAGCTTGCCTACACTCTCGCCGACGGTCTCGAATATCTCCGCGCAGGTATCAACGCAGGCATCGACATCGACGCCTTCGCACCCCGTCTGTCGTTCTTCTGGGCCATCGGCATGAATTACTTCATGGAGGTTGCCAAGATGCGTGCCGCACGTCTGCTCTGGGCCAAGATTGTGAAGCAGTTCAACCCGAAGAACCCCAAATCGCTCGCACTCCGCACCCACTCGCAGACTTCAGGCTGGTCACTCACCGAGCAGGACCCCTTCAACAACGTGGGCCGCACATGTATCGAAGCTATGGGCGCCGCTCTCGGCCACACCCAGTCGCTCCACACCAACGCGCTCGACGAGGCCATCGCGCTCCCGACCGACTTCTCGGCCCGTATCGCCCGCAACACTCAGATCTACATCCAGGAGGAAACCATGGTCACCAAGCAGGTTGACCCGTGGGGCGGTTCATACTACGTCGAGGCTCTCACCAACGAGATAGCTCACCGCGCCTGGGAACACATCCAGGAAATCGAGAAACTCGGCGGCATGGCCAAGGCCATCGAATCAGGTCTGCCCAAGATGCGTATCGAGGAGGCTTCTGCCCGCACCCAGGCCCGCATCGACTCCGGCCGTCAGACCATCGTCGGCATCAACAAATACCGTCTTGACCACGAAGATCCCATCGACATCCTCGAAATCGACAACACCGAGGTGCGCAAGGACCAGGTGGCACGTCTCGTAGACCTCAAGGCTCACCGCGACGAAGCCGCAGTCAAGAAAGCCCTCGAAGCCATCACCGAATGTGTCCGCACCAAGAAGGGCAACCTCCTCGACCTCGCAGTCAAGGCTGCCGGTCTCCGCGCCACCCTCGGCGAGATTTCAGATGCCTGCGAAGAGGTCGTAGGCCGTTACAAAGCAGTAATCAGAACTATTTCAGGCGTGTACTCATCAGAAACCAAGTCTGACCCCGATTTCGTGAAGGCTCAGCAGATGTGTGAAGAATTCGCCAAGCGCGAAGGTCGTCAACCCCGTATCATGATTGCGAAGATGGGCCAGGACGGTCACGACCGCGGTGCGAAAGTGGTTGCTACCGGCTATGCCGACTGCGGATTCGACGTCGACATGGGTCCCCTCTTCCAGACTCCCGCCGAGGCAGCTCGCCAGGCAGTCGAGAACGACGTCCACATCCTCGGTGTGTCGTCGCTCGCCGCAGGCCACAAGACCCTCATCCCGCAGGTAATCGAAGAGCTCAAGAAGCTCGGCCGCGAGGATATTCTCGTGACTGCAGGCGGTGTGATTCCGGCCCAGGACTACGACTTCCTCTACAAAGCAGGCGTCGCAGCCATCTTCGGCCCCGGCACACGTATTCCCGTGTCTGCCATCAAGATGCTCGAACTTCTCGAAACTGAGGAATAATCACATAACCCAATTCACCTTGTAGGGACGCCTTTCAAGCGTCCACAATAGCCGGGAGGAATAACCCGGTCGATGTGGACGCTTTGAAAAGCGTCCCTACAGGCATCTGATATTATAACTGAAGATAAAAATGGAAAATTTCACTTTCTGCACTCCCACCCGCTATGTGTTCGGACGTAGGGCTGAATGTAAGGCGGCGGAACTCTGCAAGGTGGCCGGATGGAAAACAGTCATGATTGTCTACGGCGGTTCGTCTGCCATCCGCAGCGGTCTGCTCGACCGTGTGAAAGCCTCACTCACCGAGGCCGGTCTCAATACAGTAGAACTCGGCGGCGTCCGTCCCAATCCGACCGACGACAAGGTCTATGAAGGCATCGCGCTCGGACGCGAAAAGAAGATAGACTCCCTGCTCGCCGTGGGCGGAGGCTCCGTAATCGACACCGCAAAGGCAATTGCCGCCGGTATCCCCTACGAGGGTGATTTCTGGGATTTCTACTGCGGCAAGACCAACATCCGGGAGGCTCTTCCGCTTGGCGTCGTGCTCACCATCCCCGCCGCGGGAAGCGAGGGTAGCGGCAAT
Source organism: Bacteroidales bacterium (assembly GCA_019416285.1). Lineage (GTDB taxonomy): Bacteria > Bacteroidota > Bacteroidia > Bacteroidales > Muribaculaceae > Duncaniella. The sequence goes on from DXXM01000050.1 coordinate 13,364, forward strand.
TCAGTCATCACCCGTCTCGCCGACCTCCGCAAGCTCTCCATACGCACCGACACCCTCCTGCGTCCGAAATTCGCATGTCTCAACCCCGAACTCACCTTTACCCTCCCGCCATATCAGACTGCAAGCGGCATCGCCGACATGGTGGTCCACATCACCGAGCGCTACTTCTCGCCGAGCGAGGGTGTGGAGGTGACCGACCGCCTCTGCGAAGGGCTGCTCAAAGCCATAATAGCCGAAGCCCCGAAGGTGATGGCCGAGCCCGAAAACTACGACGCGAGAGCCAACATCATGTGGAGCGGCACACTCGCCCACAACGGCATCTGCGGCTGCGGCCGTCAGGAGGATTGGGCCTCACACTTCATCGAGCATGAGCTGAGCGCGCTCTACGACGTTACCCACGGCGCAGGTCTCGCAGTAGTCATGCCCGCATGGATGAGCTATGTGGCCGGAAAGAAGCCCGCGAAAGTGGCACAGTTCGCACGCCGCGTGTTTGATGTCGACGAAGCCGACGACTGCAAGGCAGCCGAGACAGGCGTCAGCCGTCTGCGCGAGTTCTTCCGTTCAATCGGCCTCCCGTGACCATAAAGGAGCTCGGCATCGAGAATCCCGACATCAGGACGCTTGTCAGCAAGCTCCACGAAAACAAAGGCCCGAAAATCGGCGGCTATATCTCGCTCAACGCCTCCGACACGGAAGCCATCCTGAAAATGGCAGAATAATCTTCCAGACAGATACTAATGAGGGGGTCTTGCAAAAGACTCTGATGATTGCCAGCCTATTGTGAGGGTGTTGCAGAACTACTATTGTTAAAACCTCTGAGAATTGATTATTACGGAT
>DXXM01000051.1 GCA_019416285.1 Bacteroidales bacterium
GCGCCTAAAAATAATTTTACACTCGGGTAGTTTTTTAACATTTCAACCGATTATTTACATTGACTCATTATTTACATTGACCCCTATATTCTTTTTGATGCAGGATTAGCCTGCCATTGAGAATAAAAAAACACCCAATGTTACTCCCGTTTCTGGGTGCAATATTGGGCGTTAATTTGAAATAGCCTGATTATTAAGCTGATTTGCGGAGTGACCGAGATTCGAACTCGGGATACGCTTTTGACGTATACACGCTTTCCAGGCGTGCCTCTTCAGCCACTCGAGCATCACTCCAGGTTGGCCGGTATGTTCGGCGGTTTTACGGCTGCAAAGGTATGGATTAATTTTGGAATGTGCAAATTTATTTTTCATACTTCGGCGCGAATTGCCCTAATGGAGCGATTTTGTGTCAAAAAGATGCTTTTTAATCTTTTTTATACAGGGTGAGCGATATTATTAGTAATTTTGTGTGCGTCAAAAAGGCTCATTATTGCCTTCGAGAGAGTATGTCTCTTTGACTTTTATTAACAAACTCGCGTTTCAGATATGGACTTCCGCACTACTATCGCACCGATTCCCGGGCTGAAAGGTCTCATCAGACACGGTGAGCCGATTGTGCTTGTCGGGTCCTGTTTTTCGGACAATATCGGTGCCTGTCTGCGCGATGAGCTTTTTGACGCGGATATCAATCCTTTCGGCCCGATATACAATCCTCTGTCCGTATTGTCGGCTTTCAGAACTCTTGCCGAAAAGAGTTTGATAGACGGGGATTCACTGGTTGAACACGAGGGATTTTTCCACAGCTTTCTGTTTCACTCACGCTTTTCATGCGCTGACAGGGGTGAGGCTCTCGCCGGCATGAACCGCCGCATTGAAGAGAGTGCCGGGAATCTCCGCCGTGCCTCCACTGTAATCATAACCCTCGGTACCACAAGGGCTTTCTTCTTGAAAGACAGCGGTAGGGTAGTGGCTAACTGCCATAAACTGCCTTCGCAGACCTTTGATATAAAATATCTCATGCTTGATGAGGTGACGGAGGCTCTGATGTCGACAGTCGACACTGTGCGCGGTGTCAATCCGGCAGCTACAGTTATTTTTACGGTTAGTCCTCTGCGCTACACAGAACTTGGCGCCCACGGAAATCAGCTGTCGAAAGCTACGCTTCTCCTTGCCATAGAGAGCGTTATCTCGAACCGCGACAGCGTGATGTATTTCCCGGCCTATGAGGTCATGATGGACGACCTGAGAGACTACAGATTCTATGCCGAAGATATGAAACACCCCAGCCGTCAGGCTGTTGGATACATATATGACCTTTTTAAAAACACTTATTTCGATGACGACACGCTGGCCGCGGCCCGCGAAGCTGCAGCGCTGACCCGTCGGCTGTCACACACCGTCATGAAAAAATCGGCGGATGCGGCGGCGAGGGAAAATGCAGCCAAGGAAGCCGCGGCGGAGGCATTTATCCGCCGTTTCCCAAAACTTCAGCATGCCTGCAGGCGTTATATAAATAGCTTATCTACAGATGGAATATAAAATTAACGAAATAGCACGGATTCTCGGGATTGAGTCCGGCATAAAAGACTCGAATTCCATTGTCGGACGACTGCTCACTGACAGCCGTTCATTGACATACCCCTCCGAGACATTATTTTTCGCGATACAGACCAATACCGGCGACGGCCACCGCTATATCCGTCAGCTCTATCAGCGCGGAGTCAGAAACTTTGTGGTCAGCGCTATGCCTCAGGATGCCGCTGAGATGCAGGATGCCAATTTCCTGATGGTGGATTCGGTGCTTGACGCTCTCCATCTTCTTGCGCGCCATCACCGCGAGCGCTTCGACATACCGGTGATTGCTATCACGGGAAGCCGCGGAAAAACCACTGTCAAAGAGTGGCTCAACCAGCTTCTGCAGGCAGATGTGACCGTTACACGCAGTCCGCGCAGCTATAATTCGCAGATTGGCGTGCCTCTTTCAGTCTGGGAGCTCGACGAGTCGGCCGGACTCGGCATTTTCGAGGCCGGAATCTCTCTTCCCGGTGAAATGTCTGAGCTGAAAAAAATGCTTCAGCCGCGGATTGGAATTTTCACTAATATCGGCCCTGCCCACAGTGCCGGTTTTAGCTCCATCGAAGAGAAATGCCGCGAAAAGGCTTCGCTTTTTGATGGCTGCGAGTGCATAATTTACAACGGCGACGACAGACTGATTGGCTCATGTGTACCGCATGCGCCCGAAACCATCGCCTGGTCACGAGTGAATCCGGATTCCGAGCTCTATATCAGTGCGGTTGCCAAGAAGGAAAACGGTACTGAAATAACTTATACATACAGACATGGCAACCCTTTCACAGTTTTCATTCCGATGACAGGGGAGCATGACGTTGAAAACGTCATCCATTGTCTTGCCGTCATGCTCTATCTCGGCATCGACACTCAGGAAATCGCACGGCGCATGTCGGCCCTCACCCCCATAGGCACCCGCCTTGAGGTGATAGAAGGCGTGGGCGGCTGTCTGCTCATCCACGACAATTACACCAGTGATTTCAATTCACTCCTCCCTGCGCTTGATTTCATGCGACGCCGTCAGACCTCCGACCGCTCGTCGACAGTCATAATCAGCGACCTCAAGCACGGTAGTTCCGACACAGACCGCGTGTATCGGCAGATGGCCGACCTTCTTGTCAGAGCTGGCGTGAGCCGCCTGATTGCAATCGGGCCCGAGCTCAAGCGCCATGCCTCCGGCTTCACACTACCGACCACTTTCTATGACTCGACCGAAGATTTCCTTGAAAAAGTCTCCGCAAGAGATTTCAACAAGGAGATGATTCTGATAAAGGGGGCTCCCGAATTCGGATTCGAGCGTATATGCGAGCTTCTTGAGGCGCGCCAGCATGAAACTGTTCTTGAAATCAACCTCGACGCCATTGTCGATAACTTCAACGCTATCCGCTCGCGTATCAAGCCCACCACCGGCGTCGCCTGCATGATAAAGGCCTCGGGCTACGGAGCAGGGTCCCACGAACTCGCGCGGACTCTCCAGGCCCAGGGTGCAACATATCTGGCAGTCGCCGTCCACGACGAAGGTGCCGAGCTGCGGCGCGCGGGCATAACGATGCCTATCCTTGTATTGAACCCGTCGGTCGAGAATTTCCATGCCATCTTCACCGACAGCCTTGAGCCGGAAATCTATAGCCTCGAATTCCTCCAGGCTCTCATCCGTGAGGCCGCACGCTATGGCGTGAAGGATTTTCCCGTCCACATCAAGATTGATTCCGGCATGCACCGCCTCGGTTTCCTCAAGGAAGATCTGCCGGAGGTAATCCGTGTACTGAAATCGACCGACCGAGTGGTTCCGCGCTCCATATTCTCCCACCTTTGTGCGGCCGATGACCCGCAGGAGGATGACTACACGATGAAGCAGTTCGCCTATTTCGACGAGTGCTGCCGGATTCTGTCCGACGCCTTTCCGGAACGCAGGATTATCCGCCATATCCTCAACTCGACGGGAATAACCCGTTTCCCGGAGCATCAGCTTGACATGGTGCGCCTCGGAATCGGACTCTATGGAATCAAGACCATGCACGACGGTTCGCAGGATGACCTCCGTCCCGTATCATCGCTCCACACCGTAATCATCTCCATCAAGCACTGGCCGGCCGGAACCACCATCGGTTACAACCGCCGTGGCGTGCTGCACCGCGACTCCGTGATTGCCACGATTCCCGTAGGCTACGCCGATGGTATCAACCGTCATTTCGGCAACGGCAACGCGCGCATGATTGTCCGTGGTGTGGAGTGCCCGACAGTCGGCAACATCTGCATGGATGCCTGCATGATTGATGTCACGGATGTCCCCGGCGCCAAGACCGGAGACAGAGTGGAAGTGTTCGGTGAGAACATGCCGGTCGACACACTGGCGGAAACTCTCGGCACTATCCCTTACGAAATTCTTACCTCGATTTCCCAGCGAGTCAAACGCGTCTATTTCCGGGAATAGGGGACTACATATTAGTAGAAACACACAACCTTTTAATAAAAAAGCTAATGAATATGAAATCGCCCAGTTTATACATCATCGCAGGGTGTAACGGTGCAGGCAAAACCACCGCATCGTTCACGATATTGCCCGACGTCCTTGACTGCCAGCAGTTTGTTAATGCCGATGAGATTGCCAAGGGCCTTTCTCCTTTTCATCCGGAGAGTGTATCGCTCGAGGCGGGACGTATAATGCTTCACCGCATCGAGGAACTCCTGCAGAAAGGAATCACGTTTGCAATCGAGACCACTCTTGCGACGCGCAGCTATCATTCTCTGATCAACCGGGCCCACAAGCTCGGCTATCTCGTCCACCTTCTCTACATCTGGCTCTCGTCGCCGCAGCTCGCCATCAAGCGAGTGGCCCAGCGTGTGAGCGAGGGTGGCCACAATATACCGAAAGACGTTATTATCCGTAGATATCATCATGGAATCAGTAACCTTTTCAACCTTTTCATGCCCATTGTCGATACATGGACTATTATCGACAATACCCGTTGTCGCCCGCAGGTCGTGGCGAATGACTCTCTGACTTTAGCACCAGAATTGTATGACCGAATTAAAAACGATGGAGAAACTCAAATTGACTGATAATATTTCCCAGAAACTTGCCCGCGGCATGGAAATCGCCGTGGAAAAATGCCTTTTGGACAAAATTGTCAAAGGACAGAGCGTAGTCTATGCACATGACGACGGCTCAATCTACACCATGTCGGCCAAAGATGCCCTTGATCATTTTCTCGCGCAACAAGTCGCGGATGATGCTCGAAGGTAGCACGCAAAGGAGCTGAAGAAAAAAGAGTCCGGCAGATATTTCTGAAATCTGTCGGACTCTTGTTGTTCTATGCTATTATGTATCGGTCTGTCGTTTTATATAGCTGAAATGAAAAAGTTAGCTTCGTGGTGGTGTCGCAAGGTCTCTGATTAATAGTTTTCTGCCTTGCGCTCGAAATATCCCTGCTCCTTGCCGCAGACGGGACAGCGTTTGGGCGCTGACTTGCCCTTGTGGACATACCCACAGTGCATACATTGCCATTCCTGCTCTTCCTCTCCGCTGAATTCCTGATCATTGGTGAGGCGATCAAGGAGTCGTAGATAGCGCTGTTCATGCTCGATTTCAACTTTTGCCACCATTTTATACATAGCGGCGATATCTTTGAAGCCTTCCTTCTCGGCGACAGTGGCGAATGAGGCGTAAAGATCACTCCATTCCTCGCGCTCGCCGGCGGCTGCTTCACGGAGGTTTGTAATGGTGTCGGCCACCACGCCTGCAGGATAACCGGCATTGATGGTGACTACTCCGCCTTCAAGACGTGAGAAAAACAGCTCGGCATGACTCAGCTCCTGCTCGGCAGTGATGAGAAAGATGCGTGCTATCTGTTCATATCCCTCTTCGCGGGCTTTTTTAGCAAACAGTGTATAACGTGAGCGAGCCTGGCTTTCGCCGGCGAATGAAGCGAGCAGATTGTGTTCGGTCCTGGTACCTTTGATTGTTTTTTTCTCCATGTTGGGGGGTTGATGCGTTTGTATTTGTGTTATAACAGAATTAAAACACATCGCGCCCCGGCATTGTTCACGGAAACACGGATAATCTGCCGGATGGCTTATACGAGAGGGTTCATGTATTGCCCCTTGCCGACGGTGGATTTGCCATACATGACTGCGTGGCGCGGACAGACGTGATAGCACGCGAGGCATCCGGCACAGCTCGGACCCCATGACGGACGTCGGCGGCTGCGCCCTGAGCTGTCTGGCGCTCCGGACTGCATAGTTACGTTTCCGAGTGGACATGCGGCGGCACATTTCCCGCAGGAGATACAATCTTTCGTATATCTGAACGGCTTCGGCGACATTGCGTTGCGGATGAACCACGGATATATGACTCTGGTCTTTATCCAGGCGAAACTTCCCCGGACTATATCGTCGGCAGGAGTGTCGCCCGGTTTGTAGGCACGGATCCCGGCTGCGACGGCGTCGATTCGTCGGGGGGCTTCGGCAAGTTTCCTTTCGGCAAGCTCCACGGGGTCGACATTGAACCCTTTCATGCACACGTAATTATTGGGCATGATGACGGAATAGGCATTGCACGCTGTCCATCCACGTGCTCGCATATCCTTGCGCCACATGTCGGAAGCCAGGCCGCAGTCATCGCCGCAGGTGAGGACGAGATGGTGCGTGAGCGGCTTTCCGCCGTCGGAAATGTCGATATTCTTTATTATGGAACGGACGTAGGGTGGTATGCCCCACGAATAGACGGGGCATACCCAGATTATGTTGCTTTCCCCGTCGAGGAGAGCGAATCGCGAGGCCGTGATGTCAGGCGTGAGTTCCCTGAGCTGCTGTCCGAGTCCGGCCGCAAGCCTTTCGGCCACGAAACGGGAGTTGCCTGTGCCTGAAAACCAAAGTATCATATATGGAATGGATGTGGCTTTTTTCGTTGCTTTCAGATTGTGACCTGTGTGGCGCCGAATCCGAATTCACGGAAGGATGCGTCCTGGACGTCGTGCCCCTTGTAGCGATGGTTGAGCTCTTTCAGAAGTGCCGCGCGGAGCACTCCTTCGCCTTTGCCGTGGATGAAAACTATTTTTTGTCCCTTGTTCTTGAGATTGGCGTCCATGACCTTGCGGAACTCGTCAATCTGAAGATTGAGGATATCGGCCGGAGTGAGTCCTGCCGTGGTGTCGACAAGTTCGTTGATATGGAGGTCGACTTCGATGATTTCCGGACGCTTTGAGTGGTTCTTCTGCACGGGACGGCGTGCAGGGCGGTCGATTGCCTTCTTTGCCTTGATGCCCTTTTCGAGCTGCGACGAGTCGAGCACCATGCGTTTGCGCGGGACGTCGTTGGTCACGAGGTCCACAGCTATGACTTCCTTGTCGAAATAGACATTGGAGTGGAAGCAGTGGAGTTTGAAAAACTTGCTTGTGTCGAGCGCAGTCTCGATTGCCACGGGAGCTTTGATTCTGAATTCGCGGTCAGACTTGAAGGCTATCATCTGCACGGCTATGCGGTCCATCGAGGGGAGGTCGTCGCCAGAAATTTCTTCGAGAAATACCTGGATGTTGGGCTCCACGACACCGGCGTAGCGTGTGGTCCAGCCGTCGGCCTCGTCCGCACGGGAAAGATAAGTGAAGTAGAGATAATAGTTGGAGTCATTGACCAGATATGTGTTGAAGGTCGATGAGTTGAGATGCTTGATGTCGTTTGGTTCGTAGGCGAGCACCACGTTGAGTTTCTCGCCCTCGGGTGTCTCTTCAGGAGCCGGTTCCGTAGAGTGAGAGGTGCTTTTGGGCGCAGGCTGGGCGGTGGTTTTAGGCGTCACCACTTCCTGTGTAAGCGCCACTTTCTGCTCGGTAACTTCGGGTGAGGCCACGACGACACATTCGCGCAGCAGGGTAGGGGTTTCAAAACCGTCGTCGTCAACGTAGGCTATGTTTCCCTGTATTCTTTTGATGATGCCGCCTCCCACTGAGTTGAGGAAGCGGACGCGGTCTCCGACTTTTGCCATGATGATTTATAATTTGCAGATAGCTTCCGCTCTGACACGTCCAAGAAATGTCCGCGGCGGGAACTATGGTTATTTATTTTTATAATTTACAGTTTCTCTTTCAGGAATTTTCCTGTGTATGATGCCTCGCACGCCGCAATCTCTTCCGGGATTCCGGCGGCTACGAGACGGCCTCCGCCGTCGCCACCTTCGGGACCTATGTCTATGATGTGGTCGGCACATTTGATAACGTCCATGTTGTGTTCGATTATCAGTATCGTATGGCCCATCGAAATCAGCCGGTCGAAGGATTTCATGAGGGTTGCGATGTCGTGGAAATGGAGTCCCGTCGTCGGTTCGTCAAAGATATACATCGTCGGTTCGCTGAGCTCTTCGGCGAAAAACGACGCGAGTTTCACGCGCTGGTTCTCGCCTCCGGAGAGCGACGACGAGTTCTGTCCGACTTTGATGTAGCCGAGGCCTACGTCGCTGAGCGGCTGCAGGCGTTTCACGATGCGTTTCTCCTGAGCTCCGTCGGTCTCTGAGAAAAATTCTATCGCCTGGTCGATGGTCATTTCGAGAATGTCGTAGATATTTTTACCGCGATATTCCACTTCGAGTATCTCCTTCTGATAGCGCTTGCCGTGGCAGGACTCGCAGGGCACCGTGATGTCGGCCATGAACTGCATCTCTATTGTGATGTAGCCGTCGCCCTTGCACTCCTCGCAGCGGCCTCCGTCGGAGTTGAATGAAAACATCGAGGCATTGTAGCCCATCTGTTTTGCTCCCTGGGTCGAGGCGAAGAGCTTGCGGATTTCGTCGAAAGCCTTGAGATAGGTTGCCGGATTTGAACGCGACGATTTGCCTATGGGGTTCTGGTCGACAAACTCCACGTTCTTGATGCGGGAGATGTCGCCCTCGAGACGCCGGAAAGTTCCGGGAGCGTCGCCGGGGTTGCCGAGCTGACGGTTGAGCGCGCGGAAAAGTATATCGCGAACAAGGGTCGATTTGCCGGAACCGCTGACGCCGGTGACTACTGTCATGACTCCGAGAGGGAAAGTGACGTCGATATCTTTCAGATTATGCTCCTGTGCGCCGATGACCTTAATGGAGTCGCGCCACTTGCGGCGCTGCTTCGGGACAGGGATGGAAAGCTCGCCTGTCAGATAGCGCGCGGTGTAGCTCAGGCTGTCCGTTTTCTTGGCCTGGGACGGGACGAGTTCCGCAGGTTTACCCTGATAGATGATTGTGCCGCCGAGTCTGCCGGCATCAGGGCCTACGTCTATCAGATAGTCGGCTGAACGCATGATTTCTTCGTCGTGTTCCACTACTACCACGGTATTGCCGAGGTCACGCAGTTTTTTCAGTACGGCGATGAGGCGGTCGGTGTCGCGCGAATGGAGTCCGATTGACGGCTCGTCGAGAATATAGAGCGACCCGACAAGGCTGCTTCCGAGCGAGGTGGCGAGATTGATGCGCTGGCTCTCGCCTCCGGAGAGCGACGACGAAAGTCGGTCGAGTGTCAGGTAGCCGAGTCCGACTTCCTCGAGATATGAGATGCGGTTGTTGATTTCTTTGAGCAGACGCGAGGCTATGCGCGTGTCGGTGTCGTCAAGCCGGAGGTTGCGGAAGAAGGCGTAGAGCTCGCTCACAGGCATCGTGACGAGCTCGCCGATGGATTTGCCTCCCACTTTCACGTATGAGGCCGATTTTTTCAGGCGTGAGCCGCCGCAGGTAGGGCAGACGGTCTTTCCCTGATAGCGCGCTCTCATCACGCGATACTGAATCTTGTAGAGATTCTCGTCGAGCATCTTGAAGAAGTTGTCAATCGACGGAAACTCGCCGTAGGTCGTGCGGACATTTGTCATATCTTTCGGCCCGTGCCATAGCAGGTCTTTCTCCTCGCGCGTCAGGTCGAGATACGGTTTGTGGATGGGAAATTTGAACTGCGCGGAATCGGCGATGAAAATGCGTTTCCATTCGCTCATCTTGTCGCCTCGCCAGCAGGCCACGGCGTTGTCGTAGATAGAGAGGGTGTTGTTGGGGATTACAAGACGCTCGTCGACACCGAGCACCTTGCCGAAGCCCTCGCAGGTTGGACAGGCTCCGACGGGATTGTTGAAGTTGAACATCATTTCCGTCGGAGGCTCAAAGCGCATGCCGTCGGCTTCGAAAATCTTTGAGAACTCCTTTTCGACAATACCGTCGGCTTCCCATACTATTACCTGCAACTTGTCGTGGCCCTCGAAGAATCCGGCTTCGACGGAGTCATTTATACGGCTGATTTCGTCGGCGTCGGCTGAGACGGCGAGTCGGTCTATGAGCAGGGAATAGTCTCCGGCGGCGTATGCGTCAGGGTCTGCGGCTCCGCGTATTTCTGTAATAAGTTCTTCGATTTCTATGAAGTTGCCTTCGCGCATGATGCGTGAATAGCCGGCCTTGAGATATACGTCGAGCTGCGAGGTGAATTTTCGGCCCTCAGGAAGTACTATGGGGGCTACAATCGCTATGCGAGTGCCCTCGGGGTAGGATGTGATGAAGTTCACCACATCGTTTATGGTGTGTTTCTTAACCTCTTCGCCGCTGATGGGGGAGAAGGTGTGCCCGACGCGTCCGAAAAGCAGTCGCATATAGTCGTAGATTTCGGTTGAGGTGCCGACTGTGCTTCGGGGATTGCGTGTGTTGACTTTCTGTTCGATTGCTATTGCCGGCGGAAGGCCGAGTATGGCCTTGCACTCCGGCTTTGGCATCTTGCCCATGAACTGGCGGGCATAGCTGCTGAGGCTTTCCACATAGCGGCGCTGCCCCTCGGCGTAGAGTGTGTCAAAGGCGAGCGACGACTTCCCGGAGCCGGAAACACCGGTGATTACCACGAGTTTTCCGCGTGGAATCTCGACGTCGACGTCACGAAGATTGTTGACCTTCGCGCCCAGGACCTTTATGTTTTGTTCGTTTGGACTCTGTAAGTCCGGAGATATATTATTTTTCTGCTGCATTTCTTAAAATCAGATCCTTCAATTGTAACATACAAAGTTACAAATTTTTTCTTATTTGGGCAAATTGACTGATTCTCAGAGGGGTTTGAGAGGGCGTGGGTACTAATCGTGTACTTTTGTGGAAGTTGACGGAAAGCCGAGGAAATCAGATTTGATATTTTTGGCTTTCGTTAAGGATTTTTAATTACCACAATTTGCCTGTTTTTACCTCTGCCAACTCAGGGAAGTACACCTTCTCGCAGCCCTATAACCGGAAATGTTTATGAAGTAGCCGTAACTCCAAATCGTAATTTTGCGCACAAAAATACTCATAATTTTTGGAAAGAGGTAATCTCAGGCAACTAAATCTGATCTGTAAATCTGATGTACGCTCGATGCTGGACATCGAATATCCGTGTCGCCGTAGGATGTGCAACCGGGGACGGTTGTCCGCATCTTACGACTTAACACGGTCATTCCATGTCCCAGCAGGTAATTCAATCCACGTGGATAAAGACCGTCATTTGTCCTGCGCCTCCGTTACTCTACGACTTGAACAAATGCCGGACATTATCCTGTTCCGGGATTGCACTCTCCTTTCTTTTTATCACAGCCTGATAGTTGTCCTTGACAGGACGGTTCCGGATTTCTATATTGCCTCACTGCGATGCTGGACATCGAATAGCCGTGTCGCCGAAAGATGTGCAACCGGGGACGGTTGTCCGCATCTTACGACTGAACACGGCCATTCCGTGTCCCGCAGGGACTCAATCCACGGGGATAAAGACCGTCATTTGTCCTGCGCCTGCGCTACTCTCCGGCTTGAACAAATGCCTGACATTATCCTGTTCCGGGATTGCACTCTCCTTTCTTTTCTCTTTCTGCTATTTTCTTGTTTCCCCAGATTTTCATTATGATGTCGTTCAGTAAAGTCCGGCATTTTTGATTTCAATTTTGTCCTGTGGCTTTCCTGAATATCGGGGAGGCCATTTTCATCTGATGCGTACCTGAGCCTTGTGGGTCAGTTGGAGTTGCTTGCCAAAATAAACGTGTGGCAAAGGGACATTCGCGTCGATCCGGAAAAATCTCCACTCTGCGAGTAGTATTTTTCCGTCTTGCCGTGAACATCCTTTCTTTTGTGCCACACGCCTTTCAGGTGTCAAGCAACTCAAACAACCACACTGTCTTTGGACGCATGAGGTTAAAAAAAAGCCCCCACCGATATGAAAGCCACAGAACAACATACAAATAGGTCAAGGCAAGCTCGCCAATCCTCCTATCATTACCGCATAAGCAAGGCGGTTGCAAAGGTGGCGAAAGTGATACTTATTGTCATCGGAGCAATCGTTGGTCTGACTATCGGTTGGCTGATTAAAAGAATATTCCGAGGCATCGGGTGGATAATCTCAATCCTCTCCGCATTAGGGATAATCTATTGGATAATGAATACACTCTAAAACATTTACGACTATGGCAAGCAACGCGATGAAAGGAACACAATCGTTCCAAGACATAATCAAGGCTTATCTTGAAACTATGGCGGAGAATGACGCTCTGTTCGCAGTCAAGTATGCCAATCCGTCCAAATCGGTTTCCGACTGCTGTACCTATATCATCAGCCAAGTGCAGAAAAGCGGTTGTAACGGCTTTGCAGACGATGAAATCTTCGGAATGGCAGTCCACTACTATGAAGAAAACGAGATAGAGGTTGGCAACCCAATCAACTGCCAGGTGGTAGTCAACCATACGGTAGAACTCACCGAGGAAGAAAAGGAACAGGCACGGCAGGACGCCATCAATAAACTCCGTGACGAGGAAATGGCTAAAATGCGCAGACCTATCCAACCGAAGAAAGCCTCCGAGAAGAAACCCCAAGTTGAACAACCCAGTCTATTCGACCTCTAAAACATTACGGCTATGAAACCCAAGACAGCATTACAGAAACAAGTGGCGAAGCTATCAGCCACACTACACCCCATAACCGAGGCACAAGAGCGTTGGGCATACCGCCACTGCTTTGAGCATTTCGCCTATCGCACAAATAGCGGAACAATGACCTGCTCCGACTGCGGACACGTTTGGAAGGGTCAGAAAGGCAATCTTTGCGACACTGTTGCAGGTTGCAAATGCCCCCACTGCGGAGCTGAACTGAAAGTGAAGGACACCCGCAAACGCACCCATAAGGAAACCGCATATTTCAGCGTCATAACGGCACACAAGGGTTTTCAAGTAATCCGTGTGACGCAGATAACGAGCGAAAGCCGTAAGGGAGAGGTCAGGCAACTCTATTGTCAGGAGGTCGTACAAAGGTGGATTTCTCCCGACGGCAAAGTTACCGATATGGCTCTGCTCCGTGGGTTTACCTTCCATTACTGCGACTGCTGGTCGTATTGGAGCGATATGGAGATACGCCCGCACAACAGTCTGTATGATGATGTTGTCGCATGGAGTGAGGTCTATCCGAGAATGTCGGTCATTCCCCAACTCAAACGCAACGGCTTCAAGGGCGATTTCTACGGAATATCCCCCGTCAGACTTTTCAAGGCTCTGCTTGCCGACCCAAGAATGGAGACGCTGATGAAAGCCAGAGAGATTGAGGAAATGAAATACTTTCTTTCTAATCCCTGCAATGCTGATGAATTTTGGGCATCGTACCTTATCGCCAAACGCCACCGCTATCATATCAACAACATCGGAATGTGGTGCGACTATCTGCGGATGCTGAAAAACCTCGGCAAAGACCTACGCAATCCAAAGAATATCTGCCCCGAAGATTTCATAGAGGCGCACGACAGACTAAGCCGAATGATAGAGGACAGACGCAGAAGGGAGCGTGAGGAAGCCGAGCGCAGAAGAACCGAGGAAAGACTGCTCCGAGAGAAAGAGAACGAAGAACAGTTCAAGGCTCAAAAATCCAAGTTCTTCGGTTTGGTAATCTCCGACAATGAAATATCGGTGAAGGTGCTTGAAAGCATAGAGGAATACTGCCAAGAGGGGAACACCCAGCACATCTGCGTATTCTCATCTTCCTACTACCTTAAAAAGAACACGCTGGTATTGTCGGCAAGGATTGGCGATACCATAATAGAGACGGTAGAGGTTGACTTGCAGACCCTCAAAGTGGTGCAGTGCCACGGCAAATATAACAAGGACACCGAGTACCACGACCGCATCATCAACCTTGTGAACTCAAACGCCCGACTAATCAAGGAGAGAATGACCGCCTAAAGTTTAATCCGACCTGCGTCAGCAATGGCGCAGGTCATAAAACTCCACTGATTATGAACGTAACATTTGAACATCCCACTATCATCTTTGATGATAAGATAGCCGAAATCATCATAGAGTTTGTAAACCACATTCTCTATGCCGACAGCGAGGTATCCCTACGGCAGATAGTAGCCGATTTTACCGATAAGTACGACCTTGACCGATACTTTGTCTATGGCTACGGCAACCACCACCTATGGCTTTATCTAAAGAGTTGTATAATCAATACTTTCAAAGTTAAAAATTCATA
>DXXM01000052.1 GCA_019416285.1 Bacteroidales bacterium
GGCTCGACCCACTGTAATCCTTCGGTTGCAAGGACATATCCATCTCAACCTTGTGACCCCTCATTTTCACTTTTGTTGTTAAACAGCCTCTTATTGTATCGCCGCGCTTCTTCCTCTTTAAGCGCTTTCAGCACTGATTCCTTTATCTTGATTATTGTCCCGTGTTTGTGGCCGTCGGGGAGCGATATGCGGTCGTCGGCAGGAGTGAATGTCCTGAAATCTTTTGTCGAGACGGCTCCGAAGCGACACTGGCGGTAGACGTCGAAATATATCAGCCACTCGTCGCCGACCTTTATCGCGCACGCTCCCTCGGAATATGTCGGTGCGAATTTCTCGCTCGGATTTCCGTAGGGGCCCTCGGCGGTCGGGGCGGTCACACAGAAGAGGTCGCTGTAGCCGGGCTTGCGGTTGTCTTTGGCGATGAGCACATATTTGCCGTCATCGGCTTTCAGCACGAATCCGTCGATTGAGTTGAATCCCGGGTCATAGAAGGGACGGCGGGGAGTGAAGGTCTTGAAGTCAGTGGTGGTCGTGTAATACATGCGGTGGCTCACGTTCTTGCCCAGACGGTCGGCATCGGTGTATTCCGCCTCAGGTATCGACGAGGACCATACAATCATATATTGTTTCTTCACATCGTCGTAGAAAACCTCAGGAGCCCATACATTGTCGGTCTCGGCTCCCTCCATCACCGGAATCTCGCGCTGCTCGCTCCAGTTGATAAGGTCTTTCGACGAGGCGTAGCCGAAGGCTTTCTCGCCTGACCATGCAAGAGTCCATACGAGATGATATGTTCCGTCCGGTCCCTGCACTATCGAAGGGTCGCGCATCATGGAGTTGGGCGAATATTTGCCCTTCTCCATCTGTCGGGAATGGGTATTGAAATACTCCGGACGCTTGTTGCCGATTTCAGGCCTGAGCCATGCGCCCTGTATGCTGTCCCAATGACAGCCGTCGTAGCTGTAGAGATAGTGGAGACCATCAAGTGCCGGTTCGCGGTGGCCGGTGAAGAGATAGACTTCACGCTCTTCTCCGTAGGCTGATAGTCCGGATGCCGGAATCAGCATGGCGCCGGCGAAGAGCATTTTGAGGATGAAGTTTTTACGCATATCAGGATTAGTTTATAGTATGGTATGAGATTAGTCAGAGGGTCAGTTGCGCGTGGCCATGCGTTTGAGCAGGGAGTAGGCGGGGACTATGCCGAATTCTCCGGCACGGCTCAGGTCGGGGAAAGCCTTTTCTTTATCGCCGAGCGTGAGGTAGACGAATCCGCGGTTGTAGTAGGCCTCGCCGAAATTGGGCTTGAGCTCGATTGCGCGTGAGAACGACTTGACAGCCTCCTCAAGCATGCCGGCTTCGGCAAGGAGCACTCCGCGGTTATAGTGGGCCACGGGCATGAACGGGGAGAGGCGGATTACCGTGTCGAGCTCCTTCATGATGTCGGCGATATCCTCTTTTGTGAGGACTATACGGCCGCTGTCGCCACCTTTTTCAGCACGCTTTTTCTGATATTTTATCTGGGATTTAAGCAAATAGGCGAGGGTGAAATCGGGTGTCAGTTCTACGGCGCGGTCAAGATCGGTGAGCGCACGGCTGAAATCGCCGACGGTATAGAAATCCATCGCCCGGCCGAAATAGTCGATGGCGCGGGAGGGATGGCTTGCTATGTATGAATTGTAAAACTCGATTGATGAGCGGTGGCTCTCTTCGGTTTCAGGCCCTCTAAGGGCTGCCTCGCGGTTGGCTACCTGGAGTCCGAAGCGCAGGAGGCCGGTGGCGTTGATGTCGTTGACCTCGCGGATATATTCGCTGTTGAGGCGCATCTCGGTGGGCGAGGTGTAGTAGGTCATTATGAAAACTGGCTCCATCTCGACGCGTAAATCCTGATCCTGGACCTTTCCGCGTATATCCGACAGGTCCTCCTCGGGTTTGTAGCTCTGAGAGATGGTGGTGAGCGACGAGAAACGCTTCTTGACCTGCTCCTGGCTTTCAGTGCGCGGCTGCGACGCTACGGGCGAGTCGCCGTCGGCTGAAGTCGTGCCGTTTTCGTCGTTATCATCCTGGTTGTTGCCTCCAAACTGGCGGTCAGGCGTCACCGGGACATTTGTCTTGGCCAAAGCGAGAGATTTGTTATAGTCTTTCTCGGCGCCGCGAAGGTCCCCTTTCTGCCGTTTGATGTCGTAGCGGAGGAAATAGGCGGCCGCGAAGTCCGGATATGCCTCTATCACTTTGTCGAGGTCGGTCAGCGCGCCTTTGAAATCGCCAATCTCGGCATAGAGTATGGCGCGGTTATAGAGGGTCTTGTAGTCTTTGTCGTTCAGACTGATTACTTTCGTGAAATCTTCGATGGCCTTGTTGGTGTCGTGGACCTCCGCGCGGAGGAGACCACGGTTGAAGATGGCCATCGTGTTCATCGGGTCGAGCTTTATGGCATGGTCATAGTCGTCGAAAGCGCCGTAGAAATCATCGTTCATATAGCGCAGATAGGCGCGGTTGATGTAATAGCCTGCGTAGTTGGGCTGCAGCTTGACCGCCATGTCCATATCGGCGAGGGCGCTTTTGTAGTCTTTGCCCGAATTGATGGCTATGTCGGCACGCATGAGGTAGCCGTTGATGGCTGAGGAATTTATGGCGAGAGCTTTGTCGATGTCCTCTTTGGCCCCGATGGTGTCCTTGGTCTCAAGTCTCAGACGGGCGCGGCCGAGGTAGCCCCCCTCATAGCGGGGATAGCGTTTCAGAAGAGCCTCGAAAGTCTCGGATGCGCCTTTGCGGTCTTTTATTTCGCTTTGGGCCATGGCCTTATTGAAAAGCACGCCGCGGCTCTCGGGAAACATCTTGAGCACATGGTTATAGTCGTCGATGGCTTCGCGGTTTTTCCCGAGGTTCTGACGCGCTACGCCGCGCACTTCATAAGCATCGGTGATAAATGGATTTCTCTCGATGGCGAGCGAAGCATCCTCTTCCGCTCCGATGAAGTCATCAAGATTGAGTTTTGCCACAGACCTGTAGAAATAGGGCTTGGCGAGGTTGGGGTTTACACTGATGACCTGATTGAAATATTGTATGGAGAGGACGTAATCTTCAAAATAGTGTGTGTTGGCGCCGATTCTCATCATCTGCTCTGTGTTGATTTGTGCCCTCATCGGTATGATGGAGCACAGCAAGATAGTGATGATTAAGGCTATACCTTTGTTACGGGACATTTGCCGGAATGATTGTGATTTATGAAATTCTCTGAATTCAACGGCAAATGTAGTGTTTTATGTGAAAACTGCCGTGAATTTTAAGGAATTTTCATAATAAAAGTTTAATTTTGTGACATGATTCACGGATTAAAAACACTCATTCCCCTTTTAATATATATAATGTTACCCTCTGTCTCGCCCCTTTCGGCCCAGTCTCTCGCAAGCCGGATGTCGGATTTCGGACTTGTCGATGTGGGCCGGATGGATTCTACCATACAGGTCAATCTGATGTATGCCGCCGACAGCAACTTCACCGGTGTGGTTCTTTACGATGATTTGCGCGAGGCCTATCTGCATCCGGAGGCTGCGGAGGCTTTGCTGAAGGCTCAGAAAGAACTCCACACGCTGTTCCCCGGTTACAATCTGCTTGTCAAGGATGCTGCTCGGCCGATGAGTGTACAGAAGAAAATGTTTCGCGCGGTTCAGGGAACACCTAAGGCGAACTATGTCGCAAATCCGGCCAAGGGTGGAGGACTGCACAATTATGGCCTCGCCGTGGACATAACGATTGCCGACGAAAACGGCAACGAACTCCCGATGGGGACACCAGTCGACCATCTCGGCCCTGAGGCCAATATTGACCGTGAAGAGCAGATGGTGGCCCGCGGGGTGATTTCCGAGACTGAGCGTCAGAACCGCCTGCTGTTGCGCCGTGTGATGACGGCTGCGGGTTTCAAACCTCTGCGGACCGAGTGGTGGCATTTCAACCTGGTCAGCAAGCGCCAGGCTCAGGCAAAATACAAGCTGCTCGATTTCTGAACTTTAATCTGCCAACTATTGGATTTGATTCAATAAATGCAAAGGTGTGATATTGTTTTTGTCATGTTGGTATTTGTGGGCTAACATTTATTATAAAACTGAGTTCTGAGAATTTCATAAATTTTTGCTAATTTTGCAGGCCGTTTGGCCATTAATCTCAAAACTCCGTAAAACAGATATGTCACTGAAAGAAGAAATAGCGCGTAGGCGCACATTCGCAATTATTTCTCACCCTGACGCCGGCAAGACGACACTGACCGAAAAACTGCTTCTTTTCGGCGGTGCTATTCATGTAGCCGGAGCGGTGAAATCAAACAAAATCAAAAAGACCGCCACATCTGACTGGATGGAGATTGAGAAACAGCGCGGTATCTCAGTGGCTACCTCTGTGATGGGTTTCAATTATGGCGATTATAAAATCAATATTCTCGACACTCCGGGCCACCAGGATTTTGCAGAAGATACTTACCGCACGCTGACGGCCGTTGACAGTGTTATTATCGTGGTCGACGTGGCGAAGGGTGTCGAGCAGCAGACCCGCAAGCTGATGGAGGTGTGCCGTATGCGCAACACTCCGGTAATTATTTTCGTCAATAAGCTCGACCGCGAGGGCCGCGACCCCTTTGACATTCTCGATGAACTTGAGAGCGAACTCAAAATCAAAGTGCGCCCGCTGTCGTGGCCTATTAATATAGGTGCCAAGTTCAAGGGCGTGTATAATATCTTCGAACATTCGCTTGACCTTTTCACCCCCGACAAGCAGAGGGTGAGCGAGCGAGTGGAGATTGATTCCGTCGACGACCCGCGCATTGACGAGAGTGTCGGTGAGAACGATGCCGCGAAGCTGCGCGAGGACCTTGAGCTCATCGAGGGCGTCTATCCCGAATTTGATGTCAACGAATATCTTGAAGGCAAAGTGGCCCCGGTGTTCTTCGGCTCCGCACTGAACACATTCGGCGTCAAGGAGCTTCTTGATTGCTTTGTCCAGATAGCGCCGTCGCCGCGTCCCACTCATGCTGAGGAGCGTGAAATCAATCCGCAGGAGGAAGGTTTCTCCGGATTCGTGTTTAAGATTCATGCCAACATGGACCCCAACCATCGCTCCTGTATCGCCTTCGTCAAGGTTTGTTCGGGCACATTTGAGCGCAACGCCCCTTATCGTCACATCCGTTCCGGAAAGACAATGAAATTTGCCGCGCCCACGGCGTTTATGGCGCAGAAAAAGAATATTGTCGATGAGGCATATCCCGGCGACATCGTAGGTATTCCCGATACGGGCAACTTCAAAATCGGCGATACCCTGACTTCCGGTGAGGTGCTCCACTTCAAGGGCCTCCCCAGCTTCTCGCCTGAAATGTTCAAATATATCGAGAACAGTGATCCGATGAAAGCCAAGCAGCTCGACAAGGGCATACAGCAGCTCATGGACGAAGGCGTGGCGCAGCTGTTTGTCAACCAGTTCAACGGCCGCAAGATTATCGGAACTGTCGGTCAGCTTCAGTTTGAGGTCATACAGTACCGTCTGCTCCATGAATATGGCGCACAGTGCCGTTGGGAGCCTCTGTCGCTCTATAAGGCCTGCTGGATTGAAAGTGACGATGCCGAAGCACTCGCCGCCTTCAAAAAACGTAAATTCCAGTTCATGGCTGTCGACCGCGAAGGCCGCGACGTATTCCTCGCCGACTCCAACTACGTCCTTCAGATGGCCCAGAACGACTTCCCCAAAATAAAATTCCATTTTACCAGTGAATTTTAACCCGATTCGGTCATGATGCGACCATAGTGCGTTTGTGCTGTGTAACTATATTGCTTTGAGTTGGTTATGTGGCTTTTATAGCGCCGTTCAAAAAGCGGGTCGCGGAGAGAAATTTCGGTATTTATAGCGCAATTTTGTTGCGTTTTTGTTGCGCGAAAAATTATGCGCAACAACCGCACCAATAAATAAATTATGCTTCCCGTATAAACAGATTGCGTTTTCGGGATAGAAAAAAGATTGATAGCCGCGGACTCCCCACCAGTCTGCGGCTATTTAAATAAAATTCGTATTGCCGGGTCACACATTTCAGAATTAATCTCTATCTTTGCAAGCACAGAAACACATTAAAGTCAACATTAGATTAAGTACCAAAAAAACACTAAAACCGATGGAAAACATTAATCCATTCGCCATGAGCCGGAATCATCTTGAAAGGACTCTCGGCAAGGCTTCGGCCACGTTTACGCGCGCCGATATCATCGACTATATCAGTCGCGAAGGCATTGAAATGGTCAATTTCATGTATGCCGCGGCTGACGGACGTCTCAAAACCCTTAATTTTGTAATCAATTCTCTCAAATATCTTGAGACCATCCTTTCGACAGGCGAGAGAGTCGACGGCTCGAGCCTTTTCCCCTTCATCGAAGCCGGTAAAAGCGATCTATACGTGATTCCCCGCTATGCTTCCGCTTTCCGCGACCCCTTTGCAGAGATTCCTACCCTAACCTTGCTCTGCTCATTCTTCGACAAGGACGGTAAGCCTCTCGATTCCGACCCGCGTCGCATCCTTGAACGCGCATGCAAGGAATTTACCGAAGTTTCAGGCCTTGAGTTCGAGTGCATGGGTGAGCTGGAGTTTTATGTCATCGGCACTGACCCCGGCACTTTCCCCGCCACGGATCAGAAAGGCTATCACGAATCTGGTCCCTTCGCCAAATTCAATGATTTCCGCACGAAAGCGATGTCGCTCATCGCCTCGACCGGCGGACAGATCAAGTATGGCCACTCCGAAGTGGGCAATTTCAAGCACAATTCGCTTATCTACGAGCAGAACGAAATAGAATTTCTCCCGAATCCCGCGCTCAGTTCCGCCGACCATCTCCTGCTTGCGAAGTGGATTATCCGCGAGCTCGCCGCACGGGAGGGGCTTGACGTCACCTTCGCGCCGAAGATTACTGTGGGCAAGGCCGGTTCCGGTTTCCATATCCACATCCGTCTGATGAAGGACGGCAAGAACGTCACTCAGAACGCTCAGCGCGAACTCAGCGATGAAGCCCGTCGAGCAATCGCCGGCCTCATGGTGCTCGCACCCTCCATCACAGCCTTCGGCAACAAGAACCCGACCAGCTACATGCGCCTCGTGCCCCATCAGGAGGCGCCGACAAATATCTGCTGGGGCGACCGCAACCGTTCCGTGCTCGTCCGCGTCCCGCTCGGTTGGACTTCCGGCAAAGATATGTGCGTGCAGGTCAATCCTGCCGACCGCTGCGAAATGGAGACTTTCGCAAAACAGACATTCGAGATGCGTTCACCCGACTGCTCGGCCAATGTGTATGAACTTATGGCCGCTCTCTGTGTCGGCGCACGCCTCGGATTTGAAATGGACGAGAAAGAGGCTCTTAAAATCGCTGATAAGACCTATGTCGACGTCAATATCCACGCCAAGGAAAATGCCGGACGCCTCGCCGGGCTCGCCACGCTGCCTACCTGCTGCGTGGAGTCGGCCGAAGCTCTCGAAAAGCAGCGTTCAATCTATGAGTCCCGCGATGTATTCGCGCCGATGATGATTGACAGCACCATCCGCCAGCTCAAGGATTTCGACGACAAGAACCTTGCCGCCCGTCTGCAGACAGACCCGGTAGAACTCCAAGCTCTTGTAGGGCGTTATTTCTACTGCGGATAAAATACAGTCCGAAAACTCACGAACACCGTCACCCTTAATACAATTCACAGCAATGACATCTGCCGAACAACGAATCAAAGAGCTCCGTGGAGAGCTTAACCGTCACAACCATTCCTACTACGTCGACAACAGTCCGACTATAAGCGACTACGACTACGACATGCTGATGAAGGAACTTGAACGGCTTGAGACTGAAAATCCGGAACTCGACGACCCGCTGTCGCCAACCCACCGTGTAGGTTCCGATATAACGAAAGGCTTCGTCCAGGTCACACATGTGCGCCCGATGCTTTCGCTAAGCAATACCTACAGCGTGGAGGAGGTCGACGAATGGGTGGAGCGCTGCAACGATTCGCTCGGGAACTCTTCGGGCCTGAAATCAGTGCCTATTGTCGGCGAGATGAAATTCGACGGCACAAGCATCTCTCTGATATATGAAGAGGGGCGCCTTGTGCGCGCCGTCACCCGCGGTGACGGTGAGAAAGGTGACGATGTCACCGAAAATGTAAAGACCATCCGGAGTATCCCTCTCATCCTCAACGGAGAGGGATACCCGCGGTCTTTCGAGATACGCGGAGAGATTGTGCTTCCCTGGAAGGCTTTCGACCGTCTCAATGAGGAGAGGGCTTTCAATGAGGAACCGCTTTTCGCCAATCCGCGCAATGCTGCCGCCGGCACTCTGAAACTTCAGAATTCAGCCGAGGTGTCGCGCCGCGGACTCGACGCTTATTTCTACTATCTTATCGCCGACGACCTTCCCTGCGACACTCATTACGGGAATATGCAGAAGGCTAAGGAGTGGGGCTTCAAGGTCAGCAGCCTCATGACCCTTATGGATTCCATCGAGGAGGTCGACGATTTCATCAAACGTCTTGACGTGGAGCGCAAGGAACTCCCTGTGGCCACCGACGGACTCGTCTTTAAAGTCAACGACCTCCGTCAGCAGCTCAATCTCGGCTACACGTCCAAATCCCCGCGCTGGGCCATAGCCTACAAGTTTGCTGCCGAGCGAGCCCTGACACGCCTGCGCTTTGTGTCATTCGAAGTAGGTCGCATGGGCATTGTGACCCCCGTTGCCAATCTCGAACCGGTATTGCTCTCGGGCACCGTAGTCAAGAGGGCCTCGCTTCATAACGAGGATATAGTCAAGACTCTCGACATCCATGAGCATGACATGCTCTATGTGGAGAAAGGGGGGGAGATTATTCCGAAGATTACCGGTGTCGATGCCGGCGCGCGCGAACCCGGGGCGGAGCCTGTGAAATTTGTCAGACACTGTCCCGACTGTGGAACTCCACTCATCCGTATCCCGGGCGAGGCTGCATGGCAGTGTCCCAACAAATACGGCTGCCGTCCGCAGATTATCGGTCGTCTCGAGCATTATGTAGGGCGCCATGCCATGGATATTATCGGTGTAGGCGAGGAAAACGCCGCTCTGCTCTATGATGCCGGACTTGTGAAGGATATAGCCGATTTCTATACGCTGAAAGCTGATGAGATGGAGGCTCTCGACAGGGTAGGGCCCCGCACTGCCCAGCGTATCCTTGAAGGAGTGGAAGCCTCGAAAAGCGTTCCCTTTGACAGAGTGGTCTATGCCCTCTCTATTCCCTATGTTGGCGAAACGGTGGCCCGCAAACTCGCGCGCGGAGTGGGCGACATCGACACTCTCCTTTCAAAAAGCCGCGACGAACTCACGGCCATTGACGATATCGGCCCCCGAATCGCAGATGCCATCATCGAATACTTTGCCGTGCCCGGCAACCGCGAGATTGTGGAACGCCTGCGAGCTGCCGGTGTGCAGATGGCGCTTCCCGAGGAGGATAAATCGACGGTTTCCGACCTCCTTGCCGGAAAGACAATAGTGATAAGCGGAGTATTCGCGCTCCATTCGCGCGAGGAATACAAGGAGATGATAGAGAAAAACGGAGGCAAAAACTCCGGCTCGATTTCAAAAAAGACAAGTTTCGTGCTTGCAGGCGACAACATGGGCCCTGCCAAACTTGAAAAAGCCCGCTCGCTCGGAGTCCCGATTATCGACGAGAATGAATTCCTTAAGATGATAGGCCGGGATTAATCCTCGGTCAGCCGTCATGAGGTATGGTGCATCCGCGGTTTGTCGGATTTTCCGGCCGTTTCGTTTAATTTTTTGAGTTATCTCACGACTTCCCGCTATCTTTATGGCAATTAATAGATCAATGTATAATTGCTGATGATTTCCGTAAGAAAAAGAAGGCTTGAGACAGCTATCTATATCAGTCTGTGGCTGCTCGTTGTCACATTCTATCTGCTTGGTATAATGAGGGTGAGGAGCTATACGTCATTGCCCCTGCTTGACTGGACCGTTGTCGGGCTCATGGTGGTGGCGCTGCTACCTTTCCTCGTGCTCTTTGTAATCAACAACTCCCTGTTGATACCGCGGTTGCTTCTGCGCAACCGCTATCTGCTGTATCTGTGTTTCACCGCCATACTTGTGCTTGCCGTGTGGGGCTGTCAGATTGCCCATTTCTTCATAAAAATGTCAGTGATGGAGCCTCACGGCCATCCGAGGATGCCTTTCGGTCCACGGCCCATCCTGCCCCTCCCGCTGTTTCTCGATTTTGTATACGATCTGCTTATCGTGGGTGCGAATCTGGCCATAGCCCTCATCTTTCAGCGTTTCGACGACAAGCTCGAACATGAAAGCCTCCTGAAAACCAATGCGGAAAATCAACTGGCATATCTGAAAGAGCAGATAAACCCTCATTTCTACATGAATATGCTCAACAATATTCATGGCATGATAGATATAAATCCCGAGCGGGCCCAGGAGATGCTCATTGACATGTCGAACCTCATGCGCTATATGCTCTATGAAAGTTCTCGCGACAGGATTGCGCTCTCGCGGGAGATTGAGTTTCTGAAAAACTATCTGAGACTCATGCGTCAGCGTTTCCCGACCAACAGGGTAGAGATAGCCTCCTCTCTGCCATCCGAAAGCGAGACCGCCGGCATATCCATCCCGCCGCTGCTTTTCCTCGTGTTTATCGAAAATTCATTCAAACACGGCATCAGCTATGCGAAAGAGTCGTTTGTCAGCGTCCGTATCGAGCTCAGCGGCAATGGGGTGAGATTCCTGTGTCTCAATAGCCTCCATCCGAATCAGAATCGTACTGAGGGAGAGGGTATAGGCCTCAGAAATATAAAGCAACGCTTAAAGCTGATTTATAGCGACAACTATCGTCTCACCATTGAAGCCACGGATGTGTCATATTCAGTCAGTCTAACAATTCCTGCCAATGAAAATCAGAACCTTAATAATTGACGACGAGCCCATAGCATTGGAGAAGCTCCGCACCTATGTCGAAAAAGTGCCTTTTCTGGAACTCGTCGGAGAATGTCAGAGCGGACTTGAAGCGATAAGCCTGATGGCGCAATCGGATGTGGATGTGGTGTTTACCGATATAAACATGCCAGATTTGAGCGGGATGGATTTCGTAAAATCGCTACCCTCGGCTCCGATGGTGGTTTTCATGACGGCATACGCACAGTATGCTGTCGACAGTTATAAGCTTTCAGCCGTCGACTATATTCTGAAACCATACAGTTTCGCCGACTTTCAGCGCGCGGCCAACAAGGTCCTCGAAACTTACAATGCCAGGCATCGTGACAACACCGAGCGCCATTCCGAAGCCGACTCGCTATTCGTGAAGGTCGATTACCGCTACGTCCGCATCGGCCTCTCGACCATAAGATATATAAAAGGCTACGGGGAGTATCTTCAGGTGTTTGTCGAGGGTTCTCCGCATCCGCTGCTCACACTCAGCTCTTTCGCTGTGATAAAAGAGCGTCTTACCGATAACTTCCTCCAGGTTCACCGCTCGTATATAGTGAATATGAACCATGTCGACCACATAAGCCGGGGACGGATTGTCATGGATGCCGAGACATATATCCCCGTAGGCGACAGCTATAAAACACTCCTTCAGGAATATCTGCAGAATCATTCTATCGGCAGCTCCTCCAGGAAGTGATTGCCACCATTTAAATGCCGTTCACTGAATAGGGCAGGCGATTGGTTGAACTTATTTGACCATCGCTTGTCTTTTTTTGTAATATTGCATCAGAAAAGCAACTCATCCGTCACACTTATGAAGGAGTAAAATATGAAATATCAGTTATTGACTCTAATGTTCATCTCCGCAGGCTGGAGTGCGGTCTGCGCGGAGAATCCCTGGACATACAGCGATTGCATCGATTATGCGCGCGCCCACAACATAACTCTTCAGAAATCGCGTCTGAACGAGGAGACTGCGACCTACAATCTCGAGGAGTCGCAGGCGCAGTGGCAGCCATCGCTTGATTTCTCTACTTCCCACGGCTACACAAACGCTCCGTGGAGCAGCAATGTCAAAAATTCCTACAATAGTTCCTATGGGCTCAATGCAGGCTGGACCGTGTGGAACGGCAGCGAGCGTGAAAACACAATCAAGCGAAACAAGCTGCTGTCTGATATCAGCAAGCTCAACACCGGTGATGCGATGCGCACGCTCGAGACAGACCTGCTGCAAGTCTACATCAATATTCTGTATGCGAAAGAGGGGATAGGAATCTGTGAGGAAGCCGCCCGACTGAGCGGAGCCCAGGCCGACCGTGCCCGTCAGCTGATGGAGGCCGGAAAAGTCTCGAGAGTCGACTACGCCCAGTTGCAGTCACAGTATGAGCAGGACCGTTATGCTCTCGTCAACGCGAAGGGCACTTACGAGACGAGACTGATGGAGCTGAAAAAACTTCTTGAGCTCGGCATCGACAGCGACATCGAGCTGGCCGATGTGGAGTGGACAGCCGCACAGGTGCTTGCCGCTTTGCCTTCTATCAACGAGAGCTACACGCTGGCCGTCGACACCGATCTCCGCCTGCGCGGACTTGAGCTTGAGAAAGAAGGTTCCGACATAGACATAGAGATTGCCAAAGCCTCCGGACGCCCGAGAATTTCGCTCAATGCCGGCGTGGGCACAGGTTATGTGGCTCCCGGCCTCTCATTCGGGACAGCGATGAAGAGTGGCTTCAACGAAAATATCGGTCTTACATTTGCCATGCCGATATTCGACAATAAGAAAACGAAAATGGCAGTCGCCCGGTCGAAAGTGCAGAAACTCGATGCGCAGCTTGACATCGACTTGCGTCAGACGGAACTTGCGCAGCTTGTGGAGACATGGTATATCGACACTCGCACGGCCCAGTCGAAATATGTGGCAGCTGAAGAGCAGCTGAAATCGGCCGAACTCAGCAATGAGCTCACAAACGAGCAGTTCAGTCTCGGTCTGGTCAATACCGTGGAGCTCATGACGGCCCACAATAATCTCACTTCGGCGCGTTACACGCTCCTGCAGGCGAAGTATATGGCCATTCTCGGACAGAAAATGATAGAATTTTACCGCACTTCCGCAGTGTCGCTTAATTGAAATTTATAAGAGGCTATTTAAAACCAAAAGTGAAATGAGGGGCAGCGAATTTTTTAGATAAAATGCTTTTA
>DXXM01000053.1 GCA_019416285.1 Bacteroidales bacterium
CTTTTCTGATTCCCTCCAAATTTTTCATGATGTTTTAACAGAAATTTAACATTTAGTTTAGATTTTGGAGGGAAACACATTATTATAAAAAATATGGAGGAGATTATAATAAATATGGAGGAGGGTCTTTAGGGGCTTTAAGGTCATTAGGGTCTTTAGGGAGAATAGGAGGTATAGGAGCAATAGGGGTTATAGAGATGACTGAGGACGAAAGAAAGGAGAAAAGAAAGAAAAGGAAGGAAGGGAGGGAAGGAGGAGAGGGAGGAAATAAAGAGAAAAAGAAAGAGCAGGAAGAAAAAGCAGGATTTTCCAATCCGGGATTTCGGTTCTGAGGGGGCTATACTAAAAAATCTCGATGCTATCATAGAAAAAACCTTAAAAAGATGTCAGCGTTGGGAAAATAGGACAATTTTTAGTATCTTTGCAAAATATTTGAGGAGATTCATGAATTTCAGTTCATCGAGACTTCACATACGCTATTATTATTAATGTTCTTAATCTCAGATCCGGTTATTAAATCTACTGTCGACAGGACCAAGTTGAATCCGGTCTGCCAAAAACACGACTTAATTTAACAAAAGAGACTTTATGTGCGGAATTGTTGGTTATCTCGGCTCAAACGCAGCCTATGACATACTAATACAGGGCCTCAAGCGCCTTGAGTATCGCGGTTATGACAGCGCAGGTGTTGCACTCGTCGACTGCGACGGTAAATTGCATATCCACAAGTCCCAGGGTAAGGTATCGAATCTTGAGCAGGTATCGCAGACCGGCTCAAGCGAGGGAAGCCTCGGTATAGCCCACACACGCTGGGCCACCCACGGCGAACCGAGCGATGTCAACGCCCATCCTCACATGTCGCAGAGCGGCATGATCGCACTCGTCCACAACGGCACTATCGAGAACTACGCTGTTCTGAAAAAGGTGCTGATGGACCACGGCTATGAATTCAAGAGCGAGACCGACACGGAAGTGCTCGTACAGCTTATTGAATATATCAAACTCACATCCTCCTGCACACTTCTCGAAGCAGTGCGCGAGGCTCTTCTCCAGGTAGAGGGAGCATATGCGATAGCGGTCGTCGAGCAGGGCGACCCCGACACGATGATTGTGGCCCGCAAGAGCTCCCCGCTGGTAATCGGCGTGGGCGACGGCGAGACTTTCATCGCCTCTGACGCTACTCCCATCGTGGGCTACACCGACAAGGTGATATATCTGAAGGACAACGAAATCGGTGTGATTCGCCGCGGCGAGCCCGTACAGGTAATTTCGCTGTCAAACAACCAGCCCTCGACCATCAACATCCAGAAACTCAAACTCTCGCTCGCGCAGCTTGAGAAGGGCGGCTACGACACCTTCATGCTCAAGGAAATCTTCGAGCAGCCTTCGACACTGCGCGACTGTCTGCGCGGCCGCATCGTCGACAAGTGCTCGCGCGTGGTCCTCTCCGGTGTGGAGCTCAACAAGGAGCGTTTCATGAACGCCGAGCGCATCACCCTCGTGGCCTGCGGAACCTCATGGCACGCCGCCCTCATCGGCAAGCGTCTCATCCAGGATTTCTGCCAGATACCCGTGGAGGTGGAATATGCGTCGGAGTTCCGCTACGGCAACCCCGTGCTCAACGAGAAGGACATCGTAATCTCCATCAGCCAGTCAGGTGAGACGGCCGACACCCTCGCCGCCATACAGCTCGCACACGAGAAAGGCGCGTTTGTCTACGGTATCTGCAACGTAGTGGGCGCATCCATCCCCCGCAACACCGACTCCGGCACATACATCCACGTCGGCCCCGAAATCGGCGTGGCCTCGACCAAGGCTTTCACCGGCCAGGTGACAGTGCTCACGCTTCTCGCCCTCTCCGTGGCTCAGCTCCGCGGCACAGTCGACGCCAACACACTCCACGAGATTCTCACCGCGCTCGACAAGATGCCCGAGACAATCAAGGAGGCCCTCAAGGTCGACGAAGAGATCAAGAAACTCTCGCGCATCTTCGCCTACGCCCACAATTTCCTCTACCTCGGCCGCGGCTACAACTACCCCACCGCTCTCGAAGGCGCCCTGAAGCTCAAGGAAATTTCCTATATCCACGCCGAGGGTTATCCCGCAGCGGAGATGAAACACGGTCCCATCGCGCTCATCGACCATGAGATGCCGAGCGTGATTATCGCGCCCAGCGATTCGCTCTACGACAAAATCATCTCCAACGTCCAGCAGGTGAAGTCGCGCGGTGGCGCTGTAGTGGCCATCGTGTCGAAAGGCAACAAGGCGATGAACGACATTGCCGACTTCTGCATCGAGATTCCGGAAGTGCCCGAATGTCTGACCCCGATTGTGGCCTCGATTCCCCTCCAGCTTCTCGCCTACTACATCGCTGTCAACAAGGGCAAGGACGTGGACCAGCCCCGCAACCTCGCCAAGTCAGTGACTGTCGAGTAAATCCTGCAGAAAAATCAGACTGCAAGATACCCTATATAATCCCCATACGCCTCCGGAACCGCTCCGGAGGCTTTTTTATGCGTGCACGTCAACCATTTATATGTTATGGTGTTTATACTTTACATAGACAATTCAACTTAATCAACATAAACACTATGGCAAAAAAGAGCATCAAGGGCACCAAGACCGAAAAAAATCTGGCAATAGCTTACATGGCCGAATCGGGAGCATATTCCCGCTATACATATTACGCACAGCAGGCTGACAAGGAAAATTATTACCCAATCGGCGAAATTTTCCGCCAGACGGCTGCCAATGAGCTTCACCACGGCAAAGTTTTCTTCAAATTGCTCGAGGGAGGTTCGTTTGACATCACAATCGGCGTGGACGCCGGAGTAATCGGCGATACAGCCTCGAACCTCGCCACCGCCGCCAAGGAGGAGCTTGCCGAAGGAGTGGAGCTCTACACGGCCTCCGCCAAAGTTGCCGACGAGGAAGGTTTCCCCGAAATCGCCAGCCATTTCCGCGCAATCGCCGAAATCGAGAAGCGTCACCACGAGCGTTTCACCGCCTATCTCAAGCAGGTACAGGAAGGAACAGTATGGAAACGTGAGAAACCTATCACATGGCAGTGTCTCGTGTGCGGCTATCAGGTAGTAGGCACAGAGCCCCCGGCTGTATGCCCCGCATGCGACCATCCCTATCAGCACTATATCGCCCTTGATATGGACGAACTCTGATTGGATTAAGGTTTAGGTTTAAAGTTTAGATAATACACAGAGACAGGCCGCGGCTTTTTCGAGCCACGGCCTGTCTTTTTCTGCTTTATCAGGGATGTTGTAAAATCCGATGGGCAGTAGGGACGTTTGTTAAAACGCCCACAGCAGCAATTCCTTTTTTACATTGCGAAAGCGTTGAAGCCGCCGTCGACCACGGCTACTGTGCCGGTGACGAAGCTCGAAGCATCGGAAATGAGATACTGGATGGTGCCGCAAAGCTCTTCGGGATTACCGAAACGGCCGAAGGGTGTCTGACGGATTACGGCCGCGCCACGGGCTGTGAGTGAGCCGTCGGGATTGGTGAGAAGCGCGCGGTTCTGGTTGGTCACGAAGAAGCCGGGAGCGATGGCGTTGACACGGATGCCGGAAGTGAACTTGGCGGCTACCTCGGTTGCGAGGAAGGCGGTGAAGTTGGAGATACCGGCTTTGGCTGCGGCATAGCCCATCACGCGGGTGATGGGACGGAAGGCTGCCATCGACGAAAAGTTGACAATCGAGCCCTTGCCTGCCTTGACCATCGGACGGAGGAATACCTGGGTGGGGATTACGGTGCCGGTGAGGTTAAGGTCGAGCACTTTCTGAAAAGCGTCGATTTTGACATCGAAGAAATTTCCCTCGGGAGCGATGACCGCACCGGCCATATTGCCGCCGGCGGCGTTGAGCAGGGCGTCGACACGGCCGTATTTCTCCATGATGGCGTCGCAGTTGGCCTGCACCACCTCGGCATTCATCACGTCAGTGACGAGGAACATCGCCTCGCCTCCCTTGGCCTTGATAGCGTTGACAATCTCGTCGCCCTCTTCCTGACGGCGGCCGAGAATCACGATTTTAGCGCCCTGTGTGGCGAGATACTCGCCTATGCAGCGTCCGAGGACGCCGGTGCCGCCGGTGATGACGACAACCTGGTCTTTTACTGAAAAAAGTTCGTTCATTTTATTCTGGAAACGTGTATCTGTGTTATTTTCAATTCTTCTCGGCATCAATGGTGGCCATGATACCCGACACCATTCCGAGAGCGAGCATGCGGCCGTGGAATGAATAGCCGGCGTTGTAGCCCATCTTCTCGTCGCCGAGCATCAGCGGAGCGTGGTCAACGCGCATGGGCACTCCGGGGCGCTTCTCCTCGAAGGTGCGCACCACGTCGATGAGGCGCGGGTCGAGGTGGGTCGACTCCTTGAAGTCGCCGTTGGGCATCACGTTGCAGATGCGTGCGTGGACGAAGTGGGTGCGGTCGGCATACTTCTTAGCCAGTTCAGGCACATTGTTGTGGGCGCCGGCGCTGAGAGAGCCCGCGCAGAATGTGAGGCCGTTGTGGGGGTTGGGAACGGCGTCGAGGAAAGCCTTGATGTCGGCGTCGCAGGTGACGATGCGCGGCAGCCCGAGAATCTGCAGCGGGGGATCGTCGGGGTGTACACACATGTTGATGTCGTACTCGTCGCAGACGGGCATGATGGCTTCGAGGAAATATTTCATATTCTCGCGGAGCTGGTCGGCGTCGATGCCGTCGTAGAGCGCAAGGAGTTCACGGAACTTCTGCACGGGGTCGAGGTCGTTTTCAGAGATATTTCCGTTGACGAATCCCTGGGTCTTGACGATGATGTTCTCCACGAGACGCTTCTCGGCCTCGGCGTCCATCTTCGGCTTGAGCTCCTCGACGCGGGCGAGAGTTGCGGCGTCGTAATCCTTCTCGGCGCCTTCGCGCTTGAGAATGTAGATGTCGAAATAGGCAAACTCCGCGCGGTTGAAGTAGAGATTCGATGTACCGTCGGGGTTGGGATACTCAAGGTCGGTGCGTGCCCAGTCGAGGACAGGCATGAAGTTGTAGCAGATGGTCTTTACTCCGGCCTTGCCGAGATTGCGGAGCGATTCCTTATAGTTCTCGATGAGCCGGTCGCGGTCAGGACCGGCATATTTGATGGATTCGGAGACGGGCAGACTCTCGACCACGCTCCAGCGCAAACCCTCCTTCTCAATGAAGTTTTTCATCTTCTCAACCTCTTCGAGCGACCACACCTCGCCGTTGGGGATGTGGTGGAGAGCGGTGACAATGCCTTCGACACCTATCTCGCGGAGCATGCGGAGAGTGATTTTATCGTTGGGGCCAAACCAACGCCATGTTTTTTCCATGCTAAGTTTCTGTTTTTGACGTGAGTATGAATGTGATGATAAAGGAAGGCGCAGGGGGCGCGACTAAGCTAATAGCCAGCGGCCCGACTGCGCCTTCTGTCATGTCTTTTAGCCGATATTCAGGGATTACTTGCGGGCCTCAGCTACATAAGAGAGAGCTTCGCGGCACTTGTCGGTGACAAACTGCCAGTCCTGAGCGGCCACGCGGTCTTTCGGGAAGAGTTTGGAACCCATGCCGACGCACCATACACCGGCCTTGATCCAGCTTTCGATGTTCTCCTTGGTGGGCTCTACGCCGCCGGTGACCATGAGCTTGCTCCAGGGCATGGGAGCAAGAAGGCCCTTGACGAGCTTGGTGCCGAGCACATCGCCGGGGAAAATCTTGCAGAGGTCACATCCGAGCTGCTGTGCAGCACCGACTTCGCTCACCGAGCCGCAGCCGGGAGTGTAGGGGACGAGACGACGGTTGCAGATAGCGGCGATTTCGGGGTTGAAGAGCGGGCCGACCACGAAGCAGGCGCCGAGCTGGATATACAGAGCGGCTGTGGCGGGATCCACTACAGAACCTACGCCCATTGCCATTTCGGGGCACTCTTTTGCAGCGAACTTAACCACTTCGGCGAATACCTCATGAGCAAAGTCGCCGCGGTTGGTGAACTCAAAAGCACGCACACCGCCGTCATAGCAAGCCTTCACAACCTGCTTGGCCACCTCTGCATCCTTGTGGTAGAACACAGGAACCATACCGGTCTCACCCATCTTAGTGAGCACTGCGATTTTATCAAATTTTGCCATAATTTCGTTTTGGTAAATTTAAGGATAATGTTATTTGTTTGTTTATCGCAAAATTAAGCAATTCTCCCGAAACTCTAAAATAAAATAATGCCATTTATTGTTAATATCATCCGCAGCTGCCACTCATTACCCATAAGGGGTCATGAATAAAAGGGGCTACACCTAAAATAAATCCCGAAATAAGGCATATCCGACTTCCACCATATATAATAGGATATATTTGCGGCCCCTGATAAGCCAATATCAGGAGCCGCTGTCGGTTTTATTTCTGCAAAAAAATTTATGCAAATGTCAGGTGATGATTTGCTGGAGGATGGAGACGGCGGTTTCGACGGTGGTGACGTCGGAGAAGGCGAAGGAGCGTTTGCCGTTTTTTTCGCGTATCTGGACGCGGCGGGGGTTGGCGGTGAGGTAGGCGAGCATTTTGCCGAACATTTCGGACTGGTAGTAGGCTTTGTTGCTCTCGTCGACAAAGTAGGTGTACATCTTTCCCTGTTTCAAGGCCACTTTCTCGATGCCGAGACGCCGGGCGAGGCGACGCAGACGCGGAATACGCAGCAATTCGGCCGTGACGTCAGGGATAGCGCCGAAACGGTCGATGAGCCGGTTTTTGAATTCCTGCAAATCCAGTTCGCGCTCGATGCCGTCGAGTTCCTGATAGAGCGATATGCGCTCGCTCTCGGTGGGCACATAGTCGGCCGGGAGGAGGAGCTCCATGTCGCTCTCGATGACGCAGTCGGCCACGTAGTCGGTCTCCTCCTCGCCGAGACGGTCGGCCTGCTCGAGATCGGAAAACTCTTCGGTGCGCAGTTCGGTCACTGCCTCCTTGAGAATCTTCTGATAGGTCTCGTAGCCGAGGTCGGCGATAAATCCCGACTGCTCAGCGCCAAGAAGGTTGCCGGCGCCGCGGATGTCGAGGTCCTGCATGGCGATGTGGATGCCGCTGCCGAGGTCGCTGAAACTCTCGATGGCCTGCAGACGGCGGCGCGCCACGGGTGAGAGCGGGATGTGGGGCGGCACGAGCATGTAGCAAAAAGCCTTGCGGTTGCTTCGGCCCACACGTCCGCGGAGTTGATGGAGCTCGCTGAGGCCGAAGTTCTGGGCATTGTTGACGATTATGGTGTTGACATTGGGCATGTCGATACCGCTCTCGATGATGGTTGTGGCTATGAGGACGTCGTAGTCATGGTTGGCGAAATCTATTATCGCCTTCTCGAGTTTTTCGGGAGGCATCTGACCATGAGCCACAATCACACGGGCGTCAGGCACGAGACGTTTCACCTGCGCCTCAAGCTCATAGAGCCCCTCGATGCGGTTGTTGATCATGAACACCTGACCGTTGCGCGACAACTCGAAATTGACCGCCTCGGCCACGATATCGTCGCCACCGGCACAGACCGAAGTGACGATCGGATAGCGGTTGGCCGGCGGAGTGTTGAGCGAGGTGAGGTCGCGCGCGCCCATGAGCGAGAACTGCAGGGTGCGGGGAATAGGTGTGGCACTCATGGTGAGAGTGTCGACATTGATTTTCATCTGCTTCAGTTTCTCCTTAACCGCCACGCCGAATTTCTGCTCCTCGTCGACAATGAGCAGGCCGAGGTCCTTGAACTTCACCTCCTTGCCGATGAGCTTGTGGGTGCCGATGAGGATGTCAATCTTACCCTCGGCCAGATCCCTGACAATCTCACGGACCTGCTTGGCGGTACGGGCACGGGAGATGTAGTCGACACGCACGGGGAGCTCCTTGAGGCGCTCGCGGAAGGTATTGTAGTGCTGATAGGCCAGGACGGTGGTGGGGACGAGCACGGCGGTCTGCTTGCCATCGACCGCCGCCTTGAAAGCCGCGCGTATGGCGATTTCGGTCTTGCCGAAGCCCACATCGCCGCAGATGAGGCGATCCATCGGCTTGTCGCTCTCCATGTCGGCCTTCACAGCCTTGGTAGCCGTCAGCTGGTCCGGGGTGTCCTCATATATGAAAGAGGCCTCCAGTTCCTGCTGCAGATAGCTGTCGGGGGCGAAGGCGTGGCCCTTTTCTTCCTTGCGGGCGGCATAGAGCTTTATGAGGTCGCGCGCTATGTCCTTGAGCTTGGACTTGGTGCGCTCCTTCATCTTGTTCCACGCGCCGGAGCCGAGCTTGTTGATTTTCGGGGGCACCCCCTCTTTGCCGCGGTATTTCGCCAGCTTGTGGAGGGCGTGGATGGAGACAAAAATTATGTCGTCGTTGGCATAGACGAGTTTTATCATCTCCTGCGTCTTGCCGTTGACATTCGTGCGGAGCAGCCCGGCGAAGCGGCCGACACCGTGGTCCACATGGACAATGAAATCGCCCGGCTCAATCGCGCTGAGCTCCTTGAGCGAGAGGGCGAGTTTGCCGGAGCGGGCGCGGTCGCTCTTGAGGGTATATTTATGGAAACGGTCGAAAATCTGATGGTCGGTGAACACGCAGATTTTCAGCGAATGGTCAGTAAAACCCTCGTGTATGGTCGAGAGAACGGGGACGAAGTCGATTTTGTCGCCGCGGTCCTCGAAAATGACTTTCAGGCGCTCAATCTGCTTCTCGCTGTCGCTCAGAATGTATATTTTATAACCCTCTGAGATGAAGCGCGTGAAGCTCGCGCTGATGAGCTCGAAATTTTTATGATAGATGACCTGAGGGGAGCAATGGAAATCGACGCTCGCCTTAGCCTCCGAATCGGGCTGCGCGGCGGCCGTGAAACGCAACTGGCGGAAAGTGGCGAAGTTGCGGGCAAAAGCCTCGGCATCGACCACCTGCTTCATGGCATCGGTATCGGTGTCGGCCTCCACAGCCATCATAGCGCTCTCCGACATCTTCTCGGAGGCGATGGCCTTTATGCGCCCTACGGTAAAGGCCGCGTCGCGCACCACAAATAGTGTCGAGGGGTCAACATATTCAAGCAGCGATTCGCCCGATGACTGCGAGGCCACGCCCGAGGTGATGGCCACCTCGTCGAGCTTACGTTCCGAGAGCTGGGTCTCGATGTTGAATGTGCGTATCGAGTCGATTTCATCGCCGAAGAAGTCGATGCGGAAAGGGAGCTCGTGACTGTAGCCAAAAATATCGAGAATCGAGCCGCGGGCGGCAAACTGTCCCGGCTCGTAGACATAGTCCACCTCCAGGAAGCCATTCTCACGCAGCCATTTTATAGTCTCGGTGAGGTCTGTCTCAGTGTCCTTGCGCAGATGCAGCGTGTGTTTGTCGATGACCTCGCGGCGCGCCACCTTCTCGGCAAGCGCCTCGGGATAGGTCACGACATAGCGGGGCGCACGGTCGGAGTGCCACATATTAAGCGCCTCGGTGCGGAGAATCTGCGATGGCGGGTCGACCTGGCCGTACTTTATGTCACGCTTGTAGCCCGAAGGGAACATGAGCACCTTATCCTCCCCCACGAGGCGCGAGAGGTCGTGGTAGAGATAACCGGCATCGTCGAGCGAATCGCCCACGACCACCGTCGGAACCTTACGCGCAGGCATGGCGCCGAGCATCATGGCCGGAGAACTGCCGGCAAGATTGTAGACCGACACGACGGAGGCCTTGCCGCCGAGAGCCTTACGGAGAGCCTCGCGGCGGGTGGCGCTAAGAAATTCTTCGCTAAGTTGCTGGATTGTCATGGTAATTATGCTCTGTAGGGACGCGGCATGCCGCGTCCCTACGACTAATTTTTCAGAAAATCATTTCTTTCCGAGGATTTCGCCGAGGCGCGGGGTAGTGAGGATGTTGACCGCGGAGTCAACGGCCTCGTCGTCGCGGAGCGAATAGATGACCTCGCCGCGGTTGAAATAGTAGCGGTTGAGAATCTCGCGGGCGATATAGGGGGTGAGGTTCTTGCGGTTGATGTCGAGGTCGTGGCCGAGGTCATGCTTGAGCATCGAGGCGAGGATGTCGAACTGCACCTTGGTCGAGTCATTCATATAACCCTCCACCTTGGCAATCTCGCGGAGCTGGTCGACGGCGTTCTCGCAGACCTTGTCGTAGTTGAAGCGGGCCGGATCGATGAAATCCTTGAACTGGCCGTAGATTTCGTCAGTGACTACGAATGTCTCCGGCGAGGCGACAGTGTCGTGCTCAGCGGCATACTTGTTGGCGAAGTTGAAGGCCCAGTTGTCACGGACCACATTGTAGGTCAGACGGTTCACTTCGGGATATTCTATCTTCACGTCGGGGGTAATGCCTCCGCCGTCGCGCACCTCACGTCCGCCGGCCGTCTTGAACACATTGGTCAGGCTGTCGGGAATACGGGCCACGGAGCCGTCGGGGTTGCGGTGGGAATAGTCAATCGCCTGGATGAGACGTCCGGAGGGGATATAGTATTTGGCCACAGTCACTTTGAGCAGACCGTCGTAGGGGAGCTCGCGGGTGCTCTGCACAAGGCCCTTGCCGAATGAACGGTTGCCGATGATGACGGCGCGGTCGAGATCCTGGAGGGCTCCGGTGACGATTTCGGCAGACGAGGCAGTGCCGCCGTCCACGAGTACAGCCAGGGGTATCTTCGTGTCAACGGGATTCACGCTCGTGCGGTAGATTTTCTCGTTGAGCACCCCCTTGCCGCGGGTGGTGAGCACGGTGGTGCCTTTCGGGAGGAAGAGGCCGAGAATATCGACCGCCCCTTCAACGATGCCGCCGCCATTGCCGCGGAGGTCGAGAATGAGGCTCTTGGCTCCATCCTTGATGAGCTGCTCCACGCCCGCACGGACTTCGGGATAGCTCTTTTCGTTGAAGGTGGTGAGGCTGACGTAGCCCACGCCGGGACGTATCATGCCGAAATACGGCACGGAAGGCATCTGAATCTTGGCGCGCTTGAGTTCGAAATCGAGGATTGAGTCAGATTTCACCCAGGGGCGTTTCATGCGGAGCTTCAGTGTGGACCCGCTCTGCCCCTTGAGCTTCTCGCTCACCTTGTCGGACGAGAGGGAAGTGACGCTGTCGCCGTCAATCATCAGGAAGATGTCGCCGGGGCGCAGACCGGCCATCTGCGCGGGGCTACCCTTGTAGGGCTCGACAACTATTACACCCTGGTCGCTCTGCTGGATTACGGAGCCTATGCCACCGTATTCGCCGGTGGTCATCGTGCGGAACTGGTCCTGCTCCTTGGAGGAGAAATATTCCGTGTAAGGGTCGATGTCGTTGAGCATAGCGGCGATAGCAGTGTTGATTGACTTCTCCGCGTCGATTGAATCGACGTAGAAAGTCTGCAATTCCTTATATAAGGCATTGAAGATGTCGAGGTTGCGTGAGATTTCGCTCTTCTTGCTGCGGGTAGCGGCCGAAGCGATTACGCTCAGGACTATCAGAAGGGCTGCAAGGAGTGTAAGCTTTTTCATAAACAGTAGGGGCTGAATTGAAGAAATCGTTGAAACGGAGACCAAAGTTAGTCAATAATTACAACAAACAAACTAAGAGATTGTCAGTTTTTTTCAAAAAAATCCCCAAAAATTTCATTTTGCGATGATTTTTTCACTCAAAAGGTTGCACAATTAAAAAAAACGGTGTAATTTTGCATCGCAAAAATCGGGATAGAATACCGAAATTGCACCCCGCAGCGAGAGCGCTGCCACGAGAAATGCTTCAGTAGCTCAGTTGGTTAGAGCACCTGACTGTTAATCAGGGGGTCGTT
>DXXM01000054.1 GCA_019416285.1 Bacteroidales bacterium
TCCATCTCAACCTTGTGACCCCTCATTTTCACTTTTGTTGTTAAACAGCCTCTAAGTTATGAATTTCCAGTTATCTTCACAATACAAGCCCACCGGCGACCAGCCGCAGGCAATCGAACAGCTTGTCGCCGGAATCAAGGCCGGAGAGAAGGCTCAGACCCTCCTCGGCGTGACCGGTTCGGGCAAGACCTTCACTATGGCCAATGTCATAGCGCAGATTGAAAAGCCCACCCTCATCCTCAGCCACAACAAGACCCTCGCGGCACAGCTCTACAGCGAGTTCAAGGGATTTTTCCCGAACAACTCGGTGCAGTATTTCGTGTCGTACTACGATTACTATCAACCGGAGGCCTACATCCCCACCGTAGACAAGTATATCGAGAAGGACCTGATGATCAACGACGAAATCGAGAAACTACGTCTCGCCACCGTGTCGGCGCTCCTTTCCGGGCGCAAGGATGTGGTGGTGGTCTCCTCCGTGTCATGTCTCTACGGTATGGGCAACCCGGAGGATTTCGACAGCAACGTAGTGACCGTGAAAGTCGGGCAGAAGATAACACGCAACAAATTCCTGCGCTCACTCGTGGGCTCGCTCTACTCGCGCAACGAACTGGAACTCTCGCGCGGCACGTTCCGCGTCAAGGGCGACACGGTCGACATCCGCCTCGCCTACGAGGAAATCATCGTGCGCGTCACCTTCTGGGGCGACGAAATCGAGTCCATCAAGACCCTCCATCCCGACGACAACGTGTCGCTCGGAAACCACGATATTTTCCAGATTTACCCCGCCAACCTCTTCGTGACCTCACCGGAGCGCATGGGCTCCGCGATAGGTCAGATTGAGCTAGACCTCGGCGAGCAATACAACTATTTCATGCGTGAGGCCAAGGAACTCGAGGCCAAACGCCTGCTCGAGCGTGTGACCTACGACGTTGAGATGCTCCGCGAGGTTGGCCACTGCTCCGGCATCGAGAACTACAGCCGATATTTCGACGGCCGTCAGCCCGGCATGCGCCCCTTCTGCCTCTTGGACTATTTCCCGAAAGATTTCCTTACAATAATCGACGAGAGCCACGTCACTCTCCCCCAATGCCGTGCCATGTATGGCGGCGACCTCTCGCGCAAGCTAAACCTTGTGGAATACGGCTTCCGTCTCCCCGCCGCGCTCGACAACCGTCCGCTGAAATTCGAGGAATTCGAGAAACTCACACCACAGGTGCTCTATGTCAGCGCCACCCCCGCCGACTACGAGCTCGAGAAGTGCGAGGGAGTGGTTGTAGAGCAGATTATCCGTCCGACGGGACTCCTCGACCCGATAATCGAGGTGCGCCCCTCGCTCAATCAGATTGACGACCTGCTCCACGAAATCAACCTGCGCATCGAGCGCGACGAGCGCGTGCTCGTCACCACTCTTACCAAGCGTATGGCCGAGGAGCTCAACGACTATCTCACGCGCCTGCGCATCAAGACCGCCTATATCCACAGCGATGTCGACACGCTCGACCGCATCCGCATCCTCGACGGCCTCCGCGCCGGCGATTTCGATGTGCTCGTGGGTGTCAACCTGCTCCGCGAGGGTCTCGACCTGCCGGAAGTGTCGCTCGTGGCCATCCTCGACGCCGACAAGGAGGGATTTCTCCGCAGTCACCGCTCGCTCACGCAGACCGTCGGACGTGCCGCGCGAAACCTCAACGGCACGGTCATCATGTATGCCGACAAAATCACCGACTCCATGCAGCAGACCATCGACGAGACCTCGCGCCGCCGCGCCATGCAGCTCGCCTACAACGAGGAACACGGCATTACCCCGCAGGCCATCATCAAGGCCCGCAATTCCATCATCGGACTGGAGACCGACGACGATTCCACCGACAGCCGCCGAAGCGGAAAACGCCCGGCCTCACCGCAGAAGAGTTCGCGCGAAAACGGCCACAAACCGGCCATCCCATACGCCGAGGAATACAGCACGAAAGTCAACCTCGCCGCGGACCCTGTCATGCCCTATCTCTCGGCCGACGCCCTGCAGAAGCTCATCACCAAGCGACGCCTGGAGATGGTGGACGCCGCCAAGCGCATGGACTTCATCGAAGCCGCACGCCTGCGCGACGAAGTTCTCGCCATGGAGGACCAGCTCTCGAAAATGTCACCCTCCTGACGCCCCACCTCCCGCCTTGAGGCAATTGCAGCCCTGAGGCAGCCTTTGTGAAATTCGCCTCCCTGTACGGACGCGATAAATCGCGTCCCCATCACAAATCGCATCTGCATCATCCAACCGCAAAAATTTCCCCTCCGGTACGGACGCGATAAATCGCGTCCTCATCCTCCTCCCCATCCACGGCCCCCAAAAAGCATCCGCATCCGCAAAACAACCGCAAAACAAACCCACAATGGATAATTCCAAACCAAATAAATCCGCAAAGACACAACACACACCATATCCCGGAGCAGACCGCTATCTCCCCACAAGCGTCAAGGAGATGAAAGCGCTCGGCTGGGACCACGTAGACATCGTGCTCTTCACAGGCGACGCCTACGTCGACCACCCC
The DNA here is from genome assembly GCA_019416285.1 of Bacteroidales bacterium. Classification (GTDB taxonomy): domain Bacteria; phylum Bacteroidota; class Bacteroidia; order Bacteroidales; family Muribaculaceae; genus Duncaniella. The sequence goes on from DXXM01000054.1 coordinate 2,547, forward strand.
TCATTCGGCACCGCCGTCATCGGCCGTATCCTTCAGGCCGAAGGCTACAACGTGGCCATCGTCCCCCAACCCAACTGGCAGGACGACTTGCGCGATTTCCGGAAATTCGGTGCCCCGCGCCTCTTCTTCGGAGTATCGGCCGGTGCCATGGACTCGATGGTCAACCACTACACCGCCGCTCGCCGTCGTCGCAGCGACGACGCCTATACACCCGGCGGACGCCACGGCGCCCGTCCCGACTACCCCACCATAGTATATTCCAGGATTCTCCGCGAGCTTTTCCCCGACACCCCGATTATAGCCGGAGGCATTGAGGCCTCTATGCGCCGCCTGAGCCACTATGACTACTGGCAGGACAAACTGCGGCCGTCAATTCTTGCCGACTGCGAGGCCGACATCATCAGCTACGGCATGGGCGAGAAAGGAACCGTGGAGCTCGCGCGCCGTCTTGCCGCCGGAGATAGAATCGGCGACATCCTCGACATGCCTCAGACAGTAGTACGCGTAACCGAGGCTGACTTTGCGGCCGCCGAGGGAGACATAATCCTCCACTCATTCGACGAGTGCCGCCGCGACAAGCGCCTGCAGGCCGAGAATTTCAAACACATCGAGCAGCAGAGCAACGCTATGCACGGCCGCACTCTCTGGCAGCGCCACGACGGTTTCTGGGTAAAGGTAAACCCGATGTATCCGCCCATGACCACCGAGGAAATCGACGCCTCATTTGACCTCCCCTACACCCGCATGCCCCATCCCCGCTACAAGGACAAGCGCATACCCGCCTACGAGATGATACGCCACTCGGTCAACATCCACCGCGGCTGTTTCGGCGGCTGCTCCTTCTGCACCATCTCCGCCCATCAGGGCAAATTCATAGCGTCGCGCAGCAAGGAGTCGGTGCTCCGCGAGGTGAAGCAGGTCACCCGCATGCCGGATTTCAAGGGCTACCTCAGCGACATCGGAGGCCCGAGCGCCAACATGTACCGCATGAGCGGAAAGAATCTCGCCCTATGCGAGAAATGCTTCAAGCCCTCCTGTCTGCATCCGAAAGTGTGTCCCAACCTCAACACCGACCATCAGCCGCTGCTCGATCTCTACCATGCCGTCGACGCGATGCCGGGAGTGAAGAAATCATTTATCGGAAGCGGTGTCCGCTACGACCTCTCCATGCACCGCACCGGCGACAGCCGCATCGACGCGACAAACCGCCGCTACAACGAGGAGCTCATCACCTCTCATGTCTCCGGACGCCTGAAAGTGGCGCCGGAACACACCTCCGACACCGTGCTCAACCTCATGCGCAAGCCCTCCTTTCAGCTCTACCACGAGTTCAGCCGGTTTTTTGACACCGTAAACTCGCGCCACGGCCTCAAACAGCAGCTCATCCCCTACTTCATCTCCTCGCATCCCGGATGCCGTGAGGTGGACATGGCCGAACTTGCCGCCGAGACAAAGGAACTGAACCTGCATCTCGAACAGGTGCAGGATTTCACACCGACGCCGATGACTCTCTCGACCGAAATCTACTATACGGGCTATCATCCCTATACCGGAGAGAAGGTCTTTACACCCATCACTTCCGAAGAGAAACTCGCGCAGCGCAAATACTTCTTCTGGTACGACAATGCCTACCGCCCCGACATCATGCGCTCTCTCCAGCGCATGCACCGTACCGATCTGCTCAACCGCCTCTTCCCACCCCGCGCATCACATCCCTACCGCAGCCGCAGGAAATGAGTTCTTCGTTTACTTCCGAGGTTCTTTGCAGAGGAGCGGAAGAAGCTGGTCGTGGATTGCGGGAGAGCCGCAGACTATAGATATACCCCGGTCCCGGCGGAAGCGCGTGCAGATACCTCCGGCCTCCTCGACAATGAGGGTGGCGGCATTGACGTCCCACTCGTGGAGGTTCAGCTCCCAATAGCCGCCGAGGAAACCGGCTGCGGTGTAACACATGTCGACCGTGGCGGAACCGAGACGGCGGATGTCGCGCACGAGAGGGAGTATGCGCGCGAGATTGTCGAGATTATTGTCAGGATTGACATTCTTGTCGACCGGAAAGCCGGTGGACACGAGCGAGCGCGACAGACTCTGCTCGGCTGAGACATGTATTCTCCGGCCATTGAGCCATGCACCCTCTCCCCTGACGGCATGAAACATCTCGTCCGTAGCCGGAAGATAGACCACACCGGTCTCGGTGCGTCCGTGGTGTTCGACACCTATGCTGATTGACCAGAGCGGAAGTCCGGCAAAGAAATTGCTTGTCCCGTCAATCGGGTCGATGACCCAGCGGTAGTCAGCCGACCCGTCGGTCTCGCCCGATTCCTCGGAAAGAATCGAATGGTCTGAATAGTGTGTGCGGATGAACTCTGTGATATGCGCCTCACATTCCTTGTCGGCTGTGGTGACGATGTCACTGTCGTTGAGCTTGTTGTGGATATCCATCGCGTGGCGTCCGCGGAAATAGCTCATGGCTATCTCTCCGGCCTCGCGAGCACAACGCATCACTTCATTTACCATAATCATGATGAATTGATTTGATTTATACAAAAGTAATAAAAAAGACAACATACCGCCGCAAGTTCATGCTTTTTATCAGACAGGCAGAATTTACGGCGGTGTGTGTATATTTAAATTCAGCTTTTAGATTTTACCTACGAGGTCAATGCCGGGCTTGAGAGTGCTCTTACCGGGTTTCCAGCGGGCCGGGCACACCTGATCGCCGTGTTCGGCCACGAACTGAGCGGCCTCGAGCTTGCGGAGAAGCTCCTCGGCGTTACGTCCGATACCGTTGTCCTGAACTTCGGCAATCTTTATCTTGCCTTCCGGGTTAATGACGAAAGTGCCGCGGTAGGACATGAAGTCGTCCGGATTGAGCACTCCGAAGTATTCCGAAAGAAAACCGGTCTTGTCGGCGAGCATCGGGAATTTCACTTTCTTGATGGAATCGCTGGCGTCGTGCCATGCCTTGTGGGTGAACTGACTGTCGGTGCTCACGCTGTAGACCTCGGCGCCTAATTCCTTGAACTTATCATAGTTCTCCGCCATGTCGACGAGTTCGGTCGGACACACGAATGTGAAGTCGGCGGGATAGAAAAAGAGAATTGACCACTTTCCGCGGAGGTCAGCGTCTGTGACGGTCTTGAAATTGCCGTCGACAAACGCCTCGACTGAAAACTGCGGAATTTCCTGATTGATGATTGTCTGCATAGTTTCGATTATAGTTTTTTAGTAGAGTTGTGTGCTGTGATATTCCATAGGCTTGCGTGAGTCCGTCCGGCATGGGACCGGACGCAGGACCCGCAATCATAAAAGACAACAAATTCCCGAAAACGAAGGTTCGCTATGAGCCCAAATGCCTTTTTTACTTAATTTTTTCGCAACACAAAGTATTATAAATAGTTAAAAGCATCTTTTTCAAGGAACAAATCGGGCGATTCAGGTTTTTTATGTTGTCAAATTCACATTTTTATGTTAATTTTGACGCAAAATGTTAACGCCATTGGAACTTGTTTGAAAATATTTACAACAATTATACATTGCAATTGTTAACATATTAAATATCCATCTGATTTCAATGGGCGTCCCGCGGGACACACATTATTATATATAAGGAAAATGAAAAAGTCAACTATCTGGTTTCTGACAATCATAATGGCACTGACCTTCATCGGACTGCTCTATGTGCAGATAATGTACATGAACAATATGAAGAAGATGCGCGACGACCAGTTTGCAGAAGGAGTGAAGCGCTCCCTCTACGCTGTCAGCACCAGACTCGAACAGGACGAGACCAAGCATTTTCTTGAAGAGGACATGGCCACGATGGAAACCCAGTTCTATCCGCGTCCTAATCCCGACGGCTCTGTCGACATCAACTACAACTTCACCACCTCCGAGGGAATCAACTATGACCTCACTCTCAAGGGCAACATAGACCAGCGGAGCTCCAACAGTTCCATGCGTGAAATCATGCGTGGAAAATACCTGTATCAGAAAGGACTGCTCGACGAAGTGATATTCAACATCATCACCCAGTCAAGCAACCGCCCCATAAGCGAGCGCGCCGACTCCACGGAAGTCAACCGCTATCTCCGTTCCGAGCTCGACAACAACGGTCTGGCTCTCCCCTACGAGTATGCCGTGGTCAACCGCGTGGGAGGTATAGTCTACCGCTCGGCAGGCTATCACCCGACGCTGCGCGACGAGAACTCGATGTTTATACAGACTCTGTTTCCCAACGACCCGAAAAACAAGATGTATTACCTCAAGGTCTATTTCCCGACCAAGAACGATTATATCTTTGACTCGATACGTTTCATGATACCCTCGTTTATCTTCACTTTCGTGCTGCTCGTCACCTTCCTCTGCACCATCATCCTGGCGTTCAGACAGAAGAAGCTCACGGAGATGAAAAACGACTTCATCAACAACATGACCCACGAATTCAAGACCCCTATCTCCACCATCTCGCTCGCCGCGCAGATGCTCAATGACGGGGCGGTTCTGAAATCGCCGGCCATGCTCTCACACATCTCCACCGTCATCAACGACGAGACTAAACGCCTGCGTTTCCAGGTGGAGAAGGTGTTGCAGATGTCGATGTTCGAGCGTCAGAAAGCCACCCTGCGCCTGCAGGATGTGGACGCCAACGTGCTCATAGCCAACATCACCTCGACATTCAAACTCAAGGTCGAGAAATACGGCGGCAAAATCGACGCCGTGCTCGACGCCGAGGATTCCACCGTCAATGTCGACGAGATGCACTTCACCAACGTAATCTTCAACCTTCTCGACAATGCCGTGAAATATCGGCGTGAAGATGAGCCGCTGCGACTCACCGTCAGCACACGCAACGTCAGCAGCCACGGTGCCGAGCGCATAGCCATCACCATCCAGGACAACGGAATCGGCATGAAGCGCGAGGATCTGAAGAAGATTTTCGAGAAATTCTATCGCGTGTCCACAGGCAATCGCCACGACGTCAAAGGCTTCGGCCTCGGACTCGCCTACGTCAAGAAAATGGTGGGCGAACTCGGCGGCGAAATCAGTGTGGACAGCGAACTCAATGTAGGAACAAAATTTATCATAATATTACCAATAACTAAAAACTAAAGAACTATGGAAGAACGTTTGCGCATACTACTTTGCGAAGACGACGAGAACCTCGGCATGCTCCTCAGGGAATACCTCCAGGCCAAAGGGTTCAACGCCGACCTCTTCGCCGACGGGGAAAGCGGCTACAAAGCATTCCTCAAGGGTAAATATGACCTTTGCGTCCTCGATGTCATGATGCCAAAGAAGGACGGCTTCGCACTCGCTCAGGAAATAAGAACCGTAAACTCTGAAGTACCCATCATCTTCCTGACTGCAAAGTCAATCAAGGAGGACATCCTCGAAGGATTCAAGATCGGTGCCGACGACTACATCACCAAACCCTTCTCTATGGAGGAACTCGTGTTCCGTATCGAGGCTATCCTGCGCCGCGTCAAGGGCAAGAAGGGCAAGGAAATCACTATGTACAAAATCGGTAAGTTCACTTTCGACACCCAGAAGCAGGTGCTTCTCATCGACGACAAGGTGACAAAACTTACCACAAAGGAATCGGAACTCCTGAGCCTGCTCTGCGCCCATGTCAACGAGATTCTTGAACGTAATTTCGCCCTCAAGACAATCTGGATCGACGACAATTACTTCAACGCCCGCTCGATGGACGTCTATATCACCAAGCTACGCAAGCATCTGAAAGACGATCCCTCGATCGAAATCATCAACATCCACGGCAAGGGCTACAAGCTCATCGCCCCGGAACTCGAATCGTCCAACTGAAAATGAGCCGCACGCCTGCGGCCCCCAACCCACAGACATAACCCTCTGATCAGGTCACCATCGGCCCGGAGCTCCCGAAGCACCGGGCCGATGATTCAACAGATAAGTAACTCTTAAAAATTAATTTATACTTGATGCGGGATTTATTCCGAGGAAAGTATAAAAGCATCCCGGAGTTGCTTTGTGAAGAAACATATTGCGTTTAATTTTTAAGAGTTACTTGCACTATGAAACGACATACGCTCCTGCTGTTCTCTCTCCTCATCGTCAGTCTGCTCTTCCGCGCCGAAGCCACATCACCATCATCCGGATGGCAACCCGACATGCTCGGCGACGGCTATGATATGAGACAGGTGAAACAACCTGACGACTATGCCGGACCCGTAATCTCGACAATAATCCGCAAACTGTGTCCACAGTTGCACGACGGCGCCGTGACACACCGCGGAGTGCTCTATGTCCACGGATTCAACGACTATTTCTTCCAGAAAGAGATGGGCGACCGCTTTGTGGAGCATGGCTATGATTTCTATGCCGTTGACCTGCGCCGTTACGGGCGCTCGATAGTCAGAGGAGAGAAAGATTTTGATATACGCGACCTCGGAGGCTATTTCCCCGACATCGATTCAGCTTTAGTAGTGATGCAACGCCAGGGGCTGACTGAAATAGTGCTCATCGGCCACTCGACCGGCGGACTCATAAGCGCCTATTATGAGAGCCGTTGCCATCCGTCAGTCATAAAGGCCCTGATACTCAACAGCCCCTTTCTCGACTGGAACCTCGGATGGAAAGAACGTATGATTCCCGCCGTCTGTTTCATCGGAAAACTGTTTCCGAATTTTAAAATCAGTCAGGGCAAATCTCACGCCTACGCTGAGAGTCTGCTCAAACAGTATCACGGAGAGTGGAACTATCGGACAGACTGGAAATTTATCCAGTCACCTCCGGTCACGGCAGGCTGGGTCAGGGCTATTACAAAAGCTCAGAAAAGTCTGCGCAACGGCAACTCTGACATCCGTGTGCCTATACTCCTGCTGTATTCCTCAAAGAGTGTCAGCGGTTCGGAATGGAAGCCTGAATACAACCGTGGCGACGGAGTGCTCGACGTCAATGACATCAAAAAATACGGACGGCAGTTAGGGCCGGACGTCACCTGTGCGCGCGTCACCGACGGCCTCCACGACCTCGTCCTCTCCGCGCCCTACGTCCGCGAACCGCTCTACCGCTACATCTTCCAGTGGCTGTCGGGGCAAGGCCTGTGATCTCGCCCCGACAGCCTCCACCTCTTCCGGAATAAGAAACTGTCAGACGAAGGCGGCTTAACGAAAAAAACATACCGGACACGCACCGAAACTTCACCGAAACGTGCCGGAAATGTTAAATATGCGACAATATTTGATATTCCCGCTCTTTATCACTATCTTTGTAAGCTAAATGGTCGCTTTGGCTAATCGGGCAGAGGCCCGTCAGACAATCGGCCACGGCTTCACCACTTGTGAGCCACACGATTTTTCACACAGAACGGGGCTGACCGGTTTTGACAGCGTGTAGAGGTGGTGAGTAAGCATGCAGAGCAATGATGGCTACGCTCTTAAATCAGGGACATCAAAATTTCAAATGGCGAAAACAACTACGCTCTCGCTGCTTAATCGAAGCACAGTAGATTAGCTTTATCTCCGCAACAGTTGCAGAGACGAGACATCACCCGATTGTCCTTTTTCCGAGACGGATTGAACCGGTGGTGCAGGTAAATCGGAAATATGGCGACGAAAGCCTCGAGACTCGCCGAGACACTTAGAGGATAAGGCCGGGATTGGTCGTTTCTTGCCTGTCCCGGCACGAAAACCAAGTAGAAACTAAGCATGTAGAAAGCTCATTAGTTCCACGTTTGGACGAGGGTTCAAATCCCTCCAGCTCCACTATGTACTTCCGAACTAATTCGGAAAATTCGAGACAAACCTCGGACTATCAGGTAGTTCCGAGGCTTTTTCGTGTCTAATCCTATCGGATTGAGGACCGATATAAGACCTAAAAAAGACCTCTCCAGACATAGTTTAGGCACTAACCAGGCACTAAGTTTTCAAATTGCGTTTTAGTGCCTAAATAGTGCCTAAAATACCTATAAATTGCTATGTGTCAGTTAGATGCAAAGACTTAACTTAGACAAAACTCGGAAAACAGGCGACATTTTAAGTATCCGATTTGATGATGTTAAAACCGATGTCCGACACAATTTCCGATATTGTATGCATCTAACATTTGAAAAGGGACCCGGATAGCAATTGAAAAGGGGACCACCC
>DXXM01000055.1 GCA_019416285.1 Bacteroidales bacterium
CGACCCACTGTAATCCTTCGACTGCAAGGACATATCCATCTCAACCTTGTGACCCATCATTTTCACTTTTGTTGTTAAACAGCCTCTAACTCTATACCAGCGGCGGACAATGATAAATATCTACAAGGCTTCGGCGGGTTCGGGCAAAACCTATACCCTCGCCCGGGAATATATCAAACTTATACTCGGAACCAAGGACGAGGATGGCAACTACAGGCTTAGCCGCGGAGTGCGCGGACTGCACCGCTCAGTGCTTGCCATCACCTTCACCAACAAGGCCACCGAGGAGATGAAAACCCGTATCATCCACGAGCTGGCGGTCATTGCCGGACTCGAAAAAGGATGGACGAAAGAGAGCCCCTATGCCGAAGAACTCACCGCCACATTCGGATGCACACGCGAAGAGTTAGGCGAAGCGGCTACGCGTGCGTTGCGCGACCTGCTTTATGACTTCAACTTCTTCAGCGTCTCGACAATCGACTCGTTCTTCCAGACAATCCTCCGCTCCTTTGCCCGTGAAGCCGAAGTAGCCGGAAACTATGAGCTTGAACTCAACGACGAGGCAATCATAGCCATGAGCGTCGACAGGCTGCTCCAGGACCTGAACCACGGAGAGAAAGACAAGTCGACATCCTATCTCATCAACTGGCTGTCGAACTACATGACCCAGCTTATCGAGGACGGGGAAAGCTTCAACATCTTCAACCGCTCCCTCCCTATCCACAGGAATCTGATAAGTTTCATCAACCGGATTACCGACGACACATATCACGAGCATGAACACCAACTGCTCGAATATCTCTCCGAGCCCCGTAAATTCAATGAGTTCAAAGACAGAATCTACGGGCTGATCCGGCAGACCTGCCGACAGACGGCCGAAGCGTGTCAGGCGGCGCTGAATATGATAAACGCCACCGGGATGAAGGATGTGGTGAACCGTTATGTCTATTCGGGCATACTGAAATGGTCGGCCCGCGGTTACAGTGCTGTCGGCTACAGCGCTACGCTTGCCTCCGCGATGGACGACATTCGCAAGGCTTACAAGAAACCCGGCAAAAACACTCCGGTGCCGTCCGAGGAACTCGACGGGTGCATAGCGAAGGCTCTCGACTCAATCCGTTTCGCCTATGACCAGGTGAGGACGCTGCTCATCATCTCGCGCAATCTATATCAGATGGGCCTCCTCTCGAATCTCGCGGAATATATTGACAGATACCGCCGCGAAAATTCCACAATCCTGCTCAGCGACACGAACTCGCTTATCGCAAAGATTATCGGCGGCGAGGACGCTCCGTTTCTCTACGAGCGTGTGGGCGTATGGTTCAGGCATTATCTTATCGACGAGTTTCAGGACACTTCATTCAGCCAGTGGAGCAACATACGCCCGCTGATGAAAGAAAGTCTCGCATACGACCATGACAATCTCGTAATCGGCGACGAAAAACAGTGTATCTACCGTTTCCGCAACAGCGACCCGTCGCTGCTCCACAATCTGCATACCGACTCCATGGCCGCAGGACGTTGCCGTGTGAGCGGCGACAGGCTTTCGGAAAATACCAACTGGCGCTCGTCGGCCGAAGTGGTCCGTTTCAACAACACATTTTTCAGCGCGCTTGTCAGAAATCTCGGCATCGAGGAAATCTATTCAAACGTGGCGCAACAGGTCTCGCCAAAGCACTACAAGCACCACGGATATGTGAGGATGAAAGCATATCAGGGCGCAAAAAAGGAGGACTGGCTTCCCGAAGCACTTGAAAATCTCACCACCGAACTGCGCCGCCAGCTTGAATCCGGCTACCGGCCGGGCGACATAGCAATACTTGTGCGCAAAAGAGACGAGGGAAACACTATCATCCGCCATCTGGAGGATACCGTGAAGGCCGACCCCTCTTTCCCCTATTTCCGCATCGTTTCCGACGCATCGCTTCTGCTTGGCAACTCACCCGATGTAGCACTGATAGTAAGCCGTCTGCGTCTGATAAGCGCTACCGATTTCGCTCCTGACCCGCGCAAAAAGACCAAACGCGAGGTAGCCGCGCTTATCAACAGTTTCGAGAAATGGAAAAGCCGCGGATGCTCTTCGGACGAGGCTCTGATAAAATCTCTTTCGGCGCAGCAACAGGGAGAGGAAGAGGCAAAGTCTGCGGAGACGACAGAGAATGACACCCCTGAAACTGTCGCGGAGAAATCACCTACCTCCGTCGATCTCATCTCGCTCGTCGAGCAAATTATCAAAGACTTCGTACCTGCCGAAAATCTGCGCGCGGCGAATCTGTATCTTAACGCCTTTCAGGACGTGGTCACTGAATTTGTTGGCCGCGGACAAGGAGATATCCGTTCTTTCCTGCGCTGGTGGGATGAAAAGGGAGCCTACACCCCCGTGGCCGGAGCGCAAGACGATACAGCGCTCAATATCCTGACCATCCACAAATCCAAGGGCCTTGAGTTCCCGTGTGTCCACATTCCCTTTGCAGAACTGACGGAATCAAACAAGTCCGAACTGTCGTGGTTTGAACTAGGAGAAATACCGGGCATCCCCGACGAAATCATTCCGCCAATGCTTCCGCTCGACCTCACCTCGGCGATGGTCGGGACACAGTTTGAGGAGAAATATGTCCTTGCCTCGCAACAGAAGGTTCTCGACAGAGTAAATCTGCTCTACGTGGCCTTTACACGCGCTGTCGATGAGCTCCATATCGGCTATCCCGCGCCGGGAAACCGCAGCCGGAACATGTCGGCCGATATTGTAGCGGCTGTCGAGACGGCCACGCCTGATTTCTGCGCGTCACTCGGCAGCGGAGGCGACGGCACCGCAGAGGTGTCGCCGTTCATCCCTCTTGCGTTTGACAGCGATGACCTCCTTGTCATCGGCTCCCCTACCATAGCCCGGAAAAAAGATGAAAAGGACGGCACGGCTCTGACTCCGTCGGGACTGCTCGACATGGGAGAATATCAGACACACACCCAGCGTGACATCTGGGCCAATACATGCCTGGAGGACAGATATTATGATATAGAGGATGCGCGTGACCGCGGTATTCTTCTTCACGACACCATGGCGGATGTCGCCGCCCCGCGCGACATACCTTATGCCATCAATAACCTGCGCCACAGCCGCAAGGCGCGCGAACTGACTGCAGACGACATCAACGGTATCCACTCGATTATCCTCCGTCGCGTCAATGACCCGAGAGCCGCACAATGGTTCAGCAGATACCGGAAAGTGCTCATCGAGCGCCCTATCGCACTCGGTCCCGACATTACAGAGCGTCCTGACCGAGTGGTGTGGACCGCCGACGGCCATATCGATGTCATTGACTTCAAGAGCGGCTCGCAGAAACCACGCAGCTACGTCAAGCAGGTCAACGGCTACATAAATCTCCTAACTGCAACCGGCCTGCAGAAAGTCCGCGGCTTCCTCTACTACCTCGATTCAGGCAAAATCATCGAAATCCTCCCCGACGGCCTGAAAGAAATATGATTTGGTTCTTTGGGCGTCATTGACTTCGAGACTTTGACTTAAATACAAATGATAAAAAAGACCGCCGGTGTCATTTCTGACAGACGGCGGTCCAGGCGTATTTAAAGAGATTGCTATAATTTAACGGCGCTCAGTTCCATTCCCATAACCTTGACCGTAGAGAAGATTTTTTGTAATGTTTTCTCGGAAGCAGATGCCACACCTGCTTTATAGGCACGCATCTTCGATTCGTTTATTCCTGCTTTCTTCGCAAATGCTGAAATATTTATCCAGTCGAAATAATTAAAGAAGGAAGGAACGTCGTAACGAAACTCGACTTCTATATTTTTGGCATCTGCCGGAACTTCCAGGCCATCCTCCTCAATCATTTCCACTGCCTCTTCAATACTTTTGAGAAAGTCAGCCTTAGCTTCCGCAACAGAGTAGCCATAGCCTCCGAAACAATGTCCCATCATCTCCTCTTCTGATGAGATTTGATAATACTTATTGTCGTTTCTCTCGATTATTGCCGTAATCTTCATCTTAAAACCATTTTAAATTTAAAGAGAACATCTCATTAATCAATATATAGGTTATAAATCAATAACTATTTTTTGAGACACAGCACGAATGTAACGATTTTGCTGCTATTTTATAAAACTCTGAAAAGGAAATATACTTACATCCTATATTTTAATTATTCTTAGCCTACTCCAAACCAAAAGTTAAAATTATAGCTTCAAGATTGAATTAGAGTAAAATTTGAAATAATATTACACAATATTTTAATTTTCCGACAATAATTGTTAACTTTGTCTTATAGCTTTGTATGATATGGTTCGAATAGAGATTCGATAACTATCAAACAGCTTGTTATTTATATGCGTTTACTTGCGCTTTTTCTTGATTTTCTGAAACTTCGCAACTTTCAAAACAACAATCAGGAAGCATGCAACTGTAGATGCCTTTTTCGTTATGAAGTGATTCTTCCATGAAGGATTATTTCTCATAATGCGTGGGGTTCTGCGTTGCTCGTTTCTATTGTTGTTGGGCAATGCGAAGGCCTCAGAAAGTGGGAACGAGTAATAGTACGGTTTCCACGCATATTTGTTATATAGTATTCTCTTCTGCGCCATCGAAGGAAGCCCGAAAGCAGATTATAATTTACTTACCATGTACCACGAAATTCAAAAATTGCTATGCCTTATTTCTATCGTGACGGGATTCTGGGCACAAATTGATGCGCAAACGACAAAAGAAATTGTACAAATTACTACTCCCGGTAGTTTACAAGAGGTTATTGACAATCTTGAATCATCAAGATTCGAATCTTTAACTATCAAGGGAAGTCTTAATGCAACTGACATCGCCTATCTCAACAGCGGGAAAGGGAAAATGTCGTTAGTGGAGACTCTTGACCTGAGTGAAGTGACACTTATACCTGGAGAGGAATCGTATGCCAATTTCAGAAGCGGGTCTGATTCCAGTGGAGCGTATGGATTTATATTCAGCATTTTCTACATATCCGATGAATATCGTATTATTACCGAATATAAGCCCAGTGGCTTGGGTGGAGCTAATACATACAATCATATCTATTGCAATGATTTATCCGGAGCGTTCCATGACAACGATTCATTTGAAAAAGTAATACTTCCGCAATCATTGCCAAATATCGGAAAAGATATGTTTTCAGGAGCAGATCGCATTAAAGAGGTCATCATGCCTCTCTATGCAGATTCTATTGGTGACTATTCATTTTATCGTTGTAGATCTCTTGAAAAGGTTGAGCTTCCAACTAATTTAATTTATATCGGTCCCAATGCTTTCCGTGAAACCGGCATTAAGACTATAAAGCTACCTTCCACGGTCAAAACCATCGGAAAGAGGGCTTTTGAATACAGTACACTAACAAGTATAAATCTTGAAGATGTTAAATCTATTGGAGAAAGAGCTTTTAACGGAGCAAAGGAATTGAATTGCGACATCAATCTCAGTAATATTGATTCAATTCCTCCACATGCGTTTGCGGGTACTAACATTCACTCCGTATCACTATCATCTACTCTCAGAATTATAAACGACTATGCTTTTGATAGTACCCCAATAGCAAAAATAGAACTACCGGAAACACTTGAATATATCGGAACAGATGCGTTTTATTACTGCCGGAATCTGACTGAGATAAACGTACCGTCTTCGATAAAACAGATTGGAGCTCGGGCGTTTGATGGGACACCTTGGAGCAATAATCTCAAAAGCGAGAAAGGTATTACATACATAAGCAATGTCGCCTATCAGTATGACAGCAATTATAAACACAACGGTGATACATTCAGTTTTCGTGATGGTACAGTTGCAACAAGCAATGGCTTTTCTTTTCCGAATGAAATAAAAGAGAAAATCAAAAACCTCGAATTGCCTGAATCATTAATAGAAATCGGAGACGGTACATTCAACGGGTTTAAGATTCTTGGCGAAGTCAAGTTGCCGTCATCACTCAGACGCATAGGAATTGAAGCTTTTGCATATTGCCCTAAGTTTTGGTGTACACTCCCCAACAGTATTTATTCTATTGGGCGCAGTGCCTTTGCTTCGTGCAGCACATTATCAAGAATGACTCTTCCGGAAAACTTACGGTATATCGGAAAAGAAATATTCAAGGACACTTCCATAGGTACATTATATATCAATTGTAAAAATCTCGATTATCTTCCGGAAGATTGGGAAATGGGCTCAACATCCGCTATTTCCGAGGGATTTGACCTGAAAAAAGTGATTATAGGCCCAAAAGTAACCAAACTCTATGACAACATGTTTAATTCATCGCCAACTACTTTTGTTTCTGTTGAATTTGATGATATCACAAATTCTGAACTTAGTTACATAGGAGATTATAGCTGCATGTCGTCAAAATTATTCATAGCACAATTACCATATTCAATTCAACATATAGGAAAAGGAGCTTTCTGTGGATGCAAATTTGGTAGTGATGTGAGATTTGAAAACGTGAAATATATTGGCACCGATGCGTTCTCTGACAGTAAAGGTATTGAATCCGTAGTTATCCCGGAAGATGTTGAAACACTCGGCGGGGGAATATTCGAATATAGTAAAGATTTGCGCTATGTAGAGTTTAATGCCTCTAATTTCACGCTACTTAATTATTCCTATGGATATGCCGCAGGTGGCTCCTTCTCTTCTAATGCCGGTAAAATTTTTGCAAATTGTGATTCGCTGAGAGAAGTAATCATAGGTCCAAAAGTTCAGAAACTTCCCGACTATATGTTCTTAAGTTGCAGCGCACTGGAAAATGTAACATTTAATCAGTATTCCTCTTCCAGATCACATGATACAGGTCAAACTTCGCTTTCCCTTGGTGAAGGCGTGTTTTGTTGGAATGAGAATCTAAAAACTATTGAACTGCCTGAAAGGACAGATTCAATTGGAGCGAAAGCATTTAGTTCCTGTCGTGGGCTGACTGCTTTGGACATTCCGGCAACTTGCGTTTTTTTAGGTAAAGATGTTATTGACAATTCTCCGGTACAGTCACTTTATTTCAACTCTCCCGAGCCACCATATATTGACCAACGATTAGCCGATTATTTTGGTGGTACTATATATGTTCCTGAAGAAAGCTATGATTCATACAAAATTCAGCCTGCACTCCATAATTATAAAATGGAAGGTATTCCTACCTCATCATTAGAAGATATAATAAATGACATAACCCCCGCTGACATTCTTGAAGTCTATAATCTCAACGGACAAATCATCACTGACAGATGGAATAATGGCGAAAAAGGCATTTTCATCATAAAAATGTCCAATGGAAAGGTTATTAAAATGAACAGACAATAAGAAAGACCGTGTTGTTTTTTTATCATTTTTCTTTTCGGCTAAAATTTTTCAATTTTTTCACGAATATATTTGTCATTTCATAAATAATACATACCTTTGCACTACAATTTAAAACTCACAAGCAAGAAATATGAATCGATTTTACGCATATCCGTTCTTTTATTATTTTTATTTTGGCAAAAAATAAGAATCGGGATTTGCGTGCATAAATCTTTCACTCACTGAAGCGAAATTTACATTTCACATCATATAATCCCGTTCAATCATGAGCGGGATTTTTTAATTTAACAACGACCGATACGATGAAGAAAGTCACCATACAAGGCGTAGCCGGATGCTACCACGACGCAGCCGCTCATCTTTACTTCGACGGCGAAGAAATACAGACTATCGAGTGCGAGACCTTTCCGGTCATGTTCGACACCCTCTCGACCGATGCCTCCCTCCTCGGAATCGTAGCGATAGAAAACACCATAGCCGGAAGTCTCCTTCAAAACCACGAACTCCTCCGCCAAAGCAATCTGAGGATTATCGGCGAACTGAAACTGAGAATATCGCATGTGCTCTGTTCGCTTCCGGGACAGTCGATTGACGCTCTGACTGAAGTAAACTCCCACCCGATGGCCCTGATGCAGTGTGAGCAGTTTCTCCGCCGCCATCCCAACCTCAAGATTGTGGAGCGCCTCGACACCGCCGGCAGCGCGAAAGAGATTTCCGAAGGGAAACTCACAGGCCACGCAGCAGTGTGCGGCGAATACGCGGCCAATCTCTACGGCCTTGAGATTCTCGAGAAGAGCATCGAAACCAACAAACGCAACTTCACACGTTTCCTTATTGTGGCCGACCCTCTCCTCGCATCCGAAATCGGTCCGGCTGAACGCGAGATAAACAAGGCTTCAATAGTTTTCACGCTCCCCCACACCCATGGCGCGCTTTCAAAAGTCCTGACCATCCTATCGTTCTACGACATAAACCTCTCAAAAATCCAGTCCACCCCCATTGTGGGACGCGAATGGGAATACAGATTCTATGTCGACGTGACTTTCGACAGTCTCATCCGTTATCATCAGGCCATCGAAGCCGTGCGCCCGCTCATCAAGGACCTCCGGATTCTGGGCGAATACGCCGAAGCCACCATTACCCACGCATAAATTATATACTCATGGAAATCAAACCGTCAAAAAGAGTAGAAAATATAAAGGAGTATTATTTCTCCACAAAGCTCAAGGAAGTAGCCGCGATGAAAGCCGCAGGCGAAGATGTGGTCTCGCTCGGCATCGGCGGCCCGGACCGTCCGCCGCATCAGGACGTAATCGACACCATGACCGCAGCTCTCAACTGTCCGTCAAACCACGGCTATCAGCCCCATGTCGGATTGCCCGAACTGCGCGAGGGATTCGCCAAATGGTATAAGAAGTGGTATGGCGTAGACCTCGACCCGAAATCGGAAATCCAGCCTCTCATCGGCTCCAAAGAGGGTGTGACACACATCTCGCTCGCCTTCTTAAATCCCGGCGACGGAGTGCTTGTCCCCAATCCCGGCTACCCGACCTATTCATCCATCAGCAAACTTGTAGGAGCTGAGATTTTCAACTATGATCTCGTCGAGGACAACGGATGGCAGCCTGATTTCGAAGCCCTTGAAAAACTTCCTCTCGACCGCATAAAACTCATGTGGCTCAACTATCCCCACATGCCCACCGGAGCCCGGGCCCGCATGGAGACATTCGAGAAAGCAATCGAATTCGGAAAGAAACACGGCATAGTGATTGTCAACGACAACCCCTACTCCTTCATCCTCAACGACAATCCAATGAGCATCCTCCAGGTCCCCGGGGCCAAGGATATAGCCATCGAAATGAACTCGCTCAGCAAGAGCCACAACATGCCCGGCTGGAGAGTCGGGATGGCGGCCTCGAACCCCACATTCATCTCCTGGATTCTCAAAGTCAAGAGCAATATCGACTCCGGCCAGTTCAAACCGCTCATGCTCGCGGCAGCCAAGGCTCTCGAGGCCGACAAGAGCTGGCACAACGAGGTCAACGCCGTCTATGCCTCACGCCGCAAGGTGGCCGAGCAGATTATGGATGAACTGGGCTGTCGCTTCGACCTTTCGCAGAGCGGACTCTTCCTATGGGGCAAAATCATGGACCCGGACCTCTCGTCGGAAGCGCTGGCCGACCGTCTGCTCCATGAAGCGAAAGTGTTTCTCACTCCGGGCTTCATCTTCGGTTCAAACGGCGAAAGATATATCCGCATCTCCCTCTGCGCGACCGAAGAGCGCATGACCGAGGCTCTTGACCGCATCAAAAAACTCAACATCCGCAAATAACCTTAGAGGCTGTTTAAAAACAAAAGTGAAATGAGGGGCAGCGAATTTTTTAGATAAAATGCTTTTAAGTCGAAGGAGCTTACGTCAGTAAGTGACTGAGACGCGAAAGTATTTTAGCAAAAAAGTCGCTGAGCCGATGGTAATATCCCCTTCAGAATATAACAGAATGTTAAATTAAAGAATCAATCAATATGGCTGATGAAAACAGTAGTTACCGACGGCTTCACAATGTTGAGCGTCTATGTCCTTTTGCCTCAGGATGTA
>DXXM01000056.1 GCA_019416285.1 Bacteroidales bacterium
CTTCGACTTAAAAGCATTTTATCTAAAAAATTCGCTGCCCCTCATTTCACTTTTGGTTTTAAACAGCCTCTAAGGTTAGAACGAGAGATTGAGACCTACAACATAGCTGCGCGAGAGGGGATAGGTCGACGAGTCGTAGCCGGGAGTACAGATGATGTTGTCGTTCTTGGCTGAAGCGTCGGGGTCGTAGCCTGAATATCCGGTGATGGTGCAGAGATTGTTGGCGGTGAAGTAGAGACGGAGGTTGTTTACATGTACTTTCTTCATCCATTTGGCAGGGAAAGTGTAGCCGAGTGTCACCTGTGCGAGACGGAGATATGAACCGTCCTCTACGAAATAGGATGAAGGATAGGTGATGGTGTTGACATTGTTTGTCGAGAGCGCCCATGTGCGTCCGGCCTCGTTGGGGTTGAGTTCGCGGAGACGGGCTACATTCTTTGTCTCACGTCCGGTAGCGGGGTCGATAAGGCGGTAGAAATTGTTGCCGAACTCGGTGGGGACGTTTTCGAAAGGGGCGTAGGGGCTCATGGCGTGCTTGGTGGCATTGTAGATGTCGTTGCCGACGTTGAACTTCATGAACACGTTGAGGTCGAAGCCCTTGAATGTGAACTGGTTGTTGAAACCGCCGATAAGGTCGGGAGTGCCGTTACCGATTTTGACGAGCTTGCGGGTGAACTGCTTGGTTCCGTCCTCATTCTCGGTGTCGGCTGCAAACTTGATGTCGCCGGGCTTGGGAGTGCCGGAAGCGGGGAGTACCACGCCTTCCTTGAGAGCTCCGTAAGTGCCGTCCTCGTTGATTTCGAAGTCGTCGGTGGTGTAGATGCCCTCGTATTTGTAGCCGTACATGTCACCGAGGCTTTCGCCTACGGAAGCGTAGTAGGTCACTGTTCCCGAGCGGTTGCCGCCGGCGCTGAATGTCTTGTGGTCCTCGCCGCTTTCAAGCGCGATTACTTTTGACTTGTTGAGCGAGAGGTTGAGCGATGATGTCCACTGGAAATCGCGGGTGGCGATGTTGACAGTGTTGAGCGAGAATTCCCAGCCGCGGTTACGCATTTTGCCCACGTTCTGATACTGCTTGCTGTAGCCTGTCGAGGTGGGGATGACGCAGTTCATGAGCATGTCGGAAATCTGGTTGTTGTACCACTCGACGGTGAGATTGACGCGGTTGTTGAACATGCCGAGGTCAAGACCGATGTTGGTGGCGTGGAGGGTTTCCCATTTGAGGTTCTTGTTGCCGAGAGTAGTGCCGACCACGTAGGCGGGGGAATTTTCATCGTTGTCAGTGGGATAGGTGGTCATGGAAGCATTGGTCACGTAGAGATTCGAGCCGATGCCGTTGTTACCGGTCACACCGTAGCCCACACGGAACTTGAGGTTGTTGAACCACTCCGCGATGGAATTTTCCTGCCAGAATTTTTCCTGCGATACTCGCCATGCGGCGGATGCTGAGGGGAAGTAGCCCCATTTGTTACCCTTGGCGAACTTCGATGAACCGTCGGCACGCATTGTAGCTGTGAGGAGGTAGCGGTCGTCGTAGCCGTAGTTCACACGGCCGAAGAATGAAAGCATGTTGCTCTCGGAATAGCCTGATTCCTTAGAGGCGACTTCAACATTGGAGATGTCGTTGAGCCCGTGGTTGGGGTAGGGGAACTTGCGGAGGGTCCAGTTGTCCTTGTCGCTCTTTGAGAACGAATATTCCTGGCCCACCATCACTGTGAGGTCATGCTTCTCGGCGAAAGTCTTGACGAAATTGAGAGTGTTGGAGATATGCCAGCTTGAGCCTGAGGAATTTTTGATGGAGCCGGTCATACCGGTGTTTTCCGGATCGGAGAGATAGCCGGTAGAGCGTTCATCTGCGAAACTCTTGCCCTTGGACCATGAGGTCTGATAATTGCCCTGGGTGCGCCAGGAGAAGTATTTGAGGAAATCGATGGTGATTCCGGCGTTGACTTCGAAGCGGCGGTTGTGGCTTTCGGATGTCGATGCGAGGTTCTGTACGAGCGGGTTGTTGAGGTTATAGTTGCTGTCGAGTTTCTTGAACTGGATTGATGTCTCAGAGTTCATGAGCTCGTCCTGGCTGAAGAGCGTACCGCCGTTGATAGGCTGGAGAAGCACATAGTCCATGTGGCCGTAGCTGCCGCCGCCGTGAGTCATTTTGTCATAGAAGAAAGAGTTGAAATCGACTTTCACGCCCTTCCAGAGCTCGGCGTTGATTTTGGCGCGGATTGAATTGCGGCGATAGTCATGGTTGGCGAGGAGACCGTCCTGGTTCACGTGGTTGTAGCTGAGGAGGACGCGGGTCTTTTCTGTGCCGGTCGAGAGTGATACGTTGTGGTTCTGTGTAGTGGCATGGCCTCCGAAAGCCTCATCCTGCCAGTCTACCGAGTAGGGATTGGCGCCGAGGCCGTAAAGCTGATCCATGGTGCCGTAGATGCCGGTGTACCATTCATTGTTGTTGTCGTAGTTGGCATCGTTGTAGCCGGTAGCCCAGGTTGTGGTCTTCCCTTGGAGCTCGGCGAGCTCATACTGGTAGCCTACATAGTCGCGTACATTCTGCATCATGTCGAGTTTCTTCGAAAGATGGTCGAATGACACATAGCCGTTGTAGTCCACCTTAGTCTTGCCTGCTGCGGCTGACTTGGTGGTGATGACAATGATACCGTTTGAACCGCGCGCACCGTAGATGGCGGTCGACGAAGCGTCTTTAAGCACGTCGATTGTTTCGATGTCGTTGATGTCAATGTTCTGTAATGCGTCAGACATGGCGAAACCGTCGACGATGTAAAGAGGTTTGGTGTCCTGGGTGAGTGACGCGCCACCGCGGACTGTCACGTTCATCGAGGCGCCGGGCGCACCGTTCTGCGACACGATGTTGACACCGGCAGCCTTGCCCTGAAGCGCTGCGGCAGCGGAGGTCACGGGGACTTTCGCGAGTTCCGAACCCGACACTGACGAAACGGCGCCCGTGAGGTCTTTTTTCTTGACTGTGCCATAGCCGATGGCAACCACTTCATCGAGTACGGTGGTGTTGTTCTCGAGGGTCACGTTGATGGTAGTCTGCCCGTTGACGGGAACATCCTTGGTGTCGTAGCCGATGTAGGAGAACTGGAGAGTGGATTTGGATGGAACGGAGATGGTGTAATTTCCGTCAATGTCGGTGGCTACACCGTGTTGGGTTCCCTTCTGCATCACGGTTGCCCCGATGAGGGGTTCGCCGGTATTGTCCACGACAGTGCCTTTGACTGTGATGTTCTGGGCATAAACTGAAAGTGAGAAGGTCAAGGTCAGCAGCATGGCCAACCAATAGCGAGTTTTCTGACTTAAATTCATACACTCATGGTTTTTTAGATTGGTCTATAAAAGTTACTTATATTTTGTGTTGCACACGGAAGCAGTTCCCTCGAATTGCTTGAATCAAGGGAACTGTAAATTTGTGTTAATTATTTTCAGCAGCATATTAAGTTTTTTCAGGCAGTAATCTTCGCTTTGGTGTATGTCTGGCGACATTACGTCGCAAAGGTACTGAGAAAAATTACCCCCCCAAATTATTAACCAAATTTAACAAAATAACATTTAATGTAAATATAAGTTAACAATCTTTTGGTTTTTGAGTCTATGAAATTCTCCCGAATTTCCACTAACAGGTCGCGTCAGATTTGTATGTAGGGTGTGTGGTGTGTATGAAGAGTCATTTCATAATGCGGTTTCTGAGCAGAGTGAGGACCACTCCGCGGCAGAGAAGATAGGAAAGGAAGGCTATCCACAGTCCGTGGTTGCCGAGTCGAGGGAAGAGGAGTGTGTAGAGGCCGAAATAGACGATAGTGGCGCTTGCGATTGAAATCAGCATCTCGCGGGTCTTTGTCGCACCGATGAATATGCCGTCCCATGTGAAGGCGGCAAAGCCTACGGTCGGAATAGCAATGACCCAGCTGTAGAATTCCTTTGACGACAGAATCACGTCTCTGTCATCGCTCAGTAGCGACATGATTCCCTCGCCGCCCACGGCATAGACGGCGGTGAATACCGCAACCATCAGCACACTCCATCTGAAGAGTGCTTTTATGGTGATTTTCAGTTTCTCCCTGTCGCGGCTTCCGATGCAGTTGCCGCACAGAGCCTCGCCTGCGAAGGCGAATCCGTCCATGAAGTAGGAGAAGAGGATGAAAAACTGCATAAGCAGAGTGTTGATGGCCAGAATCACCGTCCCTTGTGTCGAGCCGGTGCGCGTGAACCACACCGTTACCGCAATCAGGCAGAGCGTGCGGAAAAATATGTCAATATTGACTGAGAAGAATCTTTTTAGCTCCTCTGTGCGGAATATCTCTCTCCATGACGCAGGCCTTGGTCTGAATTTCAGGGCTACGACGCAGATTCCGACGATGAAACCGGTCCATTGCGCCGCTAAAGTGCCGCAGGCCACACCTCTGACCTTCATTCCGAACACAAATACGAGCAGCAGACTGACGGCGATGTTGGTGATGTTGATTATAAATGAAATCCACATTGGGATCCGGGCTTCCTTCAGGCCGAGAAACCATCCGGTCAGCACGAATGTGGCGAGCGAGGCGGGTGCCCCCCATATAAGGATGGTGTAATATTCCCTGACCATTTCCGCTACGGCGCCTCTGACCTCGAGAATCTCTATGGCGAAATGGAGTATGAGGCCGCTGAACAGGAGCATTGCGGCTGATGCTGCGAAGGCTACCGACAGTCCTCTGGCAAGGACAAGTGACGATTCGTTGCTGTCGGCCGCGCCGTGGGCCTGAGCCGTGAGGCCGCTTGTGCCCATGCGCAGAAATGCAAACAGCCAGTAGAGCATATTGAATATGGTACCGCCAACGGCGATGGCGGCTATATAGTCGGCGCTCCCCATATGACCAACAATCACCACATCCATTAGCGCGAGCAGTGGTGTGGTGATGTTGGTTATAATCGAGGGTACTGCTATCGACAGTATTTCACGATTAATCGGTTTCATTTATTATCGGTGTCAGTCTTTCAGGGCTTTTGCCTTCATGGAATCCCAAATGAGATAGATGATGAGAAGCGCGTAGATGGCGAGACCGGCCCACTGGGTCGAGATGGCATCCATAGGATTGTCGTATTCGAATCCGAGGAAGCGGGTGAGGGCGGCGAATACACCGAAGAGTGCGCCGCCGGCGATAAGGCCCGACGAGATGAGCGTACCGCGGTCACGACGGGCGTCGTTGAGCGCCTTGTCCTTGGAACGGCTGCCGACGAACCATGCGATGGCGCCTCCGACGAGCAGCGGAGTGTTGAGCTGGAGCGGGATGAACATACCGAGGCAGAAAGCGAGGGCAGGCACGCCGAGCCAGTTGAGCAGCAGGGCAAGGATTGCACCGACCATGTAGAGAATCCAGGGGGTGTCGCCGCCCATCATCAGCGGCTCGATTACCTTGGCCATGGCATTGGCCTGCGGTGCCACGAGCGCGTTTTCACCTGTAAAGCCGTAGACCTGGTTGAGCAGGAGGATTACACCGCCTACAGTCGCGGCCGAAACGAGTGTGCCGAGGAATTTCCAGCTTTCCTGCTTCTTGGGGGTCGAGCCGAGCCAGTAGCCCACCTTGAGGTCGGTCACGAAACCGCCGGCCATTGAAAGTGCGGTGCAGACCACGCCGCCGATAACCATCGACGCCACGATGCCCGACGACCCGCTGAGGCCGATGCCGACAAAGATGGCTGATGCGATGATGAGTGTCATGAGCGTCATGCCCGACACAGGGTTGGAGCCGACGATTGCGATTGCGTTGGCGGCTACGGTTGTGAATAGGAAGGCGATGACAGTGACTACAATCCATGCTACCAGTGCCTGCCAGAAGGTGTTGATGACACCTATCCAGAAGAAGAGGAGCACGGCTACAAGGGCTATCGACACGAAGAATACGATATGCTTCATCGAGATGTCGTTCTGCCAGCGCACGGTGGCGCTTCCCTCAGCCTTGCCGCGCAACTCGCGTCCGGCGAGTCCTACGGCGCTGCGGATGATGCCCCACGATTTGACAATGCCGATGATACCGGCCATGGCGATGCCGCCGATACCTATCATGCGGGCGTAGTCGCTGAAAATGGCTTCGGGTGCCATAGCTGCGATTTCAGCACTGCCGTAGGTACCCATGAGCGGAATGAGCACCCACCACACGAATACCGAACCGGCAAAGATTATAAAGGCATAGTTGAGACCGATGATGTAGCCGAGACCGAGTACGGCAGCGCCGGTGTTGCAGCTCACCACGAGTTTGGTTTTCTCGGCGAGAGTCTGTCCCCAGCCGGTGACAGCGGTGTTGAGGACTCCGGCCCACCAGCCGAATGTCTCCACGATATAGTCATAGAGACCTCCGATAAGCGAGGCGAGGACAAGAGTCTTAGCCTGTCCGCCGCTTTTTGCCGAGGCTTTTCCGAGACCGCTCGCAAGTACCTGGGTGGTGGCGGTGGCTTCGGGGAAGGGATACTTGCCGTGCATGTCCTTCACAAAATATTTACGGAAAGGAATGAAGAAAAGTATTCCGAGGATGCCGCCCAGGAGTGAGCTCAGGAATATCTGCAGGAAGTTGACGGTGATGTCGGGATACTTGGCCTGCAGGATGTAGAGAGCGGGCAGGGTGAAGATGGCGCCGGCCACAATCACACCCGAGCATGCGCCGATACTCTGGATGATGACGTTCTGTCCGAGCGGATTCTTCTTTTTCAGGGCTCCGGAGAGTCCGACAGCGATGATGGCGATAGGAATCGCGGCTTCAAAGACCTGTCCGACTTTAAGACCGAGATAGGCGGCCGCCGCGCTGAAAATGACCGCGAGAATCAGGCCCATGCTAACGGAGTAGGGGGTGACTTCGGGATAGTCGTGCGCGGGGTGCATTATCGGGCGATAGACTTCGTCCTCGCCCAGTTCCCTGAACGCGTTTTCAGGGAGTTCCAGCGGATCGGCTTCGGAATATATCTCCTTGGTCTCTTTGTTGTCTGCCATAATGCAAGAATGTTTTTAATGATGGTTGATTTAAGGGGTTATTCTGAGAAGTAGGACGGCGGGAACGGGCGACAGTTATAGCGCGAGGCCATGATTTCGCCGTAGGCACCGGCCGAGCGAAGTGCCAGGAGGTCGCCGCGCTTGATTTGCGGGAGCGCTTCGTCCTGACCGAAGCAGTCGGACGACTCGCAGATGGGGCCTACCACATCGTAGTGGTGGAGCTCGCCGTCGGGATTGGTTATGTTCTCGATTTTGTGGTGCGCGTTGTAAAGGGCCGGACGGATAAGGTCGCTCATGCCGGCGTCGACAATGGCAAAGCGCTTGGAAGTGCCCTGCTTGACGTAGAGGACACGGGTGATGAGCGAACCGCACTGCGCCACGACGGAGCGACCGAGCTCGAAGTGCACTTCCTGGTCCGGACGTATGCGCAGATGATTATGGAAGGTGGTGAAATAGCCTTCGAAATCCGGAATCGGGTGACGCTCGGGGTGGGCATAGTCGATTCCGAGGCCCCCGCCAAGGTTGATGGACGAGAAATAGACTCCTCGTTCATTATATTCATCCTGCAGGCGGTTGATGGTTTCGCAGAGCATCACGAATGGCTCCGTCTCGGTAATTTGAGAGCCGATATGGAAGTGGAGCCCTTTCAGCTCGATGTTCGGCAGAGTGCATGCGAGCGCCACCATCGAGGGGAGCATTTCGAGATTTATGCCGAATTTGTTTTCGGCAAGACCGGTGGTGATATATGCGTGGGTATGGGCGTCGATATTGGGATTGACACGGATGGCGATGCGCGCTGTAGTGCCCATTTCGGTGGCAATCTGGCTGATTATGCGCAGTTCAGGCTCCGACTCGACGTTGAAACACTCGATATTCTTCTCAAGTCCAAGCCGGATTTCCCAGTCGCTTTTGCCCACTCCGGCATACACGATGCGGTCGCCTCGGAAACCGGCTTCGAGCGCGGTCTCGATTTCCCAGCCGCTCACGCAGTCCACGCCGAGTCCTGCGGCCTGGATGCAGCGGAGTATTCCGGGATTTGCGTTGGCCTTGATTGCATAATGAACCTTGAAACGCGGGTCGCGCGCGGTGCGTTTGATTTCCTTGAGCGTGCGGTCGAGGAGTTTCAGGTCATAGAAATAGAATGGAGTCTGAAGCGACTCGAATTCTTCAATCGGGAAGCGTGTCATTTCTGATCGTTGAAAAGGGTTTCACTTAGGCGGCGGAGGGCTGTGATTTTGTCCTCCTTGCGGATAAGGAACGAGATATTGTAGTTCGAGCCTCCGTAGGAAATCATGCGGACGGGTATGTCGGCGAGAGCTTCCATTGCCTTGGCCTCATAGCCAGTGTTGGTCCACTCCATATTTCCGACAACGCAGATGATGACCATGTCCTTGTCGACTGTCACAGTGCCGAATTTCTTGAGCTCGTCGACGATTTCCGGGAGGAAACGCTCCGAGTCAATGGTGAGCGACACGCCTACCTCGCTGGTGGCAATCATATCGATAGGAGTCTTGTATTTCTCGAAGGTCTCGAACACGCGGGTGAGATAGCCGTAGGCGAGGAGCATGCGCGAGCTCTTGATTTTGATGGCCACCACATTGTCCTTTGCGGCCACGGCCTTGATTGAAGGTTCGGTGATGTTGTTGTAGATGAGTGTGCCGTGTGCCTCGGGCTCGAGAGTGTTGAGCAGGCGCACGGGGATATTGTTGACTTTGGCGGGGAGCACACAGGTGGGGTGAAGAATCTTGGCACCGAAATATGCGAGCTCGGAAGCCTCCTCGTAGTGGAGCTCGTTTACGGGCTTGGTGTTGTCGACGAAGCGTGGGTCGTTGTTGTGCATGCCGTCAATGTCAGTCCAGATTTCGATTTCGTCAGCTTCGATGGCCGCACCGATGAGCGATGCGGTGTAGTCGCTGCCTCCGCGCTGGAGATTGTCGATTTCGCCGGTGGAGTTGCGGCAGATGAAGCCCTGGGTGATGAAGATGTCGGCGTCGATATACTTGTCGAGCAGCGGCTGGAGATGGAGCGAAATGTGCTGCATGTCGGGCTCGCCGTTCTGATCAGTCTTCATGAAGTCAAGAGCGGGAAGCGCCTCGGCATAGAGACCGCGCTCGTTGAGGAGGATGGTCATCATGGCCACGCTCATGATTTCTCCTTGGGCAAGAATGATTTTCTCCTCTATCTCACTGAAAGTTTCGCGTTGGGTGAATGAACGGATATAGTTGAAGCAGGCCTTGATTTCCTTGAGAGCTTTTTCGCGGCTTTCGTGTTTGTCGTAGAGCGCGGCAATGGTCTTGAGATATTTGGATTCAAGAAGATTGATTGTCTCCTTGGCGCCGTTGGTGTTCTTCTTGTAGAGATAATCGGAAATCTCGACAAGCGAATTGGTTGTCCCTGACATTGCGGAAAGCACGATAATGTTTTTGCCTCTCTCGGAGACAAGGTCGGCCACGTGGCGGATGCGTTCAGCCGATCCGACAGAGGTGCCTCCAAACTTTAAAACTTTCATACCTTGTATTTATCTATAATGTGATTCGGAAACTGTTGATATCGGCAAAACCGGCATGACAGATGCAGATTTTGCAAATTCGTGACAAAATTACAACAAAATATTTAAAATCCGAGCCAAACAGCCGTCAAACCTTTTAATTTTACGGCAATTTGGCTCGGAAGAGTGTATGTTTTCAGGTGAGTTACTTAGAGGCTGTTTAAAAACAAAAGTGAAATGAGGGGCAGCGAATTTTTTAGATA
>DXXM01000057.1 GCA_019416285.1 Bacteroidales bacterium
GGGTGGTCCCCTTTTCAATTGCTATCCGGGTCCCTTTTCAAATGTTAGATGCACCTTATCGCCTCGATGTTGTCGCGCATTGTCTGTAATCGGTTATAAGCCATAACCGTCCAGTATTTCGGTGATTGTTCCGAGAAGTTCGGTCAGCATCGGCTGATGTGTCTCCCTGTCAAGGAAGTCTCCGTTGACCTCGTAGCGGCCGAGTATCTCGCTGACTGATTTCTGTCCGAGCAGATGCATGGCGAAGTCCGGCATATACTCCGGCGGCAGACGCAGCCAAAGGTTTTCCTCCACCACATTATATATTATGTCGTAGCGGGAAACATATAGACCTTCAAGCAAAGTCCGCATAGCCAGTTCACGGGCAATCGGTACGGGTTTACCCTCCAGACGCGACGTCACGAATGTGTCGTATGCTTCGTCGGAGCGGTTTTCTATGAATTTCTTATTGTTTCTCTGGGGGAAATGATGGTCAATTAGATGACCTCGGAGATAGACTTGGAAAAAGTCTGCCTCCGGCAATTCTATGTTATGTTTCATCGGGGGATGCGGATATAGTGGTTGCCGAAATCCTTCTCCGAGCCGTTACATGACGGCACAACGAAAAAAGGACACCGGGTATCCCTCCCGATGTCCAACCACTAAATCCGCGTCAAAAATGAAACAAAAAACATAATGACGTCGAATCAGTGGCAAAGATAATAAATTATCCTGACATGGGAGGAATTGTTATGGTTATTCTGTCTTGATTTCAAGCGGTTTTAACCGTTTTTGTCTTGTTCCCCTTGCGGTAACGGCGGTTGTTCTTCTTGCCGCCTTTCGACTTGCGGCCGTTGCCGAAGCTATCGGGGGCGAAAGCGTCGATGACACGCTTGACTATGAGGTTGTAGAGCTTTTCCTCATCACGGCTGAGATCCGTGGGGTGCAGTCCGGTGGTAACGATGCCGAATCCGTTATATATGTTCTCGCCGTTGCGGAAGTTGTGGCACTTGGAGGGCTTCCCTTCGCTCACCGTGCGGCCCCACCTGCTGTTGTAGCGCAGCATCTCCATATTGCGGAGCATCGCTTTCCATACTCCGCCGGGGATGGTGTTCTGCAACACGGCGGGATATGATATGAGTTTCTTGGCATACAGGCGGTATGCGGTCAGTATTGTCTTTTCGTGGGTGTAGTCCAGCTCACAGGCAGCCTGAATCATCAGGGCCGGGAGGTTGAACAGGGGGCAGCGGTCGGTAATCACTCCGATATAGTTGTTTCCCTCTCGCTGTTCTCCGGGAGCCGGGGCGGGTACGCCAGCACATTCCGCGTCTCTGGCGGCGTCGGCGACGGATATTTCCTCCACTGCGGGCGACCCTTTCAGTTCGGTGTTTTCCTCAGCGCACTGTACTATGGCGTTGTAAATGGATTCCTCCAGCCATTTCTCGTATTCCTTGCAGTTCTGAGGCCCATGGTTCACAGCATGGAGGATGGCTTTTTTTGTCAGCACGGGGAGCCATGCGCGGCGCGTATCTACGGGGCAGCCGATGAAGTAGTAGAGGCTCAGGAAGTCGAGGTCTCCGGTAATGTCCGGGCGCATGGCGTTCACGACTGTCAGGCTCACCTTCCACAGAGTCTTGATTGTGTCGAGCTGTCTGTTATCCTCGGCTGATTTCTTGTAGCCGACAAGCTCATCGTAGTTGCGCATGGCGAACTTGAAGTTATGGGCGTAGGCGAGGCGGCTCTCCATCGTTGTCGAGAGTACGAATCTCTCCTGCGGTGAGAAGGTTGCCTCCACGAGCTGTCCGTTTGTCCATGTCACGGCGTAGCCGTTGCCGAGGTAGTAGCCTTCATGCTTTTCGTTTGCGCCGATTGCTCTGGCGATTGTGTCAGCCGTAAGCTGGTGGTCTGTCACGACTGTTATGAGATTTTTCTGTTTCATTTTTACGTTTTTATAATTGGTGGATATTTGGAGATAGTGGTCTTTTGAAAAAGCACCGGAGATTCCGGACTCTCACGGATGCCGTTTTCAGTTCAGGGGATTACCCGTGTATAGGCGTGTTACATCTTGGGACCTTTGGGCTTACGTTGCTGTTTCGCCTGTTCCTCGTTCTTTGGCGCAGTCTGGTATTTCTGTAGCGGTTCGGCCACT
This sequence comes from Bacteroidales bacterium, assembly GCA_019416285.1. Classification (GTDB taxonomy): domain Bacteria; phylum Bacteroidota; class Bacteroidia; order Bacteroidales; family Muribaculaceae; genus Duncaniella. The sequence goes on from DXXM01000057.1 coordinate 2,129, forward strand.
TTGCTTGTCGCCTCGTTGGTCTTGCCGTCATTGTTGACTGCCACCTGCACCTTGCTTTCCTCGGCTACTTTCACACGGGGGTCGTTGAGCGATGTGTTGGGACGCTGCTTCTCAGGGTTGAACCACAGATAGACGGTGCAGGGATTGCCTTTGTCGTCAAGACGGTTGGTAAGTTCCGCCACACGCCCTTCGGCGTAATCGTTCTTCTGCTGTTCCGAGAGAGGGATGCCGGCCCATTTGCCGAGGGGTTTTATCTTGCCGTCTTTCGTGAGCCATGACGATTGCTGCTGGGTAGTGCCCTGTTCCTGACTCTGCGACTGTTCCTGCTTTCTCACGGCACCGGGAACGAATTCCACACCCTTGCGGTCGGCATTTATCTGGAGAACCACGGTGTAGGTCTTGCCGTTCTTGTCGGTTATCTGCTTGGGCGGTAACGCCTTGCCCTGCTTCAGTTCGTTAATCTCGGCCATCGTCAGCTTTGTCTGTCCCACGGTGTCCCTTACGAATACCGATTTAGCCGGTACGGACACTATTTCGTTGGTATAGCGGTCAACGCTTACATAGGAAGGCACCTTCTCTCCATTGCGGTCAACGAGGTCAACCACTTTTCCGAGATTGCCGCTGTCACGCAGCGCTGCCTTGTCCTCTTTTGTGAATGTGTAGCCCTTGAACTCCTGATCGAGTTTCGGTTCGCGGTGGATGAAGTGAGGCACCATCTTTATGTTGCCGCTTTCATCGGCACGGAAGGAAATCCGGGCGTCAATCGGGAATTTCTCGCCTCCGAAAGTCGGAGTGACGGTTATGACCTGGGATTTGCGGTTGTAGAGCAACTCTCGGAGGTCTCCCGATTTTTCAAGCTGTTCGCGGTCTATGCCCCATTTCTCTTTGAGCGCGGCCCAGTCTATGCGGCTTTCGTCTATCGCCGAATGTCGCACCTCCTTTTCAGGGGCCTCGGTATTTCCGGCAGAATTGGTGTCCTGTTTCGGGGATTGGGCAGACTGTTCAACCTTCGGCTCCGACGTCTGCTCCACATCCTGAGATGCCTGTGGCACCTCGACTACATTGTTTTTGAGCATCTCGGCATTTGCCACGGGGTCTTTGGCGAAGTCGCCGATAACGGTGCCCACCGTGTCGTAGCGGTCGGCTGGTACGCGGAAGAATCCGAATGTCGAGGGGTTCTTGCACTGGCGCACGAAGTTCGACATGAAGGCTTCGAGAGGGTTCTGACCTTTGGAGAATTTCACAAGGTCAGAGAGTTTCGCCGACTTTACATCGGTCATCCGGGGTGTGCCGTCCTCGTTGAGTCCGGTCACTGCGCCTACCTGCCCGGTCTCGTTGTTGCGGGCGATAAGCACTTCTTCTTGATTCAGGTCTTTTGCCATAAATTAAAAAGGTGTTTAGAGGTCGTTTGTAACTTGTGCCATCGGTGTGGCACGGAATTATTTGTGTTGTAGGTGTGTGTCATGCGTTTTGGACGGAGAAGAACTCTATCACATCGGCCTTTCGGTACAGAATCTTGCAGTTCTTACCGTTGCCGGTCTTGATGAATGGTATCCGACCGTTGATGCGGTGGTAATACATCGTGCGCCGTGATACATGGTATCTCTCGCAGACCTGCTGCTCCGTCCATGTGTCTTCCTCCGGGTCGAGAATGCCGAAGCCCCGAAAAGCCTCCGTGACTCTTTTCGCCACTTGGTCTATCTTGCTGTCAAGACCGGACTTCATACCTCTGACCTCAGCCGCCAGCTCCTTCACAAGCCTGACGAGCAATGTATATTCCTCAGTCCTCATCGGCTTCGATTATTATGAAGGTGGTTCATAAGACGGAATAAGATTGACATCATCAGTCTCTCTTTATAGTCGCGGATTGCATCGGCGAAGGCGTGGTGCATTTTTGTGTTCATATTCTTTTCGGATTTAGTGTTATGCCGCAAAGTTCGCCATAAGCCGAAACCCTGCTGAGGTATTCCTCAGGTAGTTCCCTGTTTTTTTAAGACACGTTAAGATTTGAGATTAGCCGTCTGCCTTCCTTGCGAAAAGGCGTAGCATCCAGCCTGTCAGTCCGATAGTGACGGATTGACATGACAAATCTGTGCCATAAAAATTCTGGGATAAATCCGGTGGATACGACAGTTTGTATTGTTGACACGGTTCAAAGCAATGAGCCTTGTGTGTCCAATCCAAAGACGGAGCAAAGTCCGTATCGTGCTGGATTCGATATAGAAACAACCGCAGTACGGCAATTTGTTTCCGGGAATTTTTCAAGTTGGGAAATGTCGGGAAACTTTATGGAAAAGTTGGGAAAGTGCTGACAGCCAATAATCTTTTTGACATCTTTGGCGGTTACACGTTCAAAAGCGTCACCCGTCTAAATGCTTGTGCCGCTTTCCAAAAATCCCTGCCACAATAGATATTGATACCGGCAGCCCATAGTCCGGAATATGGGCCGCCACCGTCATATCCGGCAAAATAACCCACTAAACCCGTTAAAAGATGAAAAGAAAATATGTAATCCGTGGAGACTCAATGTTTCCACTACAAGAAGTGTGCTGCAAATCCAAGCACCGGATATTTCCTCGTTCCCACTTAATGCCTCAAAGAGACGTCTATGGCAAGGGTCAGACGTGAACCGACTGATAGAGATGTTCTTAATCGAATACTCTCTATCCTCGAAAAGCAAGGAAGGCCTGATGATAATCCCCGTAAAAATAAGGTATATGACAATCAGGGGATAATGGAATTGCTCAATATCAGACACAAATATCTTAAAATGCTCCGCGACAAGGGATTTCTTGGCTATTCCCGATGTGGAGATAAATACTGGTATTCTCAAGCTGATGTAGATCTTTTCCTAAGTCGTTTTCATTATGAGGCGTTCGCCACACCAACCCCCTCTGTATAGATAAAAAAACAGTTGACTCATATTCGGGCCAACTGTTTTTTGTCTATATATGTGGAGTTATAATCTAAATTCTGATAATCCTGTAAGGCGGTTAAGCTCAGATGATAGGGTTTCAGGGAGAAAACGAGCATATACTTTCTCTGTTATATCTGTGCTGCCATGCCCGAGAAGACGACTTACTACAGACATGGAAAGACCTTCATTCAAAGCATATACAGCGAATGTGTGCCTTGCAACGTGCATCGTCAGAGGAAAATTAAGTTTCAATTCCTCTCCTACGACCGTAAGAGATTGGTTAATACTTCTCGTAGCCGTGTTTCTGACTTTATATAACGCCTCATCGTCGTCTATATCCAGACTCTCTTTTGCAAGGTTGAATACAAATTTTGACTCGCCGTTTTTCTCTTTCCATGCTTCAAGTATTTCGATAGCAGAGTCAGACAATGGAATTATATGTCGCTTCCCGGTCTTAATCATGATTTTTCGTAATTCTTTTTTCTTCATGTCTATATTAGACCATTGAAGCGTCATAATATCTACGACACGGAGGCCACAGGCGTGGAAGGCGAAAAGGAACATTTCAATATATTCCTTTCGACGAGGTTCCTTACAATTATGGTAATATTCTATCAGCTTAGTTAATTCCTCTTGTGAAAGGCTCTTTCCGTCATAAGAAGACTCATCGCCCGAAAGATTAGGCTTGATGGCAATACGCATATCCTGTATTCTCGCATTTAATGCCGCATCTAAAATGTGTAGTTCTGCGGCATAGGCACAGGCTTTTAGAATAGGAGTCAGTGCGTGATTTATGGTATGGTCGCTGTTCTGCTTTATTTCACGGCGCCATTCGATATATTCTTCGAGAAGTTCAATAGAAATCTCTCCGAGATAGATACCATCGGATTTATAGGTCCCACGCTCTTTGGAACGCAGGAATTCCTTAAACATATTCATGCCACTTTTGCCGTTCTCATAGCGGCTCCTGCCGATACGGTTGCGGGAATATTCAGAATCCAGCCTGTCAGTCACAAATTCAACAAAGTCCTTGCCATTGTCTTTTCTTACGGCAACAGGCTTTTCAAGAAGGAAGCCATCTATGACTTCTTCCGTTATCTGGTGCGGATTATTCTGGGCGAACTCAGCAAGGAGTGAATCAGTCCTCTCAACTCTGGCAAGTAAGACACTGTTGATACGCTTGGACTCCGAGCCATAAGAGGGGCGGACGCCGCCGCGCCCTGCGTGAAGGTTCTGATTCCAGTCTGCGATCTTCACGAAGATATTGGTAGTGCGCCGGATTACCTTACGGTTCCACGTATATTCTATGTCCACCGGATAAGCCTTGTTCTTATCCGGATTTTTTGGCGTCCTCAGACGGTATTTCCCTAATGGGTATAATCTTTTTGTCCTTCCCATAGGCCGTTATTTGTTTGTATTTTTACGATATTCCCACATGTCTGCAAAGGTAGTGAATTATATACAAACAAAACGGAAAAATCGGGGCAAATGTTGCATTATACACAAACAAATTAGGCGATTTTAGACCATAAAACACCAGCCATACAAACAAATTCTGATTGTTTATATGGCTGGTATTCAGTATTTTATGTGAATTTCAGATGCTCAATATTCATCCTCGTTGAAGAAGAAGTCCTCTTTCTGGGGGTAGTCGGGCCAGATGTCCTCGATACATTCGTATGTGTCGCCTTCGTCCTCCATTTCCTGGAGGTTTTCGATTACTTCCATAGGGGCGCCGGAGCGCATGGCGTAGTCTATGAGTTCTTCTTTGGTCGCGGGCCAGGGTGCGTCTTCGAGTTTCGATGCCAGTTCAAGTGTCCAATACATGGTGGTGATGTGTTAGAGTATGTGTATGTTGTTTATGTTTTGTGTCACAGATTTTTTGTGCGCGCAAAGGTAGTCATTTTCTATATATATACAATCGAATTACATGCTTGATATGTTAAATATTCTAAACATAAGCCGTTCTCTCTTCTGGTTGGGTGACCGTGCTGGGCGTGAGTGGTGGTCTGAATAGTGTGTAGCGGTGCTTCAGGGGGTGTCATATCCGATAAAAGTTTCCTATATATAAGATGTGTGAATTTAATAAAAATTTAATAGAGCGGCTCTGAAAATTATTGCTACCTTTGCAGTCTGTTTCCCAAATCAATAAATACACCAGTCACACATGTCACTATGCCGCTTCGTGCTTCTCTTCTCACTGCTCGGCTGTCTGGCTCTCTGCGCCCGTGGCGAGAATCTGCCTGACCAGGCCGCACCGGTGGTCATCACCGAAGGGCCCGACACTCTTGCAATCGGCGAGGTCACAGTCACTTCCATCAAGCAGGCTCGCTCGCTGCTGCGTCAGCCGGTCACTGTCTCCACTCTGCGCCAGGCAGAAATCGAGCGCCTGAACATCTCCGGTCTAAAGGGGGTATCGGAAATCGCGCCTAATTTTTTCATGCCTGAATACGGGTCAAGGATGACCTCGTCGGTCTACGTCCGCGGCATAGGAGCCCGCATCGACCAGCCTGCCGTGGGGCTCAACATCGACAATATTCCCTATCTCAACAAGGATGCCTACGATTTCGACATGATGGACATCCAGCGCATCGAAGTGCTCCGCGGCCCGCAGTCAACTCTCTACGGACGCAACACCATAGCCGGACTAATCAACATCACCACTCTCTCGCCTCTCCACTATCAGGGCGTGCGGGGGATGGCGGAGGCCGCAACAGGCAACAGCTACCGCCTCGGCCTGTCGTATTACGGTCTTATTGCCCCCTCGCTCGGAATGTCGGTCAGCGCGAGCGGCGGCTATCGCGGCGGCTATTTCCGCAACGCCTACAGCGGCGAGCGTGCCGACCGCGAGCGCACATGGGCTCTCCGCTGGAAAACAGCCTGGCGTCCCGCAGCCAACCTGCTCATCGAGAATGTGGCCTCCGGAGGCTATGCCCGGCAGAACGGCTACCCATACGCCTTCGAGGAGACTAAGAAAATCGAATATAACGACACCTGTTTCTACAAGCGCACGACTTTCACCGACGGTCTCACCGTCAACTGGTCGACCGGCAATTTCACACTTTCGTCAATCACCGGATTCCAGTATATCGACGACAATCTCACTCTCGACCAGGACTTTCTCCCCAAAAGCTATTTTACCCTCACCCAGAAGCAGCACGACCGCAACCTGACGCAAGACATAGTGATGCGCGGTTCCGTCGGCGCCTACAACTGGCTGGCCGGTGTGTTCGGTTTCTATAAATATGCCGACATCAGCGCGCCCGTCGATTTCAAGAAGGACGGCATCGACCATCTCATCCTCGGCAATGTCAATCCCAATCTTCCCCCGGGCATGCGCCTCGGCTGGGACCAGGATAATCTGCTCCTCGGCTCCGAATTCACCCATCCTGTCAAGGGGGTGGCGGTGTATCACCAGAGCTCATACGACTGGCGCAATTTCTCATTTGCCGTGGGGTTGCGTCTTGACTACGAACACACCTCGCTACGCTACCACAGCCACAGCTCGGCCTCGTGTACGATGTATCGCGGACAGATTCCCCTGAAAACCGTCGAGGTCAACATCGACGACCGCGACCGCCTCTCGCAGCATTTCGCCCAGCTTCTCCCGAAATTCAGCATCACATACAATCTTCCCCATTCTGCCATTTTCCTTTCGGCCGCCAAAGGCTACAAGGCGGGCGGATTCAACACTCAGATGTTTTCCGACTTCCTCCAGCAGCGTCTGATGGAAGAACTCGGGCGCCCGGTGGACTACGACGTATCCAAGATGGTCAAATACCGTCCGGAAATCTCGTGGAACTACGAGCTCGGAGGCCACTTCAGCGTGGACCAGGGGCGTGTCTACTCCTCATTCGCCCTTTTCCTAATAGAGTGCCGCGACCAGCAGCTGACCATGTTTCCCGACGGCTCCACCACGGGGCGCGTGATGGCCAATGCGGGGCGCACCCGCAGCACGGGCGGTGAGTTTACCCTCGCCTACAGTCCCACCTCGCGCTGGTCATTCAACCTCGCCTACGGTTATACACACGCCACATTCCGCCGCTTCTCCGACGGACGTGAGGATTACCGCGGCAAACATGTGCCCTATGCGCCGTCCAACACCCTCTACCTCGCCGCAACCTACCGTCTGCCCCTCCCCTCTGACTGCTTCAGGTCGCTGACTTTCACGGCCGACATGCGCGGCACCGGCGCCATCTACTGGGACGAGGCAAACATCTACCGTCAGCCCTTCTATACTGAGTTCGGCGCCAATGTCAGACTCGAGCTCCCCTTCGGCTCCGTAGATTTCTGGGGAAAGAATCTTACCGACAAGAAATTCTCGACCTTCCGCTACGAATCGATGTCAAACAGCTTCTTCCAGCGCGGCCTCCCGCTGCGCGGCGGAGTGACTTTGCGCCTCGACATGGCCTCGCTCTGACGGCGATGTGTGTAAGAGGCTGTTTAAAAACAAAAGTGAAATGAGGGGCAGCGAATTTTTTAGAT
>DXXM01000058.1:0-4629 GCA_019416285.1 Bacteroidales bacterium
GGTGGGTCCCTTTTCAATTGCTCTACCTGGGTCCCTTTTCAAATGTTAGATGCACCTGTCCCGGAGTCTGTGTGCGTCAGCATGTGGAACCGAGACAGGGGTTGTTATTTATCTCTATATCCATATCAGCTGAGATTGATATTCAGGTTGATTAAAAAGAGGAACTATCCTCGGGCGGACGGTTCCTCCTGTTCAGATTATATGTCTGAAATTGGGGGACGCACGATTGATATGCACTTAGTAGCATTGCATCATTTCGATATTCTGAAGGAGGATAGTCCTTAGGGGCTGCTCTAAGTGTAGGAATAGATAGAGCAAACGCCCGGAGTGCGACGGTGTCGGAGCTCGCGGGCGTTTGCATGATGTCGGAAGCCGGTCTGTCAGGGCCGGGATTTGTTTTGGTCCGGTTATCCGGTAGAACAAGACCGGTTATGGTCAGGTCTGTCAGGACCGGGATTCATTGCGGTTCATTCTTCTTCCTGATCGGGGTTCTGAATATTGGCGATACATTTCCGCAGGGAGTCTACCCAGTAGGGTATCCGGAGACCGAAGGTCTCTTTGAATTTGGTTTTGTCGAGCGCCGAGAATGAGGGGCGCACGGCTTTCATCGGATACTCGTCGGTGTGGCAGGGACGGATGTCGCATCTGTCGTTTCCGGCGATTTCCGCGGTCATTTTCGCAAGATCAAACCACGAACAGATACCCTCGTCGGAATAGTGATAGATGCCGTCGTTGCCACGGTATTTACCATTGTCGATGATGTCAACGATGGCTTCGGCGAGGTCGCGGGCGTAGGTCGGAGATCCTATCTGGTCGAACACTACTTTCAGTTCCGGCCGGGATGAGGTCAGGTCGAGCATGGTCTTGACAAAGTTGTGTCCGAACTCCGAGTAGAGCCACGCCGTGCGGATGATGATATAGTGACATCCGCTGTCGATGATTGCCTTCTCTCCGCTCAGTTTTGTACGGCCATAGGCGCCGGTGGGATTGACGGGGTCAGTCTCACGCAGCGGGATGTTGCCGCAGTCGCCTCCGAAAACGTAGTCGGTCGATATGCTGATGAGGGGTATTCCGTTGTCGCGGGCCGCTTTTGCGAGATAGCCCGAGGCAGTGGCGTTAATCCTGTAGGCAATATCCTCCTGCTCCTCGGCGCGGTCTACGTCGGTGAAAGCGGCACAGTTGACAATCATTTGGAAGTCATTGCACATGACTCCGAGTCTGACGGCCTCGGGGTTCGTGATGTCGAGGTCGTCGGCATCATTGAATATGTATTCATTTTCCGAACCATCGGCAGCCTTGCGTATGCTTCTTCCGAGCTGACCGCCTGCGCCGGTGACAAGTATTCTCATAGCGGATTGTGATGTATCGTTGCGGGGATTATTTCAGATGTTCAGGACGGAATCAGAGGACCTTCTTGTAGAGAGCCACGATGTCCTCGATGGTTACGTCGCGCGGGTTGCCGGGAGTGCAGACATCGGCGATGGCCTGTTCGGAAAGTGCCTGGATGTCTTTCTCGGCGATTCCGAGTTCCGAGAGGTGCTGCGGGATTCCGACCTTGATTGCGAGAGCCTTGACAGCGTCGCAGGCGGCCTGAGCAGCCTCTTCGCGGGTCATGCCGCTGATGTCGACGCCCATAGCCTCCGCGATGGCGGGATATTTGTCAAGACAGGCAGGCATGTTCCATTCCATGATTGTGGGGAGCAGCAGAGCGTTGGCGACGCCGTGGGGAATGTCGAAAAGCGAGCCCATCGGGTGTGCCATGCCGTGTACGAGGCCGAGACCTACGTTGGAGAAAGCCATACCTGCCACGTACTGGGCCACTGCCATAGCGTCGCGTGCCTCGGGGTTGGATGGTTCGGCTACAGCGGTGGGAAGGTTGCGGCTGATCATGCGGATAGCCTCGATTTCAAACATGTCGCTGAGTGCCCATGCGCCCTTGGTGATATAGCCTTCGATGGCGTGGGTGAGGGCATCCATGCCGGTAGCTGCGGTGAGCGATGCGGGAAGTGAGTACATGAGTTCGGCGTCGACGATAGCTACTGCGGGGATGTCGTTGGGGTCGACGCATACCATCTTCTTGTGGTTTTCCTCGTCGATGATGACATAGTTGATGGTGGTTTCCGCAGCTGTGCCGGCGGTGGTGGGAAGTGCTACGATGGGCACGCTCTTGTGTGTGGTGGGCGCGCATCCTTCGAGCGACACGATGTCTGAGAATTCGGGGTTGTTGATGACGATACCGACAGCCTTGGCTGTGTCGATTGACGAGCCGCCGCCGATAGCGATGATGAAGTCGGCGCCTGATGCTTTGTAGGCTTCGATTCCGTTTTTAACGTTAGAGACTGTGGGGTTAGGTTTGACATCGCTGAAAATCTCGAAGGGGATTCCAGCTTCATCAAGTACGTCTGTCACCATTTTGGCCACGCCGAATTTAACGAGACCGGCGTCGGTGACAATGAGTGCTTTGTTCTTGCCGAGACGTTTGACAACTTCGGGCAGCTCCTTGCGTGCGCCCGGGCCGAAGTAAGATACTTCGTTGAGGATAAACCTGTGAATCATTTGAATCTGGTTTTTTGTGGTATAAAAATTAGGGTATCTGTGTTACCGGTATAAATCGGTTGCGAATTCGAAGGGTGAATCGAAGTCGGCGAGGAAGGGATGTCGGGTATCTTTGTCGGAGAGAATGATGTCGGCGGTGTCGAGGCGCCAGTCAATGCCGAGACTGTTGTCGAGAATCGAGATGCCACCCTCGGCCTGCGGCGCGTAGAAGTTGTCGCATTTGTACTGGAAAACGGCGATGTCGGAGAGCACGGCGAATCCGTGGGCGAATCCGCGTGGGACGAAGAATTGGCGATGGTTTTCTTCAGTCAGTTCGACCGCCACGTAGCGTCCATAGGTCGGTGATTCCTTGCGGATATCGACAGCCACATCAAGCACGGCGCCTCTGACGCAGCGCACGAGCTTGGACTGGGCGAATGGTGGGCGCTGGAAATGCAGCCCGCGCATCACTCCGCGTGTGGAGCAACTTTCGTTGTCCTGCACGAAGTCAATCGGCCGCACTTTCTCGTCAAACTCTCTCTTGGAGTAGCTTTCGAAGAAGTAGCCTCTTGAGTCTGTCCATACACGCGGTTCTATAATCACCACGCCTTCTATGTCGGTCTTGATTACTTCCATCGTTAATTTAATTCACAATTCATAATGCATAATTCATAATATAAGAATATTCATAATTCATAATTATTCAAGAATATCAGGGAATATCGTATTATGAATTATATGGGTGCATATATGGACTATGTTTAGTTAAGGTTCCGGTTGCCGGTGCGCTTCATCTCCTCGACTACTTTAAGAAGGTACTGGCCATACTGGTTTTTGAGCATCGGTCGGGCGAGCTCAATCATTTTTTCTCTGTCAATCCAGCCCTGCCGGTAGGCTATGCCTTCGAGACAGGCTATTTTCAGCCCCTGGCGCTTTTCGAGGACTTCGACATAAATCGATGCTTCGGCCAAAGAGTCGTGGGTACCGGTGTCGAGCCATGCGAATCCGCGCGGGAGTGTGGTGACTTTCAGGAGTCCCTCGTTGAGATATGTCTGGTTGACGGAGGTGATTTCAAGTTCGCCGCGTGCGGAAGGGCGTATGGATGCCGCGATATCAACCACGCTGTTCGGATAGAAGTAGAGGCCAACTACGGCGTAGTTCGATTTCGGATGCTGCGGTTTCTCTTCGATTGAGAGGCAGTTGCCGTCGCTGTCGAACTCGGCCACTCCGTAGCGCTCGGGGTCATTGACCCAATATCCGAAAACAGAGGCCTTTCCTTCCTGCTCGATCATCCTTACGGATTCACGGAGAAGTGCGGAGAAGCCTGCGCCGTGGAATATGTTGTCGCCGAGTACAAGACAGACCGAATCGTCGCCGATGAATTCGCGCCCGATGATGAAGGCCTGAGCGAGACCGTCGGGCGATGGCTGTTCGGCATATTCGAATCTTACGCCGAAGTCGGAGCCGTCGCCAAGCAGACGACGGAAGCCGGGAAGGTCGGCTGGTGTGGAGATGATGAGGATGTCGCGGATGCCGGCAAGCATGAGGGTGGAGATGGGGTAATAGACCATCGGCTTGTCGTAGATGGGAAGCAGCTGCTTGCTAACGCCCTTGGTGATAGGGTAAAGTCTTGTGCCGGAACCTCCGGCAAGAACTATTCCTTTCATAGCTGTCCGTGTGAAGAAATGATACTGTTGCAAAGATATATAAAATAAACCAATGCGCCATAGCTTGCGGCCAATATGTGTGAAAATAAAAATCCTGACCAAGAAATAATCTTAATCAGGATTTTCAAACGAAGTGTCCGAGATGAGATTCGAACTCACACAGCCTTACGGCCACTACCCCCTCAAAGTAGCGTGTCTACCAATTCCACCACCCGGACGAATATTGTCTACAATACAGACTTCAGTATTTTAAACCGGACAATCAACGAAAGGAACCGCTGTTCCTGCGACGCAATCAAAGGATTGAGTTGTCAGATTATATTTTCATAGAAAAATCCTGACTAAAAATCTTAATCAGGATTTTCAAACGAGGTGTCCGAGATGAGATTCGAACTCACACAGCCTTACGGCCACTACCCCCTCAAAG
>DXXM01000058.1:4729-5077 GCA_019416285.1 Bacteroidales bacterium
TAGCGTGTCTACCAATTCCACCACCCGGACAAAATGTCTGTCAGAACGACATTGTAGAGAATATTAGAGCGAAAAACGGGACTCGAACCCGCGACCCCAACCTTGGCAAGGTTGTGCTCTACCAACTGAGCTATTTTCGCGTTTGCGACTGACAGACAGATATGTTAATGTTCTCTGTAAGAGCGAAAAACGGGACTCGAACCCGCGACCCCAACCTTGGCAAGGTTGTGCTCTACCAACTGAGCTATTTTCGCGTTTGCGACTGACAGACAGATATGTTAATGTTCTCTGTAAGAGCGAAAAACGGGACTCGAACCCGCGACCCCAACCTTGGCAAGGTTGTGCTCT
>DXXM01000059.1 GCA_019416285.1 Bacteroidales bacterium
CTGCGTGACAGGCAGGTATTCTAACCAGCTGAACTACCACACCAAGTTTAGAGGTGCTTCGCGGCAGATTTGACCGACTATTCGGCGCAATCGTTATTGCCGTTTTGCGAGTGCAAAGTTAAGCGCGTTTCCTAAACTGTGCAAATATTTTCGCGTTATTTTTTGTAAAACGTCGCATATTAGGAAAAATAGAACAAAAAACCACCTGAATTACTTGCGGTTCACCTCCCTTATCTCCCCGAAAGCGCCTTCAATGACATATAATATTTCCGCTGGTCGGCCGACAGCTTTTCGAGCGAATAGCGGAGCATCGTGCGCGGCATCACAGCCGCATATCTATCGAGAAATTCCAGCAGATACTTCTCGCCCGCGCGCTTGCCCATCTCCCGCAGCATCCAGCCCGAGGCCTTATGGATAAGGTCGTGGCCGTGTGTCAGATAGCGCCGCGCAAGCTCCACAGTCACCTCCGTGCGCCCCGCGTTAAGCAGTCCGAATGTCGCTACGATGGCAATCCGCTGCTCCCACAGGTTTGCCGACTCGCTCAGACGGTAGAGGATGGCGTCGTCGCCCGTCTCCGCCACGAACTCCCCGATGATTTTCGGCGCCGAGAGGTCCACGAGGTCCCAGTTGTTGATGGCCTGGGTGTGGGCAAGGTAAAACTCCGCGATTTCGCGCCTGCGTTTCGGATCGCGCCTCGCCTTGCGATACTGTTCAACCAGCACCAGCAGCCCCGAGAGCCTGTGTTCGTGAACCTCCGAGTCAAGCATCCGGGCGATTGTCGGGAAATCCGCCCCCGCCATCATCTTCGCGACCTTCCGCACCGGTGGCACAGGCACACCGATGAACACATCCCCCTCGGCATACTCTCCCAGACCCGTCTTGAAAAAACGCTGTAGAATCTCGCGTTTTCCCGCCACGATTTCCTGCTCAAGTAAATCCTTCCATACCTCCTCTGCCGAAGGAACCGGAGTGTTCAGAGTCTTTCCCATTGATATATATGATTGAGTGATATGTAATTAAAATGATATGTAATTAAATGGTATTTAATTGAATGATATTTGATTTAAATGGCAATCCTACATGCAAGTGCCGGTTCATACATGTAAAGGCCGGTTCATACATGCGAAGCCTATTTATCTCTAATATCAGCAAAGATACGCATAAAATCCCATTGCAAAAAATGTCATTTCAGCTGAAAAACTCACTCCACACATTCGCCCTCATAATAAAATCCCATTGCAGACAAAAATTAACATTGTGTACAAAGAAAAATTTTGTCGGAAAGAAAAAAATGTCTACCTTTGCATCGCTGAAGAAAAGAGCAGCCTCGACGCTGCACTTGCCGAAGGCAGAAAATCCCTTCACTCCTTCAGCTACGCAACCCGCGTACGGTCCTATAGCTCAGTTGGTTAGAGCACCTGACTCATAATCAGGGAGTCCTTGGTTCAAGCCCAAGTGGGACCACCTCTATAAATCTCTATTTATCTGATAGATAGATGAATAGAGATTTTTCATTTCTGTTTTTGTCTGCAAATTGTCCACAAATTTTCATTTTAGCGAGCCGTGGACAAAATTTTTCTCTTAAAAATTCATAATATTCGGGCTGCCACCCTCCAAAGCGGAGTACATCACTCTTGCCGAACATTTGAATACGTGGACGTGTTTTCTTAATTGATGTAAAAACATGTTCAACATATAATGCCCCCTGAATGAAGAAAGAGGACAAGAAAAGACTTACCAAAGAGCTGCTGAAAGAATGGCAGCGCACCCACTATCAGGAATATTGTGATTTCTCCGACATGATGCACGACCGCAACGGCATGGGCTTTGATAAAGTATATGCCGAGGCTGTCATGATGGTGCCCAAATTTGAAAAGGCTCTATTCCTATACCTGAAGAATGACAGATCCGAAGGAATCGACGATTTGGAGATCCTACTGAAGAATGAAGGGATAATCTCGCAGCTATCGCTTCATTTTTTTGCACAGCTTCCGGATAGTTATACCCCCGCCATGCTGTGCTGGCTATTTTTCGGCCGGAGTTTCGAGAGCATGGTGGAATATGGTGAGGAAATGATACGCAATCCGAAATTGAATTTTCTTCTACGTCGCCTCGCGCGTGTAAACATCAAGGTTATCATCAACCGTAGCATTTCGATAAAAGCAAGAACGGAGGCAGACTGGGTTAAGTTTGTGGAAGAACTTGATGAAATCGGAGAGACCCCGACAGTCACTGCAAGTGTAGTATCTAAATTCAAATCATTGCCGACAGATACGAAAGCGACAATGAAAGAAACCTCCGAGAAAAAACCTATCACCGGCAAACAGAAGAAACGCCGGACGCTTGAAGAACTGCTGCCCAACGGTGATGAGTATCTTTTCGATTCTATCGACGAACATGTAAACCTCCGTCAGAGCGGGCGCGATCTGGCGATGCTGTATCTCGTTCTTGACAAAGGTCGGGCTATGGTGAGGACAACCGTCACTGAATTTCATGCCGCACTCGTTGTGAGATATAAGGACAAGAAGAATATAGAGATTCCGGGACACCGATGGATTCAGGGTGCATTGAAAGATTATCTTGAACCTACGGAATATCGGCAGAAATCTATTCTTACTTTCGAGCGACCCGAACACATTGTTGATTACAACGAGTTGCGGGAACGCCTCAATGTCGCCGACTATATGTATTCATACTGACAGCACACATTATATTATAATATTATAACCGGGAGTCATCCGACATAACGTCGAGAGGCTCCCCGTTTCTTTTTTCATGCTCTGACGCTATTTCGACAGCCTTCTATCCAGCATAAAATCCACAAAATTCTTCGTTTTACTTCGCAACGAATTAAAGCGAACTTAACACACTATGTATCAGTGTTATAAATTTGGAGAAAGCAAACAAATATGCTTACTTCGCACCGTCAAAACGCAAAAGCGAATGTCGGAATTGATATTGCTAAGGGTAAAGACCGGTCACCCGATGCCATCAGTTCCATTCATTATTTCGCTTTCCGCGCGGCGACCGTCGGGCATTTAATTGTTGTCGGTGTCCGATGAAAAAATAACACAGACGACGCGAGGAATAAAAGATGATTGATATTTCAAATCTTTCGCCCGAGGAGCAGGCCGGACTCTCTATCACGCTTCCTCTGGCACACCTCTTTGAAATTGTCGAGCACACAGTAGAACGTGTGGTGGATAAATTCAAAGAGGAGATTCTGCCGGCACATAAGCCGGTGGATCAAGACCCTCTCATTCCCCGCTTGGAGGTGATGAGAATCCTTGGAGTCTGCTCCAATACTCTCCGAAATTGGCGCAGGAGTAAATATCTTGAAGCTACCCTTGTCGGCGGCAAAGTCTTTTACAGGACTTCAACCATTAACACTATTCTCGAAAAGTATGGAAAAGAACACAGCTAACCAGAAATCAGTTGACCCGATGCTCGTTCTCGGCAAGGCAGTTGATATGAGCGTAAAAGTCAGGGGCGGGGATTTTCCTCTGGGCGCAATGCCGATGAAAATTCAGAGAATCGTCATGGAGGCTAACGACTGTTACGGCTATCCGGTGGATTACCTTGCAGGGGCTATGCTTGTGGCTGTCGGTCTCGGTATCGGCAACACCCATTTCGCACGGCTCAAAGGGAAATGGGATGAGAGCGCCATACTATTCATGGCTCTTGTCGGAAGACCTGGAGCCTGCAAGTCGCATCCGCAGAATTTCGCCATCAGACCGTTCACTGAGCTGGACGGTGTGGCAACACGCGCCTATGTCAAGGCGTGTGAGGAATACGAGCGTCAGCGCGAGTTGCCTATAAAGGAACGCTCAGAGCCGCATCCCGTCGCCCCTGTATGCAAAAGGTTCCTGATTTCAGATGCGACACCCGAAGCTATGCTGCTTATCCACTCGCAGAATCTGCGCGGCATCTGTATGTGGAACGACGAAC
>DXXM01000006.1 GCA_019416285.1 Bacteroidales bacterium
GGGTGGTCCCCTTTTCAATTGCTATCCGGGTCCCTTTTCAAATGTTAGATGCATATATATGATAGATACAGCGCTAACAGTAGGCTGTTGTATAGTTTATTTGTCGGATTCTTGTTCGAGAAGCGATTTACACAGTTTACTCCAGCCTGTCAAACTATCGAAGCGACAGTTTTGATAACGCTGTAACTTTTTTTCATCGGCAAGAGCATCGCTGAAATATACATTATAGACAAAATCATTTTTGCCATTGGTCTGCTGATGAAAAACAAGTTTTTTATCAATTTCGTTCTGGACCTGATTCACGTAGTATGATAAACGGGTATTGCCGGTATATAGAAACGCATTGCGCAGATAATCAGGAAGGTCTATTGCCAATTCAGGTCGTAGGAACTCAAAAACGGAGTCGGTTTTTACTGTCATGGCTCTTAATGCCCGAAGATAACCTTTTCCATATTCCTCTCCATATATGGCAGGTAAATCTGTGCAGTTGGAAGTATCCTTCAGAGACTGCCCCATATAATCAAATGTATCGTGAAGTGTTGACCATAACGCAGACAGGTCATCAATACGGGTAACCTCGATTACTTCTCCGAAGTAGCCGTAATCATGATATTCTTTCCATAGTGAAATGGTACGTTTCGCCGTTCTTATAAGCGATTCCTCTAAAGGAATGTCATTTGACAAATCCTTTACAAGCGATGCATAATCATGGGCAACATCAGGTATTGAGAATGGAGATCCAAGAAAATAGTCAGACAGACCTTCCCATTCAGCAAGCATCTCTATGCTGCCCTGCTGACATGAATGTGCTATCATAGCGGCAAGGTGTACATCGGAATTCCTTATTCCGTTTGCCACTTCGGATGAAGCCATAATTTTCTTTCCATCGGCAATAGTGGCGCGTGAAGATACTTCCGGTAAATCCCAATCAATCGTAAAAGTGAGCCCATGACCGACAAGGACAAGAATATATTTGCGATTGGGGAAAGCCTCGGCTGACCATTTTATGAACTGCGTGAGATTTTCACCGTCTGTAATATCAAAACTTTCCGAAGCGGCAAAAGTCTCATCTACCGTCAGCCTGCCATTTTCTCCTTTGTATCGACGTATCCCGTTATGAGCAGACCCTTCTTCTTCACCGGAGTATTTGACTAAACAGGTCAAGATGACTTTAGAATTTGAAACGGAGGCGGCAGATTCGATAGCCGACATAAACGACAAATCATGAGCGGGATCTCCACCGGAACAATAATACATCAGGCAATAACCTTCCGAATCGTTATCCGGAAGGATTTCATGCTCGTCATTGTCGCTGCATGAATAAAGGACCGTACTTACAAGCACAGACAGAATACTGATTATTAACAATTTTGGCATCTTCATAATGTTAACCATCGGCTTAATTATATGCTATAAATCAATTTCAAAATGTTGGTAATCCTTGAGTGAAGTCCAGTCGCCGCCCCACTCAAATCCTGCCGCAGTGAATAGCTTATATGCCAAATCGTCATGATCTATTTTATAAGGTATGTCAGTGCGGTTGTCACGATTGAAGGCATATTCCTCTCCGGTGGACGGTTCGATATGCCATGTACCGTCGGATTTCTGTTTCACATAGGGATTGTAGAGGGTGTTGATGTCTATTGCCATACCCAGACCATGTTTTGATATTTTGGTCGTGGAGCCTGTCATAAACCTGAAATTGAACGATGATGAATTGTTTGCACGCATTGATGTCTCATCATCAGCATCAAAGTTGTCAATCAGCACCATCCGTTCAATCCTGTATCCGGTCTCATACAGCTGTCTGAAGATTGTCAGCACCTTATCCGCTATTGCCGCGTTTACGACCATTTCACCACGTTGGGGATTTCCATTGGCATTCCTATGCAGCACTTTCAGATACCGGAGTTCGGAACGGTCGAGCGGGCAGTTCTCCTTCCATGATTTCAACCACATACGGCTGAAAATCTCATCTGAAATTTCTTCCGCCTTAAACCAGTTGGATATTCCGGTAGCGGCGACCTCATTTTCATCGACTATGGTTTCTGCCTTCCAATTCCATGTAGGATCAGGTTCCACATCGTCTTTTTCACAACTTATGAATAGGCATACGGAGACCATGAACACAATAGCCTTAGAAAAAATCCTTGATATTGCAATTTTCATCAATATTCAATTTTATCTGTTTTGTTTTTCCACATTTCAAAGGCTTTAATCGCCTCGTTGTCAAGAAGTACCTCAACAGGGAGACGACGCTCTCCACGCGGCAACGCGAGTTCATCGTATATGAAGGAATCATCGAAGTCGATTGCCTTGGCATCATCCTTGTCGTTGCCGTAATATATCTTGTCGATATGTGCCCAGTATATGGCACCGAGACACATAGGACATGGCTCGCAGGAAGTATAGATTTCGCAACCACTCAGGTCAAAAGTATTGAGCTTTTCACAAGCTGCGCGTATTGCACTCACTTCGGCGTGTGCCGTGGGGTCGTTGTTCGCTGTGACACGGTTTACTCCGGTAGCTACTATTTTTCCATCACGGGCTATTACCGCACCAAACGGACCGCCGCCGTTGGAGACATTCTCCTCAGACAGACGGATGGCTTCTCTCATAAGTTGTTCTTTGGTCATCGTCTCGGTCTTTTCATCGTTGTTGTCGCTACAGGCCGCGAAGATTAAACATACTATGCCTGCCATCAGCAGACAACGGGCAATATTCCACAACCCTTTGATTCTCATAGTTATTGCGATTTATAGTTAGTCTATTGTTCTATTATTCACTCTCAACATATCTCACAAAT
The DNA here is from genome assembly GCA_019416285.1 of Bacteroidales bacterium. Taxonomy (GTDB): domain Bacteria; phylum Bacteroidota; class Bacteroidia; order Bacteroidales; family Muribaculaceae; genus Duncaniella. Next base: position 2,807 of record DXXM01000006.1, read on the forward strand.
ATTGTATGCCCATCATAGTCCCATGATGTCACTTCCTCGTCGTTGGATAATTCGTCAGTCACTTTCACACCACAACCGGGCCACACCGTCACCACGAAACAACCCTCTTGTCCGGGATTGCCCAAGCAATGCAAAGATTTTACGGCTTTGTTGCGGCTGATGTCTATATCTGGAAGGAGGTTTTGTTTACAATATAATGTTTCCAGTTTCGCGCATCGGCTCACATCCAGCGAGGTCAGCAGGTTCTTGTCACAACGAAGCAAGGATAACTCCGGATTTTCCATGTCCAGAGATGCAATCCTGTTTTCGCTGCAAAACAAATACTTCAGGTGGGGGCAGTGCCGCACATTCAATGATGCCAGTTGATTTTCGCTGCAATAGAGCGCTTCCAATTTTGTGTTGCGGCTCACGTCAAGGGATACCAGTTGGTTAGATTCGCAATATAGCGCTTCCAGCTTTACATTTTGGCTCACATCAAGCGATGTCAATGATGTTCTCGAGCACATCAAGGATGTCAGTTCAGTGTTTTTGCTCAAGTTCAGTGATGCCAGATTGTTTCGGGCACACCACAAACTCTTCAGATTTACGTTTTTGCTTACATCCAATTCGGAGAGTGAATTGTCATCGGCATTAAGATCTTCCAACTTTGGACTTTGATCCAAGTTTAGGTGCGTGAGTTGGTTGTTGCCGCAATGCAATTTAGTCAGTTCGTCACAGTTATTTATATTCAGAGAACTGAGCTGATTATTTTTGCACTCCAGCCGGATCAGTTTGGTGTTGTGACTCACGTCAAGAGATGCAAGTGCTGCATTGTTGCAATACAACGTCGTCAGTTCTTTGTTCTTGCTTACATCCAACGAAGTAATGGGATTGTTGTTCACGTTCAGATAGGTCAGCGCCACCAGATATTCGAGTCCATGCACGGAGCTTAACTCAATATCATCCCAATCACAGTCGACCGTTTCAATATTTTTCACGTCGCCATAGGTAATATGGTGGTCATCGGGGATGAGATTGAGCAGCATCAGTAGTTCGGCAAACGCCGGGTCGAACTCCGCCGTGAGGTCGGCAGTGTCGGCCAAGCCGCTCTGGACGATACGCAACGTGTCAGTGGATATGATGCCCTCCGATGCACGGATTACCACCGCTGCCATGCGTGCCGTGCCCGTCGTGTTCTTTTCTACTTCAAAGGAGAGCATAGTGGATTCGGGATTTGCCTCTTCAGCCAACTTTACCCATTGCGCATCTTGCGGCATCACCACCTCGTAAGGTATATTTGCCTTCACAGCTACTGATACGACACCTCCATCGGCATATACTGACAGCATTTCCGTAGCAAATTTCAGTTCCGGAACAGTAACTTCATCATCTTTGTCGCATGCTGCAAAGGCGAGCATCATTAGGATTGCTGATAGATATTTGATTGGCCTCATATGATTCTGTTATCCTATTTTTTCAGGTTATTCAAAGAGTCATCTCGGAAATTCGGTCTTTTTATGCGACGAAGAGCAACCGTTTCATTACATTGGTCATGATTTTGGTGAACTCAGATGGAGTTATTTCCTCATTGTTGATGAAATTCGGCAATTCATACTCCGGGAGTTTCTCCTTCATTTCGATATTCTCATTGATATACCTTATCAAGGTTGTCTTGCATTTCTCCAGTTTATTCCTGTAGTAAATGGCCAAACCTCCGAGTGCTATTATGACTATTGCAGCCGAAGCAAGAATGACATACCAATATATACTTTCCATGACTCAGCATTTATATGGTTCAACTATAATCACAAAGAATTAACTCTTTCTACAGTCCGTATGATAGCGGGATGGAGAGGATTTGCATTGGTCGGAGCCAAAATGTCGGAAGATTCAATTATGGGAATCTCTTTCTTGAGACTCTTACCTTCTTCTTCCGAGAGGAACTCCCGGTCTGTCAGATACAGCTCCATATAGGTTCTGACATTTACGGGCGATGAACTGTCAAAAGTCTTCTTAAAAAGCTTTCCTTTGGCAAGCATGTCTATTGTTACAGAGACCTGTCTGAGATCCGTAGGTCTGATAAAGCCACCGTCGGGCGTATCGAACACATAGTTCTCGCTAATCTCGGTGACATCGGTGGTAAGGCCAAAAAGTTTCAAAGCCCACGGGGTTGTGATGTGATTCTTTTCATTAGCGAGTGCATCGCCATACCAACGAATGACATCTCCGTTTTTCAACCAGATAATCTTTGGATAATATTTACCCATTATCGTATCGCAGGCTACATCTGTTCCTTTAATTTTATCCGGAATTTTAGCGGCAGAGGGAATCAGGCCTTTGCGATTGCCCCAAAGTATGAATTCATATTCATGATTGGTGCTTACGCTATCGAGACCTGATGAGTTTGACATCCGAACGTAAGTTTTGGATGCTAATTCACGTGCTTTGTTCCATCCTTTTACTTTTGTTTTTTCCACCGGGACAAGAAAATCCACAACACTTTCCTTGAATAAGGTTACAGAGTCGGATGAGCTAAGAACTGATGTTATTTCGCGCATATAACCCGTGAGGTGCAATAACGGCCTACTACCGGGGATAATGACAATTTCCGGAAGCTCGTAGTCCCGCTGAATCATCTTCACATCATCTTCTGCCGGTTTCTGTATTTGCAATGAGGCATACCCCATATAATTGAATGTAATGGGGTATCTGCCTTTTTGCAATTCCGGTATTACTCCTAATTTATCGGTCATTCCAACCACGTTGCCGGAACGGTCAGTAATTGACGCCAACGGCAGGGGAGCATTAGTTGAGGCATCAATCAAACGAAAGGCATCAGCATCGAATGTCGTTGAAGACAGAATCAAAGCAGTTATTATTGAGATTATCTTATTCATAGCCAGTCTAATTTAATCTTTCATTATTGTATAAGCACACTGAGCCTCTATCTGCTGGACAAAAGTCGCCGCATTAATGCCATTTTGTCTGAATGCCTCAAAAATGGCCTCACGCACTGCAGGTTCGGTTGCCAGATATTTTTCGGAATCAATCCATACTTTTAATTCTACTCTCATCACTCCGCTGCCGAAGTTTCGCATGATAACCACATGTTTCCGGCTCTCATCCACTCCGTCTATGCCCTGGAAAGAGTCAAGAATTATCTTGCGCACTAATTTCGGGTCATTGTTTTCAGAAATGTCAAAAACAATATGACGCAATTCAACGCTATGATTACGAGTCATATTCTTGAAGTTCTTTTCAAAGAGCTGACGGTTGGGCATTGTCATGATGGGTCCGTCCTCGGTTTCCATCCGGGTAGAGATAATCCCTATGTCAAGAACTTTACCTCTTACACCTTCATATTCCATTATGTCGCCGGGACGCAATCTGCCCATCATCAGCGTCAGACCCGAGAAGAAATTTTCAAACGTATCCTTCAAGGCAAAACCGATACCAATGCTGGCACCTCCGACAGCGGCAATAAGCCCGGCTTTGTTGATGTCAAGAATGAGTATCACCGTTATAATATAGCATAGCCACGTGATGATATTTCCGATGGTGATCCAGACCGCCACTTGCCCCTGGCGGTTCGACTCATTCCGGTGAAGAATCTGTTTTGCCAGCGTCAGACCGTAATTCACGACCACTCCAAGACCATAAATGTAAATAACCTTCGCCGCAGAAATCACACCAATCTTGTCAGGCATGTTCACAAACGGTGTATTCATCAACTCTATGAACCACGAGGTAAAATTATATATATGTGCTACCCATGATATTGCTGCAAACATAATAGCCGGTATAGCAAGAGGGCATAGCAGTAAACGCACCGTCATACCGGCGATACTGTTTTTTACGAGCTGTTTTTTGTTTATGAAAGTCTTGATCAGCTCAAAGAAAAGAATTCCGGTGACAAGCCCACTCCAAAGGAGGAATATCAGAGTGCCAAGTATTATGTATCCGAAGCAAATGAAAATAAAGCATAAGGCAATAACGGTAATATTGGCCCATGCCATCCGGCGGTCAGTATTGTCAAGTTTCTTCAGATTCAACGCCATTATAACTGTCTGTCCGACAATAGCCAGAAGGAAGAAAAACGGCACCGTGAAAGTTATTGTGGATATAGGCACTAGGTCCTGACGGTATTCTATAAGAATATAGGTCAAGGCAAACATCGGCAAATATGATAAAAGAGTACGCCATATCTGATTTTTCTTCAGTCTGACAGTTGAAGATGTAAGGACCAACAATGCCAATAAAAAGAGTTCGCATTCCAACCCTACGATAATCTGAAGCATAGGCGCGAATCCCATTATCAGCATAATGATGATTAGCCCGACAACATTCATCGTCAGCCAGAAACAGAGAGTCCAGTAAATTCGTTTCTTTGCTATCCAGCCGGGGCAGAACCGGGAGAAGCGAGCCAAAAGATAGAAGCATATGGCAAGCGCCAATGATATATAGAATTTTATATCTATATATTCATACATTTTGTCCTCTTTTGAGTTCCAGTCCTCCATCTCGCTCTGTCCGGTAAGGAAGCGCCACACCATGTCATCCCTAAATTCAATACAACGGATTAAAAAATGATTCCAAAATTCGCATATAGGCTCACCGCTTTTCCCAAACATTATTGTCTGAGCATGACTCATGACAGAGTTGTTGTAAATCTCCAGCCTATCGGCTTTGTTGACCAGATTACGGTATATTGTTTTATCTTCAGCTACCGAACTTATGCAGCTGTCAACCGAAAGTTTAAGAGAATCCGCTATAACGACAGATTTTTGGAGAGCCTCTCTGCTTCTTGGAGCTGAGAGCTTCGTTTCCAATCCCCTCAGGAAATTGGATAATTCACCGTAGCGGTTAGTTATAATCGAAAGATCTGTTTCCAGTTGTGTGAGCTTTCCCTTTTGAGAGCGTATGCGTCTGATAACATCTTTCATTCCCTGGGTGGCCTGTAATGTACCATAAAGATATCGCTCATCCTGAGAATATAGCATCACAGCTGTCTCATCGCACATTTCGTCGAGATGCGCTATTTCATTGCGAAATTCAATCTGACGATTCTCAAAACGACGAATGTCTTTCCGGACATTCTGCTGAAGAACTTCCATATCCACCGACAAGGAAATCAGCGTCTGGTCGAGGTTGTATTCAGATAAGACTCCCCATGACGGCAATGTGAACCACACTGCCGTCATAAGGAGAATCATTACTCTTAATCTTTCGATTTTAGAAGTCATATGCTGTCTACTCTCAAAAAGCCATCCGGCTATTTTTTACTTGATTTCAACCTTGAACTTCAAGTCGGCGCAAACGGTAGTGTACTTTACGCCTCCTACAGTTACAGAGTCATGGAAACGTTGCACCCAAGTGTAGGTACCCGATTCAAGATGAGTCTCGCTGTCGCCAAAGATTGAGAATTCGCAGATCATTTTCCCGTCAGCTGCCTCCTGATACATCGGCACCATCGATGATTCATCCATAAGTTCACCTTTGTCGTTAAACAGACCGATTTCTTCAATCATGCTACCCGGTGAAGAAATACTCGTCACGCCTAAGTGTCTCAGTTTGCTTGTAATGTCAAGATTAACCGTCTTTTTAAAATCAGGATTTGAGAGTTCGGCCAATGTGACGGACAGCTGCGCATCCTCAACAGGCGCTCCATCCGGGTTGCAGGCTGCAACAGAGAGAGGTAAGTGAGTTATACGACCGTGATTTGAAGTCAGCACAACCCAGAAACTCAGCGGGGAATAGGTGTGTATGATATCCTTCAGCGCGTCAAGCTTTTCGGGATTTACTTTTAAGACCTTCCCTACAGCGTCTCCTGTCAATGGAAGAGTTACGAAGTAGTCGGCACTTACATCCTGCGACAATGAGCTATTGGTGACTTTGATGTCGTCATTGCTGATAAGAGCGAGGTCCCCTGCTTCCTTGGCAAGAATTTGTATCGGCAGACCGGTCTCATACGTATGATCGGGTTCAATACCGTAGTAGTCGAATGCGCGGGGGGCGTTCAGTTCAAACTTGTCCTCGATCGAGAATGGATCCTCAACATTGAAGACAACCTCTTTCTGAATTCCATCTGTTTGAGCTACCTGCAGGCTGACTGCATTACCGGCACCGATCTGGGCAAAATCCTTAGCCTTAAGGCTGACAGCCCATTTACCGTTTCCGGCAGAAGTCAGATTACTGACCTCGAATGCTTCGGTTCCGGCGACGAGTGTAGCATTAGAGATAAGTGCGTCGGCAGGAGTCACTGTAAACTGGAGCGATACCTCTCCGGCTTCATTGAGCTGGAAAGAGCTACCGTCGGCTACCACACCTTCGAGTACGGCAGGTTCATCGTCGCTGCTGCAAGCTGATAAGGCAACGGCAGCGACAAGCATTGTGGTGTAAATTAATTTTTTAAACATAATATTTATATTGTTGTTTTAATGCAATTTATTATTCCTCATCTTTTGATTTTGTAAGTCATTTGTTATTACTTAAGCCATCCGGCAACCCATTCCCATAAACCGTTGAGACCGAAGTCAAACGAGTCAACATCAACACTGATGATTTTTCCGTTTTCGCTGATACCGTAGGCAAATCCGGCACCTTTACCGACATAGTACTGAGGCAGCTTGTCGCCTTTGATTGGTATATCGCTGTTGTTGGAATACGACTTATAATCGGCAACCTCCTTGTTTCGGAGACTGGTTACGGTGATTCCTCCATCTATTTCTATGTCATAGGTCTTATTCTCGTCTATATTCTTCTTCGGAACGAATGTGAGAAGTACACCTGCCTTATCGGGGAGTTTATTGCCGGTCAGTGTCCACGTAGATTTGGTTTTAGTAACCTTTTCTTCACGGAATGTGCCGTCGGGATTGGCGATATGAGCCGTGATGTCGGCTGTATTCATCACGTCTTCACTGAGTTCAAACGTGATTACGTATGAACTTGACCAAGTGGCGGGTGTATCCGGCTCATCGTTGTCATCGCCACATGAGGTGAAACCAACGCTGGCAATGGCTATCATCATAGCCATCATCAGTCTTGAAAAGATTTTATTCCTTGTCATTGTTTTGATTATTTGGTTTATTGTTTTGTCGTTTAAGTTGTTATTTCTGCCGATAAGTTAACCCTTAGATATAGTTTGGTGTCTTATTTAGCGAGGACTTTGGTTGCGAAGCCGTTGACAACAATGATGTAGATTTTGCCTGCTTCGGCCGTAATTTCCACAGTGCTGTCGTTGCTCACCCGGAATACTTGGCAGATGCCGTCAATGGTATAAGCATACACCTTCTGATTCTCGCCAATGTTCTCTACCATGATTTTACCGGGAGTAGCACTGATTTTAATGCCATCGGCGCTAACGTCGAGAATACCGGAAGATCCGACATTTACGGTGCTTGTGGCGAAAACAGTATTGCCGAAACGGGTAATAGCCTTAATCTCTACTGTTCCGGTGTTCTGAGCAGTTACTTGGCCGGTGGTGCTTACGGTAGCCACATTTTCGGCGGATGAAGACCAGATGAACTCAGTGCCAAGGACAGAAGAAATTTCCTTCTCGGTTTCAGCTGCGCCGTCAACGGTGTAAGATGTCGTCAGTTCAGCCGTGGCGCCAACTTCCAATGTCACTTCCGCAGGCGTGACAGTCAAGCCAAACTCCTTGATTGTGCAGAAAGCCAATTCATCGGCTGTGGCGTAAGAGCCTCTCGTCCCTGATGGGACATAGACACAACATGTGGTTGGAATACCGGTAAATACTTCGTAACCGAAGGTTGGCACAGTCTCGGCGAAACAGATTACTTTGTTCAATGCTATGCAGTAATAGAAAGCATAGTCTCCGATAGATGTAACAGAAGCAGGGATGGAGACTGAAGCCATGCCTGTACAATCCCTGAATGCACCCACTCCGATAGATGTAACCGAAGAAGGAATGGCGACGTAAGTCAGACCGGTGCAGCCCCTGAAGGTACCATCGCCGATAGAAGTCATCGAAGCAGGAATGGTGACGGAAGTCAGACCGGTGCAGCCCATGAAGGCACACTCGCCGATAGAAGTAACAGAAGCAGGAATGGTGACTGAAGTCAGGCCGGCGCAGCCATAGAAAGCATAGTCGTCGATTGATATTACTCCCTCCGGAATGTTGACGGAAGTCAGGCTGATGCAGCCACTGAAAACGCCATCGCCGATAGAAGCAACTCCCTCCGGAATATTGATGGAAGTCAGGCTGATGCATTCACTGAAAACGCCATCGCCGATAGAAGTAACCGAAGCAGGAATGGTGACTGAAGTCAGGCCGGTGCAGCCACTGAAAGCATAGTCACCGATTGAAGTAACACTCCCGGGAATGGTGATGGAAGTCAGACCGGTGCAGTCGTAGAAAGCAGATTCGCCGATACCACAGACAAAATAAGTTATTCCATTAATTTCTATGGTTTTCGGAATTATGACGTTTCCGCTATATCCGGCTCCATTATCATCATAATAATTCCCGTCATGTGTCATTTCGACTGATGTGTCGCTTATTTTATCGTAATAAATGCCATCGACATCAAAGTCGTATGCAGACATAGAAACTGTTGTGCTCATCGCGGCTATGAACAGCACGAGCTTGTGAATAATAGACTTGTCCGTTCCTGATTTCTTCATTTTATATTCTATCAATTGTTTTCCCTGACGAAAATTGCTCGGGTGATTCTTTCAATGCTTCCGAAATAGATTACCAGTGTATTATCGTCGGGCATTTCTATCTGCAACACCTGATAATCGGACAAGCGGAGCAATCCGGCGGCAGTGTTCGCACTCCACCTGTATTCTGCGCTGAAAGGCTTCTCATTATCAATGGATAAAGACAGCTCACATTTCCCGTCCTCTTTAAGCTCAATAGAGGATTCTGCGTATGAGCCTGCCAAGGGCTTCCACTCGTCGTCATTCTTCATATAGACCTCGCTGCACCGCCATTTGCCTACCAGCCTTTCGGCCAGCGTCAGATCTTGCTGTGTAGCGCGGCGGAATGTCCAACGTACCTGCCTTTGGGCTATTTCTCCCGTTCCAGGGTTCATGCTCTGTGAGCCTTCTGTCCCCAGTTCATCTGCAGTGAGGATATATATGCGCTGCGGTGTAGAGGCGTCAGTCAGTAGATCGTTGGCTTCGTCTACGCTCCATGTTCTTGTCGCAAGTGCTGTAAAGCCATCGGGATAGGTCATAACGCGCACTTCTGTGCCGCCCTGACGGAAGTCCATGGCCATACTCACGTTATTATCATTGATTTGTTCCTCCCACTTGCCTTCGTTCAATATGCTGAAGCCTGTCATTTGCCATTTTCCCACGATGTGTTCGGCTATGGGCCGCAACACAGTCTCCACCGGCTCGTTGTTGTCATCACCACAGGAAATGAACCCTGTGCAGGCAATGGCCATCATCACAGCCAATGTTAGTTTTGAAAAGATTCTCTTCTTTGTCATTGGTTTGATTATTTGGTTTTGTTGTTTTTTTATCTGTATATTTTTCGCTTATCGGCTGACAACCAGAAGGGTTTGTCCTTCATCAAGTGCAGCTTTTATCTTATCGGAGCCTTTTGTCACTTTGCAGAGACTTATTTCATCACCCTCAACTTCCTCTATTTTAAGGCGTCCGATTACAGTGCGGGCTTCTTTCCCTGCGATAGTCTTGACAGTGAACACATCAAATTGTTGTCCCTTATATACTCCGTCAGCGGCACCAAGGTCGATATATACATCTTTCTGCTTGTTCTTCTTCGATTCGCCTTTTTCAATAATTGAAGCATAGAGAGGGAACATCCGATTATAATAATCAGCTACTTTTGATGTCAGGTGTTCAAGGGCGTTTGTCATAGCCTTCTCTCCGGAAGTCATCCAGTAAAGGTCACTGTCCGAGATTGTGAACGTGCGGCTGTCAACCACAGAGCCATTTGCCGGGTCCTTCAGGTTGACAGTTACGCTGACATTGCTACGGTAGGATGTGTCGGTGTGCTTATTGCCTTTGCCGTCTTTTGTGGTTTCGCTTTTGGAAACTATACTGATATTGGCAATCGTTCCATCAATGAAAAATGAGGGAATCCCGTCGGTCAAGTCGGTCTGTGAGACAATGCCATCCGAAGGACGGAAAAGTATGACCTTACTAAGTCCGTTCATAAGACTTGCCCTCACAGCCTCAGCATATTGAGGCTGCTGCTTTGAGGTCTGACCGCTGAGCAACACGTCGGCTACATCTTTAAGCACAGATGCGGTTTTGCTTCCTTCTGATGGCGGAGTGTAAATCAGTTCTCCAACACCAATTCTGTATACTGTATTCCGATCCTTCTGAGCTACGGCGCTAAGGGACGAAAGGAACGCTAATGTAACGAAAAATGCTTTTAATATCTTCATATATAATTTTTATTGCATTGACACTTCTCCGCTCTTCGTGATGCGTATTCTGGTAAATTTATTCTCACCTATAGTTATCTCTTCCCCATCGCTCATCTGCAATTTCAACAATATTAAATCGTGTTTGAGATTTGGCAGGGGTGAAGCGGCCATAAGCTCATCATATACCTTCTGCCATTCTTTTGACATACCATAGATGAGTCTTTCGCGAGTGAGAGCTGTGCGCTCAAGCGAATCATACAACGACTTTAGAGTAGGTGAATTGGCTATCAAGACATCTTTAGGCGATTCTTTCACAAATCCGGTGGTTTTAGAGGATAGGGTAACCGTTAATTTGTCTTTATATCTGTCGGGAACAGGCAATATAAACTCGTTTTTGAAATTATATGTACTGCAAATATCATAATCGTGATTTGAACCGAGGCCCGAAGTTGCCGCCCCCGAATTTATATTGAATCCGGTATTGACTTTCATTTTCAGTTCTGTATCCTGAAGTAAGGAACTGTGTGGAACTTCCCAATGCCATGATTCCTGCATAGTAAAATTTTGTGTGAATATTTTCGAATAGTCGTTAACAGAGCCGTTCCGTGCTCTGTGTGAAGAATACTTCAATGGTTTCTCCACGCTAAATTCCCACTCAAAAGTCGTATTATTTTGGGACGATGCAAATTTCGTTAAACTCAGGCCCTTATATTGATACTGACCATTAACATCTTGCGATTTTAGATTCACATTCCCCACATTGAGAAGAGAAGCTGTTACACCAAACCGAACGAGCCCAAATCCTCCATATTTATCGTACCATGCACCCGTGTAATGAATCTTATTCTCACCACACCATAGCTGGTTCCCAGGATAATACTCTGTCAATGCGATATGATAATTATCGGAATCATCTATGAAATTATGCTCGCATCGGATTCTTGCAATTACACTTATTACTCCGGTTGTCTTGAGTGTGACATCATGCGCCATGTGATGTTCTCTCTTTTTATATGTCTGGTTTAGATAAATAGGATTATCGCATTGTTTGAGGACTACAAGCATATCATTGGATTTAGTATTTGCCCTTGTTATAACATCCTCTCCATACAGTACCTCATTCACAAATTTGGCGGCATTTTCGGCATAACGTCCATATATGTATTCGTTGGGTTCTTCTATGCCTTCGATTATTTGTGTATGGAGATTGTTGTTTTCATCGAGATATGTGGTTTCTTTCCGCCCATCGCTGTAAACATCACCTACATTATATTCCGAACCGTTGATGTTAAGTATATATACATCATATATCGGCAGTATCGTTTCTTCCGGAATTTCGTTGAACACCCCGAGTTGAATACGTGCCACAAGTGCGGCGCACAGCTTTGCAGGCTTATGAAAATATATAAGTCCTCCACGAATATAGAGATTTTCGAGTTGTCCATACTTCTCATTGTCATTGATAAACTGCGTTGCGCCCTTTTCATCAATGATTACCAGTTCTGTCTCTTCCGTAATAGTCTGCTGTATATTTTCATTTTTAAGGCGATTAATGAACAGAGTACTGATATCATCAAGTTCTTCTGCACAAACCACGGTCATGGCATCAACTGTAGTCTCAATTATATCATATGTCGGAAGCGGCTCCTTTTCAATAACTTCTTGATCATCTATGATTTCGGGGTCTTCGTCTTGACAAGACGCAAGTGAAGTCGCAATAAACAATAATGCAATGAAATGTAAATGTTTATTCAGTTTATTCTGTATTTTTATTTTCCATTGCGCCGTTGCCAACACTGGTGTAAACACCATTGCTGCTGCGACGACAAGTTTGATGATGGATGCGTTCATGTGATGAATATAGTTTATGACGATTTATGATTTAGCAAGGTGCGATATTGGAATTACCCAATGCTATCTTGATTGATATTGCAAAGTTATCTTCAAACCTGATTTTTCGCTTGCAGTTTTTAACGATGGTTCTCCACCAAATTCGCCGGACTTCTCCACGGTTTTCATTTCGATGTCAAATCTGGCGTGCACAGAAGGAAAAACCTTTGCCGATGTTGTTTGAGGCTTTATTTCTGCTGATAGGTGAACACCTCGTCAAAGATGTATATTGGATAAGGCTCGGACAATGCGTCGTCGCGCTGGCTCATGGTGACGTGCATTACGGTCACCAATCCGTCCGCATCGTACTCATAGGTGGCCTCATATATCTGCTGATATCCGTCTTCCCACTCCATAACTGCCTTTTCGGGCAGATATTTCTCAGAACTGATATGCAGAGCGCCGGCAACCTCCATGTCGGTGCGGTAGCCATTGGCGTTGTACATCATGCAGCGCAGGAAGGGGGCGTTGCTCTTCTTGGGCATCTCGCTATAGGTGACTGTGAGTCCTAATCTGGCCGGTTCTTCTACAATGTCGGGAAAGCGTTCAAACGTCATATCATCTCCGGTCCATTCGAACAATTTTCGGTAATTCCCCCCTTGATTCACTTCTACGCACTGTCCCTTGTCGTTATAGGTCACTTTGTCTACAGTGCCGTCGGCAAAGATAGCTTCCGCTACCTGCCCCTTGTCATTCAGTTGATGTTCAATGGTACCATATTCGGGCTCGCCTGTAAGCAGGATTTTACCCTTCGCGTAGGAGTAGAGGCCTGCACATTTGCCATTGTCCACCCATTCGATAAGTCTGCCCTGACCGTCATACTTCATTTTCGTGCAGTCATACTCCGTGATGGGGAAATATTCTTCATAGCCCTCCATCACAAACTTCACTTTCTGCTCCATCTTTGTCACCAGCATTTCCTTTTCCGGTGCGGTGGGGTTATCGTCATCGTCGGAACACGCAGTCATTGTTAAGGCTACCAGCGCGGCTACTGCACAGAATCGGACTGTCTTTAATATTTCCATTTTGTTTGATATTTTCGGTTCATGCTCTTAAATGAATTTAATAAGTCAGAAGGCGAGAATAGGGCGCACATAAGCTTTTTGATCCTTGTAGTGGTGCCATCTGTTGCCTTCGCTATACACATATACCTGAAGTTCGGGGTGATAGCTGATTTCTTCAGTTGAAGACCAATAATATGTACGTCGTAAACCAAAATGTTCCGGGTAAATGTCTCCTTTTTCATAGACTGCAGAATATCCGTTGGAAAATATTTCCGAATAGTTTGAGCCTAAGGTCTCCAATTGAGCAATCGATGGCATAAACCAGCCGCTGCTGTTTCTAGGAGCTGTACGATTTTCCCCTTTGTAGTTTTTGCAAGCAATGGCAGCAAGGAACATGTCGTTATCTACTTTAAGGTCCCAATTAGTTTTATACAACATTGCTCGTGTATTGGAGTAACCATTCCAGGCGTCGTCCGGTCCGGTGCCGACTTCAACACTGGCGGCAGGATACATCCATTGGCAATAATCGGCATCGTAGAGTGCCATAGCGTATCCGTGACATTTTCTTTCGGCGAAACTGGAACTATTATAAGCATAATAGTCGGTATCGTCTTTTGGATGTTGGCCGGCATAGAATACAAAGCCTACACAATGTTTGACATCATCTTCGGTTGCCTTATCATGCGAAACTACATATGCAAAACCGGCATCCGTAGCGCAAAAAAGCGAGCCGACCTCGATATCTCCGTCCAGTCCGTCAGACCATCCGCAGTGAGGACATTTTCCGCCCTGACTAAAATTCCGTGAGATATTAATGCAATTTCCACAGAGATAATACTTAGTGAAACATATGGCGATTATTTCCCCATATGAGTTGTCATTGTTGAGATATTCCCATGATGTAATGTCAAGATTGAAAGCGGGAACACCTTTAATCCTGAATTCAATGGTATTGTATACGCCTTCTTTCTCAGAGCCTGCAATACGCACAGATCCCTCTTCACCCAACGTGACAGTCTTTGGCTGCCCGTCCCATTCGGTGCGTGTAAGGTCCTCCACAAACCATTGGGCATTCTCGGCGGAGCCGGCCGGTATTGCATAAAGACTTTCCGTAGCATCGTTCTTGACAAAGACGATTTCGCCTTTATCATCAAGCACACAACTCTTTATCCACTCGGCAAGCTCCTTGTCTTTTGCGGGGTCTGACTCCGGCTCCGAATCATTGGAACAGGAAGTTACAGCCAGCGCTACGAGTAAAAGGTATAGCAAATTTTTCATTATGCAAGACTTGATTTCAAATGTTATTTACCAATTCCCATCATTGATTAACTACTGTAAAATCAGAATGCCAATATGGGTAATACTGAAACGTTCCGGTTTTTGTAAATTCTGACTGTGTTGCCACGTTCGAGAGCATAAGCTACCTGATTCGGGTCATCACCCCATTCCGTCGATGACCAAAATGTGCCATATAAACCGTACGGATACCTGTTACTATTTAGGTGGATTGTATCCATGCTTCTTGTTATGGTCTTACCTACTTTGTTTACAACATAGTCAAGTTGTGCAATAGACGGGATGAACCAACCGCTGCTGTTATGGGGTGCTGTGCGACCTTCCCCGGTGTAATCACGACATGCCTTCGCTGCGGTAAAATAATCGCGTTCGGTAGTTTGCCATTCATTGTACTTCATGGATCTGGTGTTATCGAAACCATTCCATGATGAAGTAGAACATGCACCTATTGAATATAGAGGATCCTGCATCCAGTAGCATTTATCGGCAACATGGAGAGAGACTGCATATCCGTGACATATTCTTGCGTCACCGTTATAGTGGTTATAAGGAAAGTATTCGGTGTAATCATCCGGATGTTGGCCGACACAGAACACCACTCCTACACAACGTTTGAAGTCTTTTTCTCCGGCTTCTTCGGGCGTGATTACATATGCAAAGCCGGCATCCGTTGAGCATAAAAGCGAGCCGACCTCAATATCTCCGTCCAGTCCGTCAGACCATCCGCAGTGAGGACATTTTCCTCCCTGACTAAAATTCCGCGAGATACTAATGCAATTTCCACAGAGATAATACTTAGTGAAGCATATGGCGATTATTTCCCCATATGAGTTGTCATTGTTGAGATATTCCCATGATGTAATGTCAAGATTGAAAGCGGGAACACCTTTAATCCTGAATTCAATGGTATTGTATACGCCTTCTTTCTCAGAGCCTGCAATACGCACAGATCCCTCTTCACCCAACGTGACAGTCTTTGGCTGCCCGTCCCATTCGGTGCGTGTAAGGTCCTCCACAAACCATTGGGCATTCTCGGCGGAGCCGGCCGGTATTGCATAAAGACTTTCCGTAGCATCGTTCTTGACAAAGACGATTTCGCCTTTATCATCAAGTACACAACTCTTTATCCATTCAGCAAGCTCCTTGTCCTTAGCACGGTCGGATGCCGGTTCCGAATCATTGGAACAGGATGTAATGGAGAGGAATGTGATGATAACTCCAAGTAGGTATGTGACTTTTTTCATATTCAGTTCTGGAAATTTATAAATTCAGACATGTAGGATGTATAGAGGTTGCCATAGTTCTGGGCGTTATAGACCATCACATGGCTACCTACCGTGTTGATAAAGAGCCTGTAATACAAGTCGCGCATACCTATTGACTGATTGGCCCCTATCTGTTCTATAAATGTGCTTGTGAAGCGGTTGCTCATCCAGATTTTCATGTCGCTATTGAACACATCGGCTTTTGATGTTTCATCTCCGTTTGCAGCCGTAATGAAGAGCATCCCCGGTACGCCTTGGCATTTTTCGAGTACACCGCCGGAGTAACATGCCTCGACCATCATAAGCAGTTTGCGGTAGCAGTTCTTTTCGTCCATTTGTCTGAAAATGTGTGCCAGCACATCGCCGGTAACACCATGATAGTTCTCATCCCAGCACATAGCTCCGGGCGTACCATGTCCACTCCAGAAGATGAATATATTATCGTTTTCGGTTGACTGAATCACTTGATGAATCTTATCGGTAGTTTCTCCGTTCAAAATCCGGCCAATATCCACAGGCTCCAGATCCGACAGACGGTAATCAATCTTTACGTCCTCATAGACATTGTCTCCATTCGGCGTGACTCTGATTACACCTTGATTGGGATTGGAACTATTGCGGGCAATGTCATCTTCCATGATGAGGACTATATGGTCATCGGTATACCCCGATGCTTTAAGACGCTGGTAAATAGCAAGGACATCAGCCTGATGCCGATAGTTGGACCATCCGCTTGAAGAAGCCACGAGCAATGCCCAGTTACCTTTGTGCTCAGGATAAGCTATATCTCCCGAATCATTGAAATCCTGCATCTGGGAAGCTTTCCAGTTCCAGCCTGCAAGAGTGGCTTCGGTACGGTTGCCGCCGTCGCTGGTATTGTAATCAAGTATAATATATTTTCCGTTATAAACCTTGAAGTTGTGATAAGTGGTGGCAAGGACATTGGTAAATACTTTCGCATCGAATCTCAAATGCCCGGAAGCTCCTTTCACATAGGGAGAACCACCTCTTGAAAGAGCATCCACAACCAATCCCATATCCTCGCCGGTCCAACTGCCCATGTTCATGTCTTGGCCGGACACAATAGCACGGAGAGCCTTTTGCAGCGATACCTCAGGTTGCAGCAATCTCATCCATGCCGCATAGCCTATGAGCATGGCGGCATCATAAAGCTGCGCTTCTCCAAGTGTAGGTGTCTGATTGAAAAAAGTCTTGTATGACACATCAAAGCCTGATTCCGGGTCGGAGCCGAAGGCCACACCCTCCATCCCTTCTGCTTTCTCACCATATATGGCAAGAACATCGGCACCGTATGCAGTATCGGAGAACAATAACCGTGGTGCTGAAGTCCCGGCTTTTGGCTGAATTTTGTAGGCATCGAGCATTGGCCCCATCTCATCAACTTCAGAGGGAATACAAATGACGTATTCCGCTCCCGACTGCATTGCCTGCCGTGTCATATCGACAAGTGTGGAATTGTTGTAAGCAAATACTCCTTTGTTTTCCAGCCCAAGTTCCTTGGCTTGAAAGGCGAACCAGTCGATGAATGTCTGTCCGTATCCGTCATTCTCCTTTGCAAGAAGAGTCACGCTTTTGCCTCCGTAGTTGATGACTTTAGACAGCAGCACCTCGCATTGGGTAATGTCTGTCTCTGTCATGGCCCACAGATATCCGGTAGAGGCGTATGCCCGCACAAGCTGTTCGGCTGTTGCCAATGTGAAGTAGGTTTTCCCGGCAGGCGTGAGTCCGGCGGCGAGTTCTTCCGCATTGGATGAGTAAAGACCGCCAATCACGGCATATATATCATCGCGGAAGGCAAGATCTTTAGCAAGTTTCGGTATATCTGTTGTTGATTCGTCATAATATTCGAATTTCAATCTTATACCTTTGTCCTGATTCTTGAAAGCACGTTCAAAGTTGGTTGCAAACATGCCGAGCGTCCTTTTCCAATGGGCATCAAGCCCATTTTCCATAGGGAGAACAACGGCGACGGTATGTTCTGTCCACTCTCTGCGATCACTGAGCCGTGGTTCATCCTTGTCAGAACAGCCACAAAAGCACAGCAGACAGATGAATGCTATTATTTTTATCTCAATCGCCCTCATAATATTCTTTTTCTTTTGTTATCGCCTGCTGACGAATTTGTTCCATGATGTCCTTATACTCAGTCTCATATAGAGGTGAAAGTTTCCAGTCGGCATAACTGCTTTCCAAACCGTAAAGCTGCGATTCGGGCATTGTGCCTGTCGTTGACCATTCCATAAGATATTCAAAAATCAAGCGGTCGATTTTTTTGATTACAGACCCCGTGATTTTATTGGAAAGCCCGCTTTGGTCTATGTCCATTCCGGCAAGAAACGGAGAATCTTCATTTTCGCGTGAATAGCGGTAGATGCCTGCGTTTGAGCCTCCGGCAACAGGGAATATATAACCGTATTCCTTCGACCATTCGCTCATCTTCTGATATGTGAAATAAGACTGAATGTATCCTGTCCAGTCTTCGGCAATATATTTGACATCGCATTCACCTTGAAACCCGGCGATAAATCCATCTCTTGCAATACCAATAGGGCTGTCGGAGTCATTGGCAAGCAGAGCCAATGCTTTTTTATCACCGCAACACAGGGCTGCGGTTGCACCGGCGAGATATGATGCGCCGTACATTGAAATCTGAAAAGTATGGATGTTCGGATCGTTGTATCGTTTCCGACTCTCAAACAACAGTATGCTTTTATTGGCTGTGAGGCTGTGTTCTTTGAGATATTTTTCAGCAATAGGCTCATAGTCACTTGTGGCAAGCACGAAAAGGACAGGAATGTTGCTTTCCGGTCGCACAAGCCAATCGGAAAAGATTTTCTCAGCCTCGTCCAGTGATTCAGGAGAATAGATGTATATGTCGGTTTCGGGTTGTTCCAACTTGAAACGCTGCACCCCTTCGAGAATACAATCGTTATAGCTCATATCGCCGAGTCCTCCCGGTGAGAACAGGAAGATAATCTGAGGATGGGAATATTCTAATTCCGGTTCATCTGAAGATTGGCAAGATGTAAATAATAATACGCTTAATATAGACCAAATTGCGAATCCGTAGATGTTATGAATTGTATGTCGAATGGTTCGATGCATAGTTTATCTGAAATTATATGCAAAGAGAAGAGATTAGCAATCACTGCTTTGCTGCTTGGTATGATTTTTTCACTTCGTCTCTTGATGCCTTTACAAGAGTTTCAGGATTGATACGGTCGATGTAAAGTTTCCCAAACAGATGGTCGGTTTCATGCTGCACTATAACAGCCGTAAATCCGCAGATCTTCTCCTCTCGTTTTTCAAAGGTTTCTCCATCCATATAGCGAACAATTACTTCTGTGGCCCTGGGAACCTCTCCTCGGTAACCGGGTATTGAGAGACATCCTTCGGGACCAAGTTTCATCTTTTGTGACAGACTTATAATCTCTGGATTAACAAGTATCTTGAATGGTTCTCCCTCCAAATCGAACCGCTGAATAATCACGATTTTACAGAGAATACCTACCTGTGGGGCTGCTATGCCCACTCCTGTATTTTCAGGATTGAGCACAGTCTTTAGCATCCGTTTGGTGAGTATCTGAAAATCTTCGGACTGCCACATCTCCCTCGAAACATCCCTCGATTCAGTTCTAAGGAGGAGGGAATCTTCCGGATTATCAATAGTAAACAGACGCATCATTCCATCAGAGTCACCTGCATGGATTATCGTTCTCTCATTAGGGGAGAACTTTTCAGGGTTTTTACTCATTGCGTCAAGACTGGTCAGCATAATGAAAATCGATATTAAAATCGTTATAGTTGATTTCATAAATGTGATGAGATATTAATCAAATCATATCGTGCAAAATTAGTCTCGTTCCCTGACTTTGAATATGATTTTGGACGAGTAGTCCTCCACGGAAATCACTCTTGTTCTCCACGGAAATCATCCACGATGATCTATACGTTTGATTTACTGCGTATTTCAGAAGGAACACTAAATTGTCAGAGGCTGTCTCATTTGTACTGACCCCTAAAAGTTAGACAAAAAACTTTTGGGGGTCACTTCACATTTGTCTGAAACAGCCTCTGAAAGTGATTTCAAAGAGAATGGAATACATCCTTGTTTATCTAAACGACCAACTTTCAATAATGTGCCTGACGCTGTGGGCTAAGTTTTCACTTTCGGGATAGCCCGGTTCGCATACTTGGAAGGTGAAAGGCATGTGATCGTTGATGCTGAACGCCATCGTATAATACGAGCCTTCTTCCGCATCTTTCTTGATACATATACGTCCGTTGTCGCCGGGCACCTGATAGGTGTAGTCTTGCCCGTCCCAATCTTTACCGATAAATGCCTTCACTACTTCCTTGGCTTTGGCATCGCTGTCCACGGGCAGCATTAAGTGGTCCAAAGTTTCATTGCCATACAGTTCGCCCAAATGACTGTTGACTACAGATTCAATGTGAGTTACTACCTCATCGAGTGATGGGGTCTTGGGATCGTCATCGGAAGAGCATGATGTGAACAGGAATGCGCACATCAGAAAAGCCGCAAGACTTTTAATGATTGTTTTAATTTTTCTATTGCTTAATGTTATAATGAATTCGTTTTCTGCCCAAAATCGTCTTATGATTTTGACAGTTGCAAAGTTAATGGGAAAGAACTGTGCATGCCATTGTTTACGAGCGTTTATTCTCCACCATTTTCACCGAACTTCTCCAAAAAATTATATAGTTATTTTCTAACTAACAGCAGTTCAAGCCTTTCCGCGTATTTGCCTACTCGGTTTCAGAATTGACTTCTGATAATGACACAAACATTGATTTGAATATATCGTGGAAGTCGTGAATGAATTTGGTGGAGAACAAACGTGTTTCATATGGAGAACTATTCATCCTGAAACACCGCTATTGACAGTTATCTTGATTACATTTGCGCTGTAATAAACCAATCAACATTAAATCTTATGAAGCATTTGATTCTTTTCTTGTCTGTGTTGTTGTCGGTAGCCTTCATCTCCTGCAACAATGATGATGCCCCGAAGCAGCCTGATTCGGAAAGTCAGGAACTTGTCGAATGGATTAAGCAGTGTGTGCTCGATGACAAAGGTGAGATAGCTTTCATCAAAAACGAGATTACAGACGGATTATATGCAATTCCTGCCGGATCTGCCGAAAATGCGGCCTGGTTCGTGGAAGAGCTGACTCACGCCAAGTTGGAAGGCGATGCAAAAACGCTTGATCTGGGAGATGCACTCGGTACGATACGAATTTCGGGGTCTGAAAAAGAAGGAGTTTATAATACTTTGGTATTCAATGTGAAGGATATTCCTCAGTTTACTCTTGAGGTTGCCTCTTGGGAATATATCAACAATGACAACACTTATGGGCAGGAATACACATCTATTATCCTGAGAGGTTTTTATATCTGTGATAACTGCTCGAATCTTTCAAATATTGTTTCGAGTACGGATGGCAAGTGTCCGTATTGCGGGTTCAGCTATGAAGGTATTGAGGCAGGACTCGGCAATGCGAAAGTCGGTGATTTATATTGCATCACAAAAATTAGCAAGACCGGATATGTAGTTCCCTTTGAAAAGGCAACAGATCTGGATATGGCACGGTGCATAGGAGCGGTTATCTATGCCGGACATCACCCGAATGACAAAAGCGACTATTCTGCCACCGGCATAGGCTCCGCAACCTGTCACGGCTATGCCATTGCCAAGTCTTATAACCAGGAGCCACACATCAGCTGGGGACCGGAAGATCATGGTCTTTTCTTGTTTCCTGACTATCCGCGAGATGACGAGAATAATTATTGGCCGGATGGATCAGAACCTGACAACCTCTATGTTACCCGCGACTGGAGCGGCTACCTTTACACTACCCAAATAATAGATAAGGCGGGTGGCAGAGATAAACTTGACAGAAACGACCTTTCCGGCTTCCCTGCCACGTATGTGGCTCTGAATGGAAGCGGAGTAGCGCCTGTCAACAGTTCCGGATGGTTTCTTCCGTCTATGGGACAGTTAGCGCAAGCTGTCCGGGAAAGAAACAGTCTCTCAGCAGCAGACATCTATTGGGAAAACAACCCCCCTGTCTGGTCATCCAACACCGCAGCCGACTTCCAAAAGGTCTATATCTTGTATTTTTACTTCTCCTATAATTTTGATTCCAACCAAGTTCAAGATGAAGTGGAATATAACACATTTTATCCATCTATTAAGGATGGAGGTATAGTACGGAGTGTAATCGCCTTTTAGCCGCTGTTTGCTTTAATCAGGTGATGAAATAGACGCTTCTCCGGCTCTGAAATCGGAAGGACTCATGCCAAACCGGCGCTTGAAGTGGCTGTAAAATGCGCCGTTGGACATCTGCGCCTCTTTTGCTATGGCATCAAAATTCCATTGCGGATTCTCTCTCATAAGCTTCACAGCGTAATCAAGACGGCAGTTCTGAATATATTGTGAGAAGGTGCAACCGGCAAATTCCTTGAACAACATGGAAAATTTGTTGGCAGAAATTTTGAATTCTGACATCAAGTCTTTACGAGAGAAATTCGGATTTAGGTATAGCCTTCGTGCCTGAACTTCGTGATTCATGCGAATATATAACATCTTATCGCCTTCAGTTAATAGGGATTCACTCTTTTCAGGAGTTTCACTTGAAGCGGAATCTTCATTATTTTCGGTTGTTTCTGTTAACGTGGCTTCTATGTCTGTATTCTTTTTCGCCTCATCAAGCTCTTTTCTCAACTGTAAGACCTCTTCCTGTCGCTCAAACAGTTCATCTTTATAGCCTATCAATTCATCAACGGTTTTCACCATTACCTTATTTTTGTTATTGATAGTCTTATTGTAGCGCAATATCCTTATAATGAATACAACTGCAAATATGAGGAAAATCAGTGCTGAACCTATTATGATGTTGCGGATTAAAATTGACGCCGATTGCTTTTCAATCTGTATTGCTTGTTCCTGAGTCTTATAGATCTCGGCCAGCTCGAGAGCTTTGGCGCTTCGGTCGCGCTCACGAAGAGTGTCGTTTATCTGTTGGATGGTATTGGCAACACGCAGGGCTTCCGCTGTTTTGTTTAAACCGGTGTATGCCTCTTGCTCCCGTTTCAAATGAAAGGTGATGTAGTTATAGTTCAACGTGTCGGCATTTGCCTGCCAGTATTCTTTTTCATCCTGAAGGTAGCTCAAGGCCTCGGCATAGCGTTTCCGGGCCAACAGATAAGGTACGAGCAACTGTCCGCGGTCCTCAGGCGATTTCGAGTAATCTGTCTCCAATATCTTGCGATAAAGTTCATCTGCCTTACGATTGTCTCCTTCATGAGCGAGCATATCAGCAAACATACCATATGCACTCGCGCGGCGCATATCCACAAGTCCGTCAGGAATATCATCTTTTGATTCCAGACAATCCATGGCTTGTTCATAACGTGGCAGCATGGCTATGGCATCGCGATAACGGCCGTCGATGTATAGCGACTGTATGTATATGCCAAGTGAATAAATATAATCATCGGCGTTCATGAATTGGCGGGATATGGCAGCCTCATTTTCAAGAATATCCGCAGCCTCGCCGAGTTTGAGGTACGCTTCGTCTTTCCTGCCGAATTCCCTTAAGTTTTGTGCCAAAGCAACATTAAAATTGGCTTCCTTAGTTCTCAAAAGGCAGTCGGAAGCCAGTTTCAAGCCCTCGGTACAAATGCGCACACTCTCCTCATAGTTGCCGTTCTGGTAGTAATCATCAGCGATGACTTCAAGAAGAGAGAGGAAAACTTTAGCATCCTGACGCGATTCCGGCATATTGTAAGCCTCCTGTCCGTAACGCAGGGCATTTTTATAATCCATAAGACCATTATGGTAGGCCAGACAGCGAAAACGAGCAATGTCAAACTCACTCAAGAGCTTTTTCTGTTCAGCAGTATCAAGTAAGGCAAGTGCCCGTTCCGGATTACCTATAGTAATGCTGTAGATATAATCCGCACTGTAAATGCTGTCCGCACCATCAAAACACGACTCGCTGGAGCCACATCCCGATGTCATGGACACAGTCAGTAGGATAAATATCCCTATGATATATAAAAGAATATTCTTCATTATATCGCTATCATTCCGCATAATAATTCGCAAAATTACTTATGCGATTGTTCTCCACCAAATTCATTACACATCTCCAAAGAAATCATACCAGATATTTAATCTATTTTGTTACAAGTGCTTATCCTTACACTGGTATCTCACTTTTCTGTGTGTCTGTCCAATGAAATTCCGGTGTATGAAGGACCGTTACATCATTTACTCGCCCTGTCTTTGCGATGAAATGGATGCTTCACCGGCCCTGAAATCGGAAGGACTCATGCCAAATTTGCGTTTGAAATGGCTGTAAAATGCACCGTTGGACATCTGTGCCTCTTTTGCTATGGCATCAAAATTCCATTGCGGATTCTCTCTCATAAGTTTCACAGCGTAATCAAGACGGCAGTTCTGGATATATTGCGAGAATGTGCATCCCGCAAATTCCTTAAACAACATGGCAAATTTGTTGGCTGAAATTTTGAATTCTGCCATTAAGTCTTTACGAGAGAAATTCGGATTTAGGTATAGCCCTCGCGCCTGAATTTCGTGATTCATGCGAATATATAAGGTCTTATCACCTTCAGTTAATTGTGATTCACTTTTTTCAAGGCTTTCATTTGAAGCAGATTCTTCATTATTTTCGACCATTTCTGTTAACGGGGCTTCTGCGTCTGTCTCCTTTTTCGCCTCATCAAGCTCCTTCCTCAACTGTAAGACCTCTTCCTGTCGCTCAAACAGTTCATCTTTATAGCCTATCAATTCATCAACGGTTTTCACCATTACCTTATTTTTGTTATTGATAGTCTTATTGTAGCGCAATATCCTTATAATGAATACAACTGCAAATATGAGGAAAATCAGTGCTGAACCTATTATGATGTTGCGGATTAAAATTGACGCCGATTGCTTTTCAATCTGTATTGCTTGTTCCTGAGTCTTATAGATCTCGGCCAGCTCGAGAGCTTTGGCGCTTCGGTCGCGCTCACGAAGAGTGTCGTTTATCTGTTGGATGGTATTGGCAACACGCAGGGCTTCCGCTGTTTTGTTTAAACCGGTGTATGCCTCTTGCTCCCGTTTCAAATGAAAGGTGATGTAGTTATAGTTCAACGTGTCGGCATTTGCCTGCCAGTATTCTTTTTCATCCTGAAGGTAGCTCAAGGCCTCGGCATAGCGTTTCCGGGCCAACAGATAAGGTACGAGCAACTGTCCGCGGTCCTCAGGCGATTTCGAGTAATCTGTCTCCAATATCTTGCGATAAAGTTCATCTGCCTTACGATTGTCTCCTTCATGAGCGAGCATATCAGCAAACATACCATATGCACTCGCGCGGCGCATATCCACAAGTCCGTCAGGAATATCATCTTTTGATTCCAGACAATCCATGGCTTGTTCATAACGTGGCAGCATGGCTATGGCATCGCGATAACGGCCGTCGATGTATAGCGACTGTATGTATATGCCAAGTGAATAAATATAATCATCGGCGTTCATGAATTGGCGGGATATGGCAGCCTCATTTTCAAGAATATCCGCAGCCTCGCCGAGTTTGAGGTACGCTTCGTCTTTCCTGCCGAATTCCCTTAAGTTTTGTGCCAAAGCAACATTAAAATTGGCTTCCTTAGTTCTCAAAAGGCAGTCGGAAGCCAGTTTCAAGCCCTCGGTACACGTGCGTACACTCTCCTCATAGTTGCCGTTCTGGTAGTAATCATCAGCGATGATTTCAAGAAGAGAGAGGAAAATTTTAGTATCCTGACGCGATTCCGGCATATTGTAAGCCTCCTGTCCGTAGCACAGGGCATTTTTATAATCCATAAGACCATTATGGTAGGCCAGACAGCGAAGATGAGTGATGTCAAACTCACTCAAGAGCTTCTTCTGTTCAGCAGTATCAAGTAAGGCAAGTGCTCGTTCCGGATAGTCTATAGTAATGTTGTTGATATATTCCGCACTGTAGATGCTGTCCGCAACATCAGGACGCGACTCGCTGGAGCCACAACCCGTTGTCATGGACAAGGCCAGTAGGATAATTATCCCTATGATATATAAAAGAATATTCTTCACTATATAACCATTTTCAGCAGAAATAATTTACAAAGTTACAAAAAAATTCTGACACACAGGCCTTTGTTGCCAAACAAAATATCGCAAAATATCGCCCGCAGATTTTAGACTCTAATGCAGACTCTATAAAAATTCTAAAAAGCGGTAGCTACGCGATACTTCGCTATGCAACGAATACCAGCAATGT
Source organism: Bacteroidales bacterium (assembly GCA_019416285.1). GTDB lineage: Bacteria > Bacteroidota > Bacteroidia > Bacteroidales > Muribaculaceae > Duncaniella. The sequence continues at coordinate 28,952 of DXXM01000006.1, forward strand.
GACCTTGACGGACACTATCGCCATGGCCTTTTCTAATCTTTTATTGTTTAGATATAGCAAGTAGCACAACCAAGATGGCCATGCTCCTTGGGATTGAACTAATGCGATTATATAAAAGTTATTTCTTCACCTTGTATTGTTGGATTTCGCGGATCATGTCCTTGATGTCCTGGTTGACACGGAGGAAGTTGGCGTATAGAACTCGTTCACGGGCTTCGCGTGAGGGGAAGGTGCATCTAACATTTGAAAAGGGACCCAGGTAGATACAGTCCGGTGCAATACCGAACTCTTTCTCAATCAATATAGTTAATAATCTGTCCAACTTTTTGGGGTCACTTCATTACGACACAGCCTCGGATTACATGAGATATGACAGACTATGAATTGTGAGTCATAAGCTATATCACCAGATTATAGACCAATAGGCAGATGTGAGAATCCATACAATCGAATATAATATTCCAAACAAGGGGCTAGGACTTCCATTTGTCAGTCTGCTTTCAGGGTTGTGATGATGATTGCGCCATTCGAACCTTTCATGCCATAGGCGGAGCCGTCTTTAAGCACTTCGATTCTTACGATGTCATCGACCGATACTCCGGCCTCTACGTCCTGACTGCTTTCATACTGTGCTCCGTCCACGATAAACAGCGGCTCGGAATCAAGCGAAAGCGAATTGCCTCCTCGGATGGAAATCATCTGGCCGTTGTCGCCATAGAGGACGTTGACTCCGGCTATGGAGCCGCGCAGCAGCTCATATATTGAATTGGCTGAAGAACGGACAATCTGTTCCCTCACGAGCACATTGGAATTGTATTTCGATGAGGCTACCCTGACATAATCGCGTTTCTGCGGCGATACACCGTCGTCGACAGTATAGAATTTCTTGTCGAGAATCACCGTCACATCAGACATGTCTTTGACCGGAAACACGGCATCGAATTTATCCGACACGGCGATGACCACCGTGTCATCCGGTACTGTCCCGACGAACATGAATCTGCCGTCGGCATCGGTTTTGACTCTGTCGAGGGTGTTTTTCCTCCATAGTTTCACCTCTTTCCGGGGTTTGTGCTTCGCATTGAGCACAACACCTTTCAGATCGCTTCCGAATGAAGGAAAAACAACCGCCGACAAGGTCAGCAACCCGATTACACGGGCCAATCTCGATTTCATTTCAGCATTTCAGTCGTTGAACCGTAAGCGTCGTCCATATACATCACGGGGATGTTGCGGCCGCCGTTACCGTTGATGAAATAGATTTCCCAATTGTTGACGAAGGCGTTGCCCACACACTGATTCTCGGTTCTTGCCGTTGCTACGATATTGCTTGTAAGAGCCTCGGCGCCATCCACAAAGGCATGGAGCATAAAGTTCTCGTCAACACCCATGGACACATTCTTATAATCGCGTGCCACAAAAGTATTGAATGTGTTGAGTTTGTGATACTCATTATAAGTGGTCCTGACGCCGGAGGCAGCGGTGTGCTGCACGATGAGCTGGACATTGTAGTCAGTAGTGCCCTCGACGGTCATTCCGCCTTCCGGAACTTCGGGGTATCCGTCGGTAACCTGTGCAGGATACCAGAGCATACGGATCTGACTGACATATGAACCGTTGTTTTCCTCTTCGGAGCGCATATTCCAACGGTATTCAAGCACAGCGTTCTCCTCCTTGCTACCGCACTTCACTGTCTGAGTGTTCGGGACATTGCTCTCGAAACCTATTTTCAGACGGGTGCTGAAAGGTATATGAAGAGTATTGTCGCCGAAAGCGCGGCGCACATAGCGTTTCACCTCCGCTGCGGAATTGACGGAAATCTGGAGATACTGGTTACCGTTTGATTCCTTTTTCAGAGCGTTCTTATTGCCGCTCTGGAGTGTGAACGAGTGGGGAGCCTTCTCGAACTTGTCAAAATAGTAGCTTGAGACATACATCTTGTGCTGACGCACCTGAGACTTGCCTCCCACGGTAGCCTTGCAGGTGATGGTATAGATGCCCGGAACTTCCGGAGCCTTCCATGTCATCTCGTTGAGGCCCTGAGGCTGAGTGAGTGTACCGCCGTCGCAGCTCCATTTATAGTCGGTATGCCACAGGTCGCTGGAGCGGACACACATCCACACTTTCACTTTCTGATTGCAGTAGAACTCGTCGCCGTCGGCACTCAGAGAATCGATATCAATGAAATCATCGTCGCCGCATGAAGCGAGGAAAGGAGCAAAGCAGCAGAGCAGAATCAGTCTATAGAAGTATTTCATAATATTCATTTCTTTTTCGGGTGATTACTGAAGATTGAGCTGTCCGCGGGTAGGTCTGTCCATCCAGCTTGCGATGACATGGATATAAGAACCGTCGGATGAAAAGAGGTTTGAAGTGCGAGGCTTGATTTCCGATTTATAATGGCCGTCGAAATTATTGAACGTGATATTCGGGTTGCGGTCTTTCAGAATATACATGTTTATCTTAGCGGTATCAGCGGGGGCACAGGTCTCGTACCAGGTAGGTTCGGCCGGGAGATTGGAGTGGGTATAGAGTCCCTTTACAATGTGGTAGAGAAGGAACTCTCTAACCTGCTCTTCCGGATAAGCTGTCATCGAGGTGGGAGCATAGGACACATCCTCGCCGAGAGTTGTATCGAAATAGGTCAGCTGATGCAACTGGAAATAGCTTAAATCAGTCTCATTTTCCGAGTTGAAAGCCGGATCTGTCGGGAGGAGGTAAGTACAGCCCGACTGCTGGAATTCACTTTCAAGATGCGTATATTTTATGGCTTCCTCAAGGATTGAGAAAAGGTCGGGACGCGACTGAATGAAATCCCAGGTTGACATGTTCACTTTGTTGCTGGGTATGCCTGCTTCATAGTCGAATTCATACGGTTCCTGATAATCGAGCCCGAATAGTTCACAGCCCGACACCAGCATGGCCAGACCAAGTGACCAGAGAGCAGTTTTTATAGTCTGATATTTCATGTTTTGGAAAAATTCTTTAAGGTTAACTTTTTATCTTTCGGTATAAGGATAGTTCTGATCCCCCTTGAGTGCGGAGTTTGACTCAAACTCACGGTAGTAGATAGGCCAGTATTTGAGACCTTCGTCGCCGAATCCTGTCACGGTGACGCCGGCTTTCATCTGGCGCTCCGAGAACACGGGATCCATCACATCAACGAGTCGTCCGGTACGCATGAGGTCAAACCAGCGCTGACCCTCGCCGTAGAATTCGAGCTGACGCTCGAAAAGGATGAGCGATTCTACCTCAGTCTTGTCGTTGACATTAACCTCAGTCTTGGCATCGCGGAAATAGCCTGAACGGTTGCGGATCTGATTTACGATGTCGAGGGCCTCGTCGCCGCGGCCGAGCTGATTGAGAGCCTCGGCACGCAGGAGCATCGGATTGGCCACTCGCATAATCACGAGTTTCTGCTCGCTGTCAATGGTGTTCAGGACGCCGTACTGAGACTTATAGATGAGATTGGCCGAGTCAAATTCGCGCGAGGGGTCAATCTGACTGTATTTGATACATTTCTGAATACCTTCGGCCGTATAGGTGGCATAGGTAATCGGGATACGCTGGTTATTGTAGAAAAGTTTGACAGTGTCGACTGTGTTCCAGAAGCGGCTGTCGGCACCATAGAAATTGGGGTCATCCTCGGCCTTATCCTCATCCATTCTGAGACGATTGATAAACTCCCTGAAAATAGGTTCGCTCATCTGCCAGGGATTGTTGGTATTTGAGGCACCGAGCTGTCCGGGCCATCCGTTGTTGACACCGTTGGCCGAGAAATCCCAGTCCATTGCGAAAATCACCTCGGGAGAACTGCCGGGATTCTCAAAGATGTTCTTCCACGCTTCCTCGCCGTCCACAAGATGAAGACTGGAGTGTCCGACGAAGTATTCCGACTCGGCGAGAGCGTCCTCATAGCGGTGATACCACATGTCGGCCTCCATCTTAAGCTCGTGCATGGCAGCGAGACCGAGGTAGAATTTGTTTGAGGTATCGGCAATAGTGAAATACTCTATGGCTTTCTGAATATCGCTGTATATAAGATCACGTACTTCTTCAAGAGAGCTGCGGGGGACATTTATGGATGACATCGAGCCGTCCCACTCGGTAGTGATGATGGGCATCTTGCCCCATGTGCGGGTGCCCCAGAAATACATGAGGGCACGCATACCGTAGCACTGGCCCATATAGGGTGCGATTTCCGATTCAAGGACATTAGGGATAGTGGGATACTTCTCGATACCCACATTGGCGCGGGTGATGGCCTGATAGAAAGCCTGCCAGCTTGACTCGGCACGCTGGGGAGTGATGGAGTTCATCAGAATCCAGTCCTGTGCATAGCCGGTAGTCTCGACGTTGTCGGAGCGGACATCACCGTAAAGCACCTGTTTCTGCGAGAGGGCGTTCTGAAATGCCACGTATATGCCGGAATTCCAGTTGGCCATCTCAGTCTTGTCTTTGAAAAAGGTTCCGGGTGCGAGGTCGGAAAGGGGCTGCTTGTCAAGAAAATCGGAGCAGCTTGAAAGCACCAGACCCAAAAGCAATAATATAATGTTGTTATTTTTCATGATTACAATTTTTTAAAGTCCCACATTGATACCAAAACCGATTTCGCGGCTGTGAGGATATTTCGAGCTGTCCTTGCCGGGGGTGAGCACACTGCCGCTTACTTCCGGGTCAAATCCGGTGTAATTTGTCCATGTAGCGAGGTTGTTGCCGTAGACGTAAGCCTGGATGCTGCGGAAAGGAGTCTTTTCTACTATTTTCTTTTCAAGGTTGTAGCTCAGACGGATATTCTGCAGGCGGATGAAGGTGGCATCCTCAAGGAACTGGCTGCTTAGGCTCATCGAGTGGTTGTTGGTCTTGCGGGCGCGTGAGCTGAGCGCATACCATTCGGTGATTTCACCGGGATATTTCCAGCCCTGAAGAATATATTCGGGAGTCTGTTTATGAGCGTTGCCTCCCCATGATGAATAGTAGCGTTTCAGGTCGTTCCATACTTTACCGCCCCAGCTCACATAGAAATTCACGCTGAGCGAGAAGTTTTTGTACTGGAAAGAGTTATACCATGAACCGTACCAGTCGGGATTGGCGTTTCCGAGAAGTATCTGGTCATTCGAATTGATTTCGCCGTCGTAGTTGCCGTTTTCATCAGGCTTGTTGTACCAGATGACGTCGCCGCCGCCGACAACCACACCGTTGGTCTTCATGCGGGCAACCTCGCCGTCATATTCAGAGCCGTCAGGCATGAGATATTTGAGAAGTGTGGGCTGACCGTTGAGACCGATAATCACATTGTCGTCCTCGTCGCGCTTGAACACCGGAGTCAGACGGGTCGCATAGTCCGGAGTGTAGGCATTGCTTGCATCATATTCGTAAACGCCGAGATTCTTGTAACCGTACCACTGACCTGCGGGCTGCCCTACTCCTACCCACCACGCTGTATCTGTGATGTAGTCCTCGCGGGCGAGTTTGGTAATCTTGTTGTTGTTCTTCCACCAGTTGAGGGTTGTGGACCAGTTGAAATTGCGGTTGCGGACGGGGATTGCGGTGAGCGAGAGCTCTATACCCTTGTTCTCGATACCGGCGAGGTTGATTCGGATGGTGCTGTAACCCGTGGTGTACGGAAGATTCTGGTCGGCGAGAAGGTCGGAAGTTTTCTTGATATAGTAATCGGCCGTGAATACCGCGCGACCACCCCAGAAGCTGAGGTCAATACCGAAGTTTGTCTGCTTGGTTTCCTCCCATTTAAGATTGGGATTACCATATTTTGAGGCCGGGAGCACGCTGCCGACACCGTTGTAGGTCATACCGGAGTTATACATTGTAAGAGACTCATAGCGTCCGATACGGTCGTTACCGGTCACACCGTAGCTCGCACGGAGTTTGGCATCGGTGAGGACGTCGGCCGACCAGCGCATCCAGGGCTCATCGGAGAATCGCCATGCGGCTGACACAGAGGGAAAGACGCCCCAGCGGTTGTTCTTACCGAAACGCGAGGATCCGTCACGGCGCACGACGCCGGTCAGTGTGTAACGTCCCTTCCAGCTGTAGACGGCACGGGCGAAGAGACCTATCATCGATTCATCCCAGCCGGATGTGTAGACGTTCTGAAGGTCATATACAGTCGCCATATTCATATAGTGCAATGTTTCCGAGAGGAAATAGCTACCGCCAATCTTCGTTTCATTCTGACGGGTGGTCTCAAAACTTGCACCTGCCACAGCTGTCAGCTGATGGTCCTCGCCGAATTTCTTATTGAATGTGAGATATGCTTCACCGGAATATTTCCACTGCTGCTGGTTGAGTTCGCTACCTGTGTTTTTACCGTTGTCGGTACCCTCAAGAGTCTTTGAAGAGAAAACCACGCGGCGCGAAGTGCTATAGTTAGCAGATATATTGGCATCAAAGCGGAGCCAGGGAGTGAAGGTCCATGCGAGTCCCTGATAGAACTGGCCCTCATAGCGGCTTGTCTCATCAAGTTTTTCTGTAAGCTCCGCTATAGGATTGCGGCGACCGCCTGAGGAATAATACGGGATGAGTTCTCCGTCGGGATACCAGATAATCATATCCGGGTCACGGCGCATGGCGTCCTGGAATACTGATTCCTTGATGTTGTTACGCTTATTATATCCGAGACGCATGCGTGAGATGAATTTCACGTTCTTCCACGGGCTGTATTCCACGTTAAGGTTGGCGGTGTAGCGGTCATTATAGGATGTGCGGATGATACCCTCCTGTCCTACATAGCCGAGCGAGATACGGTAAAGGAAATCATTGTTGCCGCCACTCACCTGAAGAGTAGCCTCGTCGCGGGGAGCGGTGTGGAGGAGAAGATCCTGGTAATAATAATTTGTGCTGTACTGCAGGCCGACGGAATCGGTACGCTCACCGAATTTCTCAAGAGTTTTTGAAGGATCGTTGAACTGGGAGCCCGACATGCTCAGACGGCTCTCGAAAGCATTTACCTGAGGGAGCTTGTTGCTTGCACTGTAGTAAGAGCGCTGATACTTGGCATCGACTCTGGGTTTGCCCTGCTCACCGGTCTTGGTAGTAATGAAAATAACACCGTTTGCCGCACGAGCGCCGTAGATTGCAGAGGAGGCGGCATCGCGCATCACGTCGATACGCTTGATGTCGTTGGGCGAAATATCGTCGATAGACTCGACAATCACTCCGTCGACAACGAAAAGAGGTGTCACACCTTCGTCGCTGAAAGTCGACGCACCACGCATCGACACAAAGCTCGAAGCACCGGGAGCACCGGAATTGCTGATGATCTGCAGACCGGGAGCAGCACCCTGAAGAGCGTCAAGCACAGAGACTGGGCTCTTCTCCTCGATGAGCTTCTCGTCGACCGATGACATTGAGCCGGCGATGTGTTTCTTGCTCATCGTACCGTAGCCCACAACCACAACTTCATCAAGCACTTCGGTGTCCTCCACCATAATTAAGTCAAGCGGTGTTCCCATCGCTTTCACTTCAAGAGGCTTGTAGCCGATGGACGAAATCTGAAGGATACTCCCCTTCGCGCATTTCAGAGTGAACTGACCGTCGATGTCGGTCGCCACTCCCATTTTGCTACCTTTGACCATGACTGAGGCACCGATTATCGGTTCACCTTCCTGATCCTTGATCAGACCGTTTTGAGTAATTTCCTGTCCCCATGCGGCGGAGGTCAGCCCTATGAAAAGAGCCGCCAGAAACAAGCGCCAGTGCGACAGCCAAGACTCGCTTTTCCTTTTTTTCATTGAAAATTATTATTAAATTTAAGATTTTACTTTTTCACCATGATTTATGGCTTCTGCTGTTGTTACTATATCGTTCCATTATGCTGTTCTCGATGATGCAAAATTATCCGATAGGAGCGTGAAGGCTTTGAAATATTATTCCAAAAGCATATAGAATTGTGTCAGCCGGTGTTTTTGTATGATTTTCAGTCCTAAGTGCCACAATTTCTATATAATCCTGTTCATTCGGCAGGATATTTTCCAGCTATGTAGTCAAGGTCTCTGATATTATTTTCATACCAGGAGGCACCGATGTCGTTGAGCGAGGCCGTGACGCGTTCTCTTTCAAGGACAGCATAATCGAGCGCCGGAGCGCCGGGGGTGAATCCTTGCAGGGAGATGGCGGAACCGTCGGAGAAGCCGTAGCGGTTGTCAAGAAAATAGAAACCGGGGAGGGTTTCGTCGGGGCGGACAACCTTCATATTGTCCGTGGCGCCATAGATACTGTTTTGGGCAAAACGCACATTGCGCGGCATCTTCTCCCCTTTGCCGGAACCGAGTTCCATGGTCCGGCAGTCGATGAAATGATTGCAGGCGATGTCTACATTCTCCGCACGGTGATATGAGGTCAGCGGTTCGGCCTTGATGTCAGTCTCGGGAGTGGGACGCTCGAACACCCCTACTCTAACCAGCAGCCCCCAGCCGTCGAGACGGCAGAGTAGATTGTCGTAGACGGTGTGACCCTGGTTGATTATGCGTATTCCGCATGTCCCGCGCAGGTTGTTTCCGACAAAGGTGTTGCCTTCAATCACATTGTAGTGTCCGTGGCGGCACACAAGCGCTCCGCATGACTCGAAAAAGAGATTGCGGCGAAGAATGTTGTTGCATGACTTCACGGATATGATTTCATTCTCACCGTCACAATGCAGAAACACATTGTTTTCGATTATCGCATGCGATTCAAGCTGCGACGACCACGAATGGCCCACACGTATGATTTCCGCTCCGTTTCCGCCGTATGGTTTGCGTACTCCGAACAGGTTGTGGTCAATCTGATGGTTGTTTATATGACTGTTTTCGTCCAGCCACAACTGGAGCACCAGGCCTCCGATGCGCTTGTTGGCGAAATAACAGTGGTCGACACGGTGATTCTCGCCGTAAAGACCTACCCAGTATTCCGCGACAGACATCGGCAGCTGACCCGCAGGCGCAGGTTTCTCGCTTTTATCCGGGTCATTGCAGTCGTCAATCACACAGTTTGTCATGCGGCAGTGTGAGGCATGGAGTCCCTTGTCCTTGCGGAACTCAATCATGCTGAACCCCGACGCCCAGGCTTTGCTGAAGAAAAGTCCGTCTATTTTCAGATATGAGCCGTAGACGCGCATCTTCACCGGTCCGGAGACTATGGCTTTGCCCGGATTCTCAGCCCGGAGAGTGATTGTGTCCGTGGCTGTCCCGTCGGCAAAGAGATCGAACTCACCCGGACGGTAGATGCCGTCTTTCAGTATCACCTCATCGCCCGGCTTCAATGTGCCCGAACCGATTGTGTGTTTCAGCTCGCTGATTTCTGCCGGGGAATAATAATATTGCTTACCATTCGCCACTCCTGTGGCACCTCCGAGAAGGAGCATGGCGGCGATTACAGATTTCAATCCTTTCATTGTTGTCATTTTTCAAAAATATCGTTCATCATATACATGTTGCGCGAACCTTCATGCAGGGTCTCCCGTCCCGGCACTACCGGATTGGAAAACATCAGCAGTTTCAGTTCCGGACGCGCATCCTTTATCACATAGCAGCGCGAGAGGCTCACGGGTGTGGCGATTTCTTTCTCACGACTCACTGTCATTCCTCCGTCATCGGTAATGTGGGTGACCACACCCTTACCCATTGTCGAATAGATACGGAATTTCTCCGGGCCGAGCTTCTCGATGCCGCGCGGCTCTCCGGCCGCAGCAAATGATGTGTGACACCATTTCTTTCCGTCCCAGGTAGCGAGACGCCCACCCCCTCCGAGGGATAATTGTAGTGGATGACGGGATAAGTATTGTCGCGGAAATGAACCGATACCTGCAGCCCGGCCGAGTGTCCCCGCTCGGGAATGGGTGTTTCCAGAGCCAGGCAATATTTATCGGCTTCAATATTGTCGACCGTAGTACCTAAATCCCGTCCTTCCACATTATATATATGGTCGTTGGAGAGATCGAGATAGGCATAATAGACATTGCGTCCGTATGTGGCGTGGGCATGACGTCCGGCCTTCTCGCCACATACAGTCCAGGCAAGATGGATGCGACCGCTTCCGTCTGCACCTCCGCTCTGATAGGCAATCTGTCCGTTATAGACCTCGGTCATGCTGTCGGTGACACGCGGATACGGGTCGATTACAAGCTGACGCGTCCATGTGCGCCCGCCGTCAGTCGATTTCACAAACTGGTACGGGCGGTCATCGGTATGGCCGTTGGACCTGCGAGTATCGCGGTAAAATACATAGAACTTGTTGTCGTCCGTAAGCACCGGAGCCGGATAGGAAGCTCTTTCGGCCTCGGCGATATAGGTGTCGGTCCATTCACCCTCCATGCTGTCGGGATTCGGAGAGACAGCCATTTTCAGAGTCGAGTTGTGACAGCCGTAGAACATATAGATTCTGTCATCCTTTCCGCGGAGGATGGAGGGATAATTGTGTTTGTCGGCAAAAGGTGAGCGGGCCACAATTTTTGTCTCGCTCCACCGGCCCGAAGAGTGGTCGAAGGCTTTCACAGCCGGATGGCTGTCGGCGCTCATCCAGCACACGAAAGTCTTGTCGGCTTTCTCGTCATAATAGCCTACGGGAATCGGACGGCGGTCAGAACGGATGTTCGTACACTCTTCGACAAGTGTCACCACCGGTTCCGCACCCGAAACAAGAAGCGCCGACATGCCGAAGAGAGCCAGCGCGCAGATTGATTTGCTATTCATTTTCATCTGATTCATCCGATTATTTAATATTGGCAAGTTCAGTGGCACACCACAGCAGCGGCGCGTGGGCATGAAGGTCGCCGACTATGCGTTTGCGGTTCATATAATGGTTGCGGTCATTCTTGATATTGGTGCCCTCGCACACATCCACCACCTCATCGTCGGAATTGATGCGGCTCACGAGGCCGAGCCACCCTTTGCGCGCAACTTGAGCATAATCCTTAGCCTTGAGCCAGCCATTTTTGACTCCGACAATCATCGCGTATGTGAACATGGCAGTGCCCGAAGTCTCATTCCAGGTATCTTCGCCGTCGATGAGCTGATGCCACAGACCTTCCTTGCCCTGATATTTTTTTAGTGTGGCCATCATTGTACGGTATGCCTTCATGATGCGTCCGTAGTTGGGGTTATCCTCCGGAAGAGCCGAGAGGAGTTCGGCCATACCAGCGGCCATCCAGCCGTTGCCGCGCGCCCAGAAGAAAGGCGCTTCCGGAGAGTGGTAGAAAAGTCCGTTGGGGCGCTGGATTGCGTCGAGATACATCACCATCTCATTGGCTGCACGGTCGATATACTTGCGCTCGCCGGTGGCCTTGTAAGCCTGCGACTGGATGGTGGTAATCATAAACATATCGTCAATCCACACTCTCGTCTGCCATGAATAACCCTTGTCGGCATGTGCCTTCTGGTCAGGTTTTGCATCGGCGGGGGTCTCCCACTGCGAATCGGCATATCTCATTCCGAGCTCATAGCAGCGCTTGTCGCCCCGCTGCATGTAGATTTCCAGCGGCACGGAACCAACCACATTGTAATCCACATGAACCATCTGCGGGAGCATGTGTTTTTCCTCACCGAACAGGGGTTCGAAACGCTTCACAAGGCCGTCGGTCATCTCGGTGCTCCCTATTGCCTTGGCAAACCACAGGGCGCCAAGCCAAGTGCAGGCATCGGGATAGGTGACATATTTCGGAGCCTTGTCAGCACGCGGATTGCCGAAGCGTGTATGAGGTGTGACCAGAAATTTATTGACTATGCGTGAGCCGACGTTTACGGGATCAGCCTCCGCAGGAAAATTTTTCAGTGGATTATCCTTGGCCGCCACATCGCCGCAGACGAGCATGACAGTCAGGAGGGGAAGAATGTAGTTTTTAAGTTTCATGATGATTATTCAAGTTAGTATTATTGTTGGTTTATGCAGATTCAATCCTTTATATTGATTTCAGCGAGAGTATAGGGCTTATCATGTGAAGTATTCACCTTTCCGGGCCCTGTGACGGCATCGAAACATGACACAATAAGCCGGCCGTTCCATACGATAGGCTCTCCGGGCTGGTCAAGGCCTCCGTTGCTGCCATCGCAGTCAGGACTTTCAGCTATCCGGCTGATTTTTCCTTCAGGCGTGATGCAGACTACACCATTCGTCGAGAAGTCAGCCACATACATGTTGCCTGTCGACTTATCTATACATATTCCGTCCACACTTTTCATCAGAGTGGTATCCTGAGCCCATTTCTCTTTTCTCATTACTCCGCCGTCGTCATCCAAGGAGACTTTTATTATCGAGGCATCTCCGAAATTACCGACATATAGATTACCGTCCTTATCGAAATCGAGGCCGTCCAGACCATAACGGACTTCAGGATTCTCGGTGACAACAGTAAAAAGCAGACAGCTGTCGACTTCGGAGTTGGTGACGGCAATGTTGCTGTCATTCTCTGAAAATCGGTAAACACCACTGACCGTGCGGTCCGTCGATAAGGGAGACAAAATACTCTGTGTCACATAAATCCATCCGTCACGGACCCGGACTCCATTGGGATGTTCCATTCCATAGGCAACAGTGACGGTATCCGCAAGCTCTCCCCGCTCATTAAAGGCCAGTCTGAGCACACGTCCCTGATTCCGACCGGCCTCAGAACCGGACCAGCCCTGATTGTCGCACACATACAAATCTCCGCTATCATTGAAGGCAATCCCCATAGGCGCCGCAAGACCGGTGGCGTCAAGCGTCGGGACATCAATCCATTTTGAGATTTTTCCCTCCGGGCTAATGCGCATCAGGACCGCGGGCTTCTTCGTGTCGGCAAAATTCGGACATGCGAGTATCAGATTGCCGTCCTTATCCACTGCCATTCCGTCAGGAGTGGGACATGATTCCGGGAGTTCCACAAAAAGTGAACTTTCCTTCATTCTTTCGGTTTGCCTGCTGTCACAGGAACTCAGCAACACAAGCGATCCGAGAAGCGTCAGAAATATTTTATTCATATTGCAAAGTGTTTGTATATTTTAGAAATCAGACCGGCTGAATCTTTTTCCAGCAGATAGATTCCGGGGGTCTCCGGATTAAATTCTTTACCTTCAATGTCAATAGGTCTGCCGGTGTAGGAAATGACCCATATCTCGGATTTCGGCGAAAGAATCTCGACAATCTGCGCTTCGGAATCATTGCGGTGGATTCGGAGATGTTTTTCGGGGTCAAATTCAGCAGTCATCTTCTTGGAGGCGGTCGGAAGGACGAAATACTGATAAGAGGCATTTTCGGGCCTTATGCCGTGGCGAAGATGGAGCGACACGACTTCGCCTTCGACTGTTTCGGGGGCATACATTTTCATAAAGTCACTCCAACGACCCGTTTTCGTCCCCGCAAAAGCCACAAGCGGAGCTGTCGGTGCAATGACATAACCGACGCTGTCGTGATGGAACTTCGTGAGACCTCCGTCAAAGCGCTCCTCGCCGTTCACTTCGCGCCACTTTCCGGTGTCAAGCACCGATAAGGCACCATGTTTCAGCCGGGAGTCAACAGAGGTAGTGACGTCGAGCAGGCTGTCGGAGGTGATTCCGGAGGCAAGACAGAAAACATAATCATCAGTAAAGAACCATGCCTTGCGCGCAGTCAGACCGTCGCGGTCAAGCGCCATTGCGCTGACACCGCCATTGCCATAGTCCACACCTCCGACCAGCGGACTTTTATTCCTCGATTTGTTCTGCCGGATGTTCGGAATCGGAGCGTCGTCCTCGTATGCGGTCACACCCGGAATCTTGCGCCAGTCCCAAAAGGGGAACACATTGCAGTATTCATCGCCTCTGACATAATAGAATGTCGCGCCGTCACCGAGATAATAACCCAAAAGATTATCTTCGTTGACAATCTCTGTCCCTATCACACGGCTCGACGACATCTTGAGCGAGGCCATCCAGCGCGGGCGGCGGTGTATCGTATAGTCCGACTCATAGAAATGCTTGTGACCCACAAGCGGATTACCCGCCTGCGGAAAACCGTCTATGCCGAGATCTGCGGCAGTAAAAGCAAGAGCGTATGCTTTATGCAGCTGGGCATTGTGAAACAACTGACGTCCGAGAGCACTGACATCCATATAGCGGTTCCATATCACCCATTTATAACCCTCGTTGATAAACGAGTGCAGAATATTTTCCTGAGCGTCATCGAGACGATAGGGAGTGCCGTCGAAGAGCTTGTGATAAAAAGCCATGGTCGACACGTATGCCAGTCCATAGTTTCCGAATTGCTGCTGCGGGCCATGCTGATGGAAACTCCAGTCAGATTTTATGCCCTCGGCCCGACCGACGGCGATTTCCGACATGATAGTATCACGGGCCATCTTCACAAGGTTTTCGTCGCCCTGAAGGAGCCCTCTGAGGAGCACATTTCCGGCAAGCCACACTTTATTCTGACCCGTCATTTTGAAACGCGCGGCCGAAACCACGTCTATTATGCCCTGCTTCTCCGGCTCCGTCAGTTCATCCTCTATCAATATGCAGGCGGGGCCGAGGGTTTTCGGCACACCGATTTCGTTCTGCCACCAGTTGAGGCATTTCGGCTTTGTCCTGAACCAGTAGGCCAGGGCCCGGTGGATTTTTTCTTTCAGCCCAGCCGAATTATACATGGCACTGCCCGGCGTCCTGTAAATCTTGACCATTTCAAGCACTCGGTCGGCATGTCGTTTCGGGTCCCAGCCGGAGCGCCGTTTATCCTCATAATTCAGATCGGACCATGAACCGTCGTCACGCAGTTTCGACAGGTAGCCCTCGATTTTGGCGACGTCGAAAGGATAGCGCTCATGAAGCTCGATAACCACCTGGTCCGACATTTCAGTTTCGGGAGCTATGGTCAGGAGTCCGGCTTTCAGTGAATCGCGGTCCGATACGGCAGGCACGAGTATAGCGCGGTAATTTGCCTTGATTTTTTCAAGGCCGTCGGGCTGCGTGACTTCGGCCCGTGACGGAAACGATACCGCCATTGATATGACAAGCGCTGCGGCTGCAATCAGTCTGTTCATCTTGGTAATAGGTTAAAGAATTTTGATTTACGGATACAAATATAGGCTGAATCACTCCAGCCTATATTTCAGATTTTTGCCAAAAACTATCAGAATTATTTCCTCGGAAGTTCAATCCTCAAAGTGGCTCCGTCTTTAATCTTTTTGCTTATCAGGCACTTGCCTTCACGCATGATTCTGACATCCAGTTTATCCCCCTCGGCACGCGACACCTTGATATCGAAATCCGAGCCGAAGGCGCGCACTTTGTTGAGATTGGCATAAGTCCAGGCGGAAGGAAGACGCGGTGTCATGTCAAACGACCGGAAACCGGTAGGACGGATTCCGAAAAGGCCCTCTGTGAAAATACGGCAGTAAAGTCCGCTTTCAGCTGAAAGATGACGCTGGTCACCTTCGGGCCACGCTTCGATGGCATAGGGCACATGGTCGCCCAGCAGTCTGCGGCGCGAATAGCGCTGGAGAAAATCAAGACCTTTCTCCACCTCGCCGGCGGCAATGGTGCCGCGAAGGGCATAGAGAGTCGAGCGGTCCCAGAATGTTTCGGTTCCGGCCTGCGTCAGCAAACCGTCGTCGGTCCAGAGACGCGGCGAGAAAAGAGCCTCTATCGTGCCTTTCGCGCGGTCATTGATACCGACTGTGAGAGGCATACATATCCATGCGCGGAGTATGTCGTTGCCGTCGTAATATCTGTAGCTGTGATAGCCCTCGATTTCATAGCCGAAATGCGATTCGATGGCCTTGCGGAGCTCTGACGCCTGTTTTTTATAGTCGTTAAGTTTTGCGGAGGAAATTCCGAGCTCTTTTCCGAGATATGAGGCGGAGAGCAGAGCGTCGTAATAGAGCGAAGATGTGCAGAGATTGGCGTCGCCCGAGGGGAAACGGTTCTCGAGCTCGTCGGAATCAGACGCCACCACGCCTGCGGCGTTGAGCTTCCTACGGCAGTATTCGAGACACCATTCGATAAGAGGCCACAACTGGCGTGCTTCCTCCATATCAGCTCGAGCGAGAGCATAGCGCGCGGCGCCGTAGGCAATCATGGCGCCGTCGCCTCTGTCTTTCGCTCCGTGCCAGAATCCTACTCCTTCCGAGATGATGGAACTCGGGATAGGACGGTAGTCATCGTTCATATACCGCGCGAAATGACGGAATGAATTCAATGCCGACTGGTTGCCGATTTCATAGCCGAGGTAAGGGAAAAACGGGTTGATATATTCGGCCTGGTCATTGGCCCATACAGCAGCGTAGTAAGCCTCGCCGCCGGGTCCGTGCATCAGACCACCCTTGGTGTTGTAGATGCTTTCGGCACCGCGGAGTTTTGCAAATGAAAACATGGTGTTGAGAACGGAGTCGGGTGTGTCGAGCACGAGATTGTCCCACCAGCCTCTGATGAGAGCCCTGCGGCCGTCGCGCTGTGCGTCAGTGCTGACGCGACGCAGCGGCTCTTCCGACGCCTTCCGTGCGGAGTATATGGCGTTCATCTCGAATTTCTCTCCCGGTTTGAGAGTGAAAAGACCGTTTTTCGACAGCGACGCCTCTATGATGTACGAACCGTAGACTCCCGCCTCTTCCGGAGTGGTATATCTCACGCTCCACTCGGGCACACGGAGCGTGATTGGATTCTGCATATTGTTTGTGAAGGTGTATTCCTCACAGTAATAGGCTCCATTGATTGACGGATATAGCACTCTGCGGAGCGAGACGGCATTATCCACCTTCTTGCGGCGGTAAACATGGCTGAATGAACTTTCTACGGTCATTATGCCGTCGAATTTTATATTGCTGACCTTCTCGTCTGTCATGTTCAGGTCGTCGATTGTCACGAGAGCCGGAATGTTGACATCGAAGCGCTGTTTGAGATTGTTTTGCGTCTTGTTGGGCTTCATGCGCAGCATCGGAAAGACGAGACTGCGATTGAGCGAGAAGGCGCCGGAGGCATCCACTCCGTAGCGGAGAACTACGGAAATTTTCTGTCCGCTCATCTCAAGATGGTCGGAATGAGGGTCATTGGCCTTGATTTCCCAGTTTATCGCACCGTCGTCGGCAATACGCCAGCGGTCAGCGGCCGCTACGGGACTGACTGACGACAGCATAACAAGCGATAATACAGTCAGTATGATTTTTTTCATCGTAGTTTACTGTTTTTATTGTTGTTCAATCGATTTTTTCAAGCCGGAGCACCGCGCTGTCAAACTGAGACATCAGCGGATTTGCAATACCGTTTTCCATCAGCTCACGGCCTGTGAAAACCGCCTCGGCAAAACGCGAGGCCGTCCCGGAGGGCAGATTCACTTCCGTAAGCGCATAGCGGGCATCCGGAGACAGTCCGTCCATCTTCACCACGGGGACATTGCCGTCCTCGGTCTGATAGAGATATACCACTCCCCTCTTCTTGTCCTTCGAAACATAGCTCATCGCGGCGAGCGGAGTCTCATAAGGAGACACGAGGCGGTAGAGCTCACCATACATCACGAGGTCACGGATACCGTTCTTGTAAAGCTTCACACCGTCGGCCAACTGTCTGCGCTCCTCAGGAGTGGCCTTGTCAAGCGCGAGGTCTATGCCGAAAGTACCGCTGAGCGCCACGTCTATAGCCAGTTTCAGGTGGCGTTTTCCCATTCGGGTGACATGTGCGGCGATTGTGCTCGCAGGGAAGAAATGGCCGAAACCCCATTGAATCTTGATGCGTCCGAGCGGGTCGGTATTGTCGCTCGGCCAGAAGGAGTGGAAATATTGCAGCGCACCGTAATCCACACGTCCGCCACCACCGGCACAGAGCATTGCAGTGACATCGGGATAGTTTCGGGCGAATCTGTCCATGAGACGGTAAAGGGCATTGTTGTAGTCGACAAGCAGGTGGCTCTGCTCCTGGGCGGGAAGATACTGCGAGCCGGGTTGCGTCACATAGCGGTTGCAGTCCCATTTGACGTATGAGACTCCGGGATTCGGGCGGAGTGTATTGTCAATCACCTGCCACTCGAAATGCTGCACTTCAGGGCGCGTAAGGTCGAGAATCTCCTGATGACGACCGAGAATCGGCTCGCGTTTCTGCTGGGTGATAATCCACTCGGGATGCTTCGTGTAAAGTTCGCTGTTGGGATTGACCATCTCGGGCTCCAGCCAGATACCGAAACCTATCTTACGTTTGGAGGCTTCTTTTGCGAGATATGAGAGTCCGCGGGGGAGTTTCTTCCGGGAAATTTCCCAGTCGCCGAGACCATGTTTGTCATCGTCGCGTGAGAACTCACCGTTGCCAAACCATCCGTCGTCGAGCAGGAAGAGTTCGGCACCTATTTCACGCGCGCCGTCAAACAATCCCACAAGGCGTTCTTCGTCAAAATCACAGTGCGTGGCCTCCCAGTTGTTGAGTATCACCGGCCGGGCTTTCGAGGCGTCTCTCACAGCATAGTCGGAGGCCCAGCGGTGAAAGCGGCGGCTTGCCTCTCCCTTTCCTTTCTTGCTGTAGACCCAAAGAATGGCGGGAGTGGTGAATGTGGCGCCACGTTCAAGATAATACTGCGAGCCGAGTGGATTGATGCCGGTGAGCACGCGGAGCGATTTGTTCCAGTCCATGTCGAAAGCCATCTGAAAACTGCCCGACCATCTCAGCGAGGCGGCAAACACCTCTCCTTCACGCTCGGATGCGGCATGATTGCAAGCCAGCATGAACGAGGGAATGCGATATTGCGAGGCACGCACGCCGAGTTTGGAATCGAGAATCTTTATGCCCTCGCCGAGACGTTCTTCCTCAAGAGTCGCCTCTCGTTTATATTTGCCATTGAACTGTGTCAGCCAGTATTCTTTCGATTTAAGTAGCGGAGAGGCCGAGGCATATCTGTAAAGGACCACTTTACCTCCACGCTCATCATGGCGGATTGTATTCCATATTTCCATCATGCCGGAATTGGCATAGCATTTCACATAGAGGTCGACAAAAAAGTTATATGCGGGGTCGCGCAGTGAAATGACGGTCTGAGAGACATCGGGGGAGATGGTGTCGCATTTATGGGAAACGTAATGTAGATCAGTCGACGTGTTGCCGTCGGTATGCGTGGCCTGAATCGCAGGTTCGGTTATGACACCGTTGCCGTATGCAGGAAAAAATTCCATCTCGCGGGCAGGAGCTTTCTCCGGAATCTCAATTCTTTTCGAGGCGTCGCCGAACCCGAGCTGATAGAGCCGGTTGTCCTCCCCTACCATCAGGGTCAGTTTAAGGTTATCGGCCACCATCTCTATTGTCTTGGCGGAAGCGGCATAGGCCGAACCGGACGCAAAGAGGATTGCAGAGGCCATTAATGTGAAGAATTTATTCATCTGTGATATATCTGAGTGTTTTGTTACAGAATTGAATGATATGTCTGTGCCGAAAGATATGTCGGCTTATTCAGCGGTCATGAATTTCCAGGTCACTTTTCCGACCGTGTCGGGCTTGCCGGACTTTGCCTTTGAAATCGAGCCCTTGAGCTTACCGTTTTTCTGACGCTCGACCCTGATGTCGCGCCACGAATAAGCGCCATTTTCATAGTCAAAGGTCTCGCCGTCGTCGTCATACAATCTATATGCGCCATCGGCGTTGCCGTAGTGACGGATTTCAAGGTCTACCTTCTCTCCGGCTGCGGGAGCGTGAAGCCGCGGCTCCATCATGGGAATGATACCGCCGTCCTTCACATAGACCGGGATGCGGTCAAGTCCCGGAGTAACTTCGATTGTCTCGCCGTTTCCGGCAAATTTGCCTGTATAGAAATCAAACCAGTCGCCCTTGGGGAGCACGACCTTACGCGAGGTCTGTCCGACAAACATCGGTGCCACAAGGAGGTATTCACCGGCCATATATTGGTCCTTGATTTCCTTGGTGACAGCTTCGAGATAGGGATTATCCTCAAGATTGCCGGAAGTGAGCTCTGTCCTGACAGCATCGGCCGGATTGAAACCGGGTTCGAGATTCATGGCACGGAAAGGAGGTATGCCGTCATAGTGGTAACGTGCAAATTCCGTGTACCAGTAGGGCATCATCCTCATTCGCAGCATGGAATATTCCTTCACCTGCTCGGCGACTTCGGGGAATGACCACGGTTTCGTTCCGCTCGCCCACGCATTTATCATGGCCATAGGTGAGAATACCACCGACTGGAAACGCCGCAGCCATTCCTCGCCGGTTTTCGAACCTCTCACCTCCGGAGTCCACAGCACACCGCTGAATCCGGAGTTGATAAGAGCCGTGATAAAATCCTGATGACTGTAATAGTCATTGTAGAGCACGTATGGCAGAGAACTGCCTCCGGCATTTGAGGCCCGGACAAGTCCGAATGTGCGCTGATTGCGTTTACGGTATAAGTCGGCCGTAGTGCGCTGCACCCACAGTCCGTAAGTCTGTCTCATCTGCTCGGCGCTTATTCCCGAGGGGAAGGTGGCGACATCTGGCCATATATAGAAATCATAGCCGTCAACCTCATCAATCTTGTAGCCACTCACTCCGATATTTATATGCTCGCGCTCAAGTTTCTCATTCCATATATCCCGCGCGCGGCTGTCGGCAAAATCAGGAACTATACCGCACCATACCGTATGCGAGCCGCTCACGGGAAACATTTTTCCGTAAATATCCGACTCCGGCGAGATATAGGGATTGGTCCATAGATTGATGCGGACTTTTCTGTCGAGCATACGCTTCACGAATGACGCGGCGTCGGGGAAACGGGTCTTGTCCCACTCGAAAGAGCAGGGATAGGCCTTGCTCTGCCAGCCCGGTTCGAGACCGATAAAGTCAAGAGGATAACCCATGCGCTCGAACTCGTCGGCCTCATGCTCCACCTGGGCGGCGTCATAGAGTTTCTGTGTGCGCTGTGTGAAACCGAGGCCCCAGCGGGGAGGCAATGTGCCGCCACCGCAGAGAAGATTGTAACGGCGCACCACATCCATCGGCGTCGGACCTGCTATGAGATAGATTTCCACTCCTCCTGCGGGAACCATCACCGAAACTGCATCGGAATAAGGCCTTGCAGACCATGACTTGTCGGTATTGCGGTCTTTGGCAATAGGCGCCTCGGGGCTGTCCTTGCGCGCTCCCGAACCGACATAGACAGTAAGATAGCGCGCGGAGTTTATGAACACGCCATAACCGGCACTCGACACATAAAACGGCACCGGGGCATGTGTGCGTCCCGTATCCTTGCCGCCGTAGTGGTCGACATGGAGATTCAGAATCTTTCCGCGCTGATGGACAGTCTGAAAATTCAGTCCGAAGCCGTAAAGCTGTTCCTTTTTTGTCAGCGGGATGCTCAGACTCGTCTTTCCGTCTATGATTTCACCTGTTATATTTCCGGCCAGTGCGGGCAACGCAACCTCCGGCAGACGCGTAAAACCTTCGGCGGTCGGCTTGCATCCTGCGGCCGACAGCAGTGAATAGTCCTCGGGCGTCCCGACAATTCCTTTCCATACTCCCGGCTGCACCTCAGTCCAGTCAATAGCGGCTCTTAGCGAAAGCATGGCCGACATACAGAGCGCCCACACAAGTAATCTTTTTATTTTCATATTCATTTATTGTTTTCTAATACAGGTTGAGACATTGTTTTATCTGTAAATCTCGATATCGCCGTCCTCGCAGATGATTTCGGGACGCGCGTCTGGATTTTTCAGCTCGAATGTCACGTTTTTCAGTTTCAGTCCGCGAACATGACGCGCCCAGACTCCATAGGCCGGAATTTTAGGGCCAAAAGTCTTGACTTCCGGATACTGGTCCTCGGCTTCAGGAACTTTATGCCGGGCATCCTCCTCCGTTCCGGTACCGAGCAGACGGATGTGGATATTCTCCAGTGTCAGACCGGTGATATAATGGCCCGGAATACCGGTTATAAGGATTCCCGAAGGCGGATCCAACTGTGCTTTGTCCGCAGCGACTGCACGGACATTGCGCACGGTCACATTCTCGAACACCCCTATCGGCTGCCGCACATCCTCATTCTTGCGGAACACACTCAGGCGGGAACCGAGGCGGAACAACATCGGAGTCCGGACCTCTTCCATGGTGACATCACTGATTTCGACATTACGCAGTTTCGCGCCATCGACCGAGAAGAGCTTTATGCCGCCGTTTTTCGTGTCATATATATGGCAGCCGGAAATTCGGATATTCTCAAACGCGGCCATCGACTCTGTACCGATTTTGATACCGGCCTGATTCGATTTCAGGCGCATATTAGTCACTACTATGTCGGAACAGGGAGCCTGCGAGAATGTAGTCTTGAAACAGAGGGCGTCGTCACCGCTGACAATATCGCAGTTGCTTATGCGCACATGGCTGCAACCGTCGATGTTGATACCGTCGTTGTGGGCCACGCCGAAACTGCGGATTGTCACATTGTCAATCTTCACATCATTGCACCGGAAATAATGCGACGTCCATGCACCGGCGAATTTGAGAGTGACGTCGCGCACCTCAACGCCCCGGCAGCGCACCCAGCGGAGCAAAAACGGACGCATGCCCCACCGCTGACCTTCCGGTCTGGTATCCTCCTTGATATGACGCTCCTTCAGGGCACTCCCCTGTCCGTCAATGACGCCCTCGCCGGTGAGCGAGACATTTTTCGCATCGACAGCCACCACCAGAGCGGTGCCGACATCTATCCCGAGGCCCTCGGTGAAGGGGTCAAGATTGCGGTAGGCCTTGTAGTCGGTGGTTCCTAAAATCGTCGCTCCCTTTTCGAGATGGAAATTGACATTGCTTTTAAGCTCGATTGTCGCCGAGAGATAAGTTCCGGCCGGTACAGTGACAGTGCCTCCTCCCGCAGCCGCACACGCGTCGATTGCCTTCTGGAGCGCAGGGGTGTCGAGGCGTTTTCCATTGCCTTTCGCACCGAATTTTCTCACATCAAACGTCGGCGCGTCTGCGTATGCAACCCATGAGAGCAGACAGAAACAAATTACTGAAATCAGTTTTTTCATCGTTTTTCCGTAGTGGTAGTATCGGGGTAATTATCTAAATATTAAATTATCTGATTTCCTTGGCTATTCCGATGCTGTGGATAGCATTGCCCCTTCGTCCGGGCATCTCAAGCTGAAGTTCCGACGAACCTTTCTCGAGATATATCGGGAAATAATATTCGCGCGGAGTGTTTCCTATCGACACAAGCCATCCGTAATTCTCAGTCACCTTCTCGCCATTGACAAAAATATAGGCGGGAGCCGGATCCGAACCGGTATAGACCGATTTTAGCATATAGGTACCGCTTTTCGGGACATTTATGTTCCATGTGGCTATATTGCGCGCCTTGCTGCGCTCTCCAGAGAGGGCGAGATGTCCATTATCGTTAAGGATGAAAGTTCCCTCAATTTTAGCCTGTTGCGGAGTGTAGAAACTCTGCGTCTCCACGACTTTGATTACCATATCCTGCTTTGTCGTGCGGCCGTCCTTGCCGGTCACGGCGAGAGTGTAGTGTGTAGTCTTTCGGGGATTCACACTCAGCTCACCATCCGCAGCTACCTTTTTACCGTTGAGTTTTACCTCTGCACCGTTTGAGGTGTTCCAGTGGATTACCGCACTAGCATTTTTCTCGATGACATTGCAGTCGGCATAGAATTTCTCAATCGCCGGACGCTTTTCGTCAAGCTGCACTCTGTAAAGCTCGATACCATTGCCTGTGCCGAGGTTGCGGCTGTACTGGCGGTCATCGGGATTATTCCAGTGCTCGTGGACGCCGAGACTTTTGAGCTCACGGTCCACATATTTTATACCTGATGGCGGATTGCCGATATTGGCCGCTTCATGCAGGAAATTGTCGGCGTTTGCAGCCAGAGGAAGTTCCGAGAAAATGAAATCCAGCACCACCGATTCGACCGCGACGGCATCGTTTGACGCAAGGAAGCTCGAAGTCCATCCGTCGTTGAACGGTGCGCGCTTGAATCTGACGGCCTTACCGTTATGCTTCGGGTTGACATACATCGCATCGACGAGATAAAGCAGAGTGTTGCCTCCGATGCGCGGATGAGCCATGAGGTCGACGATGCAGTTATAGGTTCCCATTCCACGTTTGCTCGACCAGTCGCGGATTGAAAAATGCAGCGGAGGCACATAGCCAATCGAACCGAACTGATTCTTGCCGGTGCAGGTTATTCCAGTCTGTCCTGCCCCGTCACGCCACTTGTCGGTGGGCTGTGAATGGCGCTTCATGAGCGCCATGTTTATCATATAGTCCGCATCGTAGGCGGCACGGGCGAGGCTGCGCGCTCCCGCGTCGGTGATTTCACTTGAATAATCTATCGCATCCGGCACGAAACCGCCCCAGTTCTGATAGACCACATTCGGATAAAGAGGCTCGACGTAGGTATAGACGGCGGAAATGCCGCGGCGCTGCGCGTCGTAGACGGTAATACATTCCTGCGGCACTCCCACCACATCCACAAGCTGATGGAGCAGTGCGAGAACAGACTGCGGAGTGGCGTCGATGATGTTGGAGCCGCCGTTGTCGTTAAGATTGATTTTAACCGCTATTTTCTCGCCGGGTTTATAACCGGTATAGCCTTTGCCCTTTTTCTCATTGAACGTACGGAAGAGTTCATCCCAGGCCTCCCGGGGAGTCTGTTTTGTGGAGAGGGCCATGACTACTCCCTCCATCATATCGTCTACTCGGGTCTGGCTATTGTTTTCGGCATCGGAATAGAGCCCTTTCCTGCCGTCCCAGGCCGCGGCTTTTGAATCGTAGGCCCAGGCCACACGGCCGGGATGAATACCTTGCGCGATACCCATAGGTGTATTCGGTGAATCCGTCGGGGAGAAAAGTCCCATGTCGGTTCCGAGGTCATCCTGCTGAGTCTGCTGCGCCATGATCTGTGAGGCGGTCGTCAGGGCCAGTGATAATACTATGGCCTTGTATAGATTTATTTTTTCCACGCTTGTTGATTTTATGAACTGGTTATAATTGATAATGCAAAGATAAAATCAACAGCAGGCGCCCTTATTTAAGGATTATCCCAAATATTTCAACAATTATATCAAAGGGACTTAAATTCGGATATTCCCGGATTCAAGTCCCTTTGTATCTATTATTTATCACCGCCGACATAAATCAGTTCTATTCCTTCGTCGCGGCCCGCGTTGCGGCTGTAGAGCTTTTCACGCGGATTGTTCCAGTGCTCCAGCACTCCGAGGCTTTCCAGCGGTATGCCGTCGCGTTCCGGGTCATAGAGGGTACCCGACAAGGGCTGATTGGCGAGCGCAGCCTCCACGAGATACATATCGCAGTAGTCCACGTCGGGCATCGAGGGGAATTCCGACGTGAGGAAGTCCAGCCCCACAGCGTCGATGGCCACTCCGTCCTGCGAAGCGAAGAGCGAACATGGCCAGTCGTTGTCAAACGGCGTCATCTTCCATTTCCCCGAGGGAGCTCCGTTGACATCCATCGAGCCATACAGTCCGTCTATGAGAAAAAGCATCGTCTTTCCGCCGAGGTGTCTGTGGCCCATGAAATCTGTGAAAGTCATGTAGCGCGGTTTGCCTCCGCGGTCCTGATTGAAATTATTGTGCTGATTCTTGCGGAAATTTCGGTTGATGTCGGTGGCGCCATACCAGTTTTTAGCGCAGAGAGTCACTCCCTGGCCGCCATGTCCTTTCAGGAGAGCCACATTTATCAGATAGTCGGCTTCGATGGCGCAGTCTGCGAGACCGCGGGCAAGGCGCCCGTTGTCCGTCGAATACGGAATGGCATCGGCGGTATATGTGGCTTTCTCGCGGCCGTCTGTACCTTCGTTGTCGACATAATGCACATCCGGAAATTCGTCGTGACACTTGTTGAAAAGCGCGTCGGTCATGAAACGGCTCGCATCAAACAGAATGATGCACTCCTGCGGAATCCCGGCTTCATTGACCATGCTTCTGAGCAATGAAAGCGTCAGATGCGGAGATGCGTTCAGCTGCTCGTTGTCGGAATATTCCGAAGTGTTGTTGAGATTGAGTTTGACGGCTATTTTCTCACCCTTCCGGTAAACGTGTTTCCCACGTCCGTGAGTACGGTTGAAGTATCTGAACAGAGCATCCCAGGCCGAGGTCTCGTTTTCCTCGCCGGTGAGCGAAGTGAGCACATCTCTCACCATTGCGTCGGTGGCTTCCTGACTGTTATACGCGTCCTCATACCAGCGTCCTTTACCTTTAGTCCAGGTGGCTGCTCCCGGGCGGTGGCTCCACACCACACGCCCCGGATGTATCCCTTTCGGATTTCCTATCGGGTGGTTCGGGCCCCATGCAAACCGCGGTGCCGATGCGCCGGCCGAACTGACGCTGATGTCGCTGCTTCTGACTGTTCCCACATGCTCGCGGCTGTTGCGGTTTCCAATAACCTCAAGCTCTATTATATCCGCATTGGCCACATCGTCAAGATATACAGGGTACCGGCCGTCGTTTTTTTCCGCTTTGACGGTGACATTATCCATTTTAACCCCGTCGACATGGCGGAACCAAAATCCGTAGGCAGGCTGAACCTTGAGGTCCCCGACATTATAGCGTCCTACTCCGATTTCCGGTGGCACAGCGTCGGCATCCTCTTTCGGATGCCCCCCCTTCACTGTAAGATTGACATCCGAGAATGTTACGTCCTTTACATATCCGGTATGGCGACCGTCGGGGAGGCCGAAATCAAGACCACCTTCTGTAGCTGAATCGTCAGGCAGCTTGAAACCGGCAATAATCGCCGCAGCTTCATGCTGCGAGCCGTCAAAAGCCTTCCAGCGGTCGCCGCGGAATGAGGAACCGCCGTAAACCTCGGAAATATCGACACCGCGGATATTGATATTCTCCACCCGGCCTATATTTGAATTGGTCACGAGAAGTTCATTGCGTCCGACACCATTCTCCATGAAATTGTAGCGTCTTACGTCAGCCCCGAGAACACGCCCGCGGTTGGAGATTGAGATGAAAAACGGAGCACGTGTACGCTTCATCACCGAGCGCGAATGAATCGGGCCGGTCTTGCCGCTGTTGAGATACACGTTGGCCACATGACCGCCGTCATTGGTGGAAATCGAAAAACCTGCTTTGTTGGCCCCGAGCACATAGATATTGTCAATGTAGAGGTCTTTTATATCGTCGGCCGTTTCCGAACCTATCTGAAAGAGATTACAGTTGGTATCGCCGACAATATTTCTAACCATATAGTCAGAGGCCGGACGTGTGAAGCCGAGCGAGCAGTCAGAACCCGGTTTGACAATATCGTCGGAGCTGACGCGTGAATAGATATTGCACACCCGCACATCGTTGCAGGCCATAAAATCGTATATATCGCGTGCATTGGCAGTATTATCCTTACCGAACCAGGTGTCATGGACGTAGATTCCATCAGTACCTGTGGCGAGCAAGACAAAGTGACCACCCTGATCAATGTGAAGCATGGTGGAATCCTCATAGACATGCTTGTCGCCCTCTATGTAATACGGTAAGTCGAGCTCTTCGTCATACCATATATCGCGGCCGGTCTCGATGCCTCCGATTTCTATATCCTTACACAGTTTGAAGGTAAACATTTTGTCGCAGCGTTTTTCAGGAGCGTTGTTCATCACCTTGTCGCCCGTGACAATATTTCCGGCACCGGTTATACGCCCCGTACCTGCAATCTTCACATTCTCGATACGCTCGCCGAAGAACATTGAGTTGTGGAAATACGTGTGGCCAACATCCTGCTTTGTCATATAGTTTTCCGGATCCTCGTATGGGCGCGGGTCTGTCGGAGAAAGTCCCGACCTGTACGCACGGTCACTGAACCATGTGGTCTCGGGAGCGTCAGCACCGGGGATAGCCTTGATGACAGCCGCACTGTCGACAAGCAGCCATACATTGCTTTTCAGATGCAGTGTGCGCACCGGATATGTGCCGTCGGAAAACCGAATGACTCCACCGCCAAGCTCTCCCGCATAGCTGATGAGCCTGTTGAGCGCGTCGGTGTCATCGCTTTGTCCGTCGCCTTTAGCGCCGAATTTGCAAGGGTCGAAGGCGCCTGAATAATACCAGGCGATATTTGACTCACCCTTTGCCTTTCCGTCGGGGATCTGCAATTTGAAGGCATACAATTTGTCCGGTTCAAGACGGCTCACAAGCACTTCGCCGTCCTCGGCCTCAAGCCTCTTGTCGGACCATTCTCGCCAGGTCTTTCCTTTATCGGTTGAATACAATACCCTGACCGGCGCCTTCGTGTCGACCGGGCTCCAGGTGAACACTGTCCATGAAAAGTCAGGCTGCGAGCAGAAACCGCCTCGACGCAGAGGCACACGGGAAAAATCAGCCACGGTGTTGACCCCATGCAGCGTAGCCGTGGCCACAGGGCTCATGAGCTGCTCCGGTTCGGATGCGGTATATGAAGCCTTGATGTCATATTTTCCGGTTCTGTCGACTTTCAGACCCTTTATCACGAATCTCAGATCGGGGCCATTGTCTGGTCTGAAGTCAAGTCCAGTCAGACGCACCAATGTACCCTCCTTGCCGCAGGGTATCAGCTCTGAATCGCCGACTTTCTTATACGGGTAATTTGTACCTGTTCTTCCTATAGATTGCCTTGACAGATTGCGCAGCACCACGGGACCGCGCCCTATCACATCCACGGTAACATTGTCAAGTGTCACCGGCAATTCCGGCGGGAAAAGCAGTTCGACAGTCACAGCCGGTGAGCGCTGACCGGCAAAGAAATCCAATGTTATATCCGAAGCCACTCCCACACGCATACTGTCATTGCCGAGAATCAGACACGGTGCTAAAGCCTCATGCCGCAACGAGACTGCATGCTCGCCGACGATGCGTCCTGCGCCGTCCAGCTGTCGCAGACGGTTTCCACGGACGGGGACGGAAGTAGCGGGACATACTTTTCCGGCTGCGTCAACAATCCTGAAATTGCCTCTCTTCTCAGCCTGAATTTCGCTCAGAATTTCTCCGACAGAGGGTGTGGTTGACACAAGGCCCCCATTCTCGGGAGTATCAACAGTATATCTATAGGTCGATCCCTGCGTCACAAGCAAGGAGTCACCTGTCAGCCTCCATCCGCGTCCATGTCCGGCATACGCGCACAGACCCGGGAGGCAAAGCGCCATAATCAGCAAAAAACGATTTTTACCATTCATAAGTCTTACCTTTCTCTGTCGCCACGTCTATAGTGTATGTCTTTTTCAAATCAAGAGAGGCGCGCTTGCCTGTGGCCTTTTCATTTCTGACAAATGCAGGCGAATCCGGCACAAACATCAGTGGATTGGGATTGACGCCCTCAGCCTTTCTGCCTTTCAGCGCCACGTGTGACCTTACACGACAGTTGCCCCCGAGTGTGGAACGGATTTTCACATGAGTGAGTCGCCCCTTCTCCCAATCCATATCCACGATGAACCCGCCGCGCGCACGCAACCCTCTGACAGAACCGGTCTGCCATTCATCGGGAAGCGCGGGAAGCAGGAAGAGTTCTCCGCCATGGCTCTGGAGAAGCATTTCGGTAATGCCTGCCGTGCCACCGAAATTACCGTCAATCTGAAATGGCGGATGCGCGTCAAAAAGATTAGGATATGTCCCACCACCCTTGGTAGCCACCTCTGTCTCGGTGGCATATTTCAGTCCGTTTTTCAGCATACGGTAAGCGTGGTTTCCGTCCTCGAGACGTGCCCAGAAATTGATTTTCCAGGCCATGGCCCAGCCGGTACCGCCGTCGCCGCGAAGTTGCAGAGAGCGCTTGACGGCCGAGGCCAGTTCCGCATCGCGTCGAGGAAGAATCTGCTTGGCCGGATGGAGCCCGAAAAGATGCGAGGCATGGCGATGTTCGGGGTCCTGGTCGGCGAAATCCTCATGCCATTCCTGCAACTGCCCTTCGCTTCCCTCATGGAAAGGATAAAGCGAAGAAAGCGCATGGCTCACTTCGGCGCGCAACGTCTCTATACCGAGGATGGATATGGCCTGAAGATAATTGGTGAAGAGGTCCCGGATAATAGCCATATCCATCGTAGAGCCCTTGGCGACTTCTCCCTCTTTCCGGCTGCCGTCGGAAGCGGTATAGATAAACCGATTCTCGGGTGAAGTCGAAGGATTGGTGACGAGATAACCCGACGCATCTTTCTGAAGCCATTGCAGCATGAATCTCACAGCTCCTTCCATAAGCGGACAGGCTGTCTGCCGCAGATAGTTCTCATCGCCGGTGAAGGCATAATGCTCCCAGAGGTGCTGACAGAACCATGCCCCGGCCATCGGCCAGCATGACCAGCGCGGCGCGCCTTTCACGTCCGCATCATATCCTCCCGTGGGCGAAGTCTGCGCCCAGACGTCAGAATTGTGATGGGCGAGCCATGCGCCCTCGATACCGTAGTTTGTACGGGCTGTCTCAGCGCCGTTTGCCGCCAGTGCGCCGATAAAATCCGAGAGAGGTGTGAAACATTCCGTCAGCCCTGTGCTTTCCACGGGCCAGTAATTCATTTCGGTATTGATGTTTACTGTGTAGTTCGAGCCCCACGGCGGCCGAATGTGGCGGTTCCATATTCCCTGAAGATTCGAGGGGAGACCTCCCGCACGCGAGGATGCGATTGCAAGATAGCGCCCGTATTGGTAATACAGTTCCACGAATCCGACGTCGTTTCCATCAGCCTCAAAACGCCGAAGACGCTCGGAAGTCGGGAGCGACGAATATTTCTCATCTTCTTGTGCGCTCAGACGCAGACTGACACGATTGAAAAGCGCGCGGTAGTCATTCAGATGCCTTGCGAGCAGAGTATCATAATTCATTCCGGCGACAGACTGATACACGCGGTCATTTTTCATTGACGGTGTGATTCCGTCGCTTCCCGGTTTCCTGTCGAAACCCGCATAGTCCGTTGCGGCCGACAATATGAATGTCACGGCATCTGCACCGGTCACGGTGACGGCGGAATCGCCGTAGACCACACGTCCCCCTTCGGGATATGCCTTGACTCTTGTCTCAAAATTCATACCCGACTTGCCGCTTTCGTCATAGACTATCTGATGCGGATCATAATCGCGGTTCGCAACATAAACCGGGGCTTTGCCGACAAGCGTCAGCGACTCCCCGTCAGCCTGACGGAAACCATAGCGCAAGGGGCTATCAAGCGACAGGTCGAGTGACACGGATGCGGGACGGTCGGCAGTGATGCGGACAACCATCACCTGGTCAGGATAGGAGATGAAAGCGGTGCGTCTGAAATTCACACCGTCGACTGAATAACTCACAGTCGCAACAGCTGACGACAAATCCAGATCACGGTAAATTTCCGCAGGTTGACCTGGTGTTTTCATCGTGATGCGCATATCAGCCATCGGAAGATAGCGCGCCGTATATGGCCCCTGCGCATTGTCTTTCCACAATTGCCGGGCCAGGGCATAATCCCCGTCGTCGACAGCCTTGCGTATTGCCGGAAGTGCAGCTTTTGCCTTGGGATTATTGCGGTCAACGGGCTCACCGGACCACAAGGTTTCTTCGTTCAGCTGAAAAAGTTCCTCAGTCGGATTGCCGAACACCATGGCCCCTATCCTGCCGTTGCCGAGAGGCAACGCCTCTTCCCATTTCGAAGCCGGCGCGTCATACCATAGTTTCAGGTTTTCACCTTCGGCAGTAACCGGAAGGGAAAGCAGAGCCACACAGGTCAGTATTGAATCAAATCGCTTCTTTAAATTCATAATTCTGTTCCGCTTAAATTCTGTATGAGTGTCAATCGGCATCGATAATTTTAAATACTTTCTCAGAATTGGAAATCAGTTTTTCCTGCGGCAGTTTGCCTTTAAGCTCAAGTTTAATCACCGTGGCTATGGAGTCTGAGAGAGTTGCAGGAAGTTCTATCTCCGTGATTCCTTTGCGTGACGAGAATTTCAGCGGTTTACCGTCGGAAAGCATCGCCACATTCCGGCCGTTAAGACCGGTTTCAAGTGATATTTTACCGGATTGCGGACGGTCAAACACGCAGAGATACAACACGGTGTTCTTCCCGCTGTCCTTGCGGATACATGCGCCCCAGTCAGTAGCGATATTGCTCCGGCGAGTTCCGTAGACAGCCTCTCCGTTGGCAGCCAGCCAGCGGCCCACTTCAGAGAGACAATCACGCGCCTCCTGCGGAATCTCGCCGTAGGAATCAGGGCCGACATTCAGCAGATAGTTGCCTCCCATCGAGGATATGGTCAGGAGATTGCGCAGGATGGTCTTGGCTGATTTCCATGACTTGTCCCAGCTCTTGTAGCCCCACGAACTGCCGATGTTCATGCAGGTTTCCCAGTAAATTCCCTCGATATCCTCGGCCTTGGGCACTCGGCCTTCCGGAGTCTTGTAGTCACCGGGAAAATCCGGACGGCGGAGACGGTCGTTGACAATGACTTTCGGATATTTTGCAAGCTCTTTCATCACGTCAGATGCCTGCTCTTTGGTGATGGTCTGCGGTGTATCGAAGAAAATCACTCCGAGTTCGTCGCCGTAGCGTCCGAGCAGCTCACGTATCTGCGGGAGCGACACGCCGTAGAAATAATCGTTGAATGATTTGGTGGTCTGCAATTCATCCCACGCGCCGTGATGGAGGCGAGTGTATTCGTCGATTTCAACCGAATCGCGGTTCGCCCACCCCTCTTTCATCTCCTTGCGCGCCGTGTTTCCTCCCGGGTTGCACCAGTCCTGCGACTGCGAGTAGTAGAATCCTATTTTAAGTCCGTGACGGCGGCAGGCATTGACAACCTCATCGACTATATCGCGGCCAAAGGGAGTGTAGTCAACGATATTGAAATTGCTCGCATCGCTCTGAAACATCGCAAAACCGTCGTGATGCTTCGTGGTGAACACGAGATATTTCATGCCTGCATTTTTTGCGGTGAGCACGAGTGAATCGGCATTGAAACGTACAGGATTAAATGTGCTCGCTTTCGCACGGTATTCACGCACAGGAATCTTGCAGCGGTTCATAATCCATTCGGCACCGCCGCGGCGCTGATTGTGGCCGTTGTAGACACCTCCGTAAAGACAATAAGGCCCCCAGTGAACAAACATGCCGAATTTCGCATCCTGCCACCACTGCATTTTCTCCTCCTGCGAAATTCCTGTCTCCGCTGCAAAGGAAAATGAAGTGAATACTGTCAATAAGGCCAATATTACAGATAACTTTTTCATGACCGGTCTCCTTTCTGATTCAGATTTATGGGGTTAAGTAACTCTTAAAAATTAAACGCAATATGTTTTTTACAAAAGCAACTCCGAAATGCTTTTATACTTTCTTCGGTTTTATTCCGGTAAAAATCAAATTGTTCATCGGTCGTTTATAACTATAAACTCCCTATTCACACTTCGATTTTTCCTCGAAATAAATCCCGCAGCAAGTATAAATTAATTTTTAAGAGTTACTTATTTGATAAGGTTTGACAAATCGCCGTTCTTACGTGCCATCAGTTGCGCGATATAGAGCGAGCGGGGGAAAACATTGGTTTCATTCTGTCCTTCCCATTCTCCCGAAGGACGGTCGGGGAAGGCACCGTCATAACGCTCAGCCTTGGTTCCGATACTGTAGTTTTTACCGGACGTCCACGGATTCTGCACAGCCACGCGTCCGGCATAGCAGTTCCACAGCACCTGCGTCACCCCTGCCCATCCGTGACCGCTGCCCATCTTTCCGCGGTCCTGCACATTGATTTCACCGTCGGTGACTATATTGTCATAGAGGGTTCCGACAGCCCAGCGGTGGTGCGGGCCAATATCGGCATAGCTCTGTGTAGCGGTGCAGTTG
Source organism: Bacteroidales bacterium (assembly GCA_019416285.1). GTDB lineage: Bacteria > Bacteroidota > Bacteroidia > Bacteroidales > Muribaculaceae > Duncaniella. The sequence goes on from DXXM01000006.1 coordinate 62,643, forward strand.
TAGAACACGTTTGGCCCGCACACCTGCGAACCGGTCACATAGTCGTGGCGCCCCTCGCGGCTCTGGCAGTTGATGAAAAGATTCTGCTGACCGATATTGTTGAAAGCATAGCGCAGACCACCAGTAATCACAGATTTCGGTGAAAGGCAACGGCAGTTTCTAACCGTGACGTTCTTGGAATTGCGCTCGCAGCTCACGCAGGCATAGCCGAGATGAACGCCTGTCACATTATCAACCCAGCAGTCCTCAGCCTTGTCAATCTGGACGCCTATCCAGCCGTGGCGCGTATCCTCATAGTCCTCGAACTCCGAGTCGAGGCAGAGGTCTCTCACTCCGACCTCGTTTATACGGCCGTCGAAGGTGTATTTGTAGAGCTCACCACCACCATATTCCTTCGACATCTGCATCACGACAGGATTGTCGATATACACGCGGTTACCATCAATTTTTGTAATTTCGCGCTCGAAGGCGAGATTATATTCTCTCGGAGTCCACTGGCGGGTGCCCTTACGCTCCACAATCTGATCCATTTTTATGTCATGAATCCATTTCTGCGTGCCGGGGCGGTAGAGAATCACCTTGTCGCCGGGCCGGAAACCCGAGGCGTCGGAAACCGTAAACGAGTGCGTGCCGACAGGGACAAAATCGTCGGTTATATGTACGCGCGTACCGGTTATTTCCTCCTTCTTCCCCTCGCCTGATATACGGATGAGCGGATGGCGCTCGCGGGTTGTTGCGACGAGACGAGTCTCGTCCATATTGCTCCCCTCGCCTTGCAGCACAATACCGCCAGCCCTGATGACTATCGTACCGGAAATAGGATACACTCCGCGCGTAAGCATCACCACTCCCCTATGGCCGTCGGCATCCGGAGCCGCCAATGCGATTTTGTCGACAGCGGCCTGAATATGGGCGAGATTATCACCCTCGACAGGCGAGATGGTAATCACGGGAGAGAAATGAGGTATTCCCTTGTCGCCGTGATGATACCCTACGCGGCTGAAATCGGGTATGATGTTTCCTTCCTCATCAGGGATATATTGGATTTTGCCGTCGTCGGTGATTTTTACCATTGACGACTGCCACGACGGTGGCATTTTTGTCTGCGCTGTCAGCTGCACTGTACCGGCAGAGAGCAGGGCTACAAGTATTGCAGGGATTAGTTTTCGGGGTTTCATGATTCAGATGCTTGATTGATGATTATAATGTCAGAATTTCCACTCAACACCGGCCATCACAGTGGCGCGGGGCATGGGAAATCCGTAATTTATATGATAATTTGCGGCTGTCAGGTTCTCGCCTTTGACAAACAGTTTCAGAGGACGGGTTAAAATAAATGTATAGGCAGCCTGCGCGTTGAGCAACACATAATCCTCGGTGGATTTCTCGGTTTTCAGGCCGCGGATACCCGAGGCGTCGAGCGAGAACTGCCAGTGGCCGGGCGCATAGGTCACTTCTCCGAAAATCTTATGCTTCGGAGCGGCGAGAATCGGAGTCGAGGTATAGAGATAGGCGTAGTTCGCAGTCAGGTTCCACTCTTTGCTTATGGCAAAGGTCACATCCAGTTCAAATCCCTTGTTGATGAATTTGCCGGTGTTCATATTCTTTGCAACGCCGTCAACCGTCACCTGCTGAATCATATTGTCGCCGTTGATATAGTAGAGTGCCAGGCCGGTGTTCAGACGACCGTTGAGAAACCAGTGGCGCAGCTCCGTCTCGAAATTATCCATCGACTCCGGGAGCAGTTCGGGATTGCGGGGTGCATACATGTAGAGCTCGCGGATATTTGGTGAGCGGAAGCCCTTTCCGTAGCTGAACTTTATCCTGCCCGACGGAAGCGGACGGCAGATGAATCCCGCCTGCGGCACCCACTCATTGCCGAATTGCGACGAATGTTCGATGCGGACACCTGCATTAAGGCTCAGGCGGTTGCTCAGAAACGCCTGCTGCATCATGGCGTATGCACCGATTTCATTCACATGGCGGTTGCAAATAGGGCTCTCCTTGCCGTCGGCCTTGGCGGAGTTCCACGCCTCGCCGCCCCAATGTTTGAAGTCTAAGCCCATGCTCAGGTCGTTGCCCTCCCAGGGGCGTATGGTCTGATAGGCGGTAATGCCGATATTGTAATCTTTTGAATTAAACAGATAGTCGCGGGGCTTGCCGTTTTTCAGACCGTCGTCTATCTTATGCTTACCCCAATTGTAATATGCCTGCACGCCGCCTGATGCAAACTCATAGTTGTTTTTGACTGACAGCGACGCAGTGGTGCGCAGCATGCGCGACCACATCTCCAGCGGACGGTCGAGCTCTTTAGAACCGGGATTATCGGCTTTCGTCTCCGTAATCATAGCATTTGCGTTGATTTCCCAATGCTTTGAAAAGGCATAGCCCAACGATAAATACTGATTAGCGAGCCAATAGTCCATGCCGCGGCGGTTGCCGTCGGTCGATTCGTAGCTTGCCGCCGCGTATGCCCTCAGTCCACCCTTTCGGTAGCCGGCGCGGGCAGCATATTTCTGAGTGCCGTAGCTTCCGCCCATGGCGCGGAGTGAACCGTCGAGGCCTTCACGTTCAGCGCGGCGTGTAATCAGATTGACCGAACCGCCCATGGCGCCTGAGCCGTAAAGCAGAGACGACGGCCCGCTGACCACTTCGGCCCGCTGCACATCGCCGGTCACATAAGTGTCGGGCAGTGAATGTCCGAACACACCGGCCCACTGCGGCTGGCCGTCTATAAGAAAGAGCACCTTGTTTCCTCCGCCCACACCCCGGATATTGACCGAACCCGCCGCGCCACCGCTCACACCATATCCGGCGAGTCCGCGCTGAGTGACAAACATGCCGGGAATACGGTTCTGAAGTATCGGGAGGAGGTTGGTCTCGGTGCTGTTGTCAATTATATCCGATCCGACAATCCTGACGTCAAGCGGAAGCAGAGCCACAGGAGCTTTCGCCGCCTTCTCGACAACCACAACCTCACCGAGCACATTCGCAGTGTCGGCAAGAACGGACTCGGACTCTGTCGGCAGGACCGATGCGGACATCCCTGCCACACACAGCATCATGACGGAAGAAAAGAGAATACGGGATTTCATACACACAAAAACTTGAATCCTTTATTTCCCAAGTTTATCCTTTTCCATCACCACAGCGGCCCACAGCACACCGGCCACAGCCTCTTTCGCATTGAGCACCTTGTCGAGCGTAACATAGGTGACGAAATCCTTTTTTATCGTCACACCGTCGCAGGCGCCTATCACGTCGAGCAGACCGCGGTCGTTGACTCTCACAAAGGGGAAGAGAGCCTCGTAGCCCCGCCGGGCCACATGGCAGTAATCTTTCTCAGCGAGCAGTTTCAGGTCGATGCCGCGTCGGATTGAATAGACAAACATTGCCGTGCCTGAGGGGTCAATGAAATTCAGAGGATTCGTACCTTTGTCTACGACCATAAACCAGCCGCCGGTGTTCTTGTCCTGCCACTCTTTGAGACCTTTGGCCATTTTCAGATATATGGATTTGATTTCTTCGTAGTCGGGATGCGATTCCGGAAGCACGGCAAGCAGTTCGGGCACTACAAGCGAGTACCAGCCCATGCCCTCGCTCCACACTTCAGGCGACAGTCCTTCGGAGTTCGCCCACTCGACTTTCGACGGCTCGATTGTCCACGCATGGAGCATCAGACCGTCGGGACGCTGGAGATGTCTGGCGGCAGCCTTGATGTTGCGGCACGCCACATCGTAACAGTAATCGCGCTCGCCCACAAGTTCTCCGCAGCGTATGAGGAACATCTGCATCATGAACACACCGTCCACCCACATGTTGGGCGACTTGTTGCCATGCCAGAACTGCCCGTCGGAACTGGGATAGGTTTTCACACCTTCAAGAATCTGAAGCGCAGCTTTTTTATATTTCTCTTCCCCGGTACGGGCATACAGCGTACAGAAAGCCGAACCGGTCATAAAATTGTCAAGATTTGTCAGGGCGCCACCCTTATAGTTGCCCTCATCGTCGACGAAATTGTCAATATACTTTTTGATATATTCGAGATAAGAGTTGTCGCCTGTCAGTCGGCCGAGACGGTCCATCGCCTCAAACATATATCCCTGCACATAAGTGTAATCTTTCCAGTAGGCGGTGCGATAGTCGGGATAACGAGCCATCACCGATTTGGCAAGCGGCAAAGCAAGCTGCGAGGGAGCATCGCCGGGAGTGTAGTCGAGTCTTGCCTCCGGATCACCTTGCGAGGTAGTACGCCGCATGCGGGTCGAAGTCTCCTGCGTAACTCTCATTGTCACATTGTTGGCATCTGTCACATAGCCGGTTGTGGTATATTTCGTCTGAGCATCGGCCATTGACGCGGCTGTCATGGCCACACATGCGGCCAGTGATGCGATGGACCTGTATTTCATTGTTTTCTGTATTTTCTTGTATTTAAGGTATCGTTAAAAAAGTCTCTCGTTGTGGCGTTCTCACATCCATATCACCGGATTTCTGATTGGAAGGTTTCTTATCACCTCCTCGTTTTCCGGGAAATGCTCATATTGGTTCCATAGTTCGAAGTATTTGTCATCGCCCCAGTGATTCCATGCAAACAGGAGAGCCGGATGCGCTACGGGCCACTCTTCCCAGTACATCACGTCGGGGTCGAGGTCCCACGACGATTTGTCGGCGATGTAGGGGCACATATATTCGACAGCCTTACGCATGTTCCGGCCGTCAGGAGTGGTGTAGTCCCAGAGGTTGTCATCCTCGGTTGAAAGTATCTGACAGAGTGTCGCCATCGCGTCAAGGTTGAAGAGCGAATAGCCGTAAGGCTTGGTCCGCGCGCGCTCCTGCGGGAAAGAGCCGTCGGCCGCCATCTGATTGACGATGAAAATATTTCTGAACCGGTCAGCGCAGAGCGTCATCACATCCCGGTTGCCGATATATTTGGCAAACATGGCCACCTGCATGGCCCAGCAGGTGCCATGATTGTTTGTGGCGTGCATTTCCTTTTCGCCATAGGGGTGAGTCATGAGCCAGTCCACATATTCGGTGAGCCAGCTGCTTACGCCCTCATCGACATCCTGCGGCACAAGTCCGGCCTCACGGAGACGCATGAGCGACTGCACCACCTCTATGAGATGTATTGTGTCGATAATGCCTATCCCGCGGCCCGTCGCCACACCCTTGATTGCCTGGGCATAGAGCAGGTTCGGGTTCATGCGGGTGGAATCGTCAATGAACCATGCGCGCACATGAGCCAGGACCGGAGCAACGTAATCCTTATTGCCGGTGAGCAGATAGGCGGAGGTGAGATTGCCGACTATACGGCTGAAACGTATCATCGCATGGCGATGCTGAACGAAATTGTCGGGATTCGTACATCCGTCACGACGCACATACGGGCCGTCGGGGTTCAGCGAATCTGGCCACCAGTAATCACCCTCGGAATAGAAATCATGTTGCGTTCCGGCACTGCGCTCCGCAATGAATGAGGTGACGGTGACGGGCTCGGCCGACATATCGGCATCTGCCTGACTGATTATTTTATCTTTCAGGGGAAGTGCCACCTCATCCGCGATGTCAGCCGCGGAGAGGCCCGCGCATGACTGCGCCACCACCGAACATGCAATAACAAGACTTAAACAAAATGCTTTCATGACAATGTTATTTTATCGTTAGGAACCGGGTATCGAGTCCGGCGGATTTCACCGCCGCCACGGACTGGCCGCTACCCTTCTTCATCTTTATCGAAGCCCGGCCATTCGACAGCTCCACTTTGGCGGAGCCTCCTGCCGTGCCCTGATTTTTCACGAGAGAGCCGTCGCCTGCAAGCTCAAAACGCACTACTCTGCGTGAGTCGAGACAGGGCACGCCATTCCGGTCGACCACGCCAACGTCGATTCTCTCGTATCCGTCGGCAAGGGGGACGGAGCTGATGGTCAGATGATGCTCGTTCTCCCATTTTTCAGTCTGATAATCCCATGACAGACTGTCCTCACGGCGACTCTTGTCCTTGGCTGTCGCCACAGCGCGGACATCATTGCGGCCAGGCTTGAGTCTCACTTTCCATCGCAGGCCAGCGGCCGGATAGTTCTGACTGTCGCGTTTCCTCACGCCCTGACTTTCGCCGTTGACAAACAGCTCGACCTGCGGACAGTTAGAGTAGACAAACACCTCTTTCTCTTCATCGCGCTCTCCCCATCTGACGGGCTGGGAATGTCCGAGGATATGGATCATCGGTACCTCGGTCCAGTATGACTGGAAAACATAGTAGCTTTCCTTCTTTGTGAAATCGCGCTCAATCACGCCTTTCTGATTGACGTATGGCACAGGATTTTCGGGACGTACCGGAGTGGAGAAATCCTTGAAGGGCCAGTAGGCCGCTCCCGTGAGCCACGGCATATTTTCCTGCTCTTTCAGATGCCAGTCAATGAGGCGGACAACGTATGTCTCGGACCAGTCCTTCTTTGTGGGTTCCGCATCCTCGACATGGCGTCCGGGATGGCTGTCGCCGCCCCACTCCACATGAATAAAATGCTTCACCTTATCGAAATATTCGCGTGAAAAATTCTGATAGTCGGTGAAATTCCCGCGATACCATCCTGCCCAGATTGTGGGTGAATACACATCCACGATATCACAGCAGAAATCGCAGCGCCTTATCGCCGTCTTGCGGCCGGAATCCAGTCTGTGCGCGAGGGTGTTGAGCTCGCTCATGAAAGCGCGGATTTCGCTCTGCTCGTATGTCGGGAAGTCGTTGGGCCAGTCGTTTTCATTTCCGAGCCCCCATATTATCACCGCGGGGTGATTGTAATGCTGCGTAATCATATTTGTCAGCATGCGCCGTGCCTGCGAGCGGTAAAGCTCACCCCCTACTCCGCCACGACACCATGGAATCTCCTCCCACACGAGGATACCGAGCTCATCGCAGAGATCAAGAATGATTTCCGACTGCTGATAGTGGCCGAGACGGATGAAATTGACACCCATTTCCTTCATCATTGTCATCTCCTGCCGCATCATATCCTCAGTCATAGCCGCTGCCACGCCTGCATGGTCCTCATGGCGGTGGGTGCCGCGCAGAAGCAGGCGCCGTCCGTTAAGATGGAAGGGCCCTTTTTCAATGAACCTGAAGTTGCGGAAGCCGAAACGCTCCGAAGCAGTCGCCTCGTCGCCGTCGGCTCTGACTGTCACCTCACAGGTATATCTTTTCGGTGAATCCACATCCCATAATTCGGGGCGGTCGAGAGTCACATCAAGCAGCTCGCGGTGTCCGAGCGGGGTTATATCCTTATGCTCACGTGTCGCCACAATCTTTCCATCGGGAGACTTGACGGTCACGCATACATCAGCCGACCGCACATCGGACGGATTGTAAAATACTCCCGACACTTTCAGAGAGCCCTTGCGCAAATCATCGCTCAGCGAGGGCTGTATGCTTATTTCTCCGACACTTACAGCCGGAAGATACACAAGATTCAGATAACGGTAAAGTCCGCCGTAGATATTGAAGTCGGAAAGGTCCGACGGTATCATCTCGGCATCGCGGCTGTTGTCGCAGCGGATGCTCAGGGGCACCTTTCCGTCGAAGCGCGCGGCCTCGTCCGATGCAAGGAAAGCGCTGACAGCATCGGTGATGTCGACATTCCAGCTGTCGTAGCCACCGACATGGCTCCCGACCTTGGTCATATACACATACACATCAGTTTTCTGTCCGGCACCTTCAAATTCGAGTATAGTGCGGCCGTTTTTATATGGATTGGCTATTTCAAGACAGGTTTTGTACCAGCCCGGACCCTGATAGTAGTTCACATCGGGGTCTACGCAGTCCTCGGCATTGAAACAGTGAGGCAGGCTGACGGTCTGCCATAGAGGGACAGTCTCCGGCTGCCCGGCCTTGGCCGGACGCACAGCCTCCCATATATTGCCGATGTCCTGACGCAGAAATGACCAGTTGTCATTAAGACGGATTTTATGTTGAGCGGGAACCCTCGCTGAGAGGGCCCCGCACAACATAAAGAAGGCGACGCTAAGTACAAACAATCTTTTTCCCATAGAAAACATTCTCAATCTATCAATATCTAATCCAATTAACTACATTAATACCAAAAATACCTATTTGATACCTTCTTTAAGAGATTCTATTATCACTATAATTATGCGTCGTGTACTGTCAGAGTATGGCTGTGGCCTCCTTTTCGAGCTTATCCTTCTTAAGCAATGCCTCGAGGAAATAGTAGTCGGCGTAGATGATGGGCACATCAACCTCGGAGTTGCTGTTGCCCGAGCCGACACTGTGTAGAAGGAGGAAACCGCGGTCGCCGTTGAGGGCGGCACGATAATTCTTTGTGAGGCTTTCGACGATGCGGTCAGCGCGGTCCTTGTGGGCGGTGGCGTTTTCCTTGTCATACATCGAAAGCTCGTAGAGCGCACACGCGGTCACGGCTGCTGCCGAGGCATCGCGGGGCTCGTCAGGGATGTTCGGTGCGTTATAGTCCCAGTAAGGCACGAGGTCCTCGGGCAATGTGGGACTGTTGAATATATAGTCTGCTATGTGTTTTGCCTGATTCAGAAATTCCTCGCGGCCGGTCTCGCGGTAACACATCGTATAGCCGTAGAGTCCCCAGGCCTGTCCGCGCGACCATGCCGACTCATGCGAATAACCCTGATGGGTGTGTTTGTGAAGCACATCGCCGGTTATCGTGTCATAGTCCACCACATGATACGAGCTGTAGTCGTCGCGGAAGTGATTCTTCATTGTGGTGAGCGCGTGGCTGACGGCGATGTCTCGGTAGATGGAGTCGCCCGACTCTTTCGCAGCCCAAAAAAGCAGTTCGAGGTTCATCATATTGTCGATGATGACGGGACACTGCCACTTGTCCTTGTTGTGGTCCCAGGAGCGGATGCAGCCCACCTTGTCCTTATAGCGCGTAATCAGAGTAGAGGCGGATTCAAGCATGATGTCGCGGTAAGTGGAGTCGCCTGTCAGACGGTAGCCGTTGCCGAAACTGCAATAGACCTTGAAACCCATGTCGTGGGTTCTGCCATTGGTCTTTTCCCGCTCCACGGGAGCTGTAAACTCGATAGCCTTTTCTTTCCAGAAATCATCGCCGGTGTATTCATACATATACCAGAGTTCACCGGGGAAGAATCCGCTGCACCAGTCCTTGGATGCGACAAGGTGGAGAGAACCGTCGGGTTCGATGTTGCGCGGGGCGAAAACGCCGTCGGCAATCTGTTTTTCCGTAAGGCGGGTTTTAGCGCTGTCGATTTCAGTGAAAGCGTGTCTGAGCTGTGAGGCCGAAAACTCGAAGTTCTCGCTTATGATATCCTGTTCCGCCACTGTCTTTGTCGCACACGAGGCGAACAGTAGCGCTGTTGCCGATAGAAGTCCTAACTGTAATTTCATGGATGTTTTTGTTTCTTAAAGTTGTTTTTTCTGTTGTGGTTCCTGTCAGTTGACGATGCAAAGTTAGAGCGGAACCGCAAAATCTTTTTTCAGGATTATTTCAAATGTTTCAAATTTTATCCCAACATGCTAATGGAGTGCATTTTTACTGTTGCAATCCGCCACACAGACAGATGAAAGCGTCTCGATGCCCTCACGATGGCCGAAGGTGTAGAGAATCTGTTTGTCGCGCGTGATAAAAAACATGTGGGGCACCTTTTCCTTTACGCCGTGACCCTGCCAGTTGGTGAATAACAGACCCTCTTTCTCAGGGATATACTGCATGCCCGTAAGGAACTTGAAAGGCCGGCTTTCGGGAAAATCATCATTGGTGAGTTGCCACACTATCTCCTTGCGCGGATTGAACTCAATAATACGTGCGTTTTTGTCGGCATCGGCCACGGCCACGAGAGTGTTTCCGTCGGGCAGCCGCACGACCGAGTGAGCTCCGCCCGACACCGGAACCTCCCACACATTCTTACCGTCGGCGTCATATTCTATCACCTTCTTTCCGCCATAGTGAGCCACCAGATAATGCCCGTTATCAAGCCTGCGGGCATTTCTGATAAAGGATTTGCGTCTTTTGTCACCTTCGGGAAGGATGCAGATTTCCTTCACGATGTTTACCTCCGGACTTACCTCAAGGAGACGTCCGCTCTCACATTCACCGATGAAGGTGTTGCCGTTTTTCAGCCGCTGGCAGGCGAAGATATGGTTGTCGCCGCCGTTATAATAGAACACTGTATCGTTTGCGGTAGTCATCTCAAGGACGGCATTGCCGGCTGTGAAAAGGATATTGCCGTTGTCGAGCGCCCACACATCGTTGCTCAGCGGGGCCTCGTGCTCCCATACGATACTGTCATTTTCATAAAGCATTACTCTTCCACCCGAATAGTCGGTACATACGAATCTTGACGGACGCGACTCCCGCACGGCGAGCGGTTTCAGGTCGGGATAGCGGTTTTCAACAAGCCATGTGGCCCAGAGGAAGGAGGAAATTACCTCCTGACCGTTCATCTTGCGCGGACGGCTGACGTAGGCCTCGTAGTCTTTCTGAATACCGAGCCCGTCGTTTGCATCATGGAGGTCAATCAGTCCATCCTCCAGACTGATTTTCGCTTTCGATAGCAGTCCGTAGTAGCCGTTTACGACACATGCGGAATAATCCTCCGCCTTGACTATACCCAGGTCTATGGCGCGCTGCATGGCATAGACAAACATGGCGCTTCCCGAAGTCTCATGCCAGTTGCCCGGCTCACCGCCACGGTCCACCACCTGATACCAAAGTCCCGTTGCCGGATCCTGCGTCCGTTTCAGTCCTGCCATCAGTCGGCGGGTTATGCCGAGAAGCTCACCGTAGTCGGGATGATTTTCAGGAAACAGGTCAAGGCTCTCGACCATTATAAGCGCATACCACCCGAGACCCTCGCTCCACACTTCGGGGGCAAAACCGGTCTGCGGATCAGCCCACCGAGCATCCTTGTCCTCATCCCAGCCATGAAGCAGCAGACCGGAGTCGCCTTTGTGGAGATGCGAATACATGCCTTTGAGCTGACGGGCGGCCTCGCCGAAGCAATAGTCGGCGTCACCTATATATTTACCGTAGGCGGTAAGAAACATCTGACCCATGAATACGCCGTCGACCCATATCTGCCCTACCGTGCCACGGCCGTGCCAGAAAATTCCGTCCGAAGTCCGGGGATAATCGTCGTAACTGCGGCGTATGGTTTCGGCAGCTTTGCGGAACTTCTCCTTGCCGGTCTGACGGTAGGCCCACACCACGACTGCGCCGGCCATCATGTCGTCCATACTGCGTCCGCGGAAATAGACCGGAGTGCCGTCATCGCTCACCACACTCTCGGCCCAGTTCATAATGTAGTCATAATACTGACGATCGCCCGTGGTGGCCCATAGTTTGCCGAGACCGGTCAGAAAATATCCCTGCGGATAGCACCAGGGTTTAAACGGGATGGCAAGCGCCGAGGGATAACGGGTCATTACTGTCTGCGCAATCCCCTCGGACCATTTTTCAGGAGCGTTTCCGGGCAGTGCGCCCCGGCACGGGCCACAAATCAGTGCGAGGAGCAACAAAATCACTATTTTCCTAATCATCTGAGACATTGGTTAGCTGTGTTACATTAAAATACTCCACGAAGATAGCCACTATCCTCATGGAGTATTTTAAATAATGTCCCAATGATTTCCAAAATCGGCGCTGACGGCGCTTATCGGCCCAGCAACAGGCGGTAAGTCCTCATTCGGAACTCTGCCGTCACTCGGCCATTACCTCCGTCGCTACGCCCGTGCGCTCGCTTGCGAGATATTCAGAGGGCGAGCAACCGTAGGCCGCCTTAAAGCATTGCGTGAAATATGCGTGGCTGTTGAAACCCACATAGGTCGAGATTTCCGAAACGGTGTAGTCCGACTCGCGCAGCAGCCTCGTAGCTACTTCAAGACGCTTGTTTCTTATAAGCTCTATCGGCGAGAGATCGGTGATGGCCTTGAGCTTTCTGTAGAGATTCGTGCGGCTCAGTCCCACCTCACGGCAAATCATATCTATATTGAGGTCAGGATTGGTGATGTTCTGCTCGATGACCTCGAAGAATTTCTGCGTGAACTTATCCTCGGCCGACACAATCTTGATACCCATCGATTCGAGGGAGAATTTCTTGCCGTAAAGTTTCTTTAGCTTCTCGCGCGAGGCTAGAATGTTGCGTATGCGGTAAATGAGCACATCCATGCTGAAAGGCTTGACAATGTAGTCGTCTGCCCCCGACGAAAAGCCCTCCTTGATGTGCATGACCATACAGCGCGCGGTCATGAGGATAACGGGTATATGCTCCGTGCGCAAATCCTCCTTAATCTGCGAGCAGAGTTCAAGACCGTTTTTGCGCGGCATCATGATATCGCTGACAATAATGTCGGGATATTTCTCAACGGCGAGGTCAAAGGCAGTCTCTCCGTTGTCAGCCTCAATCACATCGAAATATGGGGTCAGGCAATCGCGCACATAGGTCCTCACCTCCTCCGTATCCTCGACGAGCAACACGGTATAGCGCCTGTCGAGGTTGATGGCCTCGGTCTTTTCGGGCGGAATCACATCGACCACCACACGTCCGGCAGCCTCATTGTCCATCTCATCGTCAGAATATGCCTCGCGATCTATCGGCAGAAGCACATGGAACACCGCTCCGCCTCCGGCATTGTTTTCGGCCCAGATGACACCATGGTGCAGCCCTACAATCATCTTGGTAAGACTGAGGCCGATACCGGTTCCAGTGGCTTCCTTGGGCTGGGTCCCCTCCACCTGATAGAAGGCATCGAATATCTTCACAAGATCTTCGGGAGGAATACCGCGTCCGGTGTCGCTGACTGAGAGATGCACGAATCTGTGTCCATCATCCGTCCGCTGCTTCAACCCGAATCCCTCAGGCACGCGCAGCCCCTCGGTCACACCTCCGAGAGTCATGACGATGCGGTCGCCGGGACGGGTGAACTTAAAGGCGTTGGAAAGCAGATTGAAGATTACCTTGTCGCATACCGACTTGTCAAACCACGCGGGCAGACGCTCCACGTCACTGTCGTAGACGAAATCTATATCTTTTCCGGCAGCAAGATGGTTGAACGCGCAATACATTTCCTGCATGAAGGAACACATATCATCCTTCGACACATTGAGCTTCATCTTTCCTGACTGAGTCTTTCGCAAATCCATCAGCTGGTTGACGAGTATGAGCATGCGCTGTGAGTTGTTGTAGATGAGACTCAGCTTGTTCTTGACCCCATTGTTGAAATCCGTGCGGTGCAGGAGTTCTTCGAGCGGAGAGAGGATAAGGGTGAGCGGCGTCCGCAGTTCATGTGAGAAATTGGTAAACATCTGCAGCTTCGTGCGGTGAAATTCCTCGGAACGCTCCTGCTCCATGCGCTGGAAATGCACTCTCTGCTCAAGCGCCTTCTTCTTTACTACATAATAGCCTATCAGGAAGCATGTTCCGAAGAACACCACGGCATAGAACAGATAGGCATACCAGGTGGCCCACAGCGGAGGATGAACAGTTATCCTTACTGAACGCGGCTCCTCGTTCCAGACGCCGTCGTTGTTGGCAGCCTTGACCTCAAACACATATTTGCCCGGTTTGAGATTGGTATAGTAGGCCGTCCGGCGATTGCCGACATTGTGCCACTCGTCATCATAGCCACGGAGTCTTACGGCGTAAGTATTCTGCTCAGGATTGACAAAATTAAGGGCCGCATAGCTTATCGTGAGATTGTTCTGATTATAGTCGAGCTCGATGAGATCAGTATTGTCAAGCTCCACGGAAAGGATTTCGCCATCGGCAGGAACAATCTCACGGTTGTTGACCTCAAGTCCGGTCAGCACCACCGGCGGACGGTAAGAATTGATTGTCAGCTTGTCCGGACTGAAGGTGACGAAACCCTTGCTGACACTGAAACACACATCGCCGTTGCGCAGGAGCGCGCCGCAGTGAGGGGTAAAAGCCTGCGCGCCGATATTGTTGCTGACCATGAAATTCTGCACCGATCCGTCGGCCGGATTATAACGCATGATACAGTTGGTGGCACTGAGCCATATCACCCCGCGGCGATCCTCGACGGCCATGGTTATATCCTCATCATGAAGTCCGTCGGCGGCAGTGACAGTCTTGACTATTCCTTTTGACTCGTCAAAGAGTGAAAGACCTCCTCCGAAGGTGCTGACCCATACGCGCCCCTTTGAATCGCGCAGAATCGAGGAAACATAATTTGAGGGCAGATGCTTCCCATCTTTACCCTTTATGGTGTAGGATTCACATCGGCCCGAGTTTTCATCATATTTATACAGTCCGTGGTTGCGCGAACCTATCAGCAGCACTCCGGGGCGCAGTTCAAGCAGACAGCGTGAGCTTCCGGGATGCCAGAGAGTGTCGGCCACTTCGAAACGGTCCTTGATTGCGCCGTCGGGGGTTATTTTCACAAGACTCATGGCAGGTTTTGATGTGGCCACCCAGAGACTTCCGTCCGATGCCCGCATCATCGAATAGAGCGAAGCGGTGTTCGGCAGGCGGTATTTCAGAGAAAATCTGCGCTGCTTCTTGTCAAAGGCATATATGGTTCCCTGAGTAGTACCGCAGAGGATTATGTCGTTTTCCTGCAACACGGATTTAATGATATTGTGGCTGTAGGTCGACACGCTGCTCGTGTCGTAGAGATAATTCGTCGAACTTCCGTCCTTCATATTATACTCCATCAGTCCTCCACCCTCGGTGCCCACATATACCGTTCCGGATGGAGCATCGACCATCGGGCCGAATATGCCGGATATGATGTCGTGACTGTCGGAGGGCTCATGAAGCGCAAAACGGTTGTTGTAGCGGCTGAAATAGTCGGCACCGCCCGAATAGGTGCCGACCCAGATGCCGCCGCTGCGGTCAACGCAGATTGAGTAGATGGAAAAATGGCTGAGAGTACCGCGGCTATTGTCGGCGCGTGAATGGAGGGCAAGAGAGCCGGTCGACGAATCGATGACATAAAGCCCGTCGAATGTACCCACAAAAATATGATTGCCATGTTGGGCAAGGCACCTTATAGTATTGGTGGAGAGCGGAGAATTTGAAGTGTTATAGACCCGCGCCTTGTCGGTAGACATGTCGATGCGCACGATTCCGCTTTCCGCCGTTGCCACCCACAGGGCATTTGCCTTGTTGTCGACAAGTATGTCGGCGATATTGTTTTCAGGAAGCAGATCAGCGGTCGAATATCTTTTGAATTTCTTGAAGGAAGCATCGCAGACATACACGCCCTTTTGCTGGGTACCCACGATGAAGTGACCGTCGGCAGTCTCCTTGACCACCGTCACGGCCTCGTTGTCGAGTTCGCCGTTGAGTTTGAGTGGCTGTCCCGATTCCGACTGCGGGACAAAGAGCCACAAGCCCCTCGAAGTCGCAAGCCACACGCGCTCCTGAGAGTCGATAAGTATCTCGTCGATATGCGTGTCGAGCCATGGATATGCCGGAGCGCCATAAGAGGTAATCACGTCCGTGTCCATATCGAGGCGGCTGAGACCCTGCGAGGTGCCTACCCACAGATTACCGTGACGGTCCTCGGCAAGTGCTGTAACCTGACGGTGGATAAGCCCGGAAGAGCCGTCGGCCGCTCCCGACTTGTAAATTTTCATATTCGAGCCGTCATACTTGTTCAGACCGTTGCGGGTACCGAACCAGATGTAGCCCTTTGAATCCTGAAATATATTCATGACCGACATCTGCGAGAGTCCTGAGGAGAGTCCGAGATTTGTGAATCCGCTTGACTCGGTCATCGCCGGATTAGCGAAAGTCATGCGACCGCAACACATAACAAGGAGGCATGACAGACATAACAATTTTTTGAAAGATGCGAACATGGATGACACCTGATTTTTCATGGTTAATCTCAGACACAAAGTTATAAGATTTTTCACAAAATTACAACGACATAATTTCCTCAATTTCTATAATCGTCCCATTTTATTAAAAAATCATTCTTTTTTTATATCACCGATGTTCACCTCCTTCCCATACATATTTAAATACCAGCTATTTAAGCTCCAGGCCGATTTACCAGCGCACTTACCTGGCAGTCTCCCCGTCAATTATTTTCCGTATCTTTGTATTCGTAAAATATCATCACAAAATCCGTTCAAAACCATGAATCATACTCGCATCATTACATCGGTGACATTTGCCGGGATGCTTCTGACGGCATCTGCCTCCGGCCCCACACGAATCACCGTCAGCAATCCCGCCGGCTTTGACCGCCTAAATGAGATTGTGGAGATTCCTCTCGACAGTATTACCAGGCATATAGGAAAGAATTTCCGCATCGAGACTGCCGACAAGCGCGAAATCGGCTACCAGATAACCCACGACCGCAAAGTCATTTTCCCGGCTGGAGTCGGCGCCTCGGCATCCGCGACATACATTGCACGCCCCGGAAAACCGGCGCCGATAACCGACACCATCAGCTGCGGTGCACTCTATCCTTACCGTTTCGACGACATAGCCTGGGAAAACGACAAGTCGGGCTACCGTCTTTACGGCCCCGCTCTTCAGAAGCGTGGCGACAAACTATACGGTTATGACATCTTCACAAAACGGGCCACAAGCGCCCCGGTGCTCCGCGAGCGCTACGAACTTGAGTGTAATCAGGAGATACGTGCCGAAATCAAACGCCTGCGTGCGGCGGGAGAAAAAGCCAAAGCCGACAGCATCTACCGCATTATCTCCTACCACATCGACAGCGGCACAGGAATGGATGTCTACACCGTAGGCCCGACTCTCGGCGCCGGTTGCGCGGCCCTTATGCGCAACGACCTCTCGCTCGCCTACCCCTACTGCTATACGGATTACGAAATTCTCGACAACGGCCCATATCGTTTCACCGTCCGTCTGAACTTCGGCCCTGTAGCTGTAGATTCGGACACTGTCAGAGAGACACGCCTGCTTTCGCTCGACGCCGGCACACACTTCAACCGCTGCGAAATCAGCTACGAAGGGCTGTCGGAGACACGTCCGGTAGCGTCAGGCATAGTCATACACCGTCAGAACCCCGATGGATACCGCATTGACCCAGACCACGGCCTTGTGGCATACGCGGACTCGACTGACCATGCCGACCGCGGCAACGGTGTAATCTACATCGGCGTAATCGCACCCCACGCACCCTCCACAACGCTCGTCCAGCCCATGACACCACAAGGCGATGCACTCGGGCATGTTCTGACCACCACACCATATACTCCCGGCTCAACCTATACCTACTGGTGGGGCTCAGGCTGGAGCAAGGCGGGAATAAAAAGCCTCGGAGACTGGATGGATATATCCCGCCAGTCAGCCGAGGCACTGAGAAATCCTCTGAAGGTGGAGCTACAGTCAGATTTTTCTGACTGAAAGGCCCGAAAGAAGTGTCGAACCAGACACCGTAGTCAGACGGATAACGATTGATTCGCCCGGATTCTCCACAATATATTTCCTGCGGACGGCATGCTGAAAACCGCCGGACTCTGACGGAGCAAAACCATCGTCGACAACCTTGCCACAGATTTCCACTATCATCCTGGCAAGGTTGTTTCCGTCTGCACCTGCACTGCTGTCGCGGCCAAGGAGATAGGGTGAGTTATCGCCGGACTTGTTTATGTCGGTCAGCAGCAGCTCCACCTCATAGCGGCCTGCGGGAGCGTCAATGCGGTAATCGGTGACACCTTCGAGCATGGTCTGATAAAGAGGGGTATCGTGAGTATTGAAAATTTCCGAAGTCGTCGACCTTCTCCTGCCGTTGAAATAGCCCCATTTTCCCGCTTCATACAGACGGTCGGCAAGCCAGGTCTGAGCGTTGACGGAAGATGTGAAATCGCAGTCGCTTCCAACATTTATCGCCAGGGTTTCCCCGCGTGCTATATCAGGGAGCGTCTCGCGTGTGATTGTAGTGGCATCATTGCCGGTCTTATCACCTAATTTGCCCTGCGCGTTCAGAGTTGAGACTCCGACTGGCAACTTGACTTCAAACAGAGCGTGGCAGTTGTCTGTCTGACGCGAACCCTGCGACACACCGTTAACCGACAGCTCGACCTCCGGGCAATTGCTGTAGACTTTAATAAGCGTAGCCGAATCCTCGGGACACACCACAGGCCCGCGGTCACGGACCGCAATGTGGACCACCGGGACATCCTGACGCCACATTGATTTGAAATAGTAAGCCACATCCTTCGGCTGACGATTATTGTAGAACAAGCCTTTGTTGTTCACCCGCGGCATTGACTCCTGACGCTCCGCCACATTGAAATCGATAAAATTCCAGTAGGCGCCACCGCTGATGTAGTCGCTCTTCTCCATATAGGGCAGATAATGCTCAATGTATTTCTGCTGATACTCGATGCTGAAATCGAAGGGTACAGGTTTTATGGAATGTAGGCGCGCGTCTGAACCGGCCCCCCATTCGCTGACTATCAGTGAGCGCTCGGGATAGCGGCTGTGTTGCTCTTCGAGGAAGCGTTCAAAACCGGATAGATCGCCCCCGTACCATCCCTGATACAGATTCCAGCCCTGCACGTCAGTAATCCCGAGTCCGATTTTATTGTAGCGGTCTGTGCCATGAAAGGCCATCACACTCGCCCTTGACGGGTCCTCCTCCTTCAGTCTGCTTTCAAGGCGCCCAGCGAGACCGAGAATCCGGCTCTCCGCTCCGGGCCATTCGGGAGAATTGTCGGACGGAGCGCGGAGAAGAATCTCATTCATATAGCCCCACATCATAACGGAGGGACGATTGTAATGCTGACGTATCATCTCGACGAGATTTTTCTCGCAGTTATCATCGAAACCCTCCTCGTCAGGCACCATATTCACAACGGGAATCTCCTCCCATACTATCAGGCCGAGACGGTCGCACTCGTCGAGCACTGCATCATCCTGCTGATAGTGGGCGAGGCGCACGAAATTGCAGCCAAGGTCTTTGAGCAGCTGCATGTCACGACGATGAGCCTCGTCGTCAAGAGCCACACCCAGGGGCGCAAGGTCCTGATGGCGGTTTATACCACGCAATTTATATGGTTTGCCGTTAAGTTTAAACCCTTCCGGACCGTCAAACGAAAACCATCTGAAACCTACCGGAATTTCCGTCTCATCCAGCCTTTTCCCGGTGCGGGCATCCACAAGACAGACAGAAAGAGAATAGAGGGTCGGAGTTTCAGGTGTCCACAGTTTCGGATTCTTTATTTCAGGGAAGAATGATTCAACCACGGTGGTACCGGCGCCCGGCAGTCGGACCTTCCGGCTCTCGCCGGCCACCTGATTCCCGGACTCGTCGAGCAAGGAGACAAGGAGCTTCACGTCGGCCCGACAGCTGTCATCGTTGACAAGACGACTTTTCACTTTCAGCGATGCTTTTTCGGCCGAAACATTTACCGGAGTGACATAAACTCCCGACGTGGCATTATCGCACAGGTCGAAATGCTGAAGTTCCGTACTTATCAGCCACACATCGCGGTATATGCCGCCCCAGAAAGTGAAATCGGCAGACAGCGGAGCCACATCCCTGCGCGAATTGTCGACAAGCATCCGGATTTCATTATCACCCTCGCGGACAAGAGGAGTCACATCGTAACAGAACGATGAATAGCCTCCTGCGTGAGTCATCGGAGCCGAACCGTTGACCCTCAGTTCCGAGGCTTTGTTGGCGGCATCGAATTTCAGAAAATATCTCCTTGTGCTGTCAATTTC
The DNA here is from genome assembly GCA_019416285.1 of Bacteroidales bacterium. Lineage (GTDB taxonomy): Bacteria > Bacteroidota > Bacteroidia > Bacteroidales > Muribaculaceae > Duncaniella. The sequence goes on from DXXM01000006.1 coordinate 82,326, forward strand.
CGGCATCCTCAGGTCAAGGAGATATTCGCCGGGACCTTTATAGTAATTCTTCGTCTGATATGCGTCGCTGTTGTATGTGTGCGGTATTGCCACGGATGTCCACTCCTCCCGGGCGGGATACCTAAACGACCACCCGTCATTCAGACTCCTCACGGTCTTTTGCGCAGATAGGGCCATGGTGAATCCCACACACAGACCGGCGGCAATCATCAAGCGCTGTTTAATATTCATGGTTACTGATAGTATAATAGTATAAAATAAAAAAAGCCCGTCAAAGATACAGAAATAATCCCGACGGGCTGAACACTGACGTTGATTAATTATAGTAGAATGTGGCAGTGGTCTTTATGTCATCACTTGCGGGACCTACCAGAGCCTTGAATTCTCCAGGCTCGACGGTCCATTCATGATTGTCAGCATTGAAATAGCTCAAATCGTCCTTACTGATTTCAAGTGTCACGTTCTTGGTCTCGCCAGGTTGCAGGAACACTTTAGCAAAACCTTTCAGCTCTTTCGACGGACGCTCTACGGTGCATTTCGGATCCGAGATATAAAGCTGCACCACTTCCGCGCCGGCAACGTCGCCAGTGTTTGTCACCGGAACTGTGAATGTAATCTTATCATTGCCGGAAATGTTTTTTCTGTCGGCCGTGACCTTTCCGAAATCGAAGGTAGTATAGCTCAATCCGTGGCCGAAAGCGAAGAGTGGTGCAATCTTTTTAGTGTCGTGCCAGCGGTAGCCTACGAAGATACCTTCGTTGTAACGCTCATCCCATATATCCTTGTCGGCACGCTTCACACCGGGATATTCACCCGTGGCATGAGCTGCGACATCCTCAAGACGAGCGGGGAAAGTGAAGGGGAGTTTGCCGGAGGGATTGACTTCGCCGAAAATGACGTCGGCAATCGAATTTCCGGATTCAGAGCCGAGGAACCAGGCCTGAACTACCGCGGGAACCTTCTTTATCCAGGGCATTGCCACAGCATTGCCGCTGATGTTGACCACCACGAGGTTTTTATTGGCGTCGGCAAGTGCCTCTATGACCTTGTCCTGTCCGTAAGGGAGGCCAAGACCGGCACGGTCTGAATCCTCACAGTCCTGATGTTTGCTCTTGTTAAGACCTCCGACGAATATCACGCAATCGGCATTTTTAGCCTCGCGGACAGCCTCGGCAATCAGTTCATCCTCGGAGCGGTCGTCCTTGAGATTCTGTCCGGTGGTCACGCCGTTGTATTCGCCGGTCACATCTCCGACATAACCACGCACGTAGGCAACCTCGCAACCGTTGCCGGCAGCGGCGCGGATGCCGTCGAGAGGCGAAATCTCGCGCTGAACTTTCAGCGAGGAACTGCCGCCCCCCACTGTCATCATTTTCAGGGCATTCTCCCCTACCACAAGAATCTTTTTTGAACGGGCCGGATTCAGAGGCAGAACTTTGCCGTCGTTTTTGAGCAGCACGATGCCCTCGTCACCTATCTGACGGGCGGCGGCATAGTGGCTGTCGCTGCAGAGGCTGCCGAATGGACGCTCAGGATTCATCTCTGTACGGAATATCAGTTTCATCACACGGCGCACCTTGTCATCCAGTTCCTTTGTTCCGACTTTTCCCTCCTTGATGAGATTCAGATAGGGATTAGCAAGGTAATAATTGTCGTAGGCATTGCTGCGGCCGTTTGAAAGGCCGTTTGTCCAAGAGCCGAATTCCAGATCAAGACCGTTTGTGATGGCCTCCTTAGTGTCGTGGGTCCCACCCCAGTCGCTGATTACCGCTCCGTCGAAACCCCACTCACCTTTCAGTATATCGTTAAGGAGATACTGATTGTGGCAGAGGTGCTGGTCCTTATAATAGTTGTAGGCACCCATGATGGCCCACGCACCGCCGTCGATTACGGCTTTCTTAAAGGCCGGGAGGTAAATCTCATAGAGAGTGCGGTCGTCGATGATTACATTGGTAGTGTGGCGGTTGAGCTCCTGATTGTTGAGCGCGAAATGCTTCACACAGGCGGCCACTCCGTTTGCCTGCACACCCTTCACGTAGGGTACCACCATCTCGCCGGCGAGATACGGGTCCTCGCCCATGTATTCGAAATTTCTGCCGTTGAGAGGAGTGCGGTAAATGTTGACACCGGGACCGAGGATTACGCTTTTCTTCCTGTAGCGAGCCTCCTCGCCGATTGATTTGCCATAGAGGGCCGACATATCGGGATTCCATGTGGCCGCGAGACAGGTCAGAGCGGGAAATGCCACACAGGAGTCGTTGCTCCAGCCGGCCTGTTCCCATTCGTCCCAAAGGACTTCGGGACGGATTCCGTGGGGTCCGTCGGTGGTCCATAGTTCGGGGATTCCGAGGCGCCCGACACCGGGAGAGCAGAATTTCGACTGCGCGTGTATCATGCCGATTTTTTCTTTCAGCGTCATGCGGGAGAGTGCATCCTCGACACGTTCATCAATCGGGCGCGTCACATCAAGATACACCGGAGTTTCCCCTTTTGCAGAAAAAGCAGTGGCGATTATCAGATATAATAAATATTTCAGTTTCATGACTTCTTAGGGGCTTTTAACTTAATGGACTCAATGTAGGAATCCTGGGGCACACAATTTTCAATTTTGATATTCTCAAGCCAGTCTGACAAAGCCTGACGGACCACATACTGGCTCGGACGGGCGTTGCGGATGGAGGCATAGTCGCCGCGGTTGCTCTCGGCGAAGCCCACAATCGCATCCCAGTTTTCGGGACGCCTGATGCCGGCCATGCAAGACTGGTCAATCTTCTTGTAAGGCCAGAAGGTGTAGCCGATATTGTTGTTCTCCATGGTCTCGCAGAATCTTGTCTGCCATTCGTCGGTGTTGTGGCCGATTTCACCCATATACATCGGAAGGTTCACGCTGTCGCGGAAAGCGATTATCTCGCCGATAGCTTCGGGAGTGGGCTCGCCGCCGTAGCGGTGGCAGGTGTACATCAGCTTGTCGTCATATTTCGAGTCGGTGAAAGGCTTGAAATTGCCGTTCCACTGTGCGCCTCCTATGAGAACGATATGGTTTTTATCCACTTCCCTAATTGAAGCCACCGCACGTTTGTGGAGAGGTTCGAGTTTGCTGTTAAGGTCATCGACATTCTCGAAATAGGGAGCGATAGGCTCGTTGATGAGCTCATAACCGAGAATCACAGGCTCGTCCTTGTAATGGTCGGCAATCTTTTTCCAGATGTCGCAGAAAAGCTGCTGACTTTTCTCACTCTCGAACAGCCAGGGATAGCCGTAGCTGTCGTCGATATTGTCGCCGGTCTGTCCGCCGGGGGCATCGTGCATGTCAAGGATGAGATACAGGCCGTTATCGCGGCACCATGAAACCACACTGTCAATACGCTCGAAGCCGTCCTGGGCGGCTGTGAGACCCATGTAATCCTCATCCGTGAAAAGCTTATAGTGGAAGGGAAGGCGGATTGTGTTGGCGCCGGTCGAGGCGATAAATTCAATATCCTTGCGGGTGATATAGTTGTCCTTGAACTGTTTCCAGAATTCCGCGGTGAAATCCTCGCCGGCGAGCTCACACAGCATCTCATTTATGAACCGCGGGGAGTTGGTCTTACCGAATCCGAACATGTAGCCCTCCGGATTCAGCCAGTTCCCGAGATTCGTGCCCCGGATGTAGAGCTTTGAGCCATCCGGATTAAGTAGATCCTGGCCTTCGATGCGCACGAATCTGTCGGGCTGCGGTTCGGCTGTCGTTTTTTTGTCACATGAGGTCATGCCCGAGGCCATTATGCTCAGAGCAGCCAGCAGTGAATATACATGTTTCTTTGTTTTCATTTTATCAAATCTGATATGTGATTAAAAATAGGATTACCTTTCGAACATTATTCAAATATCCGATTCCATGAATATGAGTCCCGTGATGCAGAGGTTAAAAACGCCCCCACAGGTCACCGGCTATAACATGTCCGGCAATAGCGTCATTTATATCCGAGAGCTCTTTGACGTGTGAGAGCCTCGAGATAATAATAGTCAGCATAGTTGAGGGGTACGTCTATCTCTACACCGCCGGGATGATGTCCGGTGGAATGGAGCAGGAGGAAGCCGTGGTTGCTACCGAGGGGAGCGCGATAGAATTTATTGAGACTGTCCACAATCTTATCGGCTGCGGCGATGTAGCGTCGGCTCTTTTCAGGACTGACATATTCCGAAAGTTCGTATAGACCAGAAGCAATCAGAGCCGCAGAGGAAGCGTCGCGGGCCACTTTCTCGTTCACCTTGTCGGGGGTACAGTCGTTGACCTCCGGCATTTTCATGTCCCAGTACGGCACCATGTCCGCAGGCATGTTGGGAAGCGAAAGCACGAAATCGGCAATATCCTCGCTCTTTTTCAGATAAGCCCTGTCGCCGGTGAAGCGGTAACACATGGCGAATCCGTAGAGGCCCCAGCCCTGACCGCGGCTCCAGAAAGAGTCGTCGGCGTAACCCTGATGGGTGAACTTGCCGCGGACATTTCCGGTGGCGGGATCATAGTCCACCACATGATACGATGAGTTGTCGTCGCGGAAATGATTTTTAAGAGTAGTGTTGGCATGGTTCACAGCCACATTCCAATAAACCGAGTCGCCTGTCAGCTGAGTAGCGCGGAAGAGCATCTCGAGATTCATCATATTGTCGATAATCACAGGGAAGGCCCACTTGTCGCGGTTATGGTCCCATGAACGGATGCTTTTCACCACCGGATTATAGCGTGTGATGAGAGACTTGGCGCTCTGAATCACCACATCGCGGTATGACTGCTCGCCTGTGATGTCGTAGGCCTTGCCGAAACTGTTGTTCATCATGAACCCGAGGTCATGTGTGCCCTTGTGCCATTTCGCCTCCTCAATAGGCCAGGTCCAGGAGATGGCCTGTTCGCGGTGAGCGGGAATGTTGGAGTAGTCATAGAGCTGCCAGAGCGAACCGGCGAAGAATCCCGAGCACCAGTCATGGGGATGAACTATCGAAAGCGAACCGTCGGCTTCGAGAGTGCGCGGTATCACACGGCGGCGACGCGCGTTTTCCTGCTCCTTGCGCGCCTTGGTAGCGTCGGTTATGGCTACCGAGAACTGGTCGGCGGCAAAGGCAAACGCATCATCCATGTCATCAGCCTTGAAATAGGTCAGATTGAAAATGTCGGCTGGATTGAGCACACGGTTTTCAGCATAAAGTCTGTTATAGAGCTTACGGCGGCTGCCGTCGGACTGAGAGTCGGAGTCCATCAGACAGTTGGCTGTCCTGTAAAGGCTCTTGCACACATTCTGCACGGTACCGTCCCAGCCGCTTATCTGTTTATAGGGCCAGTCGGAGGCATCCTTCCCGACATAGGCGGCAAGGAAATCCATCGCCTTGTAGAAATTGCTTCCATCGGGCGAAGTGGCCTTGTCGACCGACATGCCGAGCGATTTCGCCATGAGCGCTATATCGATGAGATGCTCCAGATTATAATTGGAATAGTGATAGGCAAGAGTGCGGCGGAGTTCGTGAGGCTGCGAGCCGTCGGGTTTAATCTGCGGGAAGATGCGCTTTTCGGGTAATTCGCTTATCACCTTCCGGGCGGTGGCGGTGTCGCCGGTGTAGAGAGAGAAAGCTATAATCTGCGCGTCGTAGGCAACGCTGTGATTGTTGGCGGCCTTCGATTCCTCCACTCCCTGCGGGCTTTTCAGCATCCAGTCGGTAAGGGCGGCAAACCATTTTTTCAGAGCTTTGCTGTCCTTTTTCGAAAAAGACGCGGAATTTTCCAGCAATGCAACGGCATCGAGCATCTCGACAAACGAATAGGTGTCAATCAGTCCGTAGGAACGACCCTTGTCGTTGAAATGTCCGGGAGCGACCTGGGCGTATTCAAGATTGGGGTTCATGGCCGTGTCCTTGTTCAGAAACCAGACCTTTATGAGCTCGGAGGCTTTGCGGGCATACTTCTCGTCGCCGCTGAAATACCATGCGAGTGAGAGAACCTTGATTCTGTCTGCCGTCATCCCGAGGCGTATGCGGTCGAGCCTATTGATTTCGGGATTTGACAGACCGTCCTTGCTGATGTAGGGGCGACCGTCGGGTGTGTCGGGGTTCGGCCAGTAGTAACGTGCCTGACTCATGTAGTCATGCTTGTCGCCGCTCGCGGGAGTCTTTTCCTTCATCATGACCGAAAGAGGTTCTTCTTCGAGCAGAGCGTCGGCATGTTTTATGAGATTTCCATAGGCCTTCCCGTAGAAAGGAGCATCAATGCGATTCTTCACGTCAGAGAGATGCGCTTTATCCCACATCGACTGTGACTGTGCGGGGAAAACGGCAAATACAACTGCCAGCAGCAGACAAATTTTGTTTCTCATCATATAAAATTTTGGTTGGTTACGGGTGGGGACACTGATGATTGAGAGAAGAAAGTATCCACCTTTCCTCTAATTTTTACCAGAAATACTGATTATGAAAAGACGAAAGGTGGATATTCCGTATCTCAACCTTCACAGGCTGAAAAAACAACCTTTTTTACCATTACTCTAAAAATATATTTACCACTACTTTATTGCTATAGTCACACGGTAGTTCTGAGTGAATATCCTGACTGAGTAATTCTTGGTCTTGACCTGATAGGTAGTCTCAGGATCCTGATTGCTCAGAGTCACGTCCGAAGCCGGATTGAAAGTCTGAAGGTTGAAGCAACCTTTCTTGCCTCCGGGAAGGGCCTTTATGTAGATATTCTGATCTCCTTTCTTCGCGTTGGGCCAGGTCATGACGAAGGCGCCGTCGCTGTCGGGATGGAGCACATTGCCGTTGGCGTCCACCACTTCATAGTCAACGCCACGGGTGAGCACGGGACCGTCGTAGGCCACCTGATTCTTGTTGACTTCGGGAGTGGGATAATACTTCTCACCCTCGGGCTTGGGAGTGGTGTAGTAGAATGTCTCGACGCTGAAGCTTCTGACAAATTCGCTCCAGAGATGCATCGGGACGGCCACTGTCTGTCCCTCAATCACAGAGTAGGTCAACACATTGTTGTTGCCGAGCTTTGTTGATTCGTAACCCCACTCCTTCGGGCCGAAGAAAAACTCGTTTTCAAGAGAGTGGTCGTAGTCCCAGTCATTGTCTCTGTCGCAGGAGCAAAGGCCCATGCCTGCGATGACGGCCACCATTGATGCGAATATATATTTTAATTTCATTGCTTGATGTATTTAATGATTGCGTTTATTTCCAACCGGGGTTCTGGGTTACACTGCCTCCTGAATTTGAAATCTCGTAAAGAGGAACGGGATAGAGATAGTCTTTGGCGGCGTCAAACTTGCGGTCCTCGGCAAACTCTATGACATACATGTCAACTTGGTCGTAACGGCTTTTGCCGCGGAGCTCTCCGCCGTTGCCGGTCAGATAGCCGTCGTAGTCGGAGCGCTGCTTGGGAGTCTCGTCGTCGTTGAACTTGGCACCGATGATGTTGACGGGGAGCACATTCTCGGCGATTTTCCAGCGGATGATGTCGTCGTAGCGCTTGTTTTCGTCCACGAACTCGATTGTGCGCTCACGGCGGATTTCGTCACGGATGTTGAGGCCGTTGGCCGATGCGAAAGCGTTTGTCAGCATGGCGGGCATACCGACGCGGCGGCGGAGGGCATTGACCGTGAGGTCGAGGTCAGAGTCGGAGATTGTGCCGTTCAGCTCATAGAGCGCCTCGGCATAGGAGATGAGGACTTCGGCATAACGGATAATCATCTTGTCGGTCCACTCGCCGCCGTTGGTTGTCCACTGCTGGAGGCTGAAACCTTTCTTTATGCTGTAGCCGGTACCGAAACCGAAGGGATTGAACGGGCCTTTGTAGGCTTCCTCCCCTATCTTATATATTGTCATGGCCAGACGCGGGTCACGGTCAGTGAAAATATCGTCGTAGCTTGTCTCGGGGATGATTGCAAGCGGAGATTTCTCGCGGGGGAGACCGTCGGTATAAAGGAAGAGGTCCACAATGTTGCGTGTTAGGGTCACACCGTTCTCAAGTTCACGTGAATTGCGGTGATTTGTCGTGGCGGCTCCGTTGGGGCCATAGACTTTTACAAAAATGTTCTCGCGGTTGCCGCGGCCTTCGGCCTCATCCTGGAAAAGCTTTTCGAAATCGTAATAGAGATCGAATTTGCCCTTGTTCTCGCCGGTGATAAGATTGCGGGCGGCGGCGATGGATTTGTTGAGATGCTCGGCGGGGTCACAGCCGGGATCGTTATGATATTTGCCGTGTGTGCCGGTGTAGAGTCCCACGCGGACAATCATGGCGAGAGCGGCCTGACGCGATACCTGTCCCCAATCCTTGGTCGATATGTTGTCGATGTCGGGGAGCCACTGCGAGGCGAAGTCGAGGTCCTCGTAGACCTGCTTGATTACCTCCTCGCGCGGAGTGCGGCCCATGTTGAGGTCAGGGTCCTTGGTGTTGTCAATGGTTCTGAGCAGCAGAGGCACGTCGCCATACTTCTTTGTGAGCTCGAAGTAATAGTAGGCACGGAAAAATTTCGCCTCGGCGAGATAGCGGTTGAGGACTTCCTCAGTCACGGCCGCTTTGGGCGCCTTCTCGAGAATATTGTTGGCGATGTTTATACGCCAGTATGAGTCGGTCCAGGCTCCGTTGTCTGACGGAATGGTCCAATTTCCCTTGCTCACGTCGTCGGTTCCGGCGAGCTCGTCGGAACGGCGGTCGTGGGAGAAGCCTCCGCCGAGCGCGTTGTTGCCGTTGAGCTGCTCGTAGAATCTGTTGCATGCTCCGCGCAGGTCTGTCTCCGTTTTCCAGAAGCCGGCGTCTGTCATCGTGGTCTCCGGCTCCAGGTCGAGGTCACAGCCGGTGACGGCGAGGGCAAATGCCCCCATAATTATGTATTTCGATATAGATTTCATTGGTGATTGGAATTAGAGGGTTAAATTGAGTCCGACAGTCCATGTGCGGAAGAACGGATAGTAGTTGGCGCTCGGGTTGTTGCCTACTTCGGGGTCGAACACCTTCAGCATCTTGGTGTGTTCCCAGAGGTCACTGCCGTTGACATAGACGCGCAACTGGTCGATATGGAATTTCTTGAGAGGTATCGAGTAGCCTAAGGTCACATTCTTCAGACGGATATATGAGGCATCCTGCACCCATCTGTCGGAAGTGTTGTAGTTGAAGGCGTTGCCGCTGTAGAGACGGGGCCAGTAAGCATCCTGATTGTCCTCGGTCCAGTAGTTGCGGTGGATGGTCCAGGGCATGTCATAGGTGCGGTTGAGCGGTGCGATTTCAGCGGCGTCGATTGCCACCTTACGCTTGGCCACTCCCTGGAACATGATGGAGAAGTCGAATCCCTTCCACTGCACTCCTAAGTTGAGACCGTAGAAGTAGCGGCCGTTGGATGAACCGAGACACACGAGGTCGCCGGGATTGTCGGGAGTACCGCCACCCTGACCGATCTGATGATCGGGATTACCCTGTGCGACATATTTCACGTCGCCACCGCCCACTTTCGCGTCATTGAACGACTGATAGCCGGGATGTGCCTCCTTGTAGTCGAGATATTCCTGACGGCTTGACCAGAAACCGTCGGTCTTGTAGCCCCAGATTGTGTTGAGGGGATAGCCTTCGAGGATTGCCACCGAGCCGGCCTTGATAGTGTTCTGACCGGAGTAGTCGACCACCTTGTTGTCGCTATCGCTGAGATTGAAGCTGATGTTGTATGAGAGATCTTTCCAGCGGTCACGCCAGCCGAGTTCGATTTCCCAGCCCCATGTCTTGAGGGTGCCGACATTCGAATTGGGGACGGTGATACCTACGATGTGCGGGAGAGTCACGCCTGCGAGCATGTTGTCGTTCTTCTTCCAGTAGTAGTCGCCGGTGAAGGTGAGGCGGTTGTTGAGCATGCCGAGATCCACACCTATGTTGGTAGAGGAGATGATTTCCCAAGTCTTGTCGACGGAGGCCATGTTGCTCTGATAGTAGTTGGCCACGCCCATGCTCGACGAGCTGTTGATTACGGGGATGTAGTCGTAGAGACCGAGGATGGCGCCGTTGCCGAGCTGTCCCCAGGAGGCGCGGACTTTAAGATTGTTGATGATGTCCACATTCCAGAAATGCTCCTGGCTGATACGCCATGCTGCGGAGAACGAGGGGAAGGCATGCCAGCGGCGCTGGGGAGCGAGACGGGAGCTGCCGTCGTAGCGCACATTGGCCTCAAGGAGATAGCGCCCGTCGAAATCATAGTTGATACGGCCGAAATACGACATCATGGCCCATGTCTCAATATTGTCGCCCACGGAGGTGTTGGCGGGGTCGGAAGAGTCGTAATAGTTGAGCGAGAAGAAGTCGTTGGAGATGAGATTCTTGATGCTTGTGTTCATCTCTTCCTTGCGGTAACGCTCGTAGGAGGTACCGGCGAGCACTCCGAGACCGTGGGGGCCGAACTGTGCGTTATAGGTGAGGATTGCCTCGATGTTGTCGTGGTAATCGCTGTTTTTCTTGCGCTCCATCGAGTTGGGGTTGTTGACCTGCTGACGGTTTGTCAGGCCGAGACGGTCTTTCCACTCGAGATTGCGGCGGGTGATGTCCTGCGACCAGTAACCGGCGCGGCGGCTGGCGCGGAGTGTGAGAGCAAGACCCTTGACAAAATAGTCGTGGATATTGAGCTCGGCTTTGCCGATATAGGACTCGTATTTCTGTTTGTTCTCTCCTCCGTTGAGCATGATGTCGATGGCGTTCTGCTGGAGGTCGCCGTTATAGGGGCTGTCGTTGATATCCTCTTCAGGATTGAATATAGGCTGACGGCCACGCACACGGTAGAGACGGCTGAGAAGGCCTTTGGCTCCGTAGGGGTTGTTTTTGGTGAACTTGCCTTCGTAGCTCGCAGTCAGGTTAAATGAGATATGGTCGTTTAACTCGGAATTGATTTTGGCGCGCAGGTTGTAGCGCTGGTTCTTGTCCGGACCATATTTGAGAATACCGTCTTTTGAATAATAGCCGCCTGAAACGAGATAGTTAAGATCCTTCTTGCCACCGGTGAGACTGATGCTGTGGCTCTGCTGTGTGGTGTGGCTCTTGGTTCCCTCGTTGACCCAGTTGGTCGACTCGAAGAGGTCCCAGCGGCCGTTGGTGTGGTTGGGACGGTAGTTGAAGTTGGGGTTGCCGACCCATGAGCTCTGCTCGGCGTTCCATTCGGGATTCTGGCCTGCCTGCACACGGGCTTCGTTGATCATCACCTGCTCTTCCCATGCCGGAAGGCGCTGCGGCATGAGACCGGGTTTGTTGAAGCCGACAAAGCCGTTGTAGCTTACCTTCACTTTACCTTCCGAACCGTTTTTGGTTGTGATAAGAATGACACCTGCGGCCGCCCTCGCACCATAGATGGCACTTGCGGCGGCGTCTTTAAGCACCGACACAGATGCGATGTCGTTGGGGTTGAGCAGTGTCATGTCACCCTCCACTCCGTCGATAAGGACGAGGGTTGCGGTAGAGTTGGCCGATGAGAAACCGCGCACTCGCATGCCGCTTGTCTCGGAACCGGGCTCACCGCTGGTGCGGAGCACCTGGAGACCGGGAACCTCGCCCTGCAATGCGGTCAGTACGTCAGTTGTAGGTTTTGCGGAAAGTCTCTCGCCGTCAATGGCCGAAACCGCGCCGGAGAGATTTACTTTTTTCTGTGTGCCGTAGCCCACCACAACAACTTCATCGAGTTGCTCGGTGTCCTCCTCCATCGTCACGACACCCATATCTGCCTTGGCAGGCAGTTCAAGAGTCTTATAGCCTACATAAGTAAACTCAAGGATTGCCGATGCTTTGACATTGAGGCTGAACCGGCCGTCAATATCTGTCAGCACGCCGTTGTTAGTGCCTTTTTCCCGGACTGCGACTCCGATCATAGGCTCATTGCCCACATCCTGGACGATACCTTTTGCCATGATCTGCGCCATTACGCCCGGGGTTGCCAGCATGACCATAGCAAATAAAATCACAAAGGATTTCAATCGCATTTTCAAGTTTTCCATTTGCTGTATTTTTTGGTAATAATGATTGAAAAAATTCTGTGAGCAAAATTACATCCGATATTCCGGCGACAAAAGCGGAAGTAATCTGTTTTGGTAAACGGGCTCACAATCTAAGCATCTATTATTTGTATTGTTACATATTCGGAAGCAGCGGTTTTGGTAATAGATTCATCGGTGCCGGGGAAGTCCGCGAAAGCTATATGGAAGGCTTACCGAGAGCACGGACGGCGGTGGCGAAATTCTCGTTGGGAATATCCGATTTATTGCGCACTCTCTGGCGGGTATTATAGACCGTCTGGACCGAGCAGTGGAGGAATTTTGAAATCTTCACGCTGTCGTTTATACCGAGGCGGACAAAGGCGTAGATTCTCAATTCGGTGTTGAGCAATTCACCTTTTCTTATCGTGATGCGCTCTTCGGGACGCAGGAGCGAATTGAAATCCTCCACGAAGTTCGGATAGACCCGGAGGAATATCTGATCGAAATTGGAATAGAGTTCCTTTATCTCTCCGTGGGAGAGTTCGGGCGATTTTGTCAGCTCCTTTACCTCCTCGAACTGATGGGCCATAATCTTGCGATAGATGTCGCGGCGGAAATCGTCGAGCTTGCTGATATAGTTGGAGCAGATTGAAAATATGTCGGCGATATAGCGCTCCTTATTGCTGTTGGCTACAAGGAGCTCGCTCGCCGACTGCTGCGTCTCGCGCACCAGGGCCTCAAGACGTGCATTGACATCCTTGAGCTCCATGCGGGTGTCCTGGAGCTCTTTCACCTTACGGTTGAGCTCGGCGTTTGTTTCGTTAAGGATGATTTTCTTCTTCTTGATACTCTTGAACTGCCGGTAGATATAGCACACGGCCGCCACCAGCACCACCAATATAATAATAAGGATGTAGATATACGATTCTATCCTTTTAGCCTGCTCATTGCTCTTGAGACTCAGAGCCTCGGCAATGTGATATTGCAGGTCGGCAAGCCGGCCCACACGCACGCGGCTGTTGTAGTCATTGGCACATTGCAGGCAGTATGTTATGTAATCGTTTGCGCGATTCAGATCTCCTGATTTATAGACGATGCTCGACACTTCCTCCAGTGAAGCTATCTCCTTGTTGCAGATTCTGACGTCGGCGATAGCCGAGAGTATCAGATATTTGAACGCATTTTCCGTATCACCTATTTTCTTATAAAGATGGCTCAGCACCCAGGCGTCCATCGCTTCCTTTCTGCTCGAAAACGCACTCGTGCTCACCACTTTTTTGACCAGCGGAATCGACTCGCGTGCCGTTTTCTCATCATTGAAACTCCTCCAGCCTATAAACCAGCAATATAGCGGGTCCGTTGCCGGAAGATTGCGACCGAGGTTGACCAGCAAAGGCTCCATATCTGGCAGAAAGGGAGTCTCAAGCGAGTTTTTCCCGAGATACTGGTCCTTATGGGTCACTATGAAGAGTAGTCTCTCGTAATAGTCGACAATCATTCCGTTTGAAAGCCGGTTTATATCCACCTCCCCTATACATTTCTGAGCCTCGTCGAGCAGGCCGGTAGCGGCATAGAGATACGACTTGTTAAGGCTCATCTCGTCCTTCCAGCTCTGACGGTTCTGCTCCTGCGCTATATCATAACAGATATTGGCATAGTGCAGGGCGGAGTCGGAATCGAAGAAGCAGTATTCATTGTAGATGTCAAGGTTTATCCAGTAAAGATGTTCGGCATCGCTCACACCCTGCAATTTACTTTTCAGGCCATCAATTTTAACGGCTTTCGCACTGACAAACAAATCCTTTTTCCCCAACTCGACATCAAGCGAATCAAGCAACGCCGGGACATCGCAGTCAATCAATCCCGACCCTTTGGCGGAAGAATAGGCGGGGAGGCCGAAAATCATCATTATAAGTCCGAGGAACGCCCCTGAACGAAAGTAGCTCATGATATTCAGAATAAGTTCTTTTTGATTACTTTTGCGTAAAATAAATTTAAACTCTTATTAAGTTTAATTTATATTATGCAAATATACGTCTTTATTACAAACCATCCAATTTTAAGTAAGAGATTTTGGTAAAGCTCAAATATGGTACTATACTATTAAGCAATATATTATAATTTTAAATCGGTAAATAATTTTAGGAGGCTATTATAGCAGTGACGAATAAATTAGCTATAGAAGTCACGCTATATCTATGTTAAATTTACTTAAATAAATATCCAAAATCCACGTCTGTTAATTTATGCCAGAACCCCGCATCAGCAGATATACCTATTTTATTATATAGGCGCTCCGTGATGCAGGGTTCCAATAAAACTCTACTATTTCATTATCCGAGGATATACGAGCCTCGGTTGGCTTATCTGTTCAGGTTCTCTTCAAAAAATTTCTCAATAGCGGCAAAAGGTATTACATCCTTTTGGTCATAAAGGTCGGTATGACTTGCCCCGGGAACAACCATGAATATTTTGTTATTCTCTTTTCCCGGAATAATGGTGAGTTTCTTGAAGGCATCGCTTCCGAAATAGAATGAGTGCGCCTTTTCACCATGGAGAATCATCACGGCATTTTCAATCTCTCCGGCTCGGCTCATGAGCGGGAAATTAACCCAGGGAATTGTAGCTGTGACATTGCGGCCACCATTGGAATTGAGTGAACGGGGATGATAGCCGCGTTTTGTCTTGTAATAATCATAGTAGTCACGCAAGAACTTCGGGGCATCCTCCGGAAGCACATCCGGTACCCCACCCTCCGGTTTCGGCGTGCCGTTGCGGTAATCTTCCGTACGCTGTGCGGCAAGAGTTTTGCGAATGGCATTGCGGGCCTCAGCACTATCGGCGGCATCGAAATAGCCATTGGAGCTTACACGGCTCATATCATACATTGTAGATGCAAGTGTCGCCTTGATTCGCGGGTCGCAGGCAGCCGCATTGATAGCGATACCACCCCAGCCGCAGATGCCGAGTATGCCAACCTTCTCAGAATCGACTTCGGGATTGGTCACAAGATAATCGACTGCGGCATTGAAATCCTCGGTATTGATGTCGGGAGAGGTCATGTAGCGTGGTGTGCCGCCGCTCTCACCGGTAAAGGAAGGATCAAAGGCTATGGTAAGGAAGCCGCGCTCAGCCATTTCCTGCGCATACAGCCCGGCCGCCTGTTCCTTTACTGCACCAAAAGGGCCGCACACGGCTATCGCAGGAAGTTTACCTGTGGAATGTTTGGGCTTATACATATCGGCTGCAAGAGTAATGCCGTAACGATTCACGAATGTGACCTTGCTGTGGTCGACCTTGTCACTCTTGGGAAACGTCTTGTCCCATTCTTTTGTCAGAGTCAGTTTTTCCATTTCGTTTCTGTTTTCTGTTGTGTTGGAGGCGTTAAGACCTGTCATCCCTGCCGTAAGGCTTAAAAGGCCCAAAGCCACTAATTGTTTTACATTCATATTAAGTTGCAGTTTATTCTTTCAATACCAGTCATTAATGTCCTCTAATGTTTTCATGTGACAAAATTACGGAAAGAGCTCCACAGTTTGATTACTGTGAAGCTCAATTACCATTTCCGAGAGGCTCAATCTCAGTTATTATCTCATACCGCTGTCGGTGCGACTCCGAACTCTTTCTTGAAGGCTGTGGAGAAATGTGACGGGTTGCGGAATCCCACCTCGGCATAGACATCGACCACCTTCCTTCGCTCTGTTTTCATTAATTCATAAGCCTTTTCAAGCCTTTTCTTTATAATCCATCTCTCAGGCGTAAGATTACTGATTTTTCTGAAATCACGCTTGAATGTCGCAAGGCTGCGACCGGTGTAATGGGCTATCTCCTCTATGCTCAGATCGCACATGAAATTTTCTTCCATAAAACCGAGAATATCTATTTTCCACGGCTCATTGAAATCAAACAGCGTCGGCACAAATCTCTCGTCTATCGCCAGCAGCGCCATCAGTCCTTCTTGCAATTTCAGTTCCATGAAATTATCTCTTGGTTTCACATCAGGGTCAAAATATGGTGTCATTGATGCAAAAAGACTTGCGAGCTCCACAGTCTTGGGAAGTTTTATCACACCGTTGTCCAGTTTCTTTTTCCGTAGCGGGACCTTGTTCAGCGATAGTTTCGTATACATCTCACGGAGGAAGCTACGTGTGAACATCAGAAATATGCCGCAATACCTTTCACCATTATACGTTTTCTTATACATAGCAATATGGTGGTCACGCGGGATAAACACACACTCACCTTTGCGGACATGAATCTTCTCCGTGCCGTTGTCAAGAATCATCTCGCCCGAATAGACATAATTGAGCGCATACTCCCTTGAGCGATGTATGCAGCCGCTCAGATCGTCGTAGAAGAAGCTATAAAACACGTTATTATAGTTGAAGATCAGCTTCATCGGGCCGAGATTTTCGTCATTTTCCATTGCCATACACCTTATTTTATATAAGATTTTACTTCCGGTTGCATTTATACGGTATATTGAATCCGGGCTTACTCATAAGCATTGATTCTTCCTTTTTTTATTCTCTGTATTGCGTCGGATTCAGTCCCAGGGTTCGTTGGACGTATCGGCTGAAATATGCCGGCGATGAGAAGTTGAACATATCCGAAATCTGCACGAATGTCAGGCTCTTGTCGCGCAGCAGGCGCGCGATGTCCAGCGACGTGTAGCGATTTATCCAGTAATTCGCGGGATAACCGCTCACCTTTTTCGAGATTTCCGAGAGATATTTCGACGTGACAAACAGCGCATCGGCATAATACGTCACCTCGCGGTTGTGGCGGTAGTCCCCGTTTTCAAGCATGTCAAGGAAGCGGTTCATCAGTGATGCGTTTTGAGTGGAGACAGCCGATTCGTTGTTTATTACCGAATGGAAGTCAAAGAAATCAAGAATCGCCGACTGCACGGCATTAATCAGCATTTCGCGGTAGAAAGTGTGGTCGGTCTGATTGAGCCGATATGCTATCCAGCGGAAATCGCGCTCGCACACAAACCGCTGCCCCGCATCAAGACTCATGACCGGATTGAGGAAGAGCGACAACTGCCCTTTCATACCGTAGTTGGTCTGCGGGGTGCAGAGTTCGATGAACGAGGCCGTCACATAGAGCGTCCTCACGGCGAAATCTTCCGAAGGCCTGATGTCGTCGAGCAGTTTTCCCTTGCGGACTATCATCAGGTCACCTTCGTGAAGCTCGAAACGCTGTCCGTTAAAGACAAACGAACAGCTCCCGCCCACACACAACGCATGCGCGAGGTATTCCTCATAGCAGCCGCTACCGACACCCTCGAGAGACTCCTCGATTATGACATCCTTCATTCTTTCGACAACCTTCAATCTTTCCATGTACAATCAATATTTTCATGTACAAAAATAATAAGCCTCTTACTCAATCACAAGTCCTGCTGAATCGCCAGCCCTGCTGAATCATAATAAGAAACATTGCAAAATTACAGCTATATCACGAATCAAACTTATAATAATTACGGTTTTACTTATCAAAATCCCTTACTAGCCGACATATTCCTGCCCCTGGTGGAATTATCATCCGGTGAAAGATTAATCAATAATGCTAAATAAAGACAGACAGCCCTCGGGAGCTTAACCAGAGGGCTGTCTGTCTTTATTAATGTGATTTACTTATCTGATGCCACTTACATTACTTCACGATGCCTTTTTCAAGATATTCGGCGAGGTTAGTGCGGACCTGTTCGCCGGCACGCTCGACGGCGACTTTGGCCATGTCTGCGTCGACCATGAGGTTGACGAGCTGTTCGAATGAGGTCTTTTTCGAGGGATCCCAGCCGAGTTTTTCCTTGGCTTTGGTCGGGTCGCCCCAGAGGTTGACCACGTCGGTCGGGCGGTAGAAGTCGGGCGATACCTCGATGAGCACCTTGCCGGTCTTGACGTCTATACCTTTCTCGTCGGCTCCTTCGCCCTCGAAACGGAGCTCGATTCCTGCGCGGCGGAAGGCGTGGAGGCAGAACTCGCGGACGGAGTGCTGTTCGCCGGTGGCGATGACATAGTCCTCAGGCTCGGGCTGCTGGAGGATGAGCCACATGCACTCGACGTAGTCCTTGGCGTAGCCCCAGTCGCGGAGCGATGAGAGGTTGCCGAGGTAGAGCTTCTCCTGCTTGCCCTGCGCGATGCGGGCGGCGGCGAGGGTGATCTTGCGGGTGACGAATGTCTCGCCGCGGCGCTCGGACTCGTGATTGAAGAGTATGCCGGAGCAGCAGTACATACCGTAGGCCTCGCGGTATTCCTTGACAATCCAGAAGCCGTAGAGCTTGGCGACGGCATAGGGTGAATATGGGTGGAAGGGGGTCTTTTCGTTCTGCGGCACTTCCTCGACCTTGCCATAAAGTTCGGAGGTTGATGCCTGATAGATGCGGCAGGTGTCCTTGAGTCCGCAAAGACGCACGGCCTCGAGTATGCGAAGCACACCGGTGGCGTCGACGTCGGCGGTGAACTCGGGGGAGTCAAACGAGACCTGAACGTGGCTCTGGGCGGCGAGGTTGTAGATTTCGTCAGGACGAACCATCGACACGACCTGCATTATCGACATTGAGTCGCCGAGGTCGGCATAGTGGAGGTGGAAGTTGGGATGGCCTTCGAGATGGGCGATGCGCTCGCGGAAGTCGACCGACGAGCGGCGTATTGTGCCGTGGACGTCGTAGCCCTTTTCAAGTAAAAACTCGGCCAGAAACGAACCATCCTGACCGGTAATGCCGGTGATTAATGCGGTTTTCATTTATTTACCTAAGAATAATTTTGAAGTTACATTAAAAGAATTTAACAACCGATAAACAAACAAAGTAATAAGAAAAGCCAATAAGAAAATACCTATTATTTGTGCCCATAAATTGGCCGAAAGTAATGGAATATCAGTAATTAAATCCATATTGACAATACAACGTATAACCAATTGATGGATTGCGTATACTCCTAAAGTCACCCCCCCCCAATTTACTAAGTAACAACATATTACACTCAAATACGCGAATAATTGACAAGAAGAATATGCAACCTAAGAATCCTACTAAAAACTTATAGCCAAAAATCAGTGCTTGGGAATCAGACTGAATAAACGTCGGACTGTCATTCCTCATCCAAAAAAATCCGGACGTAACAAACAGTATTCCAAATATCAAACGCCAATCTTGAAGATGTGGAATAAGAATCGATTCATACTTTCTTGCAATTGATCCTAAACAATAAAAAGGAAGATACCAAGCTAACAGATGGAATCCAAAAGATAACTTGCTAATAAAAAGGATACCTAAGAATACAATACAAGCACTTAAGAACACCACTTCTTCGGCAATACCTAACTTTTTACTTAATTTAGAGAGAGCCATATGAAGAGTACCTATCCAAAATAAAACCCATAGAAACCATAATGCTGTATCTGGATTTGTCAACCAATACCAATTATAATCATTCGTTATCTCCATTCCAATCATCGCCCAAGCGATAAAAGGAATAACAAGTTGCAAGAATCTACGTTTGATTGAGATCCATTTATATTTAGATTTATAACTTACAAAACCACTTATGAACATAAATAATGGCATGTGGAAAGAATAAATATATCTAAATACTATATTATGGTCGAAATCAGGATCTAAAAACTGGATACAATGTCCCAAGACCACCAATATAATAAGAAATCCGCGTAAATTATCAATATAAACTAAACGTTGTTTCATTTAAAAGTAAACTTTATTTTTATGTTCTAATTATTATTTAATAATATTATTTTATATATTTAAGTTTAGTACATGACAAAAATTAAAATTATGCTGTTAAACAGCTAAATTTCAAGCGA
>DXXM01000007.1 GCA_019416285.1 Bacteroidales bacterium
TATCTAAAAAATTCGCTGCCCCTCATTTCACTTTTGTTTTTAAACAGCCTCTTAATATCCGAAACCCACGTTGTCGATATACAGCGTCACGCCCTCGGTTCCCACATAAGGAGCCCCGTTGCCCGACGAGAACATCACGATGGCATGTGTCGGCGTGGCTTCGGCTGAATCCCAGCCCTCTTCCACCACCGGCACCATTTTGCCCTTGGAATTTGCCGCATAGTAGCAATTGTCCTTCTTGCGGAGTTTCAGATAATCGGCAATCGGGCCTTTGGTGGACATATCACCATAATATATAGGTAGCTTGAACCCGTTGGTCCATCCGCTCGACGAAGTGAAAAGTTTGCCTCCTGTCCCGACACGTTTGGCATGGATATTGCCCTCGGCGTCCTCCCATCTTCTCTGTAGATACACGAACACCACGGCCTCATCTCTGCCTGGAATTTTCTTTTTGGAGCCGAACCCCGAGGATTTCACGCGGTAATCCACGTCGGGCATATCCACTTTGTAGTCAAATACCAGCGATTTGGGATGTTTTGTGAACGGGATGCCCATTTCCATCTTTGTATAAGGATTCTTGGTCGAGGTGATGGGCTCTATCATGTGGCCGAGAAACATCGAGCCGGCCACCATGACATCCATGTTTATCAGTCCGAGCACCTTGACGGTCTCTATCTGCGTGCAGAGCTTGGCACATTTGTTGCCTGCGGAGCGCTCCGCAGGATAGACGGCGTTGGAACCTTTCACAACTCCGGATACCTTCGCGTAGACATTACTCGTGGCCCACGGGGAGCCTCCGGTGCTGGTGTATGGTTTGTTGCCCGTGATTGTCTGCGTCGGGCCTACCTCATAGATGAGCTTTTCATTGCCGCCGATGACTGCCGATTCGTGTATGCGGCGTGTCACCCAGTCCGAGAAATCGCCATATTTGATTTTCTCGACTTTCTGTGCCCTCACAGCTCCGGGAGCGACGAGGAGCAGTGATATGAGAATTGGTGATAGTCTTTGTGTCATGTGTTTTTTGCTTTTGTAGGTGATATTTGTTTATGCGAAAAGTGTCCTGAAAGCCTCTTCGACTTTCGCCACTTCAATAATCTTGATATTCAGGCCGCTCATATCCACTCCTTTCAGATTGTTGCGTGGAATGATTATGGTCTCCATGCCGAGCTTCTCAGCCTCGCGGATACGCTGTTCGATGCGGGTGACGGCCCTCACCTCGCCCGACAGTCCGACCTCTCCCGCCATACACACCCGTTTCGGGATGGTGATGTCGACGTTTGACGAGAGTATCGCACATATTACCGCGAGGTCGAGCGCAGGGTCATTGACTTTAAGACCTCCGGCTATGTTGAGAAACACATCCTTCGCGGCCAGCTTGAAGCCTACTCGCTTTTCGAGCACTGCAAGGAGCATGTTCATTCTTTTCGAGTCAAATCCGGTCACTGAGCGCTGCGGAGTGCCGTAGGCGGCCGTGCTCACGAGTGCCTGTACCTCTATCAGAAAAGCCCGGATTCCTTCCATCGTCACGCCGATGGAAATTCCGGAGAGGTCATCGCTACCCTGCGAGAGAAACATCTCGGACGGATTCGACACCTCGCGCAGTCCGCGCTGACACATCTCGTAGATACCCAGTTCCGCTGTCGAGCCGAAGCGGTTTTTGATTGACCGGAGTATGCGGTAGATTCCCTGGCGGTCACCCTCGAACTGAAGCACGGCGTCGACGATATGTTCGAGCACCTTCGGGCCCGCGATGCTCCCCTCTTTCGTGATATGTCCGATAAGGAATACGGGCACACCCGTCTCCTTGGCATATTTTAGCAACTGCGCGGCACACTCGCGTACCTGCGAGACGCTTCCGGCCACGGATTCTATATCGTCGGAAGCTATGGTCTGAATCGAATCGACCACGACGAGGCCGGGATTCACCTCCTCGATATGGTCGCGGATATTCTGCAAGGATGTCTCGCAGACTATATACACGTTCTCATTCGGGCGCCCTATGCGGTCGGCGCGCATTTTGAGCTGGCGCGCGCTCTCTTCGCCGGAGATATAGAGGATGCGACGCGAGCGTATAGAGAGGATATTCTGCAACACAAGGGTCGACTTGCCGATACCCGGCTCACCTCCTATCAGCACGAGACTTCCGGCCACGAGACCTCCGCCGAGCACTCGGTTGAGTTCAGCACTCGGCATCTTGATGCGGGGTTCCTCCGCAAGCTCTATTTCATGAATGAGCTGCGGACGAGTTCTTGCCGGGCGCTGTCCGGAGGGAGAGAGAGTACGTGATTTTTTCTCGGGGGCGATGCGCTCCTCGACCATAGTGTTCCACTCGCCGCAAGCCGGGCATTTACCTGCCCATTTCGGGGACTGGGCGCCGCAGCTTGTGCAGAACCATGCTGTCTTGGTGTTATTCTTCATCTCTGTGCCGGATTTTATGGTGAGTGTTTTGCGTCAGTCTGTCAGACGCCGCGGAATTTGGCGAGTGTGATGGCAGTCGCCACGGCTGCGTTGAGCGATTCGCCGGTCTCCTGTCCTTCGGGATATGAGGGAATAAGCAGGCGCTCGGTCACCGTTTCTTCTATCTCTGTGGAGATTCCTTTACCCTCGTTGCCGATAACGATTATGCCGGTCTGCCGCAGTGTGGCCTTTGTGATGCTCTCGCCGTCGAGGAAGGTGCCGTAGACAGCACCGGGATTCACGGCCTCTATCATCTCGCGGAGATTGCCGTAGTGCAGGCTCACGCGCGAGATGGAACCCATTGTCGACTGTATGACCTTCGGAGCGAAGCAGTCGGCGGTCTCGTTGCTGCAGAGGATGGTATGCACGCCGAACCAGTCGGCCACACGGATGATTGTACCGAGATTTCCGGGGTCCTGGATGGTGTCGAGGGCGAGTACGAGTTCTCCGGAGGCTTTCTTCACATCGAGATTGCGCACCGGAATGTCGTAGACCGCAATCACATCCGGAGGAGTGACGAGGCTCGACATTCTGAGTATGTCGCGTCGCGCCACCTGTTGCAGTCTGTCCGTCGCAACCCCTTGCAGCAGCGGGCGGTGAGTCTCAATCCATTCGGCTGTGGCAAAAAGGTAGCGCAGGTCGAAATGTCCGAGCGTGTCGGTCACACACTTGGTTCCCTCTGCTTTGAAAGCTCCCTCTTTGCGCCGGGTCTTGCGCTCGTCGAGCGATTTGACCATCCGGCATATACTGTTCGTCAGTTCTGTCATTGTCATTAAGCAAAATGATTGTCAAAGTTAAGTATTTTCATAAAAATACACAAAAGACGGACTTGCCGTCGGGGACGAATAGGATATTTTGACTACTTTTGTAGAAACGTTTCTCCAATGTTAAAGGATTTATACATTAAAAAGTTCGGTGTCGCACCCGAATCTGTCACTCAGCTGACACAGGCCGGAAGCAACCGCCGCTATTTCCGTCTCAAAGGAATTGAGACCGTGGTCGGCGTCGTCGGCACCTCCGTCGAGGAGAATGAAGCCTTCATCTATCTCAGCGGACATTTCTATTCCCGGGGTCTGAATGTGCCGCGTGTGATAGCCGTTTCCGCCGATCGTCTGTGCTATCTCCAGACCGATTTGGGCGACACATCGCTTTTCGACAGGCGCACGGACCTGGCGTTGCTCGAAAAAGCGGTTTCCGCCCTGCCTGATTTCCAGTATTCCGGCGCTGTCGGGCTTGATTTTTCCCGCTGCTATCCGGTGAGCGACTTCGACGCGCAGTCTATCCTGTGGGATTTAAACTATTTCAAATACTGCTTCCTGAACACTACGGGTACACCCTATCTTGAAGCGAATCTCGAGGCCGATTTCCGCAAGATGGCCGACACGCTCTCGGTGAACCCCGCGGGGACCTTCATGTATCGCGATTTTCAGTCGCGCAACGTGATGATTGTTGGCAACGAACCGTTTTTTATTGATTTCCAGGGCGGACGGCGTGGCCAGGCGGAATATGACCTTGTGTCGTTCATCACGCAGGCCCGTGCCGGCTTCTCGGAAGAGCTCCGTTCCCGTCTGATTGATGTCTATATCAAGAGCGCGTCGAAATATACCGACATTGACCGGCCGGCCTTTATGAAGCGTCTGCGCGACTTCTCGCTGCTGCGCAATCTCCAGGTGCTCGGGGCCTACGGTTTCCGCGGAAAATTCGAGCGCAAACCCCATTTTCTCAAAAGCATACCCCTTGCGCTCGACAATCTCCGCACGCTGCTCCGCGAACCTTCCGGTGATTATCCCTACCTGATTTCGTTGCTCAATGCAATGCTTGAAAAGCTTGCTCCGACTGCCGTGGAGCCGAAGGCTGAAAGCTCTCTCACTGTCACCGTTATGAGTTTTTCATATAAGAAAGGTATTCCGGCGGATATGTCGGGCAACGGCGGTGGTTTCGTGTTCGACTGCCGCGGCATGGAAAATCCCGGCCGCTATGAGGAATAT
Organism: Bacteroidales bacterium; assembly: GCA_019416285.1. GTDB lineage: Bacteria > Bacteroidota > Bacteroidia > Bacteroidales > Muribaculaceae > Duncaniella. The sequence goes on from DXXM01000007.1 coordinate 4,446, forward strand.
AAAAAAATCACCGGACTTGACCGTCCTGTGATTGACTTCCTCGAATCCAAAGGAGAAATCATAACCTTCCTTGAGCACTGCTACGGGCTCGTCGACCCGTCGGTCGACTGCTATGACCGCCGCGGATTCACCTCGCTTTCGGTCAATTTCGGATGTACCGGTGGTCAGCATCGCAGCGTCTACTCGGCGCAGAAGATGGCCGAACACATAAAATCAACCTTCCCTCATGTGAAAGTCCATCTCATTCATCGGGAACAAAATATCGACACCTTACTATGAAAGCGATGATATTTGCGGCGGGACTCGGTACCCGCCTGGGCGACATCACCCGGACCATGCCAAAGGCGCTCGTCGAAGTTGGCGGAGAGCCGATGCTGAAACGTGTAATCCTTAAACTGAAGGACGCTGGCATCACGACGATGGTTGTCAATGTGCATCACCATGCCGACCAGATTATTGACTATCTTGCGGCCAACGGCAATTTCGGCGTCGACCTGCGAATCAGCGACGAGAGCGCCCGTCTGCTTGACACTGGCGGTGGTCTGCTCAAGGCGCGCCCGCTGCTTGACGGCGATGAACCGATTTTAGTCCACAATGCCGATATTCTCACGGATTTCGACATTCCCGCCATGCTCACCGCGCATGAAAAATCCGGTGCCGATGCGACTCTGCTCGTGGCCTCGCGTCCGACTTCACGCTATCTCCTTTTCAACGGTGATATGAGTATGGTGGGATGGGAAAACAGAACTACCGGAGAGCGGCGCACCCCTCTCCCACTCCGCGCCGTTGAAAATTCAAGGCCTTTGGCTTTCGGAGGCGTGCATATCATCAGCCCCTCGCTGTTCGGGCCATTGGCTGAATATGCCGTGGATGCGAAGTTTTCGATAACGCCCTTCTATATCGACGCATGCGGCTCGCTCGACATCAGAGGCTATCTTCCGGAGGAATCCTACAGATGGATTGACATCGGCAAACCCGATTCTCTCAGTCAGGCAGAAAATATTGTTTCAGAACTTCGGCCGACTCGTGGGGCGGAGTAAACACAGCCAGTATAGCGGGCTCGCGGTCATTATCCGTGAAAGCGCTGAATCTGGCTCTCAGCTCGCGCAGATCGTGAACTTCGTAATAGGCGAATCCGTAGCCGGCCGCAAGGTCTTTCAGCGGCAATTTTGTGCCGACGGCGAAATATTTCTCAAGCTCCGGCAATGCGGATGTCGATGGAATGAAACGGAATATACCTCCTCCGCCGTTGCATATTACTATAATTTTGAATTTCGGACTGACGAGCGCAGACGACAGCGCCGCTATGTCGTACTGACAGCTCATATCCCCGGTAATCAGCAGAGTGGTGCCGTTATATACCGAAGAGGCTCCGAGTGCCGTGGAAGTACAGCCGTCAATGCCGCTCACGCCCCTGTTGCAGTCGCTCCTGTGGATATGGCTGCAATCCATTAGCTGCGCGTATCTTACGGGCGTGCCGTTTGACAGATGCAGATTCCATTTCGACGGAATCTGGGATATGATGTAGGAAAACGCCTTCATGTCTGACCACGGACAGTGCGCCACATATCTGTCGTGAGCCTCGGCAGCCCGTTCTGCCGCCTCACGCCACGCTTTCCCATAGTCCGACGGCTCGTTGAATATCTGCATAGCCGATGCTAACTGACGCAGGAACACGGCCGGAGCCAGTTCCACTCGTAGTGCAAGATGCTTGAAGCAGTCGACCGTGGTGTGTGATACTCCTATATGCCAGTGCTCTACATCCGGCAGTGAACGCAGCCATCCTTTGACAAAACGCGACACTAAGGCGCCGCCGGCGGTGATTACAACATCCGGCGCAAGCCGCGACCGGTCGGCATCGCTCAGGCGGCAGAGCGTCGAGTCTATACGGCTGACAAAGAGCGGGGAGTGGAGATTGGCGATTGACTCGGTCATCACGGCCACATTCGGGCGGTGTGCGAGCTTCACGAGCGCGCGGTTGAGCCTTTCGTCCGGCTCGTGGAAGCCCACTATTATAAGCACTTTTTTCGGCGACGCCAGCTTCTCGCCGAGAGCGCGGGCCTCTGCCGTGGGGAGTTCCATCGAGGGAGCGACCATCTTTATGACCCGGCTGCAGTCGGGTGCCGTCTCTTTCTGATGATTGAGCGGTGCATCAAGTCTTACATTGATGTGCACGGGGCCGCGGCGTCCGTTGACGACTTCGAGAAGCAAATCGTTGATAAGACGGTTGCACACCCACTCGCCATTTTCAAAATCGAGATGCGCGGCAATGTCACAGCTACGTTTCACGTATGGCGCCAGTGCGTTTTGCTGCCATATCGTCTGAGAGTCATCCTGGTCAATCCATTCCTCGGGCCTGTCAGCTGAAATCACTATGAGGGGAACACGCCGGTAGAAGGCTTCCGCTACCGCAGGAGCATAGTTGAGCAGCGCGGTGCCGCTTGTGCAGACAATAGCTACGGGCAATCCGCTCTGCAGACCGATACCGAGAGCGATGAACGCGGCGGAGCGCTCGTCGATCACGATCTCGCATTTCAGTTCCCTGCGCCTTGACAGAGCCATTACGAGGGGGGCGTTTCTGCTTCCGGGCGACAACACGACATTGCGGACTCCGTGGGCTATCAGCAGGTCTGCGAGTATATTACACGAACTTTTATCAGTCGTAACCATGTCAGACAAACGTTTAAAAGTAAAACAGTAATGCAAATTTACAAATATTGCCGCTTCCCGCTGACAATATTTCTCGCTAATTTGTTAATTTTGTATTCAGATCTTTATAAAATACAAAATTCAAATCATAATCATCAATGTATATAGCATCGCAGAAACATAAGGAAAATATAGCCGAATACCTTCTTTATATGTGGCAGATTGAGGATATAATACGTGCCAACGGTCTCGATATAGAGCGGATAAAGAAGAATGTCATCGACAGATTCAACCTTGACCCGGCACGCGAGAAGGAAATGACCGAGTGGTATGAGTCGCTCATCGATATGATGCGCCGCGAGGGTGTGGAGAAGGAAGGACATCTCCAGCTTAACAAAAATGTCATCATTCAGCTGACCGACCTGCACCTCGCGCTTCTCAAGGACCCGCGCTTCCCGGAATATACCGCCGAGTTCTACAAGACCCTCCCCTACATAGTCGAACTCCGTGCCAAAGCCGGTGAGAATCCCGCCGGAGAAATCGAAACCTGCTTCAATGCGCTCTATGGCATGCTCATGCTCCGTCTCCAGTCAAAGGAAATATCTCCCGAAACTCAGAAAGCCATCACGCAGATTTCGCGTTTCATCGCCCTGCTTACCAAGGACTATCACCTCGACCGCGACGACAAGCTCTTCCCGCCAGAAGAAGTCAGCTGATTTTCAGATAAAGCAATATACAAAAGAGACATAAGTGACAGACTTTCTTAAATTCATGAAATATCTGTCGCTTATGTCTCTCTTGTTTTTATGTGCCTCAGAGACTTACGGGCTTTTGGCTTTATGCTTGGGGAACTGCCGCGAGCACTACCTCGGTGAGAGTCGGATGGGCATGGACTGTCGACGAGATTGCAGAGCCCTTGAGTCCGGATTGCATGGCGGTAGCCACCTCCTGAATCAGATCGGCGGCATGAGCCCCGCAGATATGGCAGCCGAGAATGGCGTCGGTATCGGCATCGACAATCATCTTGACAAGTCCGTCGGGCTCACCCATCGCCAGAGCTTTGCCGTTGGCGCGGAAAGTGGCTTTGCCGATGCGGACATTGCGGCCATCCTGAGTGCAACGCTCTTCGGTCAGACCTACCATCGCACACTCGGGCACGGTAAAGACAGCAGAAGGAATTACATCAGTCGGCTTCGCAAGTCCGAGCGCGATTTTACCCTGACGGGTGGCGGCGTGAGCGAGCATACAGCGGCCGTTGACGTCGCCGATGGCATAAACCTTCACGTCGGCGGGAGCTTTTCCATCCTCAAACACCACAGTCATGTCATCATTGACAGCGATAGCGTTGCGGTTGAGTTTCGCGCCGGCTTCGGTGATTCCTTCCGGAAGATTCGGACGGCGCCCGACCGCCATCAGCACCATTTCGGCACTGACGTTCTTCTCCTTGCCCTTGACGAGATAATTCACGACCGGTCCCTCCGTGATGGAGGTTACTTCCGCAGCGGTAATGATATTGATACCGCGGCGTTTCAGCGACATGCGCAGGCGCTTGGCTATCTCAGCGTCAAATGGCGGAAGTATTTCCTTGCAGTATTCAAGTACGGTGACTTCCGTGCCGAAAGCGGCGAAGATGGATGCAAATTCCATCCCTATCACGCCGCCGCCTATGACGCAGAGTGATTTCGGCAGACGCTTGAGCGACAGAATCTCGTCGCTTGTCAGCGCGCGCTCCTTTCCGGGAATCGGAAGCAGCGCGGGTTCTGAGCCTGTGGCTATAATGATTTCCGGAGCAGTGTATGTCTCGCCGTTAACCTCGATTTCCGAGGCAGTCTTGAATTTCGCGTCGCCATAGACCACATTTACATCCTTGAGCAGCGTTTTCACGCCTTCGCGAAGTTCTCCTACCACCTTGTCCTTGCGCTCCATCACCTTTGCGAAATCAAGCGAGGAGCTGACATCCGCGAAACCGTATTCTCCGGCCTCGGCAAGCGTCATGGCCACTTCCGCAGAACGGCAGAGCGTTTTGGTGGGAATACAGCCGCGATTGAGGCAGGTTCCTCCCGGCTGGTCGCGCTCGATAAGCGTCACTTTCTTTCCGAGGGCCGCGCCCTCGACGGCTGTTTCATAACCGCCGGGGCCGGCTCCGATAATTATAAGATCTGATTTTTCCATCCTCAGAGCATTGCGAAGGTGACTACGGGATTGAGTGCGGCCGCTGTGTCATCGGGCTTGCGGACGGGAGTCTCAAGCGGTGCGTTTTTCACCACGTCAGGAGTCTCGCGGGCTTCACGGGCAATGTCGCGCATCACTTCGATGAACTCGTCGAGCGTCTCCTTGCTCTCGGTTTCGGTCGGCTCAATCATGAGCGACTCGTGGAAGAGGAGCGGGAAGTAGATTGTGGGAGCATGGAAGCCGTGGTCGAGCAGACGTTTGGCCACATTGAGGGTGGTGACGCCGGTCGACTTGTCGGCGAGGCCGTCGAACACGAACTCATGCTTGCACACTCTGTCAATCGGCAGTGCGTAGAGGTCGCGCAGCGATTCCTTGATATAGTTTGCGTTGAGAGTGGCGAGTGTTCCGGCCATCTTCAGGCCGTCGCGCCCGAGCGAGAGGATGTAAGCCAGCGCACGGAGCTCTACGGCGAAGTTGCCGAGCCATGCCGAAATACGGCCGAGGGCCTCGGGGCCTTTCTCGGTGCCGAAATCGAGATTGAAGAGGTTCTCCTCCTTGTGGCTGTGTTTCACGACGCGCGGATTGGGCAGGAACTGCTCGAGACCGGCACGCACACCCACGGGGCCTGCGCCGGGACCGCCTCCGCCATGAGGGGTGGAGAAGGTCTTATGGAGATTGATGTGCATGACGTCGAAACCCATGTCGCCCGGCCGGGCTATGCCGAGCATCGGGTTGAGATTCGCACCGTCGTAATACATCAGCGCGCCGCAGGCATGTACCATCTCGGCAATCTGGGGAATATTGTGCTCGAAAATGCCCACAGTGTTCGGGTTGGTCATCATGATTGCGGCCACGGTGTCGTCGAGAAGAGGACGGAGTGCTTCCACATCGACTGTACCGTCGGGCAGACTCTTGACTTCGACCACTTTCAGACCGGCCACAGCAGCCGATGCGGGGTTAGTGCCGTGTGCCGAATCGGGGACAATCACTTTAGTGCGCTTCATGTCGCCGCGGCTCTCGTGGTAGGCGCGGATAACCATCAGGCCTGTCAGCTCGCCGTGGGCACCGGCGTAGGGATTGAGTGTGAACTCAGCCATGCCGCCGATTTCGCTGAGCATCTGCTGGAGGGTATAGTATGCCTCGAGAGCGCCCTGTACCGTAGCCGACGGCTGGAAGGGATGAAGGTTTGTAAACGCCGGAAGCGAGGCCATTTCCTCGTTGATTTTCGGGTTATACTTCATCGTGCAGGAGCCGAGGGGATAGAAACCGGTGTCGACGCCGAAATTGTTGGTCGACATATTGTTGTAGTGTCTTACCACTGTCAGCTCGTCGACTTCGGGCAGTTCGGGAGCTTTTTCGCGCATAAGCCCGGCCGGAAGCGATGAAAGCGCGTCATCACATCCGTTGGCCGGCAGACTGTAGCCCTGACGTCCCGGACGTGAGAGCTCAAAAATCACTTTTCCGTAATATTTCTTATTCATTGTTTCGGGACATCAGATCAGTTTGACATATTGTTTTGGTTCTCGTTGTTGAACGCCGGCACTGTGGCTTTCGAAAATGTCTGCGCGCGCCAGATATAGCGGTCGATTTCCTCGCGGGTGCGCGTTTCGGTGACGCACACAAGGAGTTCGTCGTCCGAAATCATCACGCCGGGCAGACAGCCGCAGGTAGTGCAGACCTCCACGAAATCGGCGAGCTTGACCTCTCCCTTGAATCTAACCACAAATTCATTGAGGAAGGGCTTGTCGGGATATTTCAGCTCGAAAGCACCGGTCTCTACAAGGCGTTTCGCAAGATAGTGAGCGCCGGAGGCTGAAAGCTCGTTGACCTCACGCAGCCCCTTCGCTCCCATCAGAGAGAGATAGATGGCCACGTAGAGAGCCATCAGACCCTGGTTCGAACAGATGTTTGAAGTGGCCTTGTCGCGGCGGATATGCTGCTCGCGTGCCTGGAGGGTGAGCACGAACACTCTCTGTCCCTCGGCGTCGGTTGTCGCGCCTACGATTCGGCCCGGCAGCTTGCGGATGAGCGCCTTGGTGCAGCAGATATAGCCGAGATACGGGCCGCCGAAGTTGAGCGGCATGCCGAGCGACTGGGCTTCGCCGGCGGCGATGTCGGCCCCCCACTCTCCGGGAGTGCGGATGACGCCGAGAGCCGAGGCGGGAGCGGTCATTATGAGGAGCGCCTTGGCTGCATGGACTGTGTCGGCAAGGCCGGTATAGTCCTCAAGTATGCCGTAGAAGTTGGGCGTGGCCACGATTACGCCTGCCACATCCCCGGCTGCGAGCATTTCCTTCACCGCGTCGAGGTCAGTGACGCCCTCCTTTTCGGGAATGGTGTCGACGGTGACGCCGTGATAGTGGGCGTAGGTGTCGATTACGTCGCGGTATATGGGATTGAGCGTTGCCGATACGAGCACGCGGTTTTTCTTGCGCGCATGGGCCACCGCCATCATCATAGCTTCGGCTACCGCAGTCGTGCCGTCATACATCGAGGCGTTTGAGACCTCCATGCCTGTCAGCTGACTCATCATCGACTGGTATTCGAAGATATACTGGAGCGTGCCCTGCGAGATTTCGGGCTGATAGGGAGTGTAGGCGGTCAGAAACTCGGAGCGCGCGGCAATCGACTGCGCCACGGCGGGAGTATAGTGGTCATAGAAACCGGCGCCTGCGAAACAGGTCAGAGGCTGGTTCTTGGCGGCGAGGCCCTCGAAGAAATCGCGCACCTCTTTTTCGCTCATCTGAGGCCGGAGGTCGTAGTCGCGTTTCAGTTTGAGGCTGTCGGGGACATCGCTGTAAAGCTCGTCGAGGCTTTTCATGCCGCAGCGTTCAAGCATAGCGGCGATGTCGTCCGGAGTATGGGGAAAATATCTGTGTGTCACTTTTTATGTGATATGAAGGTGAGATACAGTAAATTTCGTGATGGATGATTCTGACTCAAATCAATGCTCAGACTCGCAGAAAGCCTTGTAAGCCTCCTCGTCCATGAGGTTGTCGAGTTCGGAGGGGTCGGTGAGCTCGATTTTCACAATCCAGTTCTTCATGGCATCCTCATTGATGAGGCGCGGATTGTCGATGAGTTCCTCGTTTGACTCGATGACAGCGCCGCTCACGGGAGCGAAGAGGTCGCTTGCAGCCTTCACGCTCTCCACAGCACCGAATTCCTCGCCTGCGGTAAGGTCATCGCCCTGCTCGGGCATATCGACGTAGACCACATTGCCGAGTGCATGCTGCGCATAGTCGCTGATGCCGATATAACCTGTGTTGCCGTCAACTGTTACATACTCATGTGTGCGGGAATAATATGTCTTGCTCATAACTGTATATTTTTAGAAATTATTTTACTTTGGTTATTTATATGAATAGAATTTTTGAATAGAAAACTTCTCTATAATTTAGTAGAAAAAACTTCTCTGTATAAGAATCACCACAGTGCCTCCGCTCAAGGAAAAACAATCGCGTCAGCTCTATTATGAATTATGCATTACGCATTATGAATTACTTCTTATACGATTTCTTATAGAATTTCTTTGCCACGACCTTGGCGGGGAAAGTCTTTCGGCGGATGCGGATTTTAAGCTCATTGTCCTTGACTGCGTAGGGAGTCTGAATGAGAGCGGTGGCGATACTCTTGTCGACCGAGATACCGCGGTAGCCGGTGGTTACATATCCGATAACTTCATCGTCGGCGTTGAGCACCTCGTAGCCGTGGCGCGGAATCGCGCGGTCAAGCAGTTCTAGGCCCACGAGCTTGCGGGGCGCACCCTCGGCCTTCTGACGCTCGATAACCTCACGACCGATAAATTCGGGCTTTTCGAGTTTCACGAACATCGACAGTCCGGCCTCGACGGGAGTGATATCGTCGGCAAGCTCGTCGCCGTAAAGCGGCAGCCCGACCTCGAAACGCAGAGTGTCGCGGCATCCGAGTCCGCAGGGAGCCACCTTGCCCGAAGCGATGAGTTTGTCCCAGAGATTGCGGATGGTATCGTGGTCGGAATAAATCTCGAAACCGTCCTCGCCCGTGTAACCTGTGCGGCTCACGAGTATATGCTTTCCCTCATAGGTAGCCTCGGTGAAGGTATAGAATGTCAGTTCCTGGCAGCGGATGTCGAGGATATTTTCAAGCGCAGCTTCCGCTTCGGGACCCTGAACGGCGATTTCGCCGATTTCATCGCTGATATTTTTGATTTCCACGTCGTAGCCCTCGGCCTGACTTTCAATCCACGCCACATCCTTTGCGATGTTCGATGCGTTGATGACGAGGAGGAAGTCATTGTCGCCGCGCTTGTAGACAAGCAGGTCGTCCACCACTCCACCCTGCGGGTTGAGCATCATGCCATAGAGGATACCGCCGTCGGCAAGTCCGGTCACGTTGTTGGAAAATATATGGTTGACATACTTTTCGGCCTCCGGTCCATTGACCGTGACCTCGCCCATGTGGGAAACGTCGAAAACTCCGCAGGCGTTTCTGACTGCATTGTGCTCCTCGACGATACCTGCATACTGGATGGGCATATCGAAGCCGCCGAATGGACTCATCTGGGCTCCAAGGGCGACATGTTTGTCATAAAGACAGGTTCTTCTCAATTCTTCCATTTTCGAATTGGTGTTTTAGTGTGGTTTATTCAGAATATAAGGTTGATGAATTTTTCTGTTGTCAGTCCGGGGACGAGTTTCGGCAGGTCAATGGCATCGAGCGCCTTCCCGACAGCCTCTTTCTCATAGGGACACCCTATAAGGGCTGCGGCAACGGCGGTTGCGGTGTCGGAATTTTCGAGATAGTCGCCAGTGAGCTCTATGCCGGTGATTGCGCCGCGGTCGGTCGTCATGTCGACGGCCATCTCCCCTATTCCCTCAAGCCTCTCGCAGTAATGCAGGCTCCCTTTCGGATTCTTTCCTGCAAGCCATCCGGGGGCATAATATTCCTGCTCGATTTTCTCGATTTCGCGGATTTCATCCTCGCCGAGCACGAGCGTCGTTCCTCCCTGTGGCACAGTGGTCAGCACATGTTTCAGGAAATCCCCTATGGAAAGTTCGGGAAGATGCTCCTTTATAGTAGTGACGCGACTGCGGGTCGACTGTACGCCGTGCGACGTGAGTTTCGTCTGCGACGGGCGCAGCGTGCCTGCCATCAGCACCGGGTCATAGTCATAGAGCATCGTTCCGTGGACTATACTGCGGCCCGGAAGATGATAATATGCGTTGCCCGACACTTTGCGGGAACAGATGAGAATGTCGTTGCGGGAATTGTCGGAAGCATCGAGTCCGAGTTGGCGCAGAGCCTCTGCCACCATTGATGTGTATTCGCTGAAAGTGGTGCAGACATCGTTCGACGATGTCACGTAGGAAAACATGATATTGTTCCTGTCGGCCACCACCGCTCCCCCGCCGCTCTTCCGACGGAAAATCTCTACCCCGTTTTCACGGCAGAAATCTATGTTTATCTCCTTTTCGAGCAGCTGATTGCGGCCGACGATTACAGAGGGCTTCACCTGCCATGCGAAGAAGAAATCCCTGTCAGGATAAGCCTTGGCGAGATATTCCTCTTCAGCGAGATAGAAAGCCAGTCGGCGCGTGCGTGAGTCATTGATGACTGCTAAATCCATTTGTGAGGTATAGATTTAATGATTATAGGCCACATCTCGGGTGACCCACTGCAAAAGTAGTAAATTTTAAATACAAAACTACATTTCCGCCCGAAAATTCCTCTAAAAATATGGCTAACGACAATATTACTGTCGTTGGCAGGGTCCATACGCATTGAATTATTTCGAATTTCCGCGATTCGACATTATCCTGTCGAAATTCTCATGTCCCCATTCGAGAAGCGCTTCCACATGCGGAAGTAGTGTCCGGCCGAAATCAGTCACCGAATATTCAGTGCGCGGCGGCACATCCGGAAAGAGCTCCCTGCTGATTAGTCCGTCGGTGGCGAGCTGCCGGAGCACCTGCGACAACACTTTCTCGGACACCGACGGGATGTTGCGGTAGAGTTCATTGAAGCGTACCGGTTCATTCTCGGAAATCTTCATGAGAACCACCAGCGCCCATTTGTTGCCGAGCCATTCAAGCATTGGAGCCGCCTTGCAGTATTCGTAGTCTAATTTTTTGGCCATATTTCGTAATTCAAAACACTCTGACAGCGAGCTATACAAACTTTCAGGTAAGTGTCAGACCTCCCGGTAAGTTATTGCTTCCGCTCTGATAATTACCTAATTTTGCAACACAAAATTAATTATAATTCTCCATATCACGGTAATACATATTATTAATAATGAAAACTGTAATAATCAACGGAAGCCCCCGGAAAAATGGTAACACCGCGAAAATATGCGTATCGTTTGCGGAGGGCATACGGGTAAAGTATCCTGATGCCGAAATCAATTCCGTACATCTTTATGACCTTACATTCAAAGGTTGCCTCAGTTGTTTTTCATGTAAACTGAAAGGGGGCAAAAACTATGGCCGATGCAGTGTCGTGGATGAATTGTCGCCGGTTCTCCGGATTGCGGCGGAGGCGGATTGTCTTGTTATTGCCAGCCCGATATATCTGATGGATGTGACGGGGATGATGAAATCCTTCCTTGAACGGCTTTGTTTTCCTTTCGGTTCATACGCATACGGTTATCGCTCCCTGGCGCCCAAAAAGATGCGCACTGTAACGATTTACACCATGAACTGTCTCCCTGAGATGGCCCCTATGTCGGCAATGGATACCGTCGACAGATTCCTCGGTCATATATTCACACCACCGGAACGTCTGTGCGCTTACAATACATACCAATTTAACGACTACTCAAAATATGTGGTGGAAGTATTTTCGGAAACCGATAAAGCACGCTATAACGCAGACAGATTTCCGAAAATACTTCATGAAGCTTTCCTCCTCGGAACGAAATGATATTCTTACTGGTCGGAAATCACAGAATAATCCGCTGCTGTTCTGGAATTTGTATAATACACTCTCTTTAGGTAAAGGTTTTATGCTGAGTGCCGATGTCACGGGGCACACGTGTGGCGACATGGATGTCGTGACGTTGAAACCCTCATGGCAGATAAACCTCGGGTTGACCTTGAATCTCAACGATTGGTACTTCCAGCTTGCCGCTACCGATATTTTCAGAACAGCCAGGAACTCAATGATAACGTATGGCAGCAGAATGAGGCTTGACAAGTGGAACTACAGTGATTCGCAGGCGCTCCGGCTCATGATAAGATATTCGTTCAATACCGCTTCAAGCAAATACAAAGGTTCATCTGCCGGAATATCCGAAAGACAGCGTTTCTGAACGCTCCATTCGCTTTTTCCCGACAAAATATCAGGCTCTGACAATAAATCGCGGAGGGGATGCGTTTATGTGATATAGGAAATCAAACTCCGTTGTTTATTAATTCAGGTTCGCCTATGACTAAAAATTCTACTTCATCATCCACTGTTTTACCGGAGCATGCGGAAATCACTAAACAAGGCCCTGCAAAACTCACGCTCGCTAAAATCCGACAGTTTGCCCGCTCCTACACTTTCGTACCTGTCGAAATCCCTTCGCTCGGCGGCATAATAGCAAACTGAACAACGTAAAATATCCGCAAATCCGGCACTCCCCCCATGTCCCCCTACATAATCCTCGCCATAGGGCTTGCAGCGGTCGCTGCGGCAGCCTTGTGGTATCTTCGCTCCACTCTCTCCCGTCTCGAATCGCTCCGCTCGGAGAATCAGTCGCTTACCACCGGACTTGAGAAAGTCCGCGCCGAGGCCGACGCCCGCATCGAGGCTCTCTCGCAGGCCCTCGCCGAATCCCGCAGCGCCTGCGAGCAACTCAACTCGCGCCTCGCGGAGTCCGCGGCGCGTCTTTCGGAGACCCGTGAGGAAAATTCTGCGCTCAATACGCGCCTGGAGCTTCTCAACCGCGAAATGGAGCAGCGCGAGGCCCGGCAGAAGGAGCAGGAGGCCATACTCGAAACCAGGTTTAAGAACCTCGCCAACGACATCCTCCGCCAAAACACCGCCGACCTCAAGAGTCAGAACGAGGAGCGTCTGCGCGAGCTCCTGAACCCGCTGAAAACCAACATTGACGAATTCCGCAAGACAGTCTCCGATACTTACAACACCGAGGCGCGCGAGCGCTTTTCGCTTTCGGAGCGCATCAAGGAGCTTGTCGACCTCAATCAGTCCATTTCACGCCATGCGCGCGAGCTTTCCGAAGCCCTGCGCGGCGACAGCAAGGTGCAGGGCGACTGGGGCGAGATGGTGCTCGAATCAATCCTTGAAAAATCGGGCCTTATAAAAGGTGAGGAATATTTCACTCAGGCCACAACCGATGCCGACGGCAACACTCTACGCAACGATGACGGCAGTCTGCTGCGTCCTGACGTGGTGGTCAAGTACCCCGACGGACGCTTCGTTGTCATCGACTCGAAAGTCTCGCTCACGGCCTTTGTCGACTATGCCAACGCCGAGAATCCCGAATTGCGCGACGGTGCGGCCCTCCGCCATGTGCGCTCCGTGAAGCGCCACATCGACGAGCTTGCCCGCAAGCGCTATCAGGAATATGTCGGTGAGGCCAAACTCGACTTCGTGATGATGTTCATCCCCAACGAGCCGGCCTACATCGCCGCCATGCGCCTTGAACCGTCGCTGTGGCAGGAGGCCTACGACCGCAACGTGCTCATCGTCTCTCCCACCCACCTCGTATCAGGACTCAAACTAATAGCGCAGCTGTGGAGCCGCGACCGCCACACGAAAAATGCCATTACCATCGCCGAGGAAGCCGGAAAGATGCTCGACAAGTTCTCCGACTTCACAAAAGATATGGAGAAAATAGAAAAAGCCCTCGGGAGCACCCGAAAGGCTTATGATGATGCAATGACAAAGCTCACAAACGGCACCGGCAATCTAATCACCCGTGCCGGCAATCTTCAGAAACTCGGCGTGAAGGCAAGCAAGCAGCTCGCCGCCTCGATGCTCAAGGCATCCTCCGAAACCGAGGAGTAATCCTGGCGCCGCGTCAAGCAAACTGTAGCAAGGCGATTATTATCCACACTATCAGAATCAGATAGTTCTGTCCCAACTGCCGGTAGCATTTCTGCTTTACGCAGAAGTAGGTCACGAGAATCATGTAGACCGCCACGGAAACTGCGCCTATAACCCACAACCATGTGGGCAGTGCTCTCATAATCACGGCCACGACGCATACAATCGGCACCGGTATGAGTGCCAGCCCTAGTTTCCATATACTCGGATTGTTTATGGTTCTCATGTTTCCCATAATTTTCTGACGGATTGAATTTCTGATAGATAAACCCGCCTGAAACCGGGATTGTTCACATTAAGAGAGAAATTTCCGATGGCATCAGGGACGTTTTTCAAAACCTCCGCAACCACATGGCAATCAGCCACTCAACTGCGGAACTTTTGAAAAACGTCCCTGTAAAAATCTATGTATTTCCGCGGCTCAGTCCACCACTGTGAATCCGGCGGCAAAGACGGCCTCCTTTACGGTTTCGGGCGAGATTTCGCCCTCGACCACTGCGGTACCCGAATGACGGTCGACCGACACGGTCTCCACTCCGTCGAGCGCGGCGATTGTTTTGCGGACGGATGCCTCGCAATGAGCACATTCCATACCCTGAATCTTGAAAATCTGTTTCATATCGTTGTTTGTTTCTGAGGTTTCAATACTGTGGTTGTGGCTTGCGTGATCCCTATGGCCCTTGATGCCCGTGTAAAGGAGCAGCCCGAGGAGCACCACGCTGCAAAGCGTCTCAAACAGTCCGAACTCCACATGGCAGGCACCGGCCACGCCACCCATTGCGGGAGTGAACCATTCGCGGGGCAGAAGGTAGTCAATCATCAGTCCGAAGATGAGCGAGGTGACTATGACCGAGCCCACATAGATTGCGGTGCCCTTGCGTCCGATTGACTTCGAAAGAATCATCATCGAGGCGAAATTTGCGGCGGGGCCTGCCATCAGCAGCACGAATCCCACACCGGGAGTCAGCCCCTTGGCTATGAGCGAGAGCGCGATGGGAATCGAGCCGGTGGCACAGATATACATCGGTATCGACACGGCCACCATCAGCAGCATGGCAAGCAGAGGATAGTCCGATAGCCCTAAGAACAGTTCATCGGGGACAAGGACGGTGATGAGGGCCGCCACGACGAGGCCGATTACGAGCCATTTGCCCACGTTGCCCACCATGTCGATGAGACCGTAGCGGAGTGCCTCGCGGCACTTGGCTATAAACGACAGGCGCGTCTCACACTCCTCACCCTCGCAGCAGCACGACGATTTCCGGGGCGCGCCCTGCGCGAAATCCTCCTCCGCATCGGTCTGTGCTGTCAGTTTCTGCACCGAGACTCCGCCGAGCATCGCCCCGACGAGGGCGCCGATGGGCCGGAGTATGGCGAATGGCAGACCGAGCAGCGAATATGTGGCCGCGATGCTGTCGACACCGGTTTGCGGTGTAGCTATGAGGAAAGATGTCACCGCGCCTTTCGACGCTCCCTGCCTGCGCAGAGACACAGCCGTCGGGAGCACGCCACACGAGCAGAGCGGCAGAGGGATCCCGAGAAGCGCGGCGTTGAGCACCGGCCTCAGTCCCTTGCCCGCAAGATGACGCGACATCATCTGAGGTTTTACAAATACATGAAGTATTCCCGCTATTATAAAGCCCAGCAGGATATAGGGCGACATCTCGTTGATAATCGAGAAAAGCGATTCAAAAAAATGTGTAAGGTTCATTTTGTATCTCTTTATAGATGATCCGGACCCTTGACGGGTCTATCTGATTTCACGATACAAAATTACTACATCCAACCCCTTTCCGCGTTACACAATTGCGTGAATAGTTTGTATAATTACACGGACACCGCCCCGTAGGGACGTTTTTCAAAACGTCCACAACAGCCTGACAATCACCAACTACGATGTGGACGCTTTAAAAAGCATCCCTACTGTATGCCGTTTTATAGCCGACAGAAATCAGACCTCGTTCAGCCCCTTGCGCTCGCGCGGGCTGCGCAGATATTCCGTCGGAGTCATTCCGGTGACGGTCTTGAACTGGCGCGAGAGATGGGCCACGCTCGAATAGTCGACCATATCGGCGATTTCGCTTAGGGTATACTGCCCGTGTTGCAGCAGCTCCTTGACGCGCTCGATTTTCTGTGCTATATGATATTTCTCCAGTGTTCGGCCCTCACGCTGCGAGAATATGCGGCTCACGGTGTCGTAGCTCATATTGAGTTTCTTTTCTATGCACTCCGAGAGATTGTGCGGACGCCCCTGCTCTTCGCGGACATGGTGCATGACGAGAATCTTGGCTTTCTCCACCAGCTGCTCGTCGGGTTCGGTCAGAAGTTCGAAGCCGAGTTCCCGCAATTCTCTGCCAAGCTCCTTTCGCTCCGTTTCCGGAATGTCGTCATCAAAGGTCGCCTTGCCTAATTCCACGCGCACGCCGGAATATCCGTGCTCCCTGAGCATTTTATCCACGGCGCGGACGCAGTGTTGACACACCATATCTTTTACCAGCAGTTCCGTCATCGCTTATTCGTATATTTATTGTTCATGTACCTTATTTCATAGACCGCCGCGCTGCGCTCAGTCACCGCGAAGAAGCCCGAGGCACGCAGGCCGATTACCCATAGGATTTCTCCGTCGCGGGTCAGAATCCTGACGTCGCGCTTCTCGGCAACGGAATATTTCGCATCGCTCAGCAGGTCGCTGACCAGTCGGCTCCCCTTCATCCCGTAAGGCCGGATTCTGTCACCCTTACGCCACGGGCGTAGCACGAAGCGTGCATTGCCTTCGAGAGCCGATTCGTCGAGATATATGGCATCCTTCTGCAATCTCTTTTCACTGACGAGTCTGAAAAACTCCTCGGTCGTCATTCTCCGCAGCGAAAACGGCTCCTTCGTCAGATTGACTACGGTCTCCGCATCCTGCAAGTCGGAATTATCGACCGGTACGAGCTTTCCGCGGTTGAGCAGATAGTCGACGGTTCCGGTCTTGAAGAGCTTGCCTGACACGGAGCAGCTTCCGTTTTCACTTATCGCCGCAAGAATATTCTCCACCTGGCTCATATTCATCCCGACTTTCGACAACAGCTCGTAGAGCACCATACGGGCGTTTTTCTCGCTTGTCACGAGTAGACTGAGGTCTATCGCGCCGTCCGCCCCGACATACTTCCCGCGCAACTCATCGCAATAGTCGGTATAGAGGCTATAGTTGTCGCGCAGATGGACTATTGAATCGCTCACAGCCTCCATCATTCCGGGAAACGATTTCTCAAACTCCGGGAGCACCACATTGCGCAGTCGGTTGCGCTTGAAATCATTTGACAGATTGCTCGAATCGGTTATGTAGGTCTCTCCCTCCTCATTGAGAAAATCGAGAATCTCGGCCTTGTCGCAGTCGAGCATCGGGCGTATGATATTCATTGTCCGCGGCATCATCCCTTTCAAGCCTGCGAGACCGCTCCCGCGCAGCATGTTCAGGAAGAAAGTTTCGATATTGTCCTCCTTGTGGTGGCCGACGGCAATCACCGAGCCTTTCCCCTCAGCAATCAGCCGGTCCCACCATTGGTAGCGCAGACTCCGGCAAGCCATCTCGACCGATTCTCCGGTCTCTCGGCGCCTGGCATCCACGTCGAAATCCGTCATGATAAATTCTACTCCTACCTTCTCGCAGAGTCCGCGGCAAACGCGCTCGTCTCTCATGCTCTCCTCGCCGCGCAGATGGAAATTGCAGTGTGCGGCCACGCACTCATAACCGAGCCGTCTGAGCACAAGCAAAAGAGCCACTGAATCAGCTCCGCCGCTCAGCCCCACAATCACCCTCTCGTTCTTACCTGTAGGTATAAGGTGATGACGGGCGATAAAATCACTTACCTTTTCGCAAAATTTTCCTCTCATGACCGGAATCTTTTCTGCAAAATTAGCAAATCTCAGGGGAATAATAAAATGGTTTAAGGTTTAGATAATACCTTAACAGATCCCCGTGAAGATAAAATTCCCAAAACAACAAGAATCTCTTTTTGACCTACATATCTTGCATATCAAGTCCTTTGGCCTCGATATCGTAGCCGGTGAAAAGATGGACGGTTGCGAGCATGGTTGTCACCTTTTCTCTGAAATAACAACCGCCGTTTCCGCAACCACGGTTTCTATTCGCAAAGATACATCATTTATATCACATAGACGCAATATTACCCCCAAATCTTAAACCATCAGAATATACCCTCTCCTCTTGATGGATGTAATGACTATCGAGGGGTCGGTGAGGATACGGCGGAGGTAGGTAATCTGCACGTTGAGGGCGAGGGAGTTGGCATAGCTTGCGTCGCCCCATATCTTTTCGAGAATCGTGTCGCGCTCTACCATCTTCCCGAGATTTTCGGCCAGGAGTTGCAGGATTTCCGTCTGCCGGACCGAAAGAGAGTGCGATTCTCCCCGATAAGTCACCTGCGAGAGATTCGGCCGGAAAAGCGTCTCTCCTATCTGATACTCCATATCCTCGTCAATTGTCCGGCTTTCAAAGCGCTCGTTGATTTTTGCTATCAGTTCCTCCGGATAAAACGGTTTCGGAATGTAGTCATTGCCTCGCAGCGAGAACCCGTGCAGGCGGTCCACCTTGTCTGTGCGGTCAGTGAGAAAAAAGATTATCACGCGCTTGTCGACGGCCCGGATTTTCTGCGCGAGTTCGAACCCGTCCATCTCCGGCATATTGATGTCGAGCAGAATCAGGTCGGGGTGCGACTCCGTGTAGAGTTCCCAACCCACGCAGCCGTTGTTGGCATACGTCACCTCATATCCCGCCACCTCGATAAAGCGTTTGAGGAGCATCGAGTTTTTAAGGTCGTCATCGACCAGCAGTATTTTCAGAGCTTTTTTCATTGCGGAAGCCTTATGGTGAAACATGTGCCCACTCCCTCCCGGCTCTCGACGCTCACTTCGCCTCCGTGAGCCTCCACGAGCAGTCTGACGTATGCCAGCCCGAGCCCCATGCCGGGATGCTCGCTCTCGGCCGCGCTGCGCGAGCGGTAGAAACGGTCGAAAATCTTGCGGCAGTCGGCCTGCGAGATACCGTCGCCGTTGTCGCTCACCTTTATCTCGACATTCCCTCCCCTCTCCATATATAAAATATGTATTTCTACCCTGTCGCCGGAATATTTGATGGAGTTTTCGACGAGATTGTCGAGAATGTTGAGTATATGCACGCGGTCGGCTGTGAGCAGCACGTCGTTCTCGGAGTCGTCGCTGACAGCAATCTCCTTTTCTGTACTGACCGGAATCTTTCCGATGATTTCTCCGACCGCCTCGCGCAGAGAGAACTGTGTGGTGTTGAGCGGAATCTGTTCCGCCCGGTTGAAGGTCAGGTCACGCAGACGCGAGAAATAGGCCGAGAGATTATCAAGCGCGCCGCGCGATTCCCTCACAAGCTCGCTCTTCATCTCGGGATTCGCAAGCATCCGCTCGTTTTCTATTCCGGAGACACACATTTTCAGAGTCGAAATCGGACGTTTCAGCTCGTGAATCATCGTGGTCACGAAATTGTTGCGCATCTTGTCGAGGCGGTTCTGTTTCAGTATGGTCGAGAATTGCCATGTCAGGCAGAGAATGAGCAGCAACGAGATTGTCAGAATGATTATAAGAGTGCTGAACATTCGCGCCAGTACATCCGACACAGGTATCGGGCACTCGATTTCCACAGTTTTTCTTTCCAGTTCCGAATACGGGGCTATGAGGCGCACCGAAGGGTTGATGGCGGAGCTGTGGCGGATGAAAACCGGCTCCCATATAACCGAATCGGATACGGAAAGACTGATTTCCGGCTCATAGCCACTCTTTCTGAGGAGGGAATCTATGCCCTCGGTCGTAAAGGCGGTCTCTTTCAGCTGTTCAAGCTCGATATTTTTCGACGCCGTAAATATATGGGCATCACTCGGCGCGTTGCTCGCGTCATACTCCTTAGTGTTTTTGTCAATCTCATCTTCGGAATAGTAATCCGAGATCTTTTCCGCGGCGAGATGCTTTTCCTCAGGGGTAAGCACGTGATCGGCGGGTAGGCCGAGAACTTCCTGTGCGGTATAGCGGAGAGTCGTAATCTTAAATCCCACATACTTGACTATACCTTCCTTCTGATTGTGGACGAGATTCATGGAAATCGACGACTGATTGACTAAATCAGTATTGCTTTTACTCTTTATATCAATTCTTTGCAGTCTGTAAGCGTCAAGCTGTCCGATAAGTTCGGCACGCAACTGGTCCTCACACTCGCTTAATGAATACTCGTAGCGTGAATAGAGCCAGTAGCTCTGCATGCTGAGAAATGCGAGGATAGCAAGGATGGTGATTATGTAGAGTGCTTTGATGCGTCGTTCCATGTGTGATTGGTTCGTGAAGGCCGGTGTTTGTCCTTCACTTTACAAAGATATGAAAGATGTGCGACATACGCGGCCCTTGGTCAGCGCTTTTTCCGCCGGAGTAATAATTCAGTAATAATTCCGTAATCTTTCAGTAATTTAAAAATTCGTTATGGCTGGCGTTTTCGCGCTTACTTTGCAGCAGTAAAACCCGGAGGGCGGTTGAAAGACTCCGGATAACAGTTCGGCCGCTCCCATCCCAATGAAATCTCTAAAACAAAATCGGAAATGAAAAAATCAGCATCAGCCATCATCACATTGCTCACTGCAATCCTCCTCCCGTCGGTATGCGGCGCTAAGGTCACACGCCAGAAACTCGGTATCTTCCGCCCGCAAGTGCCCGCGTCGACAGTGCTCTCTCAGAAGCCGGGCACACTGGAATTTGTCTATGACTATTCCTTCAGCGTAGACTCCGCCGGAATAATCGACGGCGAGCGCGAGGCCGACAAAATGTTGCTCCAGATAGCACCCGACGGTCTGTCGAAATTCACGAGCCTTACAAGCATCACCACCGATTCCGTCATCATGAACACAACACCCGAGCAGCGTGCCGAGGCCATCATGAACGGCAAACTGAAAAAAGGTGAATCCATGAACGTGTTCAAGAACTATCCCTTGCCCGGACGAATGACAAACACGGAAATTGTATGCGAGGACTGGTTCAGATACGAGGAGGAGATTCCCGATTTCGGCTGGGAACTGACCGACAGCGTCAAAACCATACTCGGCTATGAGTGCAAGGGCGCGCGCTGCACCTTCCGCGGCCGCGACTGGACTGTGTATTATGCCGAGGATATTCCCGTGATGGAAGGCCCCTGGAAACTCTGCGGACTCCCTGGACTTATAATGGAGGCGCAGGCCGACGGCGACGAATACAGTTTTGTCTGCATCGGAATCAGAAACAATTCCACGCGTCCGATTACACTTTACGACGTCCCCTACAACAATGCCTCACGCCTGAAATTCTACGACGCGAAACACCGTTACGACATCAACCCCTACGCCTATTTCGAGGCCACGGGAGGCGGCAAAGTGACAGTTGTCGATGAAAACGGCAATCAGGTCGCACATCAGGCTATAGAACTTCCGTATGACTACATCGAAAAGGACTGGCGCAACAGAAAATGACACGAAGATACAGCTTTTTTATACTCATGCTTCTGCTCGGACTATCCGCTTCGGCGGCAGTCCCGGCGGAGGTGCATGGCACGATAGTCAACGCCGAGACCGGCGAGGGACTGCAGGGCGTGGTCGTTCAGGGCATAGGCCCGGGCGGAAAGGCTCTCTGCTTCTCATCGTCGGGCGCCGCGGGTGCGTTCCGTCTGAAAATCAGGGCGGGTGTCGACTCGGTGTCTTTCCGCGCCATGGGTTATGAGAATCTCCGCTTGCCGGTGGACGCCGACTTTACCCGTGTGTCCCTCGTCCCGACCACCATGCTGCTGAATGAGGTGGTGGTGAAGGCGCCAGACATCTTCGCCAAAGGCGATACTCTCGTTTTCAATGTGGAGCGCTATGGCCGCCCCGAGGACAACGCCATTATCGACATTATCAAGCGCCTTCCCGGAGTGAAGGTGGAGGATGACGGCACGATAAAATATCAGGGCAAGCCCATCAGCAAATTCTATCTCGACGGCAACGATTTTCTTGACGGACGCTACGGCCTCGCCACCGAAAATATCTCGCACAAGGACGTGAAGTCGGTGGAGGTGATGGAAAACCATCAGCCAATTAAGGCGCTCGAAGGGATAGAGTTTCCGGAGGAGGCCGGCATCAATCTGAAACTGAAGGATGATGCTCGCAGCCGCTGGGTGGGCGTGGCGCAGGGGGCCGCGGGAGTGACTCCCTTTCTCTGGGACGCTTCCGTGTTCACGATGCGCATGGCAAAGAAAATGCAGAACATGTTTACCCTCAGGGCCGACAATACCGGATGGGATCCGGCTACTCAGATAACCGACCACAGCTATGCCGATTTCACGATGAACAATGAGCCGCCGGTGTTGTGGCCCGGCTATATCTCGGCCGATATTATTTCCTCGCCAATCGCCGAGCGGCGCACGCGCGACAATCTCTCGTGGATTGCCAACGCCATCAGCTCGTGGCGTCACGGCGACGCCACAATGAGGCTGACGCTCAACTATATCGGCGACCGGCTGGACTTCTCCTCCGGCGTCACCACCGACTATCTCAGTCCGTCGATACCCGATTTCATCCGCCACAGCACCATGCGGACGCAAAAACATGAGCTTTCCGCGCAGTTCAACACCGAAATCAACCGCCGGGACTATTTTCTGAAAAACCGCTTCATTATGAAGTGGGCCCGCAACAAGGCCGTAGCGGGCATAAGCGGCACGATGAACCTGACGCAGAGGATAAACCGCAACGCCATAGACCTCACGGACAATCTGAGCCTCGTTAAGCGCAACGACAGAAAAATTCTCACCTTCACCTCGCGCACATCCTTCACCTATAACCCCGACCGTCTCACTCTCGTGGCCGGAAGCCCCGTGGCGGAGCGCCTCGCCACAACAGATCTGAGAAATTCGTCGGAATTTCAGCGCGGATGGTTTTTCGGCTACTGGAAAGCCTATGTCAACGCAGGACTCGACCTTGACTATCACCGCTTCCGGCCTCTGATTTCAGAATCCGGTGCAAGCGGAATCGCCTCCGACTGGAAAGCCTTTGTCAGCGGCCTCTATGTCAGTCCCAAACTCGATTACAACCGCGGCCGATGGCGCATGTCGGTAAGCATGCCCCTCCGGTGGTCACACTACACCATCCGCGGCCATCATGATTTTGCGGAAGTGACGCCGCGCGTCTATGTTCACAGGCAACTCACCGCCAAATCCGAGCTCTCGGCTTCGGCAAGCTATCGCCTGACACCCCCTATGCCCTACATGTTCATCACCACTCCGATATTCAGCGACTACCGCAATATTTTTCGGGCTGACGAAGCGGGAGGTCATAGCCATTCAACCGACGTCACGGCATCCTACCGCTACCGCAATCCGCTCAACGCCCTTTTTGCAAATGTCTCAGCCTCGTTCCGCCACTCGGTATCACCCGTCATGGCCAATCAGATATTCGCAGGCGACTACATAATCTCCACTTTCGCCGACATGAAATCGCCGAGCGACATATTCTCGCTGAACGCTGGCACGAGCAAAGGTCTCGGCCACGGAAGGATTGTGGTGGGCGCGGATTTTTCTGCCTCGCGTGCATCATCTTCTTCGATGCGCGACAATGCCCGGCTCTCCGTGAGGAATCTGACGCTTGAGGCGAAACCATATTTCAAGGGGAGTCTGACTGCATGGCTTTCAGTGAACTATGAGCTGACCTACCGTCATTCCGCTCTTGATGTCAAAGGTAGCGGCACCTCCCGCGTCAACTCTGCCATCCAGCATCTGTCTGTAACCTTCGCACCTCATGACCGGTGGCAGTTCACGGCCTCGGCCGAGCATTTCTTCACCCGTTTCGACAGCGGCGACACATCAAATCTCATTCTCCCCGACCTCTCTGCGGTTTGGCGCGCCTCGTCGCGCGTCAGGCTGGAACTGAGCGCCCGGAATCTCCTCGACAGACGCGAATACCGCTATGACACTTACGGAAACCTCTCGTCGTCGGAATATTTCTGCTCCATCCGCCCCCGCAACATCCTCGCCACCATGCAGCTCAGATTCTGAACCGTGGTAACAATAATAAAAAGAAGAATATGGCCACCCGTCGGGGCAGCCATATTCTTCTTTTTATTATCGCTTGGTTTATGTGTGTTTATTCAGTCCTCGATGGCGAGGAACACACCATCAATGTCAAACACGTATGTGTCCGGCCCGGGAATATTAAGATCGACCTCATAGACCTTGCCGCGGTTGAATTCGATTGATTCGACATTACCAGTGAAGCCATCCTTCTCAAGACGGTCAAAAGCCTTCCGTGGCATTACTTCCTTGACCACCGAAACAGGAAGCACGGTATTGTCGGGTGCGTCGACTTCGATAAGTTCACCCTTGGTGTTGAATTCAAGGTCCACGCCATTGGTCAGCTCCACTTCGTATTTGCCCTTGGCAAAAAACTTCTCACAGGTCTTTATGCCTGCATCCCTAAAATGCTTTTTAATGAAAGATTGTGCATTTTCAGGAAGCTGGTCATAGGTCTGTGAACCCGCAATCGCTATGCCGGGATTACCGCCGGTGTTGAAAGGTGCCTGAGCCACTGCGTCGGCAGCTCCGAAGAGAATGGCGAGCGATGCAATCCCGGATAATAAGCTTTTGGATTTCATAACTGTAAGTTTTTTTATTAAATTTGCATTATATAAAGAAGAACAATCGTGCCGTTGAAAGGTTTATGACCTCACGGCCTTGCAGATAGGCCTTCAGACCATTATCACGCAGTCCTCCACCCGGCCCGAAGTTCCCTTGTCGTCAGTCATTATTATACCCATCAGCCATGTCCTATATCAAAATCATAGATTCGGAGTTTGAAAAGATGTGTGAACTCCCCTTTGCCAGTGCCATCAAAGCCGGATTTCCGAGTCCGGCCGAAGGGGGCGCGCCCGATTCGATAGATTTCAACCGCGACCTTATCCGTCACCCCGAAGCCACATTCTACGGCCGCGTCTACGGCGACTCGATGATTGAGGCGGGAATCTGCGACGGAGATATTGCCGTGATTGACCGCCTCGCCGAACCAGCCGACGGCGACATCATCGTGGCCTACGTCAACAACGAGTTTACCATCAAATACCTCGACCTAACCCACCGCAACGCCGGTTATATCGAACTCCGTCCCGCCAACCCCGCCTTCAGCCCCATCCGCATCTCCGCCACCGACGATTTCAAAGTGTGGGGAGTTGTGGTCTGGACCATCAAAAAATGGAAATCCTGACAAAAATCCTCCCTACTCATTAAACTTTCAACTTTAAATTCTCAACTTTCAACTCAATGTACTACGCCATCTGCGACTGCGACAACTGTTTCGTGAGCTGCGAGCGGGTATTCCGTCCCGACTTGGAGGGGCGTCCGGTCGTGGTCCTGTCGAACAACGACGGATGTGTCGTCGCGCGCAGCCGCGAGGCCAAGGCATTGGGCGTGAAGATGGGTCTCCCCTATTATCAGCTGCGGCAACGGTTCAGCGAAAGGCAGGTCATAGCCTTTTCATGCAACCAGGAACTCTACAACGACATGACCGGTCGGGTGATGAGCCTCATACGCAAAGCCGCACCCTCGTTTTTCCGCTACTCTATCGACGAAGCTTTCTGTGTGCTCCCCGACATGGAGCCTGAGCAGATGAAGGATTGGGGCGAGAGGCTGTCGGCGTGGATTTACCGGGCCACCGGTATGCCCCTGAGCGTCGGGATTGCCCGCAACAAGACCATAGCCAAACTTGCCGTGCATTTCGCCAAGAAATATCCCGGTTATCGCCACTGCTGCATCATAGACTCTGACGAGAAACGTCTCAAAGCCCTTGCACTGACCGACGTGTGCGACATCTGGGGCATCGGGCGACGCATCGGGGCAAGTCTCTCGCGTCAGGGAGTGGTATCCGCCCTCGACTTCGCGTCGAAACCTGCCGAATGGATTCAGAACCGCATCAATCTCACGGCCCAACGCACATGGCGCGAGCTCAACGGAGAGGATTGCATCCACGACGAGGCTATGGCGGCACGCAAAAGCATCACCATGAGCCGCAGTTTCGCCCGCACGGTGAGCGACAGGGAAATGCTTCGCACAATCGTTGCAAATTTCGCCGCCGACTGTGCCGAAAAACTGCGCAGGCAGAAATCAGTGGCCGGAATAGTCGGCGTCTACATCGTCACCAACCGCAATCGTCCGGACCAGCCTCAATACGGTAAAATGATTGATTTCCGCCTCGCCACACCTTCGTCGTCGACCATCGACATTGTGACGGGCGCCAACAAAGCACTCGATCATATCTATCGTGAGGGCTTCGCCTACAAAAAAGCTGGGGTGATTCTCATGAGAATAAGCGAGCTGGAGGGTGTGCAGCCGGATCTGTTTGAATATGACCCCAAGCAGGCTGAGCGCCACCACCGCCTCGACGAAACAATCGACCGCATAAACCGGACGCAGGGACACGACGCCGTGACTCTCGGATCCCAAAGCTATACCGCCGACCACCGACACGCCTACACCGACGTAGCCCGCCACGAACACCGCTCCCCCAGCCCCACCACCCGCTGGTCCGACATCATAACGTTGCATTGAACAATGCCCTCAGAGTTAGAGCGAATCGTCAGATATTCAAACAGTTTACATGGCTTCCAGCTGTGCCATCGCTGATTCGTAGCGGGTCTTGATATTTCCGGCTTTCAGAGTACCATCGTCAAAGAGGCGCATGATGAAATCATTGAGAGATTCGTCGGAACGCTTTCTTTCAAAATTCACATAGATAATCGGCGCAAGCACCAGGCTGCCGTCTACATAGATTTTAAATTCTTCAAGGACACTTTTCGCATCGCGGCGCCCGAGTTTATTGGATATGTAGACCTCCGCTGCGACAACAAAAGCCTCATTGCGTCCTTCGTTGTGAGAGGCCGCGATTTTTTCATTTTCACGGTAGAAATCGTCGGCAGCCGACAGAGCATCCAACCGCCTCATAAGTTCGGCTGAAATCGGCAGGCGATGAAGATTTTCATGCGTGTACACTTTCAGGAAATCAAGATGAAATTGCTTTTCCAGTTCAGGGTCGAGCAGCAGCGGCGTGGAACAGAAAGATTCGTCCGATAGCTGAAACGCATTGTCGATATTCATTATATATGTTTTCGAATGAACCGGAGGCAGGGAATCCCGGCCGGAAAAAGCAGTCAGTTCATCGTGTATTCTGTCAAGTACGCCGTCGGGAAGCGGGTACGACGCAATTTTCCCGTCCAGTGCGGGCTTTATTTCGGTGTCCCAATAATCGGAATAACCGGCGGAGACCAGTGCGCGGAGTGTATAGGCAAGTTTGTCACGCAGACCGGAGATATTTGAAATCCACTCTTCGTCCGGCAACGTCTGCGCTGAAAGATTTTCAAAAAACATCAGGCATGAGTCGGTATTGTTGCGGTCACTGCCGAACCTGGCATAGAAATTGCAAAGTTTAGAGGCTTTGACGGAATTATTGATTTCCGTCAGGGCTCCTACAAACACCGAATCACGCATCAGCGGCCTGAAACGTTCCGAATTTTCAAGTTTATCGAAATACTGCAATGCCGCAAGCATGTCGAAGCATTTTGAAGTAGTGAAAATCTTATTGATGCCGTCGGCTTTGACCGAGAAAGCGGCAAAGAAGAGTGTAAATATCAGAATTGTCAGAGTCTTTTTCATGCGCAGATATATTATTCAGCAAAGGTACATAAAAAGTCGCAGTTTTTTTATGTACCTTTGCATTATGATTTACCCGGAAAGAATTGAAGAAAAGATAGGTTTCAGCGGTGTGCGCACGGAGATTGCCGCGCGCTGTCACTGCGAGGGCGCGCGCACGCGTTGCCGTGAGATGGCTTTCCTCTCCGATTTCAAGGCTGTGGAGACTGCACTGAAAGCTGTCAGCGAAATGCTCAAGGCCAACCACAGCGATGAGACAGTGCCGCTTGAAGGAGTCAACGATATTGACCGCGACCTCGCCGTCATCAAGATACCCGGAACCTTTCTCGAAATAAAAGACCTCATAAAAGTGAGGCGCATGCTCGACTGTTTCGGAGCCGTCGCCTCGTTTTTCCATCGCCACAAACAGGACGGCCGCACCCCCTATCCCGTCCTTTCCGACATAGCTGAGGAGCTGATGTTTCTCCCCCCGACGCTCGGCATGATGATTGATCGCGCGGTGGACCTCTCGACAGGACTTGTAAAGGACAACGCCTCCTCCGCCCTGGCTGACATCCGCTCGCGTCTGCGCGGTATGTCGGGGCGCGTCAACTCGATTCTGCGCAAGGTGCTTAGTTCGGCAATCTCCCAGGGCTGGCTGGAACCCGACACCACACCCGCCGTGCGCGACGGACGCCTCGTAATTCCCGTTCCTCCAATGAACAAGCGGAAAATCCAGGGCATCGTCCACGACGAATCTGCTTCCGGCAAAACCCTCTTCATCGAGCCGGCTGAAGTGGTGGAGGCCAACAACCTTACCCGGGAGCTTCAGCTCGAAGAGCACCGCGAGATTATCCGCATCCTCACCTCAATCGCCGACGAGCTGCGCCCCCATATTCCCGAGATTCAGACCTGCGCAGGCATAGTATATCATCTCGATTTCATCAACGCCAAGGCCAACTATGCCGACGCCACGGGGGGCACAATGCCCCATCTGCACGACGGCGAGGAAATGGAGTGGTATCACGCATGCCATCCCGTACTCAAACTCTCGCTTGAGAGGCAGCACCGCGAAATAGTGCCAATCGACATCAAGCTCGACAGTGAGCACAGGATTCTCGTCATCTCCGGGCCCAATGCCGGCGGTAAGTCGGTGTGTCTGAAAACGGTCGGCACGCTCCAATACATGCTTCAGTGCGGTCTCCTGCCTCCGGTCTACGATAATTCGCATTTCGGAGTGTTCAGAGATATGTTTGTCGACATCGGCGATGACCAGTCGTTTGAGGATGACCTATCGACCTACAGCAGCCATCTCCGCAGCATGAAATTCATGCTCCAGCGCGGACGCCGCGGCTCGCTCTTCCTTCTCGACGAGATGGGGTCCGGCACCGAACCGCAGATTGGCGGCGCACTGGCCCGCGCCATTCTCGAGCAGATGAACGTCAAAGAGATGTGGGGCATTGTCACCACCCACTATCAGATACTCAAACAGTTTGCCGAGGATACCCCCGGACTCGTCAACGGCTCGATGCTCTACGACCGCCATCTGATGCAACCCATGTTCAAGCTCTCCATCGGCAATCCGGGCTCGTCGTTTGCCGTCGAAATCGCCCGCAAAATCGGCCTCCCTCCCGAAATCATCTCGGCGGCGGAGGATATTGTCGGCAAGGAGTATGTCAATCTCGACAATTATCTTCTCGACATCACCCGCGACAAACGCTATTGGGAAAACAAGCGCACGGCCATCCGTCAGAAGGAGAAAAAACTCGAGCAGATGCTCGCGCAGTATTCCGAAGATGCCGAACAGCTCCGCGCGAAGCGCCGCGACATCATCGAGGAGGCCCGCACGGAGGCGCGTAAGATTCTCGACTCGTCAAACGCAGTTATCGAGCGCACTATCGCCGACATCAAGCAGGCCAACGCCGAGCGAGAGCGCACACTCGAGGCCCGCCGCAAGCTCAAGGAGGAGCGTCTGGCGCTCGAAAAGGATGCACGCAGCCACCGCGACACAAACGCCATACTCTCCAAAGCTCCGAAGAAGAAAAAACGTAAAGCCGCGACAGGACAGACGGATGCCGCTGGCTCACAGCCGAAACCGCGCGAAGTGACACCGGGAGTCAATGTGCGTCTCGACGGCGCCGGGACTGTCGGCACCGTTCTCGAAGTGTCGGGGAAAAACGCTGTCGTGGCTTTCGGAAATCTCAAAACCAATGTCAAGGTCGACCGCCTCACGGTGACTGACGCCCAGGTGAAATCAGCGGCAAAATCATCTGTCTCCATGCAGACAATCGACTCCGGCTATGAGCGTCAGCTCAATTTCAAGCAGGAAATAGACCTGCGCGGCATGAGGGCTGACGAGGCTATCCAGGCTGTGACATATTTCATCGACGACGCCATCCGTTTCAGCATCGCCCGTGTGCGCATCCTCCACGGCACCGGCACCGGCGCTCTGCGTCAGGCCGTCCGCCAGTTGCTGTCGACCACTCCGGGCATCGAGTCGTTCCACGACGAGGATGTGCGTTTCGGAGGTGCAGGCATCACGGTGGTTAATCTGAAATAATCCGGATACTCGTTTTGTATTATCGCACCTTTTTCGCGGGTGCGGAGTGTTATTTTTGTTGCATAAAAACAATGTAACACTCCACGCTCCCATGAAAAAGGCATCTCTTCACGAAAATCAGCTAAACTCAGTATCGAAAAAATTTCGCGCCGACATCCGCTCGCGTATTTCCGAAACCTGCGGGACCATTTCGCTTTCTACCGAAACCGCCGCACTATGCAACGCCGCGGTCGACCGCTATATAGCCGGCGGCGAAATTCCTGCTCCGGAGGAGAGCCCCATCGAGGTGCTGATTGTGTTCAATATTCTCCGTGCGGAGATTGACCGCGCAGCTGCCCGTTCAGCGGCCGCACGCCGCCGGGCCTCGCAGCGCAATCTTGTAAAAAACAATTCCGGTGAAACCGATAGCCGCGGACATGACACGACCGCCGCTCCCTCGCCCAATCCCAAAGCCATGCGACTCGCGGAAATAATGACTTCTGAAGATCCGTCGGACGACGAAATCGACGAAGTAATCCGCGAGCTCCTCCCTCTTAACCGACGTCAGCGCCGACAGCTCGAACAGAACCGTCGGAAAAACGCCTCGCGCCGCGGCATTTTCAATCGCGGCTGACGGGAATGTTCATCACCGTCGTAGCCTTGAACTCGCGCAACACGAATGAGCTCTGCATCTTGACAATGCCGGTAACCTCGGAGAGCACTACCCGTCGATGTTCATCACGCGCAAGGTATTTTTCTACGGAGTCGAGACAGTGCTCGTCTATTTCCTCTTCCGGCCGGTTGAAATTGACCTCGGACTGCTGTCGCAGCCGAAAATCTACGGCAATCTGCTCTTTCTCGATATACTCGCATCACTGGTCTGCTATCTGACCTGGAACATCCTCATCAAAAACCTCGGCGCCACGACCGCGGCCTCCCCCGCCTCACCCCCGCCGCAGATAAGATATTGAAATCTGACTACTGTATCCATTTTCTCCATAATTTACGGTGGGGTTTTGCTTGCGATTTGAAATTAAGTTTGTAAATTTGTCCTCACGGATTATCCAAGTGTAAACAATCGTCAAATTTGTAAACAATCATCAAATTTTAATTCATAATGGCAACCAAACCTTTCAAATATCAGCCGATGTTTCCCCTCGGGCCTGATACGACCGAATACTACAAGCTCACCTCCGACTATGTGAAGGTGGAAAACTGGGGCGGTCATGAATTTCTCGTAGTTGACCCCGAGGCTCTCACCGTGCTCGCCCGCGCCTGCACCCACGACAATGCTTTCATGCTCCGCCGCGAGCACAACGAGATGGTGGCTAAGATTCTCAGCGACCCCGAGGCTTCTGAAAACGACAAGTTCGTGGCGCTCACCATGCTCCGCAACGCTGAGGTGGCAGCCAAAGGCCAGCTCCCCTTCTGCCAGGACACCGGCACGGCAATCGTACACGGCGAAAAGGGCCAAAATGTCTACACCGGCTGCGACGACGAGGAAAAAATCAGCAAGG
Source organism: Bacteroidales bacterium (assembly GCA_019416285.1). Taxonomy (GTDB): domain Bacteria; phylum Bacteroidota; class Bacteroidia; order Bacteroidales; family Muribaculaceae; genus Duncaniella. The sequence continues at coordinate 36,043 of DXXM01000007.1, forward strand.
GTGTGTATCTGACTTACACCACCGACAATCTCCGCTACTCGCAGAACGCTCCACTTACAATGTATGACGAGGTCAACACCGGTTGCAACCTCCCCGCACAGATCGACATCCATGCCACCGAGGGCGACGAATACAAGTTCCTCTTCGTAGCCAAGGGCGGCGGCTCGGCCAACAAGACTTATCTCTATCAGGAGACAAAGGCCATACTCAACCCCAAGACTCTCGTTCCCTTCCTTGTGGAGAAGATGAAGAGCCTCGGCACCGCAGCCTGTCCCCCCTACCATATAGCTTTCGTAATCGGCGGCACCTCGGCCGAGAAGAATCTCGAGACAGTGAAGAAGGCGTCTGTCAAGTATTACGACAACCTTCCCGACCACGGCAACGAACTCGGTCATGCTTTCCGTGACAAGGAACTCGAAGCCGTTCTGAAAAAAGAGGCTGAGCGTCTCGGTCTCGGCGCCCAGTTCGGCGGCAAATATTTCGCCCACGACATCCGCGTAATCCGTCTCCCACGTCACGGTGCATCCTGCCCCGTAGGTCTCGGCGTTTCCTGCTCTGCCGACCGCAACATCAAGGCTAAAATCAACCGGGAGGGTCTGTGGATTGAGAAACTCGACAGCAATCCCGGCGAACTTATCCCCGAGGAATACCGCAAGCAGGGCGAAGGCGACGTAGTGAAAATCGACCTTAACCGCCCGATGTCTGAAATCCTTGCCGAACTCACCAAATACCCCGTGGCAACCCGTCTTTCGCTCAACGGCACAATCATCGTGGGCCGCGACATCGCACACGCCAAAATCAAAGAGCGTCTCGACAAGGGTGAACCCATGCCGCAGTATCTCAAGGACCACCCCATCTACTACGCCGGCCCCGCCAAGACTCCCGAAGGCATGCCTTCAGGCTCATTCGGCCCGACAACTGCCGGCCGTATGGACTCGTATGTCGACCAGTTCCAGACCGCAGGCGGCTCGATGGTGATGATTGCCAAGGGCAACCGCAGCAAGCAGGTGACCGACGCATGCCACAAGCACGGCGGCTTCTACCTCGGTTCAATCGGTGGTCCCGCTGCCATCCTCGCACAGAACAGCATCAAGAAAGTCGAGCTTCTCGAATATCCCGAACTCGGCATGGAAGCTATCTGGAAAATCGAGGTCGAGGACTTCCCCGCCTTCATCCTCGTGGATGACAAGGGCAATGATTTCTTCACCGAAATCTCCAACCGTTGCAGCGGATGCCCTATCGCCGACGACAAACATTGATCGCTGACACATCCGCCACACGTTGACGGACGCATATATCCACTATAACCGCATAAAGGTCGCGTATCCCCCTCCGGCCGGGAAAAACACGCCTTTATGCGGTTTTTTCTTTAATCTCCGCCGGAACTCCACACGAATTTTGAGCAGAAACATCTATGACATGCGGCGCAGAGGCATCATCGGCTTCCTGATACTTTCGGTGGTGGTCGTGAGCGTGTTTCTCCTTTACTCCGACTCGCTCGTCAAGGACCTCTCGGAGCAGGAGCGCGAAAGGATGCAGATATGGGCCGACGCCACGCGCGAGATTGTCAACCTCGGCAATTCCGAGGCGCCGGCAGGCACCGGTGTCGATTTTCTTCTGTCAATCATCGAGCGCAACCGCACGATTCCTGTCCTCCTCACCGATGACGATGGCGAAATCATCATGCAGCGCAATTTCTCTCTTCCAGAGTCCCCCGACTCTCTCGCCCTCTTCAGTCTGAGCGATGTCAACCGCGAGTTTCTCATGAAAAAGCTCGACAAGCTGCGCGACTCCCCCAACGTAATCGAAATCGACATGGGCGACGCCGGGCGCCAGTGGCTTTACTATGAGGACTCCAAGGTATTGAAAAGCCTGAGTTTCTATCCCTACGTCCAGGTGCTCGTGCTGTTGGCCTTTGTGCTCATAGTCTATTATGCCGTCTCGTCGACCAAGCGCGCCGAACAAAATAAGGTGTGGGTCGGACTCTCGAAAGAGACTGCCCATCAGCTCGGCACACCGATTTCATCGCTGATGGCGTGGATGGAACTGCTTGAGGAGTCGGGCGTAAGTCCCGAGACTGTAGCGGAGATGAACAAGGACGTTAAACGCCTCTCGACCATCGCGTCACGCTTCTCGAAAATCGGGTCGAAGCCCTCGATGGAGCCCCACGACCTCAACGAGATTGTTGGTCACGCTGCCGAATATATGTCGTCGCGCATTTCGCGCCGCATTTCGCTCAAAGTCAACCCGTGGAGTTCACCGCTCACAGTCACCCTCTCCCCTCCTCTGACCGAATGGGTGATGGAGAATCTGATAAAAAATGCCGTCGACGCCATGGAGGGAAGCGGCAACATCACCGTCGACATCCGGCCCGAGAAAAATACCGCGGTAATAGAGATTACCGACACCGGAAAGGGTATTGCCCGCAAAAATCAGAAGGCAATCTTCAATCCGGGCTTCACCACGAAAAGCCGCGGATGGGGCCTCGGACTCACTCTCACAAAACGAATCATCGAGGACTACCACGGTGGCCTCATATATGTGAAGAAATCGGAACTTGGTGTGGGCACCACTTTCGCCATCGAGCTTCCGCTCACTCTCTGAACATCCTCTAAGAATTTGTCTAAAATTTTGGATTATGACAACACTCCGACAACTGCTTGACAGCTCGCGCGCCAGCCTCACTCCGCTCTACGGCGACGACGAGGCCCGGTGGATGCTGCGCATCGTGATGGAACACGTCAAAGGCTGGGACCAGACCGAACTTGCAATCCGTGCCAACGACGAAGTGTCGGATTTCATCATCGGCCGCGTCGATGACGCCGTCAGGCGTCTGCTCGCCGGTGAACCGATACAGTATATCTACGGCGATACCTACTGGTACGGCATGACACTCAAGGTGACGCCCGATGTACTCATTCCCCGCCCCGAGACGCAGGAACTCGTCGACCTGATTGTCAAAGAAAACCCTCAAGCGGATTTGCGGGTGCTCGATGTGTGTACCGGAAGCGGCTGCATAGCCGTGGCACTTGCGAAAGCACTGAATTTTCCCACCGTCAGCGCCATCGACATCTCCGGATCTGCCCTTGCCGTAGCCCGTGAGAACGCCGCGCTTCAGAAAGTCAAGATAGGTTTCCGAGAAGCCGACGCACTCACACTCAAGGCCGACAGTGACAGATATGACATAATAGTCTCCAACCCGCCATACGTCTTGAATTCCGAGAAGGCGCGCATGGACCGCAACGTGCTCGACCACGAACCGGCACTGGCTCTGTTCGTCCCTGACAATGACGCGCTGAAATTCTACAAGGCCATCGCCGGATTTGCCGTCGACGCCCTCTCCGAGCACGGGAAACTATATTTCGAGCTCAATCCGCTTACTGCGGGAGTACTGAAAAAATGGATGGAGGCCGAAGGATGGTCTGACGTCCAGCTCTTGCCCGACATGTATGGCAAAATCAGATTCATGGTGGCCCGAAGATAAGCTCCGGCCGTCAGACAATTCAATATCAGATAAGAGTTACATACCGACTTATGCTTAAACGACGAGCTCCATTGACCTACGAAAACGCGCTCTCGCGTGCGGCCGCACTGTGTGCCAAATGCGAGCAGTGTTCTCCCGACATACTCAAGAAACTGGCAACGTGGGGGCTGAACTCCGCCGATGCCTCGCGCGTTATCAGCCGCCTCGAAGAGCTGCGTTTTCTCGACGACAGCCGATACGCCCGGGCTTATGCCCACGACAAGCTGCATTTCAGCGGATGGGGACGCCGTAAAATCAGCCAGGGACTCTGGGCCAAGCGCTTGCCGCAGGAAATCATAGGCGAGGCTTGCGAAAGTCTGTCGGAGGAAGAGAACGAATACCGCACCATCGCCGTCAGGGTTATACGCGCCAAGACGCGTCAGCTGAAGGAGTGGCCGTTGAGCCGCGAGTCGAAAATCAAGCTGGTGAAATATGCTATGGGCCGCGGATTTGAATATTCACTTGTCGCCGACATAGTCCGCAAGGATCTTCCCGGCTTTCGTGAAGAAAATGAGTTTTCCGATAGCGATTTGCCCGACTATGAGGATTGACCGGCTGAAGAAATCGCTTGCCGGTTTAGGGGAGGAATTTATCAACCTTATTTTTCCGGATGTCTGCACCGTGTGCTCGCGCACGCTGGTCAGAGGGGAGCGTGTGATATGCCTCGACTGCCTCATGTCGCTCCCGCGCACCGGGCTGCACCGTTGGCAACCCAATGAAATCCATGAGCGCGTGATGGCCGTGGGCCATCCGGTAGAGCGGGCCACATCCCTCTTCCGCTACTACCGCGACAACAAATTCGCTCGCCTGATTCATGACACAAAATACCGCGGACGCCCCATAGTCGGCAAGACCCTCGCCGCCATGCACGCAAGAGAGCTCCTTCCCGGCGGATTCTTCGACGGCATCGAGGCGATAGTTCCCGTTCCGCTCCATTTCATCAAGCGTCTGCAGCGCGGTTACAATCAGGCCGAAGTGATTGCCGAGGCAATCGGCGAAGTGACCGGTATCCCAGTTGTCAACGCCTTGAGCGCCCGTTTTCACCGCTCTCAGACCCGGAAAGACGCTCATGCGCGCCTGCTCAATACTCAGGGAATATACCGCGCCAAGGCCACGGATGAAATAAGCGGAAAACATATACTCCTTGTCGACGACGTAATCACCACCGGGGCCACTCTGCTCGCCTGCATCAAATCTCTGAAACAGGAAAGCCCCTCCACGCGTGTCAGTATCTACTCTCTTGCCATTACCGGCCTTGCATGAAACCAAAGGGCGCTATCGGACGTTTCTATAACTGAAGGTGCGCGTATAATGTCTATTATACCCAATCTGGAAGTAAAAAGCGCCATTTTTGCTCTCCGGAAAGCGCCCGAAATTATGTAAATTTGCACTCATGTTTCAACGTTTAAGACTTCTGTTCATTACCCTGACTTGTCTCGTGTCATCTTCGACGGCTGTCTACGGCAGCGAGACACCCGACAGTGAAATCGACACTGACAGCATCTCCCGCCCGGGAGGTGTCAGGAAAGTTGTCACAAACGTTATCGAATACTTTCATCAGACCAACAAACGCAAGCTGACGAAACGTCCCAATTTTGCACCGCTCGGCGGCCCCTACTACTCCTCCGAAAAAGGATTGGGACTCGGACTCGTGATTGCGGGCGACTATTCGACCTGTCCTGAGGACTCGACACTCCCCGCCTCCAACGTCTCGCTGACCGGTACGCTCTCGACCAAGAAATATTTCTCGGCAGGTATCCAGGGCGCTCATGTGTTCCCGCATGATACGCGAAGAATCCACTACAGGCTCGATTTCGTGTCATTCGCCACATATTTCTGGGGCATAGGCTACGCGTGGGATAACCGCGAATCGAACAAGACGAAATATAATCTTTTCGAGATCACCCTCATGACCGACTACGAATGGCGTCTCGCGCACGACATATTCGTAGGCCCGGCTATCGAGCTGAGCTATACCAACGCTCACGGTGTCGAAAACTACGAGCCCTGGCAGGGGCAGGAGATGCGCTACTGCACCATCGGCGCAGGTGTGCTGCTGCAGTCCGACACGCGCGATAATCTCACGAATCCCGGCCAGGGACATCTGCTTGAGGTGACGCAGCTGTTCGCCCCGAGATGCTTCGGCAACGGCGACCGCGGATATTCAAGCACCGAAATCTGCTGGAACCGCTACCAATATATATGGAAGGGGTGCATCCTCGCCCTCAGAGCCCACGGCGAGTGGACCTACGGCCATACTCCCTGGAGCAAACTCCCCTTTCTCGGGGGCACAGCCATGCGAGGCTACTACAAGGGGCGCTACCGCGACAAATGCTCCACGGACGTCACCGTGGAATTCCGCCAGCACGTGTGGCGCCGCTCCGGTATCGCTTTGTGGGGCTGCGCAGGCATGGTGTATCACAAACTCTCCGACATACGCTTCAGCCGCATACTTCCCGAAGTCGGCGTAGGCTACCGCTGGGAGTTCAAGAAAAATTCAAATATCCGCATAGACATAGGTTTCGGCAAGCATTGTTCAGGATTCACCTTCGGACTGAACGAGGCTTTCTGATCAGACCACAACCGCAATTATGTTCAAGAAATTCGTATTCTATTTCTTTCTGCTGACGCTCATTCTTCCCAACGTTCTGCTCTCCTTCACCGAACCGCTCGGTGTGGCGGGCGCGATAGCCAATGTGCTCCTGCCGGGAGGCATCATATACATGCTCATGAGCATTTCGCCACGCCTCGGGCGGACGATATGGCTCATGTTTCCGCTGATATTCTTCGCAGCCTTTCAGATTGTGTTGCTCAGTCTCTACGGCCGCAGTATCATCGCCGTCGATATGTTTCTCAACCTCGTCACCACCAATGCCGCCGAGGTCTCGGAACTGCTCGGGAATATGTTTCCGATAATCGGCGTGGTGATTTTGCTCTATGTGCCTTCGCTCGTTACGGCATGTGTATTCATCCGCCGTAAAGTCCGACTGGGGAAAGGATTTCTGAAAAGAAACCGCTTTGCAGCAGGAACCGTCAGCATTGCCGGAGCTCTGGCACTCATCACGGCTATATTCACAGAACCCTCCTACGCGGTCAGCAACGACCTCTACCCTCTCAATGTGGGCTATAATATATATCTCGCCTGTGACCGTACGGCACGTACCGCGGACTATCACGAAACTTCTGCCGGTTTCAGCTACGGAGCCGTCGCCACACATCCCGCCGATGAGCGCGAACTGTATCTGCTGATTATCGGTGAGACATCGCGCGCCGAAAACTGGCAATTGCTCGGCTACAGCCGCGAAACCAATCCACGCCTCTCGAAGCGCAATGACGTGATGGTGTGCAGCCAGGCCTACAGCGAGAGCAACACGACCCACAAAAGCGTCCCCATGCTTCTGAGTCCGGTCGACGCTATGACTTTCGGAGAATATATCTATAAGGTAAAAAGCATAATCACCGCGTTCAAGGAAGCTGGATTCGCTACGGCCTTCCTGTCGAACCAAAGATATAACCACTCGTTCATCGACTTTTTCGCCATGGAGAGCGACACGGTCAGTTTTATAAAGGAAAACGGCAAAATCAATCTGTCGCTCGATGTGAACAGCCGCCCCGACTCTGAACTTCTCCCGATACTCGACAGCATAATGGCCGCCGGCAATAAAAAACAGCTTGTAGTGCTGCACACCTACGGCTCACATTTCAACTACCTCGACAGATACGCCGCGGAGGACGCCCGTTTCACGCCCTGTGACTATGACGAGGCCACCAGGGAGCAGCGCCCGCTGCTGATCAACGCCTACGACAACACTATCGTGGCCACAGACCGCTTCATAGCAGACTGTATCAGCCGTCTCGACAGCATAGAAGGGCTGAGAGGAGGCATCCTCTACACGTCGGACCATGGAGAAGATATTTTCGATGACGGCTCAGGCAATTTCCTCCACGCCTCACCGCGCCCGAGCATACATCAGGTTCACGTCCCGATGCTCGCATGGCTTTCACGCGGCTATTGCGAGAGTTATCCCGCCAAAGTCTCCCGCATGCGCTCCAATATGCTGAAACTCGTGTCGACATCGCGCTCCTACTCCTCGACCGCTCTCGATATGGCCGGAATAAAAGTGAGCGGCAATGCCCTTACGGACACCACCGCTTCACTCTGTTCACCGGCCTACGCAGCGCGCAAGCCTCTTTATCTGAGCGACCACAACGAGGCTGTGGCCCTTAAAGATATTCTCTGAAACCGGAGAGTTTTTAAAAAAGATTGCATCAGCCGCAGCGCGAGGAGCCGCAGGAGGTACAGATGAGACAGCCTTCCTGATATACCAATGTTTCCTGACCGCAGTTTGGACACTTCTGACCGCCGGCCGCCGTGCCTGAAGGGATGTATTTCTTCAGAGCACGCTCCACACCCATTTTCCATGTGTTGATGGACTGCGAGTCGAGTTCCAGACCGTTGACGAGCTTGATTACCTGGTCGATGGGCATGCCGTAGCGAAGCACACCGGAGATAAGTTTGGCATAGTTCCAGTATTCGGGATTGAATTTGTCGGAAAGTCCCTCGATGGTGGTCTTGTAGCCGCGCTTGTTGATGAACTGGAAGTCGTAGCGTTTGTTGCCCTTATCGTCCATGGCCTTTATGATTTTGCCTTTGGAGACAGATTTCGGGCAGAAGATACCGTCCTCGTCGTCGGCGAGACCGGTGAAAATCTCGTAGGGGCGTCCGTGTTTCAGACCAACGAAGGCAATCCATTTCTCCTTGTTATTCTGGAAACGGACCACATCGGCCTCAAGTTCAATGGGGCGCTTGCCGACATGGGCGGTCGGAATATCCTCCACGGGGAGTTTGGGCTCCTTCACTTCATCTTCCGAAACTTTTGTCACACCCTTCTCGCGGTCCTTCTTCTTGTTTTCGTCCACGGAGATAAGAACACCCGAGCGACAGCCGTCGCGATAGATGGTGCAGCCCTTGCAGCCTGCCTTCCATGCTTCCATATACAGGCGGTCGACGAGCTCGACGGAGGTGTCCGCAGGAAGATTGATGGTGACGGAAATAGAGTGGTCTACCCACTTCTGCACGGCACCCTGCATCTTGACCTTCTCAAGCCAGTCGATATCGTTGGCCGTGGCCTTGTTGTAGGGAGAACGGGCCACGAGTTCGTCAAGTTCCTCCTGAGTGAAATCGCGGCGCTGCTCTATGCCGTTGATTTTCATCCATTCGAGGAATTTGGGATGATATACGATATACTCCTCGAAAGCGTCGCCTGATTCATCGACAAAGTCGATATGCACGTCGACATCGTTGGCATTGACCTTCCTGCGGCGCTTGTAGACGGGCATAAATACCGGTTCGATACCGGATGAAGTGCGTGTCATGAGCGAAGTGGTGCCGGTGGGCGCGATGGTCAGACAGGCGATGTTGCGGCGGCCATGAGCCTCCATGTCGGCCACGAGAGCGGGGTCAGCCTCGCGGAGACGGGAGATGTAGGAATTGTTGCGTTCACGGGCGGCATCGTAGATTTCAAACGCACCTCTCTCCTTGGCCATCTGCACAGACGATGCGAAGGCTGCGAGAGCGAGCGCGCGATGTACCTCGACGGACTTATCTGTGGCCTCGGGAGTGCCGTAGCGCAGACCGAGCGCTGCAATCATGTCGCCCTCGCCGGTTGTGCCGAGTCCGGTACGACGTCCCTTGAGGGTCTTTGTCTTGATTTTGCGCCATAGATTAAGCTCTGTCTCCTTTACTTCGGCACATTCGGGATCCGATTGGATTTTCTCAATTATGGCGTCGATTTTCTCCATTTCGAGATCGATGATGTCGTCCATCAGACGCTGCGCCTTCCCGATATGCTCGCGGAAAAGGTCGAAATCGAAATAAGCCTCCGGAGTGAAGGGATTCTTGACGTAGGAATAGAGGTTGACGGCGAGCAGACGGCAGCTGTCGTAGGGACAGAGGGGTATCTCACCGCAGGGGTTGGTGGACACGGTCTGGAAGCCGAGGTCGGCGTAGCAGTCGGGCACTGATTCGCGCAGGATGGTGTCCCAGAAAAGCACACCGGGCTCGGCCGATTTCCATGCGTTATATACAATCTTGCTCCAGAGTGCCTTGGCGTTGATTTCGCTTTTCACCTCGGGATTATCGCTGTCAATCGGGAACTGGCATGTATAAGTCCGGTCGGCCTCGACGCTGCGCATGAACTCATCGTCGATTTTGACCGACACGTTGGCGCCGGTAATCTTGCCCTGTTCGAGTTTGGCGTCGATGAAACGCTCTGAGTCGGGGTGCTTGATGGCCACAGTGAGCATCAGCGCACCGCGGCGTCCGTCCTGAGCCACCTCACGCGTGGAGTTGGAGTAACGTTCCATGAAAGGAACAAGGCCTGTGGAGGTAAGGGCGGAGTTTTTGACGGGAGTACCTTTGGGTCGGAGGTCGCTCATGTCGTGGCCCACACCGCCGCGACGCTTCATGAGCTGTACCTGCTCCTCGTCAATCTTGATGATGCTGCCGTAGGAGTCGGGATGACCGTCGAGACCGATGACGAAACAGTTGGAGAGCGAACTGGTCTGGAAATTGTTGCCGATTCCGGCCATAGGGCTTCCCTGGGGGACAATGTAGTCGAAACCGTCGAGGAGAGTGAAAATCTCCTGTTCGCTCATAGGATTAGGATACTTGCGCTCGATGCGTGCCAGCTCGTCGGCAAGACGATGGTGCATGTCGGCGGGAGTAAGCTCGTAAATGTTGCCTGCAGAGTCCTTGAGCGCATATTTGCTGACCCATACCCTTGCGGCAAGTTCATCTCCGCCGAAGTATCGGACGGAGGCATCGTAGGCTTCCTCGAATGTGTACTTAGCTCTTTCCATTGCTAATAGATAATGTCTACTTTCTTAAGAGGCTGTTTAAAAGTTTGATGATGCAAAGTTGAATAATTATTTCCTATATTGCAAAATTTTCAGGCCGAAGTTATTTACATTCCGGTCAGAAAATCGTAACTTGCGGCTGAATTTCGACCGGACAAATTATCCGGTTTCTGTAATTTAATTTCGGATGCGACACATCGCGTCCGACACACAAGTCAAACAATCATGAACACTCCAGATTATTTTGCGACGCGGCGCACAATCCGCAGATATGATGCAGAACGCCCCGTGAGCATCGAACTCATCGACAAAATGCTTGAGGACGCCGCCCGTGCCGCCAACACAGGCAACATGCAGACCTATTCCGTGATAGTCACCACTGACCCCGCCGGAATCGCCCGTCTTGCTCCGGCCCATTTCAATCAGCCTGCAATCACAGGCGCGAAGGCTGTGCTGACGTTCTGCCTCGACTTCAACCGCTTCAATCACTGGTGTCATCTCAACAACGCCGACCCCGGCCTCGACAATCTCCAGGGCTTCACTTGGGGAGTGATAGACACCTCGCTGTTCGCCCAGCAGTTCGTGACAATTGCGGAGATGAACGGTCTAGGCACATGTTATCTCGGCACCACCACCTACAATGCCGGACAGATTGCCGAGGTGCTCGGACTGCCGTCGGAAGTAGTGCCGGTCATCACCGTGACCATAGGCTATCCCGCGGAATCGCCTGAACTTCAGGAGCGCCTGCCGATTGGCGCCATAGTCCACCACGGACGATACAGCCGCCCCACAGACGAGGAACTCCGTGAAATCTATGCAGAAAAAGAGGGGCTCGAAAGCTCGAAACAGTTTGTGAAGGAAAACAAAAAGGAGAATCTTGCGCAGGTATTTGCTGAAGTGCGCTATCCACGGTCGGCCAACGAACAGTTCTCGCGTGTCTACAAGGAATTTCTTAAAAATCAGGGCATAGCACTCTGACAACAAACCTGACTCTATAATATACGCTGAGGGCGACGGACCGCAACAGTCCGTCGCCCTCAGCATTTCCGATAGTCAGACACGCGTCATTCATACCGCTGGAGACGGGCCAACGCGAGATGATAGCGGTAGTGGGCCTCCAGAAAATCTCTGCGTGCTGTCAGAAAATAATTAAGCTCCTGCATGTAGGTCAGGAAATTAATCTGACCCGCGTCAAGGGCTTTTTTGAGGAGTTCAAAATTGGAATCATCATCCATCACTCCACGGTATTCACGAAGAAGGTCGCGGAGATCGCAGGCTGTCTGATATTCGCCCTGAAGTTCGGTGGAAAGCTTTATAAGATTCATTTCGGCCTCCATCTTCTGAGCGTCGAGACGCATGGCGGCAGCTTTGGCCTTGCGGCGCTGAGTCAGGAATGGAAGGGTGACGGAAACGGAAAAGCCGTTGAAAGTGTCGCCCATCTCCCACTCGTGATTATAGGCCACAGAGAAGCCCGGGAAAAGAGCGCGCTTCTCGACCTTGACGAGCGACTGCTGCGCTTCGGCGGCGGCACGTGATGCAGCAACTGCGGGGTCTTTCATCATCAGGGTCTCACGGTCGGGTCGGAGCGACTCCAGATCAACTTTGGGATAACGGTAGCCGAGTTTCTCAGCGAGAGAATCCACCGCTTTGCCGCCGTTGAGAGCCTGCAGTGAGGAAAGAAGCACGCTCTGCTCGGATTTGAGCGATTTCAGCTCGCGCACGGCGTTGATGTGTTCTATCACCGCCTTGTTGTAGTCGAGGCGTGTCTCGTTGCCTTCGGCCGACGCCTTTTTGTAATATTCTGACATTTTAGCCAGTGCATCGCAGATTTTCTGCGTGGTGGCGATGCGCTGACGGACATTGATTATGTCAATCAGCATGGTGCGGATTTCCATGCGGGTATCGAGGACAGTTGATTCCTGAAGATATTGCATGGCGGCAGAAGATTTTTTAATCGCCTCACGGCGCGCGGCATAGACACCGGGCCAGTCGAATGACTGGCTGACGGAGAAATTGCGCTTTTGGCCGATACCCTTCGTGCCCCAGAGATTTTCGTAGGAAAGTTCCGGAGCTTCCAGTGTGTTTTCCGCTTTCAGTTCTTCAAGAGCGGCGGCATTGTCGGCGACTCCGTATCTGAGCGAGAGATTGTTGCTCATGACGGTGTTGAGCACATCGTCGAAGTCGGAGGCAAAGGTTACGGATGGCAGAAGAGAAAGTAAAAGGATACTGATTTTTCGAATCATATCGGTTACGTTTATGATGACTATTGTTTAAAATTATGCTTGCGTCCGGCGGAGAGTTTATGAGCGTGAGAGCTCGCGGCGGTTGATGTAGCGGTAGACGAGGGGGACAATGAAGATATTCAGCACCGTCGATGTCAGCAGTCCTCCGAGTATCACGATGGCGAGGGGCGACTGGATTTCATTGCCGGGCTTGTCGCCGTTGACAGCGAGAGGTATCAGCGCGAGTGCCGAACTGAGCGCCGTCATGAGAATCGGGTTGAGACGGTCGGCCGAACCGTGGACGATGCGCTCCATGAGTCCGACGCCCTCGGTTCGGAGCTGGTCGTAGCGCGACATGAGGAGCATGCCGTTGCGGGTGGTGATGCCGAGCAGTGAGATAAAGCCGATGATTGCGGGGATGTTGAGCTCGCCGCCTGTAATCTTGAGCAGCAGCACACCACCTATGACGGCGAGAGGCATATTGAGCAATATTACGAGTGACTGCGCCACGCTGTGGTACTGGCTATAGAGAAGGAGGAAGATTACAATCAGGGCGAGGACAGAGACGAGCGCGAGGGTAGCCGAAGCCTTGGCCTCGTTTTCAAACTGACCGCCATAGGTGATGAAATAGCCTTCGGGCAGAGTGACATTCTCCTTGACAGCCTTCTGAATATCGTTGACAGTTCCGCGGAGGTCACGGTCGGAGACATTGGCGGAAATCACGATGCGGCGGCTGACGTTCTCGCGGTTGATGGTATTGGGGCCGGTAGCCGATACAATCTCGGCGACTGCCGTCAGCGGCACCTTACCTTTCGGGGTGTCGATGGTCAGATGGGCTATATCCTCGATTGAATTGCGGCTCTCGGGAGCCATGCGGAGCGTGAGGTCGTAGGGGAAACCTCCCTCGTAGACCTGCGACACCTTCTCGCCGGCGAGCGCCACGTTGACAAAATCGGCAAATTCGGCCATAGTCACGCCGTAGTAGGCAAGAAGCTCGCGCTTCGGACGGATGTCGAGCTGCGGACGCTCGACCTGCTGCTCGATGTTGACGTCGACAACGCCGGGCACTTCCGAGACATTATGTTTGATTTTGTTGCCGATGCTGTAAAGACGCGAAAGGTCATCGCCGAAGAGCTTGATGGCAATCTGAGCCTCCGTGCCGGAGAGCATCGCGTCGATACGGTGGGAAATCGGCTGCCCGATTTCGATATTGACACCGGGGAGATGCGAGAGTTTGTGGCGGAGGTCGGCGAGGAGTTCGCTACGCGTGCGGCCGTGGTCGAGCTTGTAGGGCGCCTCGATTTCAGAGACGTTGACACCAAGCGAATGTTCATCGAGTTCGGCGCGTCCGGTTTTTCGGGCCGTAACGGATATCTCAGGCATGGAGAGTATGATTTTTTCCGCCTCGCGGCCTATGCGGTCGCTTTCCTCAAGGGAAATGCCAGGGAGGGTGCTGACATTGATGGTCAGCGAACCTTCGTTGAACGACGGGAGGAAGCCGCGTCCAAGTGTGAAGAATATGCCGAGAGACACGGCGAAAAGTACGCCTGTGCCGATAAAGATGCCTTTGGCATGACCGAATGACCAGCGGAGACCACGGGTGTAGGCCTCGCGGAGCCAGCGGGCGAATTTCGGCTCCTTGTCTATGGCTTTCATGGCTTTCGGACTGCCGAGGAGATATGAGCAGAGCACCGGAGTGACCGTGAGCGCCACGATGGTTGAAGCGACGAGCGCCACAATAAATGATATGCCGAGGGGTTTGAGCATCTTGCCTTCCATGCCGTCGAGGAAGAAGAGGGGCAGGAAGCTCGCCATGATGATGAGCGAGGAGTTGAAAATGGGGAGACGCACCTCACGCGAGGCATCGTAGACAATCTTAATCACCGATTCGCCGCTCTTATGGCGTTCACGCAGGCGCTTGTAGACATTCTCCACATCCACAATCGCATCATCCACCAGCGAGCCGATGGCGATGGCGATACCGCCGAGACTCATGGTGTTGATGGTGAGTCCGAGGAAGTGAAGCACAAGGATTGTGACTATGATGGAGAGCGGGAGGGCGACGAGCGAAATCAGAGTCGTGCGGAGATTCATCAGGAAGAAGAAAAGCACGACGATTACGAAAATCGCACCTACGAAGAGCGACTCCTGGAGGTTGCCGATGGAGGTGTTGATGAAATCCGCCTGCCGGAAAATGTCGGTGTTTATACCGACGTCGGTCGGAAGTGTAGCCTTAATCTGCGCCAGACTCTCCTCGATGCGCTCGGTGAGGTCGACGGTACCCACGGCGGGTTGCTTGGTCACGGTGATGAGCACGGCCGGCTCAGCTTTCAGTGAGGCGGTGCCGAGACGGGGTTCGGCGGCTCCTACTTTTATCGTGGCGATATCCGAAAGACGCACAGAACCGTTGTCGCCCGCGGCTACAAGCGTCTCGCCGAGGCTCCCGATATCGTCGGTCGAAATGGCGCCCTTGATGAGATATTCATTGCCATGCTCATAGAGCACACCACCCGAGGCGTTGGAATTCATACGCGCTACGGCGTCGCGAGCGGTCTGCAGGCTGACACCATAGCGCTGCATGGCGGCGGGATGGAGCAGTATCTGATACTCTTTCGCGTCGCCGCCGATAACTGAGACCGAAGCGACGCCTGAGAGCGAGAGCAGACGTGGGCGAATCTGACGGTCGGCGATGGTGCGCAGTTCCTCCTGCGAGGTCACGGAATCGGAGGTGAGGCCGATAATCATAATCTCACCGAGTATGGATGACTGTGGCCCGAGAGTCGGTTTGCCGACACCCGGAGGCAGGTCCCCTTCAATTTCCGAAAGCTTTTCGGACACTATCTGACGCGCGAGATACACGTCGGTTCCCCAGTCAAATTCCACCCACACGGATGAAAGACCGGTAGCCGAGGCGGAGCGCACGCGGCGGACACCCGTAGCGCCGTTGACGGCAGTCTCCACGGGATATGTTATCACTTTTTCAATCTCTTCGGGAGCCATGCCCGGAGCCTCGGTCATCACCACCACGGTGGGAGCGTTGAGGTCAGGGAAAATATCGACTTCCGTGCGCAGGAGCACAATCATTCCATAAATCAGCAGAATGACCGACATCACTATGACAGCTATCCTATTGTCAAGCGATGCTTTGATTATGCGGTTCAACATCTTGCAATCCTAATATCTATGAGGTTTTATGGAATCAGTGTGAGTGAGAATGACCTTCGGGTACTACGGTCGAAGTCTCGGCGAGGCGCACGAATGTCATGCCCTGCGACACGACCGAATCGCCTTCGCTGATACCCTCCACGATGGCTATGCGCTCGCCATCGTTGCGTCCGATTTTGACGGGGCGCTTTTCGTAGGCGTGGTCCTCAGTCTTGACATAGACGAAATTCTCGCCCTGCTGCTCGGAGATAGCGGAGAGGGGCACCGAAAGAATGTTTGAAGTGTTGCCACCTATGAGATAGACCTCGGCGGGTGTACCGGGAACGATATCGCCCCTGTCCTCGAATGTGAAATAAACGGGGATATAGCCGGGAGTGGCTGTTCCGGCCGACGATGTGGACGAAAGGAGTTTGCCGCCACGCTCCGAAAGGCGGACGGTGCGCCCGGAGGCCTGCCCCCCGATGTTAGCTGATACGATGTGGGGCAGGAAATCGGCCTCGCACCAGGGAAGAAGCGCACGGAGCGTGAGACGCTGGCTGCGGGCCACGGTAGCGATGGCTTGTCCGGCGTCGACGTATGACCCGTCGCTCACAAGCAGTTCGGAGATGACGCCCGCGATTGACGATGACGCCGAGCCGGAAGCGGCGCGGGGGCTGTAGGCGCTCTTGGCCTCTTCGTAGGCGCGGAGAGCGTCGTTGTAATCCTTCTTGGTCACAAGTCCGTCCTTGAGGAGCGGAGTCACACGGTCAAGCTCGCGTTTGGCAGCGTCGAGTGTGGCTTTGGCCGACTGATTCGTGTCGCCTCCGGAGATACCCTTCGCCGATACCGAGGCTATCAGTTCGCCCGCTTTGACATTCTTGCCTGTCTCTATTCCCGAACCGAGGCGGACTATACCGGCTGTGGGAGCCGAAACCACCACGCGGTCAGTGGATGCGGGCATGACTTCGCCTATCACCTTGACGACTTCGGCAAACGGAGCTCTCCCGACAGCCTGCACGCTGACGCCGAAACGTGCGGCATCTTCGGGCGACATCAGGATTTCATTTTCACCATGCTCATGGTGTTCAGCTTCATTCTCGGCCACTTCAGCCGCGTGGTCATGACCTTCCCCGGCATGGTTATGGGAACATGAAGGGAGAGCCAGCATCCCGGCTACCGGTACAGCCATCAGAAATATCGAAGGGAAAAAACGGGACATAATAAAAAATGATTACATATTAATTTATAAGTTTTCTTCCTGCGAAAACGTTGTAACAGGTTTTCACGGACACAAAGTTAAGGCCGGTTTCAAGAGCCGGCGTTATAAAATTCCGATGATTTCTTGCAAAATTAACAAACATATTCGAGGCCTACAAACTTTTTAGAAAGTCGCGCACGATTATTCGTCGGTTTTTCCTAATTTTGTGGGTCAAATCAAGCCTATGGATAAAGAAACTCGGCTCGAAGGCCTGAAACTTCATTATACCGACTCGGGAAAAGGGGACAAGACCATAGTCCTCATGCACGGCTGGGGATGCAACCACACCACGGTGGCATCCATCGAAGCCGTGGCGCTGTCGTGTGGCTACCGCGTCATAAACGTCGATTTTCCCGGCTTCGGAGAGTCGGAGGAACCCGCCGACGTGTGGGGTGTGGAACAATACACCCGTCAGATCGAGGCTCTTGTCAGGGAACTCGGCATCGTGCGCCCTACCCTGCTCGGCCACTCTTTCGGAGGCAGAGTCGGTATCCTCTATTCATCGCGCAATCCTGTCGACAAACTCATTCTCGTCGACGCCGCCGGCATCAAGCCGAAGCGCTCTCTGAACTATTACAGGAAAGTCTACACGTTCAAGGCCGTGAAGAGGCTGATGTATCTAATTTACGGACGTGACGAAGCTGAACGGCGTCTCGACGCCCGACGCGCCAAAGCTGGGTCGAGCGATTATGCCAGCGCCACACCGATGATGCGCCGGATACTCTCGAAAGTGGTCAACGAGGACCTGACTGACCTGCTGGAACTCATCAAGGCCCCCACTCTGCTCATCTGGGGCGAAAACGACACCGCGACACCGCTCGCCGACGCGCAGAAGATGGAAAAACTAATTCCCGACGCCGGACTCGTGTCGTTTCCCGGCTGCGGTCACTACAGTTTTCTCGACAACCCGGGGCAGTTTGCCGCCGTGTTGCGCAGTTTTCTCGGAAGCGGACGCGAGGCATGAAAACAAATTGAAAAATCAAAAAACAGACGATATAACTGATGTTAGTTTGCAGTATTATAGCAATTGTTCTCGCAGTAATATGCGTGGTTTATGAATTTCGTCGTCAGCTGATGATGTTGCAGCAGAATTCATATCGCAACGACCGTTACAAACGCTGGTGCACGACCTCACAGGACAGCACCTCGACCATGCGCCTCGTGACCGGGGCCGTGGCTCTCGCCTCTCTCTCGACCCTGTCGGTGCCGATGGTGTCGCTCGGACTCGTGACCATAATTTCGGTCGTCAACATCTTCAGTCTCGCAGGCAGGAAATACAAGAAACCGCTTGTGATGACCCGGCGCGCCTGGCGCATACTCGTGACAATGCTCGTGCTCGCAGCAATTCCGATGGCCGGAGTGATAGTGATCTGTGTGCTCGACCATCATTCGCTTGACCGTGCGGCCGTGGCCGGACTGATTATCTTCTGCTTCTCGCAGCTCTTTCTTCTTGCCGCCAATTCGCTGCTCAAACCGGTCGAAGCCCATATCAACCACAAATATTATCTCGACGCCGAGCGCATACTCAAATCAATGCCCGGCCTCAAGATCATAGGCATCACCGGCAGCTACGGCAAGACGAGCACCAAGCACTATCTCAACCGTATTCTCTCGGAGAAGTATGACGTGATGATGACTCCCGGCAGCTTCAACACCACCATGGGGGTGATACGCACCGTCCGCGAGTATCTGAAACCATACAACGATGTATTTATCGTAGAGATGGGTGCAAAACAGCCCAACGACATCAAGGAAATCTGCGACCTTGTCCATCCTTCGGTCGGAATCGTTACAGCCGTAGGCGAGCAGCACCTCGAATCGTTCAAGACCATCGAGAATGTGCAGCGCACCAAGTTCGAGCTTGTGGACTCACTGCCGGCCGACGGCCTCGCGGTGGTCAACGACGATTTCCCCTACGTTGCTAACCGTCCGGTCAGCAACGTGGAGTGTGTGAGATATGCTGTCACGGCCAAGGACGCGGCTGCATATACGGCCGAGGAGATCAGCTATACACCGCAGGGCACATCGTTTACAGTCGTGACGTCTACCGGCGAGCGTCTCCCCTTCTCGACCCGTCTTGTCGGAGAGTGCAATGTGTCAAACCTTCTCGCCGCAATCATAGTGGCGCTCCGCATGGATGTGCCCGTTGAGAAAATCCGCTATGCAGTAAGCAATATCGAGCAGGTTGAACACCGCCTGAACATGAAGCGTACACCCGGCGGAGTGACCATCATCGACGATGCCTTCAACTCCAACCCCACAGGCTCGAAAATGGCACTTGACGTACTCAAAATGATGACCGGCGGCAGACGCATCATCGTGACTCCCGGCATGATCGAGCTCGGCGACCGCCAGGCGGAACTCAATGAGAAATTCGGCGCGGCAATAGCCGACTCAGCCGACATAGCCATAGTGGTCGGAGCATACAACCGCGAGGCCATCATAGCAGGTATCGAAAGCGTGGAGCCCCGTCAGGCGAAAGTATATAAGGTCAACTCCTTCGCGGAGTCGCAGCAGCTTCTGGCCACAATGCTGAAGCCGGGCGATACCATACTCTACGAAAACGACCTGCCCGACACTTTCAAGTAATCCCTCCCTCTGACGCAAAGAAAAAACATACAGATTTACAATCGACATAATAATTTGACAATGAAAACCAACATCGGAGTCTTTTTCGGCGGACGCTCGACCGAGCATGAAATCTCGGTAATCTCCGCATCCCAGGCCATGCACGCCATCAACCGCGACAAGTATGACGTAACACCTATATATATATCCAAGCAGGGACATTTCTACACGGGCGACGCACTCTTCGACGTGGCCAACTACCGCGACATCCCCGCACTGCTTGCAAAATGCGAGGAGGTCTACATCCGCCCCGTCTACGGCGACTATAATCTCTACCGCGCGAAATCCGGCGGTCTCTTCGGCAACAAAGGCCCGGTGTGTACGCTTGACGTGGTGATTCCTGTGCTCCACGGCTCCAATGTGGAGGACGGTATTTTCGAAGGAGTGCTTGAGACCATCGGCATCCCCTACGCCGGCTGCGACACTCTCGCAAGCGCAAACGGCATGGACAAAATCACGATGAAAATGATACTACGCGAGTCGGGAATCCCTGTGATTGACTATGTATGGTTCACCGACAAGGAGTGGTTTGCCAAGCGCGACGAACTCATCGGCAAAATCGAAGAGAAAATCGGCTATCCGGTCATCGTCAAGCCCGCCAACCTCGGTTCGAGTGTGGGTATAGGCCGCGCCGCCAACCGCGAACAGCTTATCGAGAAAGTGGATGTGGCTCAGAAATATTCGGCCCGCATCATCGTGGAACACATGGTCGACAATCTCAAGGAAATCAACTGCTCGGTACTCGGCGACTGCGACGAATATCAGTCGTCAGTCCTCGAAGAGCCTATCAAGAGCGCCGAAATCCTCTCGTATGAGGACAAATACATGGGAGGCACGAAGGGCGCCAAGGGTATGCAGGCCTCACAGAAGCGCATCCCCGCCGATCTTCCCGAAGATATGACCAAGCGGATTCAGTATCTTGCAGGCGAGACATTCCGCGTACTCAGCTGCCACGGTGTCAGCCGTATCGACTTCATCGTCGACGATGACAACAACGAAATTTATGTCAACGAGATAAACACCATCCCCGGCTCGCTTTCATTCTATCTGTGGGAGGCCACCGGCCTGTCATTCGACAAGCTCATGGACAAGCTCGTGCAGCTCGCTCTCAAACGTAAGCGCGAAGAGGGACAGAAAACGGTGAGCTACGACCAGAACATATTCTCGCTTTCAGGCGGCGTGAAGGGCGGCGTGAAAGGCGCCAAGGCTCCCCGTCGCTGACAAACTGTGATTGCTATATGGGAAGCGTAGGTTTCTGGATTGCATACTGCATAGCCTTCGGACTGCTCGGAGGAGGGCTCTACACGTATATGTCGGGGCGCAAGAAAAACCGGCTGAGCCTTTTTCTGCGCAGCGCTCTGATATATACAGCCTTCGCGTTGGCTTTCGTGTGGTTTCTCTACAGGGTGGCGTGAGGCTCAGTCGTGGTGATACGGTTCGCCGCGCATGATGGTCATGGCCCTGTAAATCTGCTCGACGAAGAAAAGCCGCACCATCTCGTGTGTGAACGTCATGCGCGAGAGCGACAGCTTGGAGTCGGCACGCTCGTAGACCTCTTTCGAGAATCCGTAAGGACCGCCGATGACGAAAACCAGGCGTTTGGTGCCCTGGACCATCCGGCGCTCTATCATGCCGGAAAATTCCCGTGAGGTCAGTTCCTTGCCCCGCTCATCGAGCAGGGTCACGATGTCGCCCGGCTGAAGCGACGCGAGTATGTTGCGTCCCTCCTGCTGCTTCTGCGCCTCCTCGGTGAGAGCTTTAGAGGCCTTTATGTCTGGAATCACCGTCAGCTCGACGCCGAGATAGCGGTTGGCGCGTTTCAGGAACTCATCGACCCCGCGCGAAATGTAGTCGGTCGAGGTCTTACCCACGGCAATGACAACTATTTTCATGAAAATAACAGATACAAATTGATAACGGATATGAAAACTAAAGATGAACTTATCGACGACCTTCTGACGCTCGCCTTTGCAGAGGACGTAGGCGATGGCGACCACACCACCCTGAGCACAATTCCCGCCGACGAGCGTGGAGTGCAGCGTCTCATTGTCAAGGAAGAAGGAATACTTGCCGGAGTCGAGATTGCCCGCAAAGTGTTCGAGAAATTCGACCCGGAGCTGAAGATGACGGTCTATATCAACGACGGCACCCATGTGAAACCCGGCGACATAGCCTTTGAGGTCGAGGGCCCGGTGCGTTCCCTCCTGCAGACAGAGCGCGTGATGCTCAACATCATGCAGCGCATGAGCGGCATCGCCACTCAGACCGCTAAATACCAGCAGCGTCTCGAAGGACTCAAGACCAAGGTGCTCGACACCCGCAAGACCACTCCCGGCATGCGTATGCTCGAAAAAGAGGCTGTACGCATCGGCGGAGGCTGCAACCACCGTATCGGTCTCTTCGACATGATTCTCATCAAGGATAACCATGTCGATTTTGCAGGTGGTATCAAACAGGCAGTGGAAGCCGCGCGCAAATACTGTGCCGAGAAGGGCAAGGATCTCAAAATCGAGGTGGAAGTACGCAACGAGGACGAAATCCGTCAGGCTCTCGCTGAGAATGTTGACCGCATCATGCTCGACAACTTCACTCCCGAGCGCACACGCAAGGCCGTGGAACTCATCAACGGACAGACCGAAATCGAATCGTCCGGAGGCATCACCCTCGACACTCTACGTGATTACGGCGAATGTGGAGTTGACTTCATCTCCGTCGGCGCGCTGACCCACTCTGTCAAAGGCCTCGACATGAGCTTCAAGGCCGTGAAATAATCCGCTCGGCAGAGCATTATAAAAATGGCAATTGTCAGTTCAGGCAATTGCCATTTTTGTTTTGCAGGGTTACATCTGTCTGTGACGATGCGGACGCGATGTATCGCGTCCCTACAACAGCATTTCGTCGATTGTGAAGCCGGCGAAGCTGTCGATGATTCTGTGGGCACGTCCCTGAAGTTTCTCGCGCGAGTTGGTGGTGGCGAGACCTATCACCGTGGCGCCTGAACGGTTGCCGGCTTCGAGCCCCTGGAGTGAATCCTCAAACACATAGCAGTTCTCAATGGGCACGCCAATCATCTCCGCGCCGGTGAGGTATCCCTCGGGGTCGGGCTTGCTGCGGCTGACCATCGAACCCGTCACGAGAGCCGTGAGCTTCTCTTTCAGCTCGGGATGGGCGGCGAAGAGATAGCTCATCTTCACGTCGTCGCTGCTTGTCACGATTGCGAAGGGTATGCCGGCTGCACAAAGCTCGTTGACAAAGGCTTCCGCTCCCTCTATCCAGGGATAGACCATGGCTTTCTCATAGTCATGAAGCTCATCCACTATCCCCTGGCGTGCGTCCTCGGGAAAGGAACGGAGTATTTCACCGAGAGTGGTGCCCTTGATGTCGGCGGCGAATGTCTCCTTGCCGGGGACATCGAAACGATAGGCCATAGGGCCCCAGAATTTTGAGTATTCCCCTTCGCTGTCGACGAGCACGCCGTCGAGGTCAAAGAGTACACCGATTTTATCTTTCATAATCACATTTAAATTTTCATTAGACATTGGCAAAGAGATATGTCAGTGACATAATCTCATTTTTAACAAATTTATCCGCGGCAAAGTTACGACAATTTCTCTAAATAGCCTCCGATTCTTGGATGTATGCGAGATTTATCGTAACTTTGCTGCGAGGAATGTACTGATGTGTCGCTCCTCATCTCTCACGATTTTACTCCATTATCGCATATTTCTACTTATGGTCGTATTTTTCAAAAAAGGTGCCAACCTTATCTACGCCGTTGAGACTACCCACAAGTTTTCGGAGGATGAACAGACAAAACTCCGCTGGCTCTTTGACGGTGCAACGCCTCTCCAGTCAACATCTGTAAAAGGCCGTTTCATAGGCCCTCGCAAGGAGATGATTACTCCCTGGAGTACAAATGCAGTGGAAATCACCCAGAACATGGGACTCGAGGGCATTACCCGCATTGAGGAATTCCATCGTGTCACGACAGAAGAGCCCGTCTTTGACAAGATGCTCTCACGTCTTTACGACGGTCTCAACTCGAAGGTGTTCACGACAAGCAACACCGCAGCTCCCATCGAACATATCGCAGACATCAGCGAATACAACAAGCGTGAAGGCCTCGCTCTCAGCGCGGAGGAGGAAAACTATCTCCGTGACCTCGCAAAGCGTCTCGGCCGTCCGCTCACCGACAGCGAAGTATTTGGTTTTTCCCAGGTCAACAGCGAACACTGCCGCCACAAAATCTTCAACGGCTCTTTCGTTATCGACGGCGAGGAAAAACCTCTTTCTTTATTCAAGCTCATCAAAAAGACCTCGCAGGCCAACCCCAACAAGCTCGTTTCGGCCTATAAGGACAATGTGGCTTTCGTAGAGGGCCCGACAGTGGCTCAGTTCTACCCCACTCATCCCGAGCGTTCCGACTATTTCGAGGTGCGTGACCTCAAGACCGTCCTCTCACTCAAGGCCGAGACCCACAACTTCCCGACAACAGTCGAGCCCTTCAACGGTGCCGCTACCGGTAGCGGCGGTGAAATTCGTGACCGTCTTGGCGGCGGACGCGCGAGCCTTCCTCTCGCCGGAACAGCCGTTTACATGACATCATATCCCCGCCTCGGCAACTATCCCTGGGAACTCATGATGAATCCCCGCGCATGGCTCTATCAGACACCTGCCGAGATTCTTATCAAGGCCTCAAACGGAGCTTCGGACTTCGGCAACAAGTTCGGTCAGCCCCTTATCTGCGGCTCGCTCCTCACATTCGAGCATGACGAGAACGGCAAGATGTATGCTTACGACAAGGTCATCATGCTCGCCGGCGGTGTCGGCTATGCAGCTGCCAAGGATGCCATCAAGGGTGTGCCCGAAGCAGGCGAATCCGTAGTGGTGATGGGTGGCGACAACTACCGTATCGGCATGGGCGGCGGCGCTGTTTCCTCAGTGGAGACCGGCCAGTATGCCTCAGGCATTGAGCTCAACGCCGTGCAGCGTGCCAACCCGGAGATGCAGAAGCGTGTGTCAAACGTGATCCGCGCGCTTGCCGAGAACGACAACAACCCCATCGTCTCAATCCACGACCACGGTGCAGGCGGCCATCTCAACGCTCTTTCCGAGCTCGTCGAGGAAACAGGCGGCAAGATTGACATCGACGCACTCCCCATCGGCGACCACACACTCTCGTCAAAGGAAATCATCGGCAACGAGAGCCAGGAGCGCATGGGCATGGTGCTCAAGAAAGAAGATATCGACTATGTGCGCACTATCGCTGACCGCGAGCGCGCCCCGATGTATGTTGTCGGCGAGACCACCGGCGACCATCGCTTCGTGTTCGAGCAGAAAGACGGCGTGAAGCCCATCGATCTCGCCATGACCGACATGTTCGGTTCATCACCCAAGACCACACTTACCGACACAACTGTCGAGACAAAATATACCGACGGCGACTACAACGAGGACGACATCGAGCGCTACACCGCATCAGTGCTCAGCCTTGAGGCCGTTGCCTGCAAAGACTGGCTCACTAACAAGGTGGACCGCTCCGTGACAGGTAAAATCGCACGTCAGCAGTGTCAGGGCGAGATTCAGCTCCCGCTCAGCGACTGCGGTGTGGTAGCTCTCGACTATTCAGGCACCAAGGGCATCGCCACATCAATCGGCCATGCTCCCCAGGTAGCGCTCATCGACTCAGCCAAGGGCTCCGTTGTAGCCGTGGCCGAAGCGCTCACCAATATCGTAGCCACTCCCCTCAGCGACGGCATCAAGGGCCTTTCGCTCAGCGCCAACTGGATGTGGCCCTGCAAGAATCCCGGTGAGGACGCTGCTCTCTACCGCGCTGTCGAGGCATGTTCTGATTTCGCCTGCAAACTCGGCGTGAACATCCCCACCGGCAAGGACTCGCTTTCAATGACACAGAAATATGGCGCCGACAAGGTATATGCTCCCGGCACCGTCATAATCTCCGCAGCAGGCGAGGTCAGCGACGTCCGCAAGACCCTCAGTCCCGTGCTCGGCAAGAAGGGCTCTATACTTTATTATATAGACTTCTCGTCCGATTCGCTCAAACTCGGCGGTTCGGCTCTCGCACAGACTCAGGCAAAACTCGGTTCGGAGGCGCCCACAGTCACCGACGCTGAGAAATTCGTCAACACATTCGAGACTGTTCAGACCCTCGTGAAGCGCGGCAAGCTCCTCGCTGCACACGACGTATCGGCCGGAGGTCTCGTCACCACCCTGCTTGAAATGACATTCGCCAATACCGACGGCGGTATCGAAATCGACACCACAGGCTTCGAGGCACTCGGCGAGACCGACCTCGTCAAGATTCTCTTTGCCGAGAATCCCGCTTTGGTGGCTCAGGTCGAGGCTTCAAAAATCGCATCGGTCGACGAAATCCTCACCAAAGCCGGAGTCCGTTTCTGCCACATCGGTGCCCCGACAGCAGAGCGCACACTCATCGTAAACCACAAGGGCACACAGCGTCTGCTCGGCATCGACTATCTCCGCGACGTATGGTTCCACACCAGCTATCTCATGGATGCGCTCCAGAGCGGCGAGAAATGTGCCCGCAGCCGTTTCGAGAACTATAAGAAACAGCCCATCCGCTACCGCTTCCCGGCTAAATTCGACGGCAAACTCAGCTCGCGCAGTATAGCTCTCCGTCGCGACGGCCACGGCGACCGCGTGAAAGCAGCCATCATCCGCGAGAAGGGTGTGAACGGCGACCGCGAAATGGCTTACTCACTCTATCTCGCCGGCTTCGACGTGAAAGACGTACACATGACAGACCTCATGAGCGGCCGCGAGAATCTCGAGGACGTGAACATGATAGTGTTCTGTGGCGGATTCTCCAACTCCGACGTTCTCGGTTCGGCAAAAGGCTGGGCCTCGGGCTTCCTCTGGAACGAAAACGCAAAACGCGCGCTCAAGAACTTCTATGACCGCGAGGACACCCTCTCGCTCGGTATCTGCAACGGCTGTCAGCTCATGATTGAACTCGGCCTTATCAATCCCGAACATCCCAAGAAGGTGCGCATGCTCCACAACGACAGCCACAAGTTCGAATCGCAGTTCCTCGGCGTCAGCATCCCCGCCAACAACTCCGTGATGTTCGGCTCGCTCTCCGGAAGCAAGCTCGGTATCTGGGTGGCTCACGGCGAAGGCAAATTCAATCTCCCGATGGCTATGAGCGACTACAACGTCGTGGCTAAATACAACTACAGCGCTTACCCCGGCAATCCCAACGGCTCGCGTGCGTCGGTAGCAGGTATCTGCTCCGCCGACGGACGTCATCTCGCCATGATGCCCCACCTCGAGCGTGCCATCTTCCCCTGGCAGTGCGGATACTATCCCGCCACACGCCGCGCGGACGAAGTGACACCCTGGATCGACGCATTCATCAACGCTCGCAAGTGGGTGGAGGAGAAAACCGGAAAATAAGAAACATATTACCAATCTAATAACCCGTTTAACAAACCAATTATGAGTCTTAACATCATCGTGCTCGCAAAGCAGGTGCCCGACACCCGCAACGTGGGCAAAGATGCAATGAAAGAGGATGGCACCATCAACCGCGCAGCTCTGCCGGCCATCTTCAACCCCGAGGACCTCAACGCTCTTGAGCAGGCTCTCCGCCTCAAGGACGCCAATCCCGGCTCGACCATCACACTGCTTACCATGGGTCTCCCCCGCGCGTCAGAAATCATCCGCGAGGCTATCTATCGCGGTGCTGACGGCGGCATAGTGCTTACCGACCGTGTGCTCGGAGGCGCCGACACACTTGCGACTTCCTATTCGCTCGCTCAGGCCGTGAAGAAGTTCGGCAACTACGACATTATCCTCGGCGGTCGCCAGGCCATTGACGGCGACACCGCACAGGTGGGTCCTCAGATTGCCGAAAAGCTCGGTATTCCCCAGATTACCTACGCTGAGGAAATCATCGACCTCAAGGACGGATATGTGACCGTGAAACGCCGCCTCGAAAACGGCGTCGAGACAGTCAAGGCTCCGCTGCCCTGCGTAGTGACTGTCAACGGTTCAGCCGCTCCCTGCCGCCCCCGCAACGCAATGCGCGTGCAGAAATATAAATATGCCGCATCGCCCAGCGAGGCTGCCAAACTCAGCGACGAGCGCAAGGAACTGCTCGAAAAGCGTCCCTACCTCAATCTCCAGGAGTGGAGCGCCGCCTATGTCGACGCCGACCCCGCGCAGATCGGTCTCCCCGGCTCCCCCACAAAGGTGAAAGCCATCGAAAACGTCGTGTTCACAGCCAAGGACTGCCGTGTGCTCACCGACAACGACGCTGAAATCGAAGATCTCGTCAAGGAACTCATCACTAACCACACTATCGGATAAGCAGCACTATGGACCAGAACAACTTAATAGTATATCTCGAATTTGAGGACGGCCGCGTGGCCGACGTCAGCCTCGAACTTCTGACCAAAGGCCGGGTGCTCGCTTCACGACTCGGCGTAAAACTCGAAGCAATCGTCATCGGCGACAATCTCGACGGCGTCGAGGAGCAGGTGTTCCCCTACGGCGTAGACCGTCTCTACAAAGTAGCCGACAAGCGTCTCTACCCCTATACCTCCAATCCCCATTCGGCAGTGCTCATCAACCTCTTCCGCGAAATCAAGCCGCAGGCCTGCCTAATGGGTGCCACCTGTATCGGCCGTGACCTCGGTCCCCGCGTGAGCTCATGCCTCCACAGCGGTCTTACCGCCGACTGTACGGCTCTTGAAATCGGTGACCACACCGACCCCAAGACCGGCAAGGAATACAAAGACCTCCTTCTCCAGATCCGTCCCGCTTTCGGCGGCAACATCGTGGCGACAATCGTCAATCCCGAGTGCCGTCCGCAGATGGCCACAGTGCGCGAGGGCGTGATGAAGAAAGAGATTTTCGACCCCGCATACAAGGGTGAAGTTATCGAGCTCGACGCCAAGAAATATGTCTCTGACGAGGATTTCGTGGTTGAAATCCTTGACCGCCACATCGAGAAATCGAAAATCAACATCAAGAACTCCCCCATCATCGTGGCCGGCGGCTACGGCGTAGGCTCAAAGGAGAACTTCCAGCTTCTCCACGAGCTTGCGAGCGTGCTCGGCGCCGAAGTGGGAGCCTCGCGCGCGGCTGTCGACGCAGGTTTCACCGAACATGCGCGTCAGATCGGTCAGACTGGTGTGACAGTGCGTCCGAAACTCTACATCGCCTGCGGTATCTCAGGTCAGATCCAGCACATCGCCGGCATGCAGGACAGCTCAATCATCATCTCCATCAACAATGATCCCGCAGCGCCCATCAACACCATCGCCGACTATGTAATCACAGGCAATCTTGAAGAGGTAGTGCCCAAGCTGATCAAATACTACAAGAAAAACTCTAAATAACAGCAGAGACAATGGCTAACTTTTATACAGATAATCCCGATCTCAAGCACCACCTCACCCATCCCCTGATGGAGAAAATCGTGGCCTTGAAAGAACGCAACTATACAGACGCCGAAAAATTCGACTACGCTCCCCTCAACTACGAGGACGCTCAGGACAGCTACGACAAAGTCCTTGAAATCGTGGGCGAAATCTGCGGCGACATCATCGCTCCCAATGCGGAGGACGTGGACCATCAGGGCCCGCGTGTGGAAAACGGTCGCGTAATCTACGCCGACAAGACCAAAGAGAATCTCGACGCTTGCCGCAAGGCAGGACTCATGGGCATGGCTATGCCCCGTCGTTTCGGCGGTCTCAACTTCCCCATTACTCCCTATATCATGGCCGCCGACATCGTGAGCCGTGCCGATACCGGTTTCGAGAACCTCTGGGGACTCCAGGACTGCGCCGAGACAATCTATGAATTTGCTGACGAGGCTCAGAAGGAGAAATTCATCACCCGCGTATGCCAGGGTGAGACCATGTCGATGGACCTCACCGAGCCCGACGCCGGTTCCGACCTTCAGAGCGTGATGCTCAAGGCAACCGAGCAGCCCGACGGCACCTGGCTTCTCAACGGTGTGAAGCGCTTCATCACCAACGGCGACAGCGATATACACCTCGTACTCGCCCGCTCCGAAGCAGGCACAAAGGATGGCCGCGGTCTGTCGATGTTCATCTACGACAAGCGCGACGGCGGAGTCAATGTGCGCCGCATCGAGAACAAGATGGGTATCAAGGGCTCTCCCACCTGTGAGCTCACCTACAAGAACGCAAAAGCAGTGCTCTGCGGCTCACGCCGTCTAGGTCTCATCAAATATGTGATGGCGCTCATGAACGGCGCGCGTCTCGGCATCGCCGCTCAGAGTGTGGGCGTCAGCGAGCTCGCCTACCGCGAGGCTCTCGCCTATGCCCGCGACCGCAAGCAGTTCGGCAAAGCCATCATCGAGTTCCCGGCCGTCTACGAGATGCTCTCAGTCATGAAAGCCAAGCTCGACGCTTCACGCTCGCTCCTTTATGCCTGCGCCCGCTATGTCGACATCTACAAAATCTACGACGACCTCGCAAAAGAGCGCAGCCTCACACCCGACGAGCGCAAGGAGTCCAAGCGCTACAGCCGTCTGGCCGATGCCCTCACTCCGCTTGCAAAGGGAATGGGCAGCGAATACTGCAATCAGAACGCCTACGACTGTATTCAGATTCACGGCGGTTCGGGCTTCATGAAAGACTATGCCTGCGAGCGCATCTACCGTGACGCACGTATCACCTCTATCTACGAAGGTACCACCCAGCTTCAGGTTGTGGCTGCAATCCGCCACGTCACCACCGGCACATATCTCAATCTCATCAACGAGTACAATGCCGAGGAATACAAGCCCGAGCTTCAGGCTATCAAGACCCGTCTTGAAGCCATGACCGAGCGCTATGCCAAGGCTGTAGAGGCTGTGACCGCCGTCGACGATTCTGCCTACGGTGATTTCATGGCGCGCCGCCTCGTAGAGATGGCCGGTGTCATCGTGATGTCCTACCTTCTTCTTCAGGATGCCAACCGCAACGACAGCTTCAAGCGCTCACTTGAGGTCTACACAAACTTTGCGGAAGCAGAAGTCGCCAAGCATGCCGACTTTATCGCCAATTTCAAGCCTGAGGAAGTGAATGTCTACAAGGTAGACTGATTCATCAGCTTTATTTATAAATCACGACAATAGGTAAAATGCCGCGGGACCTGCCGATTCATGCAGGTCCCGCGGTTGTGTTTTATCGGATGTCCGGTATGGGAGGCCACCGCATGCGATGGCCCTACATTTGTCATGGTCATGGCACAGCAAACCACAGAAATAGCCATTCTGAACCCAGGAAGAGCAATACCGCTACAGCATAAAAAAGCGTGCCCCGGGATATTTCTTCCCGCGACACGCTCACGTCTATGGATATGGATAATTACAAAAGAGAGGAGAATAGTGAATATGCTGTTTTCGAGTTGACAGTGGTTAATTTCCCGCAGGGGCGATTTACTCGGCCGAGGAGAGGTCGACAGCGTAGATTCCGCGCTTGCCGGTGGGATATACACCGCGGAGAATCATGACTTTCTCGTCGGCGCTACCCTTCATGATGGCTTTGTAGATTTTCTCCACATCGTCGGGAGAGGATACGCGGCTGTCGTTGATGGAGTAGATGATGAAACCTTCCTTGACACCAGCCTCGCGGAAACGTCCGGCAGAGAGACCTGTCACCTTAACACCGTTGCTGAGTCCGAGCTGGCGGAGAGTTGACTCATCGACTTTACGGAAAGCGCAGCCGAGGTCGGTGATGTCGCCTGCTTTGGTCACGTCCATGTTGCCCTGCGGATTGCGGAGAGTTACGTCGACAGACTGAGTCTTGTTGTCGCGGACATAGATCACCTTGATTTTGTCGCCGGGGCGGTACTTGGCAACCTGCTCCTGGAGCTGGGCGCTGTTGTCGGTGGGTACGTCGTTGATTTTGATGATGACGTCGTTTTTCTGAAGGCCTGCTTCCTTGGCTGAGCTGCGGTCGCTGACTTCGCCGACATATACACCTTTGGTCACGGCAGTGATATTGTTTTCCTTGGCAATCTCGTTGGTGAGGTCAGAGATTCCTACACCGAGAACCGCACGCTGCACAGTGCCGTACTGACGGAGGTCGCTCATGATTTTCTTCACGATTGAAGTCGGGATGGCGAAAGAGTAGCCGGCATAGTTACCGGTCTGGCTGTAGATGGCGGTGTTGATACCGATAAGCTCACCGGCGAGGTTCACAAGCGCGCCACCCGAATTGCCGGGATTGACGGCGGCGTCAGTCTGAATATATGATTCGATACCCATACGGCCATGATTCTGCGAACCGATGCTGCGTCCCTTGGCGGAGACGATACCGGTGGTCACGGTAGAAGTGAATCCGAAGGGATTACCGACGGCGAGCACCCATTCACCGACCTTGAGAGCCTCGCTGTCGCCCATCGGGATGACATGGAGATCCTTGGCATCGATTTTTATGAGCGCCAGGTCAGTCGTGGGGTCGGCGCCTACCACGGTGGCGTCGAAAGTACGGTTGTCGTTGAGAGTCACCTCAAGGCGCTCGGCCTCGTCAATCACATGGTTGTTGGTGACTATATAGCCGTCGGAACTGATAACAACACCTGAACCAAGACCGGCAGGCTGCTGCTTGCGGGGCTGTTGCTGCTCCTGACGTGGCTGACTGCGGCGGTTGCCGCCGGGATTGCCGAAGAAATACTCGAAGAAGGGGTCGTCGAAGAACCCTCCGCCGTTTCCACCCGACCGGTCGTAGCCGCGTGGTGTGACATAGCTCTTGATTGACACCACACCGTTGATTGTGCTCTCGGCGGCAGTGGTGAAATCAGACGGATTTGCAGGAAGCTGCGATACTTTGCGGACGGAACCTGTAGAAGCAGAACCGGAGTCAAAAAGCTCGGTATAGCTTTTGGCCGCATCTTCGTTGAAAAGTGAGCGCTGGACAGCGAAGGCTGTTACTGCCGAGCTGACGATAGCTGTTCCGGCAGCCAGCAAGACGATTTTTCCTGTTAATTTCATTGTTCTTTATAAATAGGTATATGTGATTAAATTCAGATGAATTTCGAAGCACTGCGTCTGCTGCGTTCAACTATTAGACGGCAAAAACCATGCGATGTTACATCGGCAGGAGCACAAAATTCACGGGTTTAAAATAAATTAAGAGCTACTCAGCGGCGTTTAAGATATATTTACCGCTTTGGGACAAATTATAAGCATTTGTTAAAAGCCAACTGTCATATTTTTATTGTAACTTTGCGATATGATGCCGAAAAAGTCACCTATATTGCTCATAGCGGCTGCCATTGCGTCACTTCTCGTGTCATGCGGCAGCATGAAAAACACTGCCACCGTTCACCGTACCGGTAAGGTCGGCGACGTGGGAAGTCATGACACGCGCCATTTTGAAGTACCGAAATCCCTGCCTCCGCAGTCGCACGCACTGCTCGCGGAGGCGAAAAAATGGATAGGCACACCGTATAAATATGGTGGCGAGGACAAGAGGGGTGTCGACTGTTCGGGTCTGGTGCTGAATGTCTACAAAAGCGCACTCGACATCAAACTTCCGCGCAACTCGGCCGCACAATCCGCCTACTGCTCTCCGCTTGGCAAAGACATGCTTATGCCGGGCGACCTGATTTTCTTCGCAACATCCGGCTCGAAAAACAAGGTGTCGCACGTAGGCATCTACGTGGGCGACGGAAAGATGATACATTCGTCGGCATCAAAGGGCGTGATTGTCAGCAATATTTCCGACGACTACTACAAACGCACATTTGCCGGTGCGGGCTATGTCGAGAAATATCGCGCGATGATTACACCTCTCGCTCCAGAAAAGCCCGCGCGTCCGGCAGCTGCTCCGACCGTACCGGCAGAAAACATCGGCAGAGGAAATAATGCCGATTCGGATGCCCCGTTTAAGATGACACCCGTCAAATCGCTTCCGCAGAAAGCCGAGACCGAAACAAAGACGGCTTCTCCAGCCCCGGCTTCCACCGTGGCCAAGACAACGGGGACAGCGGATAAAAACAGGCCGGCTCCGCAACCTGCAAAGAATCCGAAAAAGACAATAGCCACAGTCGGCTCCTCACAATCCTCCTCTTCCGAGCCGGATCCCGACGAAGCCCGCAAAGCCGTCCTCAATTCTCTTATCGAGCAGAAGCTCGACTCGATTTTCAAGCAATAATCCCGGATTCGGATTATAATCAATCTCAAATGCGAATCTGAATCACGAAACATCAATATCTGCAATCCTATGAACCGTTCCATCGCCCCCGAGGTATATAATTTTGGTTCGCTCACCCTCTCTCCCGCCAAAAGCTACAGACTGCCAAACGGCATCAATGTACATATTGAAAGTGGAAGCGAAATAGAAGTCAGCCGTCTAACCGTCGCGCTCCCAGGCGGAGAGGCAGAGTCGCCCAAACCCGGTCTTGCCGCATGCGCCGGCATGGTTCTGATTGAGGGTACCACCCGTCAGAACGGCGAAGAAATAGCAAATATACTCGAATACAACGGAGCATGGGTCAACACGTCGGTTTCGACCCACTACACATCCGTCACCCTGTCGAGCCTCAACGACCGCTTCGACGACCTGCTGCCGGTGCTCGCCGAAATGATACTGACTCCAACTTTCCCGCAGGAGGCCACTGCAAAGATACTCCAGCGTCAGGCCTCTCGCATCGAAATCGAGCATGAGAAAGTGTCGGTCATCGCCGACGAAGCCATAAGACCTCTGGCTTTTGGCCGTGAGAATCCCCTCGCACGCTCTGAAAAAGCAGTTGAAATCCGCTCGATTACCTCGGAGGAGCTGTCGACCTTCCACTATTCGCGCCTCGATCCGAAAGATATACACATTTTCTTCTCCGGCAATATCACAGAGGGGATGATTGAATCGCTCAACAAGATTTTTTCAAGATTCCCGGCCCGCAAGGGTATCGAAATCGGGACAATTGATTTCGACCCTATAGCATCTGAAGAAATGCGCACCAATATAATCCGCGAACATGCCCAGCAGAGCGCCGTCAAAATAATGATACCGGCAGTCGGGAGAAGCAGTGCCGATTTCGTGCCGCTACGACTGGCAGTCATGGCACTCGGCGGCTATTTCGGAAGCCGCCTGATGCTCAACATCCGCGAGGACAAAGGGCTGACCTACGGCATATCTGCCGTCCTTCTCGGCTACAGCCGTCAGAGCTTCATCACTATCACCACACAGACCGACAGTTCGACCAAGGAAGAGGTAATCCGTCTCATCTGCGACGAACTTGAGAAGATGAAAGACCCCGCAAGCTATACCGACGATGAAATCCGCCGCCTGTCCAAATTCCAGCTGTCGAATCTCGCCACCATACTCGACACGCCGTTCAGCCGCATGGACTACATGCAGACACATGTATTCGCAAATACGCCCGACGACTATTTCGAGCAGCAGGAACGACTTGCGCGCACACTCACTCCGGAAATCCTCGCGCAGATGGCCCGGAAATATTTCGACCAGTCGCGCATGATTATCGCAACAGCCGGAAACTGAGAGGCTGCCTGAAATTACCGGTTTAACATTTGTTATCATCCTCCGCCCTAAACCTTGCGGGCAAAGTGAAATCTATATACATATAGATAACTTAAAAACTTCATCACTATGCGCAGGTTTTTACTCCTCCTTGTCATGACTCTCGCTATAGCGGGTAGTATTGACGCCGACAACCGACACAGGCACGACAATAACCGCGAAAGGCATGAACACCGCGACGACGGGCGCCGTCACCATCGCCGCCCAACTTATTTTGTGGACCGCAACGGTGTGTTTTTCGATGGCAAAGCTGTCAAGGGCGCCACTTCCACCGGATTCAGAATCCTTAGCGACGGCTATGCCAAAGACCCCTGGTCGGTCTATTACTGCGGGGTGAAAATCGAAGGTGCCACCAGCTCAACCTTTACCGTACTCTCCGGGGGCTATGCCAGGGACGCGTGGAGTGTGTATCTTGACGGACGGAAAATTCCCGATGCGACCTCCGGCAGCTTCACTGTGATGAAAAACGGATACTCAAAAGACACGTGGAACGTTTATTTCGACGGCAAGAAGATAGCCGACGCGAGTGCCGGAAGTTTCAGAGTGCTCAAGGACGGTTATGCCCGCGACACATGGAACGTGTATTTCGACGGGCGCAAAGTCCCCGATGCAAGCGCGGGCAGCTTCAAAGTGCTGAACGATGGCTACGCGAAAGACACGTGGAATACATATTATTTCGGGCGAAAAATTCGCTAAGGCAGACAAATTATTGTATGAGACACGGGATATTTTCGTCGGGATTTCGTAAATTTGCATTTTGATTTGTCAGGCGGCAACATCTCCGCCCACCTGCATAGATACATTTAGACAATCTCTTAGACACTCTTTGAAAGATGTTTGAAATAGAGTTTACACCGGCTATAATATTCCTCCTCTCGATTATCGTTGTAACAGCGCTGTATCTTCTTCTCGGTTTCCGGCATTACATAGCTTCTGTCAGTGCGAGAGTCCGGGACGATGACGCCGCCCCTTTCCCGACCGAAGCCGATGCCTATCCGTCGGTCTCCGTAATTGTCTATTCCGAGGATGATGCGGAAAATCTCGAGACTCTGCTGCTTCAGATACTTGAACAGGACTATCAGGCGCGATTCGAGGTTATAGTTGTCAACGACGGCGCTGTCTTGTCGACAAAAGATGTCATCGCACGCCTTGAACGTCAGTATCCGAATCTCTACATGACCTTTACTCCGCTAGATTCGCGCTCGCTTTCGCGGAAGAAACTTGCAATCACCCTCGGCATCAAGGCCGCCCGCTATGAGGTGGTTATACTGACCACCGGCAATTGCCGCATCGAGTCGAAAGGCTGGCTGAAAAGCATGGCGCGTCATTTTATCTCAGGCAAAGAGATTGTCATAGGCTATGCCACAGCCCTCATCCCCGACGATGTAAGAAATCCCTGGAAGCGCCTGCACTCCTTCGACAGCGTGAGGACGGCGGTGGAATATCTCTCGTGGGCAATAGCCGGACGTCCCTACCGCGGCAATTGCTTCAACCTCGCCTACCGCAGATCGGTATTTTTCAAGAACAAGGGATTTTCGCGCAGACTCAATCTCAAGTTCGGCGACGATGACCTCTTCATCAACGAAGTGGCCAACCGCCACAACACGGCCATCGAGCTGTCGACCGCGTCGATTGTAGAAGTGCTTGAACCCACCCCCCAGGCCATCCACAAGACAATGAAACTGCGCTACGGCTACACAGCGAAGTGGCTGCGCACATGGTCAAGAGTGTTTTTCGGAAGCTGTTCCCTCGCCTGGTGGCTGATGGGCGCCGCTACCATCACACTGTCAATCGTCGGCCTCCCCTCGATTATTCCGATGATTGCCGGATGCGTGATATGGCTCGCCATGTGCATCACCCTGATGTTTACCTGGCGCAAGACCTCACGCGCCCTCGGTTCGCGCCCGCTGCTGCTGACTGTACCGTGGTTCATGACATTCGAACCGATATATAACTTATATTACCGCATAAAAGGCCATTTCAGACGCGGCAGCAATTTCTCGTGGAACTAACTGACGGAGCCGATATGCAAGCTACAATTGAAATAAACGGACTGAAACTTTTCGCGCGTCACGGCGTTTTCAAGGAGGAGCTTGAGAGCGGAAACTACTTCGAGCTCAACGTCCATCTCAGATACCCGATTGAAAAGGCCATGGAGAGCGACGACGTGGACGATACCCTCAACTACGCGGAAGCCGTCGAAATCATCCGGCAGGAGATGGCAGTGCCCTCCAAGCTCCTCGAACACGCCGTAGGGCGCATCCGCAAAGCGCTTCTGCAACGCTATCCGGCCATAAGCGGCGGCTACATCAGTCTTACCAAACTCAACCCTCCCATCCCCGCCGACATCCGCGGTGTGGCGGTCAGGATAGACTGGTGAACGGCTTTATAATCATCAATGAAAACAATAATCTTAAAATCAGCATAGATATATGTCAACCCCCATACTTCTTCTCACAGGCTATCTCGGCAGTGGCAAGACCACGCTTGTAAACCACATCCTCACCAATGAGCGCGGCATCCGTTTCGCGGTTATCGTCAACGATATAGGCGAGGTCAACATCGACGCCGACCTCATACAGCGCGGAGGCGTTGTGGACACGAAAGACGATTCACTCGTGGCCCTGCAGAACGGCTGCATCTGCTGCACGCTCAAACTCGACCTCGTGAAGCAGATTGAGGATATAATGGCAATGGGAAAATTCGATTATATCGTAATAGAGGCCAGCGGTATCTGCGAGCCGGCTCCTATCGCCCAGACAATCTGCTCTATTCCTCAGATGGGCGACGAATTTCTCAAGAACGGTACTCCCCGCCTCGACTGTATTGTGACTGTGGTCGACGCTCTCCGCATGCAGGATGAATTCAACTGCGGCGAGGACCTCACCGGTAAGGAGCACGACGAAGAGGATATAGCCAATCTCGTCATCCAGCAGATTGAGTTCTGCAACATCGTCATTCTCAACAAGATTTCGGAGGTAACGGAGAAGGAGAAAGGAAAAATCCGCACCATTATCAATGCTCTCAATCCTGGAGCCCGCATAATCGAGTGCGATTATGCCGATGTGGATATCGAAAGTATCATCAATACCCATCTCTTCAATTTCAATAAAGTGGCCACTTCCGCCGCCTGGGTGCAGGAAATCGAAAAGCCTATCGACGAAATCGAGGAGGAAGAGCATGAACACGAGCATCACCCCCATCACCACGACGAGGACGAAGAGGAGCATTGCCATCACCATCATCACCATAATGACGACGACGATGATGATGACGACGATGACGGGCATGAGCACCATCACGGACATCATCATGAACACGGCGAGGGGTGCACATGCGGCTGTCACCACCACCATCATCACCACGACGGTGAAGGAGAGGCCGAGGAATACGGCATAGGCACCTTCGTATATTTCCGCCGTCCTGGTTTCGACCTTAACAAATTCGACTACTTCGCAGCCAACAAATGGCCGAAAAACATCATCCGCTCCAAGGGTATCTGCTATTTCGGTAATAACCCCGACATGTCATATCTTTTCGAGACTGCCGGTCGTCAGAAACAGTTGAGGGAAGCCGGAATGTGGTTTGCAACTGCCCCGGAGGATGAACTTAAGGAGCTCGTCGAACAGGATCCGTCAATCCTGCGTGACTGGGATGCTGACTATGGCGACCGCATGATAAAACTCGTCTTTATCGGACAGAATCTCGACCGCAAAGCAATCACTGAAGCCCTCGACGCCTGTCTCGACCTATGAAACCCTATCTGCAAGTAGAGGACCTGACCAAAAGCTACGGCGACCGTATGCTTTTCGACTCGGTGACTTTCGGTGTCAACGAGGGCGACAAAATAGGACTGATTGCCAAAAACGGCACAGGCAAATCGACACTGCTGCGAATCCTGTCGGGAGCCGAGGCTCCTGACAGCGGTTCGGTGACGTTCAGAAACGGCCTGCGCGTAGGTTTTCTCGCGCAGATGCCCGAATTTGAACCCGGCAAATCGATACTCGACAACCTTCTGGCCACTGTCAAGCCGGAGGAACATGAGGAATGGGGCCACGAGGACCGCATCAGGCAGATGCTCTTCCAGCTCGGCATAGATAATCCCGCGCAGGAGGTCGACCACCTCTCGGGCGGACAGATAAAACGTGTGGCGCTTGCGCAGGTGCTGCTCGGCAATCCTGATCTGCTGATTCTCGACGAGCCCACCAACCACCTTGACCTCAACTCGGTGGAATGGCTCGAAAACTACCTCACCCGACAGAGGGTGACACTGCTCATGGTGACGCACGACCGATATTTCCTCGACCGCGTCTGCAACAAGATTATCGAAATCGACATGCAGCAGATTTTTACCTACGAAGGAAATTTCGACCTCTATCTGCGCCGCCGCGCGGAGCGTATCGAAGCCCTGACCGGCGAACTCGCAAAGGTAAAGAATCTGCTGCGCAAGGAGCAGGAGTGGATGCGCCGTCAGCCGCAGGCCCGCGCAGGCAAAGCACGCTACCGCATCAATGCTTTCTATGACCTGAAGGAGCGCTCGCGTGCGAATTATACCGAAAATCAGATTGACCCGACTGAAATCAAGTCATCATATATCGGCTCCAAAATTTTCGAGGCCGAGGGTATATCGAAGCGTTTCGGCGACAAGGTGATTCTCGATGACTTCACCTATACTTTCTCCCGCTATGAGAAACTCGGCATCATCGGCGGCAACGGCGTGGGCAAATCCACCTTTGTCAAGATGCTCCAGGGACTTGTGGCTCCCGACAGCGGAGAGTGGAACGTAGGTGAGACAGTTCGCTTCGGATATTATTCGCAGGAAGGCCTCAAACTCCCGCCGGGCAAGAAGGTAATCGACGCCATCACGGATATTACGGAGGACGTGGTAATCAACGGCACGGCCCACTACTCCCCCATGCAGTTCCTGAACCGTTTCCTCTTCTCTCCTGCTGACCAGCAGAAATATATATCGACACTCAGCGGAGGCGAGATGCGTCGTCTGAACCTCGCGGCCGTACTTATCACCCAGCCCAACTTCCTGATTCTCGACGAGCCTACCAACGACCTCGACATCATGACTCTCGGAATCCTTGAGGATTATCTCAGGGAGTTCAAGGGGTGCGTCATAGTGATTTCCCACGACCGCTTCTTCCTCGATTCAATCGTTGACCATCTGTTTGTGATGGAAGGCAATGGCGTCATCAAGGATTTCCCAGGCAACTACAGCGACTACCGCGCATATCTGAAAGAGCAGAAAGCCGCTCAGCAGGCCGCCACAAAACCAGCCCAGCAGCAGGCGCAACAGTCGCAGCAGAGGCGCGAGAATAACCGTCCGCAGAAACTGTCGTTCAAGGAGCGGAAGGAGCTTGAGGCACTGACAAAGGAAATCGACGAGCTCACCGAGGAGAAAAACGCTCTTGAGGCTCTGTTCAATTCCGGTTCGGAGATTGACACCATAGCCGAAAAAGCCAAGCGCTACAGCGAACTGAAAGAGATTCTCGACGAGAAGGAGATGCGCTGGCTTGAGCTTTCCGAGAAAGAATGAGCGCCCGCAGAGCGAACCGCAGTTGCAGTCCGGACGTTCAATTTATGAGCGGATTGAGCCTGTGGGCTGAATCTCAGGGATTATATAGATCCGGATTAAAGAAGTCGGCTATGTCCCGCGCATGTTCCAGCGCCTTCGACGCAGGACTCTGCGGGTTTATGATGGCGGCTTTCGCATAATCGCCCGTAGCACCCT
This sequence comes from Bacteroidales bacterium, assembly GCA_019416285.1. GTDB lineage: Bacteria > Bacteroidota > Bacteroidia > Bacteroidales > Muribaculaceae > Duncaniella. The sequence goes on from DXXM01000007.1 coordinate 76,961, forward strand.
GACGGTCCCCGATACGCCAGCGGAGCTTGCCGCGGGCAAAGAGGAGCGAATCATCTTCGGGTGACGCGTCAAGCAGGGCGTCGAGCACTTGCAGGGCCTCTTCGAAACGGTTTTCTGAAATCAGCTGCTTATAATCTGTATCCACGTTTTCTGATATTTGTTGTTGAGACGTGCAAAACTAATAAAAAGTATCATCTTTCACAATGAAGCGACTATTTTTTCTGCTTTCGCTGTCGGTATCGGCGGTGTTTGCCACAAAAGCCATCGACCCTACCACCACTGACTACACCTTTATCGAGTGTCAGGGTTCGGCAATCCCTTATCCCGACAGGTCGGTCAGCGAGCTTGCCTATCCCGATTCGCTCACGCCGGTATATATCAACCATGTGGGACGTCATGGCGCGCGCTTCCTGTCGTCGTCGAAATATACCACTTCGCTCCTCCGCACGCTCCACAAGGCGGATTCGCTTCACACCATCACTCCGATGGGACGTGAGCTCATAGAGATATGCAATCTCGTGGTGGCCCGCACAGCAGGGCGCTGGGGCGCGCTCGACTCCCTCGGCATGGCCGAACAGCGAGCCATAGCCTCAAGAGCTCACATGGCTTTCTCGGAATTGTTTGTGAACAGGAAAATCAACGCCATCTCCTCCTACGTTCCCCGCTGCGTAATGTCGATGGACGAGTTCACCCATCAGCTCACCCGTCTCAACAACAAAATTGAAATCTACACTTCGTCAGGACGCCAGAACTCTCCGCTCGTGCGCCCTTGGACTGACGACGAGGAGTATAAGGCTTATATGGCCGGCGAAGAGTGGCACAAGATATATGATGACTATTTCAACGCCAAAGTGCCGGTAGCGGTGGCTGAAAGGGCCTTGGGCAAGAATTATCCCTTTGATGGCGACGAGGCCCGGGATGTCAGCCTCAATATCTACAAGGTTCTCGCCGGATGCTCGGCAATGTCAATAGGTCTCGATTTGCAGAAATATTTCAGCAGAAATGAAATCAACGCGCTCTGGAGCGTGGAAAATCTGCACCACTACCTCACACATTCGGCATCTACTCTTTCGGCAAGCGCACCGGAACTTGCCGTCAAGCTGCTGACGGAGCTTATCGAGACAATGGACAGCGCCGCCGCAGGCAAGAATCCGTATAGCGTAATGCTCCGTTTCGGCCACGCCGAGACACTTATGCCCCTCTTCGCACTGATGCACCTCCCCGGATGCTATTACATGACGAACTATTTCGACACCGTAGGGTTGCACTGGAGAGATTTCTACGTCATCCCGATGGCCGCGAATCTTCAGATGATTCTTTTCAAATCAGACACGGGCAACTACTATGTGCGCACGGACCTGAATGAAAAGCCGGTCACCCTGATACCTGGACGCTCCATCATCTATACACCCTGGAGCACCGCCCGCGAGTATCTGACACGCTGCCTTCCCATGCACCTGCAGATCTGACGAGATTTCATCATCCACATGATGAAAAACCGGCACAGACGCTTTTTTCGCCTGTGCCGGTTTTTCATATCTGCTGATAAAGTCAACGCCAACCCATAAACATCTTGACCACTTCCGGGTCATGATGGTCGAAAAAAAGGCTCTTGCCTGTGTCGAGGCGACTGATTTCAGCCATCTCATCAGCCGAGAGTGTGAAATCAAAGATGTCGAGATTCTGTTTCATACGCTCGATATGCACTGACTTCGGTATAATAATCACACCGCTCTGCACAAGCCAGCGCAAAGCCACCTGAGCCACTGATTTACCGTATCTCTTTCCGATTTCCTCAAGCACTGAATTGGTGAAGAAATTATTCCGGCCTTCGGCAAGAGGTCCCCACGACATAATCCGGCAGTCGAGTTCCTCCATGTATTTCCGTGCCTCTTTCTGCTGGTCGAACACATGGGTCTCGACCTGATTCACCATAGGAGGAATCTCAACATTATTCGCAAGGTCAATCAGATGATCGGGATAGAAATTGCTGACACCAATGGCCCTCACCTTCCCTTCCTTGTAGGCCGCTTCGAGAGCGCGATATGCTCCATAGCGGTCGCAGAAAGGCTGATGAAGCAGCATAAGGTCGATGTAGTCCGTGTCAAGGCGACGGAGGCTCTCGTCGATTGAAGCCTTAGCCTTGTCATAGCCATAGTTTGAAATCCATATCTTCGACACAAGGAAGAGTTCATCCCTCGCTATGCCACTCTTGCGGACAGCCGCTCCGACACCCTCCTCATTGTGGTAGGCCTGAGCCGTGTCAATCATGCGGTAGCCGACAGCGAGGGCATCGCTTACGCAACGTTCACACTCGGCCGGGTCGACCTGATAGACGCCATAGCCCACCTGAGGCATCACGACGCCATTTCTCAATCTGATATTCTCCATAATATTCAATCCTTTAAATAAATTCTGCCGCCGTCGGGAGCGGACAATCTCTCGCCCCGCAGCATACTGCAAAGTTAATATCCGGAAACCGGACCGGAGTTACACAAATTTCGTGAATATTTACCTTTAATCCCTTATTTTGTCAGTAAATCCGGCGTATGGACATAAAAAAGAGAGGGGGTCTCACGACTGCCTCTCTCTCCATTCATCACATTATGCTTATTTAGTGCTATTCATTCAGTAATGTTCCTATGTATCTTTAAACCTTAAATCATTTTTCTCAGATATATCGGCTCGCCACAATGTCCCAGTCGACAATTTTCCAAAGTTCCTTGAGAGCGTCGAGACGTCGGTTGCGGTAGTCGAGATAGTAGGCGTGTTCCCACACATCGAACACCAGCAGCGGTGTCAGGCCCTCACAGAGAGGGTTGGCGGCGTTTGAAGCCTGGGTTATGAAAAGTTTGCCGTCTTTGTCTTTCGACAGCCATACCCATCCTGAACCGAAAATAGAGGCGCCGGCATCTTCAAATTCTTTCTTGAACTGCTCGAATGAGCCAAACTGCTCGTCGATAGCCTTGCGGAGATGTCCGTCGGGCTCATGCGCGCCATCGGGAGAGAAAGTGAAGAAATAAAATATATGGTTCCACGCCTGAGAAGCGTTGTTGAAGAGGGCTCCCGATGAGGAAGTGATAATCTCTTCAAGCTCCATATCCTCATATTTTGTGTCCTTTATAAGACGGTTTAGATTATCAATATATGTCTTTTCATGTTTGCCATAGTGATAGTCTATCGTCTCTTTAGAGATGGACGGCGCGAGTGCGTCATTCGCATACGGTAAATCAGGAAGTGTATAAATCATAGTTTTGAGTTTTTTGATTCGTTATATCCTAAAAACGCCTCTGAGGGACTATGGTTCGGGAATATTCTGTTAAATTTCTTCAAGAAATGCTTTGAGATGCAATTCCGCCATGAAAAATATTGCGTAACTTTGCCGCGAATCTTCATTATCATCAAGCAATGGAATCATCAGGCACCACACCACAACCCAGAAAGGCGGCTATAGGCAACGGTCTCCGCGACTGGGCGGCTATTGTCGTCGGAATAGTCATCTACGCAATAGGCTTCACGGTCTTTATTCTCCCCCATCATATAGTCATCGGAGGTATGGCCGGCTTCAGTACCCTTGTCTATTATGCAACGGGCGGTCTGCTCCCCGTAGCGGTCGTAATGTACGGCACTAACATACTTCTTCTCCTGTGCGGTTACAAATATCTCGGCAAAGGCTTCGTGTTGCGCACCATTTTCGGAACCACAGTGCTATCGATGCTCATAGGCGCTGTCGAGGGATATTTCACATCGCATCCCCCTATCGTGACGAGCGCACCGATGAGCGTGCTGATGGGCGCGGTTCTGCTCGGCCTCGGAATAGGTATATATTACAGTCATCACGGCACCACGGGGGGTACCGACATCGTAGCCGCCATCATGGAACACACAAGCAATGTCAGCATGGGGCGTGTCATGATGATAATAGACGTGTCAATTGTGGCACTCTCCTTCTTCCTGCCATTTGACGGCGATATGGAGGTGCGGATTCAGGCACGCACGCAGACGATACTCTTCGGGCTCCTCTGCATCCTGATATATTCATGGCTCGCGGACAAGTATATAGCCCAGGGCAAGCAGACAATACAGTTTATAATACTCTCTGAAAAATGGAACGAGATTGCCTACCGAATCACTCATGAGACCGGACGCGGCGCTACCGTGTGGGACGCGCAGGGCTACTGGACCGGAAATGAGAAAAAACTGATGCTCGTGTGGTGCCGCCAGTGGAATGTGGTCGACATCTACCGGATAGTCCACGAAGTCGACGAGCACGCCTATGTCACGACATCAACCGTCAGGAGCGTCTATGGCAACGGATTTGACCGTCTGAGAATCAAGCAGAACAAAGCCGCGCAACATAAACACGAGTGAAAGACCCGGACAGAATAAAAACGGAGGCCGTAAAAAAATATCCAAGATTTTTACGGCCTCCGTCCTACATTTATACCTCTCGAAAATATTATATTCAGCAGCTTATTTAAGTTTCACAAATTCCGGCATCCAGGCCTTGACCCTGACACTCTTTTTTGAATCGGCAAGAGGTACCGTCGTGTCAGCGTCGCTGAAAATGACGGCGATTTCATTGCCTGTCTCCTTGTCCTTTTTCAGCACGACCAGCACATTGCCATCCGGTTCCGCCTTGAATGTGTAGAACTGCGCCTCTCCGCGCCACATGGCAGGATTAGCGTGGCGAAATTTCATCGCGGCGGCGATATAGTCTTTTAAAGCCTTCTCACCGGGATTGCGGGGCGAGAGATGGCCGGTAGTACGCGCTATATTGTCTTTCTGAGCGCCGGTGGAGTGACGGCTGAGGTCAGCATACTCGTCACCGTAGTAGAGAGTGACGGGACCGGAATAGGCCGCGAGTATCGCATGGCGGGTCATCAGCTTGCGGTAGAAAAGGGAATCCTTGGGATTGAAATGGTCGGCGAGACGATAGCCGTCGTGATTCGACAGGAAGAGATTCGGCATCACTGAGTCATTGAGATAGCCGCGTGATGTGGGCGGCGACAACACGGTGATTACGTCGTCCCAGCCGTTTTCGAGTCCTTCGGAGCCGAGTTCCTGCATGGCGCCGCTGATGCGGATTTTGCCGTCGAAATCAAATGCGCTTTTCAGACCGCCGTCCTTATATACGCCGTTGTTGATGACAGCGGCCGTTCCCCAATCCTCGCCGACCATATAGCCGAGCGTGCCCCATTTTTCGCCGCGAGCCTTGCGTGCGGAAGTCAGCGAGTCGACTGCGAGAGTTATTTCATTCCAGTAATTATGTCCGCCCTGAAGAGCCTGATATGCCTGATCAAGACGCCAGCCGTCAATATCGAAGTTGTCAATCCAGTATGTTGCGACATCCTTGAAATAGTCGAGCGAAGCCGGATAGACCACATTGCCCTTGCCGCCGATTTCGCCACGGTCGCTCAGCACCCATTCGCTTTTGATTTCATGTCCCTGAGGCGACGGAGAGTCGACGCCACCGTGATGCCCGAACACACCGTCGAGAATCACATGGATTCCACGTTTGTGAGCCTCGTCCACAAGCTCGCGTAAATCGGCCTCTGTGCCGAAGTGAGGGTCTATGGCAAAATAATTGTTTGTGAAATAACCGGTAGCCTGGAGTTTCTCGCCACCGGTGGCTTTCGAACTGTCGAAAATCGGGGTTATCCACAGGGCGTTGGCGCCGAGCTCCCTTATATGGTCGAGTGCGTTGATGACGCCGCGGAGATTGCCGCTTTTCAGTGCATCGTCGGGCCCCCACATGGCCGTATAGCCCGGAGCTCCGTCAGGAGCATGCTGAAACGAAGCGAGCATGACCTGATATATCACCAGCTCACGCGGATCGGTCACAGAAGAGGTCGCACTGATGGAATTGTGGCCCAAGAGCGTGGCTACAATCCCGAGTAAAACAGATTTAAGTTTCATTTGGATTTATCGGAAAGGTTATTCAGTTGTAAGTATGGTATCTCTATTTCCTACAAAGATACGCAAAAAAGTGCAATCCGCCATTCATAAACGGAATAATTCCATTCAGACACAAATTAATTCCAATGGTAGGAATATACTATGGCCCGAGGCAGTCTGTAGCTAATTTTGCAATGTCATGAGGGAGATATGCCTGCCGTGCAATCACCTTCGGAATGACAGTTTGTATCAATCTATTATCCGTTTTTTCAATGAAAAAAATTTCCGTATTGCTCACCGTGGCTCTGACATTTTTGATGAGCCATCTCTCCTATTGTCAGGGACTGATAAAATATGAAACCGTAGCCCGCAGCGAACTCCGGGATTATTTAGGGAACAGATATGGGAGCGGAGATTTTGAGAAGGTTTCGTTTACATATAATTTCGCACTGTCCAAAAACTGGCGCGCAAACGTCTATGCCGATTATGCCAATATGGATAACAGAGGTGAGGCGGCCGAGATAAACGATGACAAGATAATCAATCTCGGTATCACATTCAGCCACCTGCGGCCGCTGTCTGAGAAATGGGACATGCTAATCAGCGCCGGAGGCGGTATTTTTTCGCCGCTCGTCGGCGTTTCGTTCAGGTGTATGCTCGGCAACGGAGGTCTTGGCTTCGTCTGCCATATAAACGACAATCTCGATCTGGGAGGAGGACTCGCCTTGACAAATGCCTATGGCATACCCATGCTGATGCCGACGCTTTACCTCGGATGGCATCGCGACGGGCGTTTCAGATTCAACATCAGCATGGCCGATGCGCTTTCGGTCAAAGCGTCTACACGATTCGGTAAAATGTTTAAACTGGATTTATATGCCGTCGAGATGTCGGGCATAAGCGCGGTGCGCCGGAACTCAAAGATATATTCCCAGCTCATGGTGAGGTCTTACATCTCTCCCATCCTCCGCCTCAACGAATCGACATGCCTTTTTGCAAATATCGGAGGAAACTGGGCCCGCTCGGTCTGCGAGACCGACCGCTCGCTAAAGGCGTTTTTTAAAGCCTTTGGCGAGGAGCACAAAAGCAAGGACTTCCGTCCCGCTCTGATGCTGGCCGGAGGAGTCAAATGGAGATTCTGAATATTTTGTCTAATTTTGTACAAAAATAATTCTTGCAAATGGTTAAGTATCTAATTATTGAGGACGAGCGCCTGGCATACGAGGAACTGAAACGCATGATGTCGCTGCAACGTCCGGACTATGTTTTAGCCGGATGGTGCGACAGCATCGAACAGGCTAAACTTCAGATTTCTTCGGGAAACATCGATTTAATGTTTCTTGACATCCATCTTGCCGACGGTCTGGCATTTGAAATCTTCGACGAAATCGAAAACAACATACCTGTCATCTATACTACGGCCTACGATGAATATGCACTGAAAGCCTTTAAAGTGGGCGACGGAGTGGATTACCTGCTCAAACCTGTTCAGGACGATGAATTGGCAAAAGCCCTCGACCGTTTTGAGAAAGGTCTGCTCAAAGCGAAAGGGTGTCGGCCGAAAGGCGCAAACCGTCAGCGCTTTCTCGTCAGGACCGGCGACAGCTACCGCCATATTCCGGTGGCTGAGATTGCATATTTTCAGGTCGAGGACAGATGCACCTTCATTCATCTGCGCAACAAAAAAGCATTTATCGTTGACAGCTCTCTTGATTTACTGGAAACGGAACTTGACGGCAACCGATTCTTTCGCATTTCGAGAAACTGCATCATCAATATTGATTCCATCGGCAGATGCAACAGGCTTTTCGGCGGCCGCCTGTGTGTCCATCTGGCGGATAATCCCGATACTGAGCTCATAGTGAGCAGAAACCGGGCCACGGATTTTCTTGATTGGATTGACGGGATAAACTAAGGTATAATAAGTATAATAGGTATGAAAAAGCAATATATCGTATGGTTTCTTTTGGCGGTGCTGATTTCGCTGATTATAAACGGTATGTCGAACACTGTCATCGGCGGGAAATCTTTCGGACCTGATTTTTTCAGGATGCTTGCCTTAAATTATCCGGTTTGCGTGTTAATCGGAGCGGTCGATGTTCTGATTATACTTTTTATTAATCGTCTAATGGCGCGATTTAAAGAAATTTATGTGCTTATTGTCAACGTGATAGTGACCACGCTGGTCTGTTGTGTGATACTCACGTTACTGAATTTTTTGCTGAGTACCATAGATATTTACACGGCGATGGTCAAATCCATTGCTGCGTTTGCATGGAGCTTTCTGATTGTCATGATGATTGAATTGTTCATATTCAGTATCAGACGTGAACGGGTGGAGAAAGAAAAAGCATTGTTCCAGCTCATGATGCTGCGCAGGCAACTCAATCCCCATTTTCTCTTCAATAGCCTCAATACGTTGGCAGCCTTGTCATATCAGGACGCACAGCGCACCAACTTATTTGCAAAAAAACTGTCGATGGTCTACCGTTACCTGCTCGACTCGCTCCAGGCTCCGGCAGTAAGTGTGGACGAAGAGATGGCTTTTGTCGAAAATTATATCATTCTTGAGAAAATCCGTTTCGAGGACAATCTTGAAATAGATATCCGCAGGGAGATTGATACCAGAGGCGCCACCATCCTGCCATCAAGCATACAGCTACTCGTCGAAAACGCAATCAAACACAATATCTGCACCTCGACCAAGCATCTTGTAATAAATATCCGTATTCACGACAAAGGCATCACCGTCTCTAATCCAGTTCAGAAGAGACAGCCCGTGCGGAAATCAGGTCACGGCCTTGACAATCTCGCCTGTCAATACGCTATCCACAACAAAAACATAGAAATTTCAGATGACAAAGAACTATTCACCGTAACACTTCCATTCATCACCACCCCAAACAAACTCTAACAAGTATCTCCATCTACTTTAAAAATTTAATCAACCACAATATATAATAACAATCTCCCTCTGGATTACTCAAAAACAACAAAACCCGCATTGCTGCGGGTTTTGGTTGAGGTTCCTAGCAGAATCGAACTGCTGTAAACGGTTTTGCAGACCGGCGCCTAACCACTCGGCCAAGGAACCATGCTGTGGTTTTTACGTGTGCAAAGTTAGGGGTTTATTTTGAGCTGTGCAAATTTTCTTGCATTTTTTTATCATTAATATTTCGCAACTCATTTTTTATTGCTAATTTTGTCAGTGTAAGTAATAATATGTCAACTGATTTCACTATTTATAACCAATCATCACATTATCATGAAAAAAACATTGTTTGTTCTCGGAGCGGCGTTCTCGCTGACATTCCCGGCAATGATTGCCGCCAATCCGGTGGGAAAAGGAGGCATTTCCGGCGAGGATATTGCGGCGTTCCGCAATGCCTATGAGAAATCGCCGTCGGCCAAAGCCCTCCACAATGCCATTGCCAACAATGACATCAACACATTGGCCGTCAATCACTCGAACAAGAGCAATTTCGACGACCATTTCTCTCACCGCGTAAAGAGCAAGGGCATCACCAACCAGCGCTCGTCAGGACGCTGCTGGTTATTTACCGGCCTCAACGTATTGCGCGCACAGATGATGGCCGAACACAATCTACCTATGCTCGAGCTCTCCCAAAGCTACAACTTCTTCTGGGATCAGCTTGAAAAATCGAATCTTTTCCTTCAGGGAATTATCGATACGGCATCACTCCCGCAGGAGGACCGCAAAGTCGACTGGCTTTTCTCAAATCCCCTCAGCGACGGAGGCCAGTACACCGGCATTGCCGACAATTTTATGAAATATGGTGTAGTGCCCATCGAAATCATGGGCGAGACCAACAGCAGCAAGTCAACATCAAACATGCGCCGTCTCCTCAACCTCCGTCTGCGCGAGGACGGTCTGGAACTCCGCAAGCTCGCAGCCGAAGGTGCCAGCCAAACCAAACTCGACAGCCGCAAAAAGGAAATGCTGACCGAAGTCTACCGCATGCTTGCCCTCAATCTCGGCGAACCTCCCACAGAATTCACCTGGACACGCCGCGACGCCGACGGCAAAGCCATCAGCACCGAGACCTATACCCCGCAGTCGTTCTACAAGACATTTGCAGGCAATGACCTCAAAAACGATTACGTGATGCTCATGAACGACCCTACCCGCGAGTATTACAAGCTGTATGAAATCGAATTTGACCGCCATGGTTACGACGGCTATAACTGGACCTACGTCAATCTGCCGATGGAGGATATCAAGAAAATGGCCATCGCGTCAATCAAAGACAACAACGCAATGTATTTTTCATGCGACGTCGGTAAATTTATCGACCGTGAGCGCGGTCTCCTTGACATAAACAATTTCGACTACGATTCACTGTTCGGAACAAAATTCGGCATGGATAAGGCGGACCGTATCCGCACCCACTCATCAGCCTCGTCACACGCCATGACACTTGTGGCTGTAGACCTCGATGCAAACGACAAACCCAACAAATGGCTCGTCGAAAACAGCTGGGGCAACGGAGCCAACAACGGTCACCTTATTATGACCGACGAATGGTTTAACGAATACATGTTCCGCCTCGTCGTCAACAAAAAATACATCACCCCCGAGGTGAAAACCGTCCTCAAACAAAACCCCACCCTCCTTCCCCCTTGGGATCCCATGTTCGCCGACGAAGAATAATTGCGAGCAACCAATCTTAACCATAAAAAACCGCCGAGCACTTAGAGCCCGACGGTTTTTATGGTTAATGTCTTCTATTTTTCGGTCATGATGGCATCGGAGAGGGTGCTGTAGAGGGATTTTTCGGGGTCGGAGAGTTGGGCGAGGTGGGAGGCGATGATGTTTACGTCGCCCCGGACGGCGGGGCCTGTCTGAGAGGCTGAGGGTGAATTGACTAGTGCTTTACGCAATGTCTCTTCAAGCAGCGGACGGAGGACATCGAAGGGGAGGCCTTCGCGCTGTAGGAGCTTTTCGGCTATAGTCCAAAGGTGGTTGGTGAAATTGCAGGCAAAGACGGCTGAAACGTGCATTTTCTTGCGGATTTCGCTGTCGGCATGATATACCTTCCTGAATACTTTTTCGCCGAGCGTACGGATTTCAGCCTCGGTCTCCGGCGTATTCCCTTCAACAAACAGAGGCACGGCCGGCATATCAAGATCTACATTTTTAGAAAATGTCTGCAAGGGATAAAAAACACCGTAGCGGTCCGACGCAGGCGCGAGCGCTTCCATGCCGACTGAACCGGATGTGTGGAGCACGAGAGCGTTTCCTTTCGGAAGGGCGGCGGCAATTCCGGCTATGGCATCGTCTTTCACGCTTAACAGATAAATATCTGCATCATCGACAATGTCATTGAGATTGGCAGTGGCGGATGCTCCGGGGAGTTTGGCGGCAAGTTCGAGTGCGGATTCTATGTGTCGGCTATAGACCTGCACAAAATCAGCCGCCCCAGCGTCTGAGAGAGCCGGGGCGAGATGTGAGGCGACATTGCCGGCGCCTATCATTACTATTTTCGGCTTCGACATATCGAATGTAAGATTTTTTCAGAATAATTTTCGTCCGGAATCAGAAATTTCCAATGTGGACATTTTCCCATTTCAGTTTTTCAACATCCTGCGCCTTGCGTTCCTCATCCTTATGGCCGAATGTCAGTATACAAACCACGGGACAAGTTTCGGGAATACCTAAGATTTCGCGGACAAACTCGTCGGAGGGAGTGCCGTCGGCAGTAAATCTGTCACGAATCTGAATCCAGCACGAACCGAGTCCGAGAGCAGCAGCCTGGAGCTGCATATAGGAAGCTGCCACTGAAGCATCCTCTATCCAGGGTTCTGTAGCCGTCGAGTCGACCGCCACAACCACGGCAAGCGGACAGCGGGCAATCGGCGCCGCTCCCATAGGCTTACACTCGGCAAGACGGGCGAGCACGGCTTCTTCCTCCACAACCACAAACTGCCACGCACGGGCGCTTTTGGATGTCGGGGCAAGGAGACCGGCCTCAAGGATGAGCTTTACATGCTCTGAATCTATCTTCTCGGATGTGTACCGACGTATGCTTCTACGTTCTATCAAAAGTTGATGGAATTCCATAAAAATAATGTTTAGAGGGGAAACAGATGGTTAGCGGCGGCATACCCATACATTGGGATATGAGGCCTTGAGCGTGTCGGCGAGCATACGGGCATCGTTGATATTGGAGGCCGAAGCCGCATAGATGCGGAAATTACCGTCCATCTCGACAATGCGGAGCGAACTGTCGCCGAGGGCGCCGATATGACGCTCAGCAGCACGTCGGCTCGGGAAGGAGCCTACCACAAGGATATATCGGCCCGGGGCAGCAAGGGCCTGCGGAGCAAGTGTCGGGGCTTCTGCCTTTCGGTCGACAGCAGCTCTATGTGTGTCGGACGCGGTGAGCCCAGATCCGTCCCCTGCGGGAAGAGCGATGTTCAGCATAATCTCACGCGAAAGGTCGAGCGAGACCGCTGGGGTGTCGATTGAATGAGTCTGCTCCAGGCGTGAACTTATGCCGGTGTCAAGCGATGCGAAATTCATGCGTGGACTATTGACAAGGCTGGTAGTCGAATAGAGTATGCCGAGTCCTATCATAATGGCCACAATCGAAGCCACAAATTTCAGAGGGGCAGGGAAAATAATCTGCCTGATGCTGTCGGCATCGGCAGCGGCGCCCGCGGCTACGTTCTCCTCCTCCGATTCCATCTCAAGAGGCAATACACTGAGAGGTGTAAGCCCCTCGAACCGACGTCCTGGCAATGACAATTCCGAAGGTGTGAACACCGGAGCATCAGGGCTCAGTCCGCGTGAAAGAATACCGAGATTCCCGACAGCTACCTCTCCGCTGAGCTGAAGCTGATGGCGCAGAGAATCCATAGCGGTATCAAGACGACCGCGGGCAGTCTCAATACTTATTCCCTCACGGCGCGATATGCTGCCGACAAGCAGGGCGTCATTGTGACGCACCTCGGCATTAAACCCTATGGTACGCGACGGTGGAAGGAAACGGCGGTTGCCGAAATCGTAACGGGCGCCCTCATCGTTAATCATGAAGGCGCCAAAACCGGGCACCACTACACAGTCGTGGTGCATAAGTAGAAATTCAATATGTTGCGCTATGTCAATCACACTGCAAAGTTATGAAAAATCCGGCGCCTGTGCAAGTGGCCGCGGGCTCTTATTTTTCATTGGCTTTGTCGAGGTCCACAGCGTCGAAATTGAGACGGTCTTTCATCTCCTCGTCAGCTGTCAGTATTTCCGGAGCGTTGCCGTTGACTCTGACATCCACAAGTATGACCTGAGGATAATTGCAGCGGAACACATTTGATTTTGCCTTGACATCTACATCGGAAATCGTGAAGTTCTCAACCTTGTCACCGGCGTTGGCGGCTATGACACCGAGGCTTCCGCAGGTTCCGCTGACGTTGCTGACTGTGACATTGCGGATGGTGCCCACAGGCTTCTCACTGCTTCCCTCAAGAGTGAAAAACTGCTTCCAGGGAAGCACCTCAATGAGCGTTCCGAAGCGGCCTGTGACGTTCTCGACCCGGATATTCTCGTAGGTCTGATAGGTGTCTGGGCGCATTTTCAAACGAAGCACAGAGCAGTCATTGTCTACCTTACAGTTGCGCAACACCACTCCGTCGGCATGGATGCACTCGCTTCCGAGAGTGAGGGTTCCGTGAAGATTCGGGCCGAACACACAACCCTCGACCAGCACGTCGGTCACACTGTCGTTCTCATACGACTTATGGGCATAGACACCTTTGCCACCCTTGAGACAGACGCCGTCATCATCGCAGTTGAGATAACAGCCGCGCACCGTGACACGGTGACAGCCGTCAAGATCAATCGCGTCGCTGCTGGGAGCACGCACCGGTTCGCGCGGCGCCTGCACCTCGCAGTTTTCAATCATAAGGTCATCACAACGATAGAAATGCGATGTCCAGAAAGCGGAATTTATGAGCTTTACACCACTGAGACGCGCGTTGTCGCAGCCCCACAGAAAAACGAGCCTCGGACGGCGCACTTCAAGATTGGTCCACGGACGATTTTCTGCACGTGCGCGCTCCACATTGTCCCAGAATTCCATCCAGAATCTGTAGCCGTTGCCGTTGATTGTTCCTGGGCCTGAAATTTCAAAACCGTCGACGTGATAAGCGTTGATAAGAGCCGCGTGATAATAGATACTGCGGCCCTCCATGCGCGATGGGATGAGAGGATAATCACTGATGTTGTCCGAACCTTTGATTACGGCTCCTTCCTCAAGAGAAAGCCGCGTGCCGGGTTTAAAGAAAAGTGCTCCCGAAAGGAATGTTCCAGCGGGAATCACCACCTCTCCCCCGCCCTCGGCCTCCGCACGGTCTATGACGGCCTGGAGAGCGGCGGTCTGCACGACGGTACTGTCACTGACTACACCAAAATCCGTCACCTTATAGCGGCGCGGGAGCTGAGGAGTCTCCGTCTTGAACATACGGTCGAGAAATTCCGTGGCATAATCCACAGTCGAATCCATCCACGGATGGAAAAACCAGAAGGGATGCACATCAACGGGGATGCGGTGGCGCTCGGTATATATGCCCAGGGAATCGTAGATGTTCACCAGCGAATCACGGCCGTCGCTATAGCGCGGGAGTCCGCTGCTGATGAAGCATACGGGAGCTGATTTCGGTGTGGTCCACAAGAGAGCCGAAGCCTCTTTCCAGTTTTCAGGAGAATCCTCATAGAGTCCTCCGAGCCATAGGGCATTGACCGGAAGCACACCTTTTTTCTCGTAGCGCTCGCGGGCGTCCGCGATGTTGGATTCCGAGACAAAGGTTGCGATACCGTCCATATTGACCACAGCCTGCACATCGCTCGACACATTTTTCCAGCCACCTTTACCTTCATGGCGTTTCGAACCGTTTGTCACACCGACAAGCGTGGCGAGCTGCGCGCCGGCCGAACACCCTGACACGGCTATGCGGTCGGGGTCGATACCGTAGGTCGCGGCATTGGCGCGAGCCCAGCGGACGGCGGTCTTTATGTCGTGGAGACCGGCGGGATAGACCGCCTCGGGAATCAGACGGTACTCAACCGGAATCGTGACATAGCCGCGGGCGGCAATCTGCTGCGCCATCGGCACCTGCAGGCTCTTGTCGCCCGAATTCCATCCGCCTCCGTGAATCATAATCAGAGCCGGATAGGTTTTGTCGTCGTAGGGACGGAATATGTCGACATGCAGGTCCCTGTCGCCATATTTTGTCTTTTTGATGGTGGTATAGACCACATCGTTGTAAGCCTTCACGCCTGCCGGAAGTTCCGGACGGGCGAGCACGGCTTCAGGATGATGTTTCCTGACTTTTATAGCGGTCGAATATGTGGTGAACGAGGTGTCGCGCGGGACGGCCACCGGCTTTGCAGCCGAGGTCGTCAGCGCGCACGCTGCGAACAGTGCTATCAGCTCAGTCCTTTTCATAAGTCACTGTATATTGATTATTTCAGAACCTTGTCTGTAACAACATCTCCGTTGCGATAGACAGTGCGACGGAGATTTATGCCCTGCACCGGTTCCGCAAGGCGGATTCCCTGGAGATTGTAGTATTCGATACGCTCAACTTCACCGGTGACAGTGATTTCGTCGATAGCGGAAGTAGGAGCAGTGTATGCGGGATAATATTCGTCGACGGAGGAAATCGCATCGGCATTGCCGGCTTTCATGATATGCTCCACAAGAGAGCTGAGATAGACCTCAAAGTTGTCGTACCAGCCCTTGGAGTCAAGAGTGAACAGTTTGCCGTCGGAAGCGTCGTCTGGATTCAGACCGTTGGCAGTTTCCCAGGCATCGGGGATACCGTCGCCGTCACTGTCAAAGCCATCTGGACGGACATTGGAAGGCAAGGTCGGAAAACTTGCCGTCTTGGGGTTTTCTTCGCCCGCAGGATCATTGATAAAGTCGAGAATACCTTTGGTGTTTGAAGTTGCATACACCTTGCCGTTTTTGTCGACGTAGGCGACGTCGCCGTTGAAGGTCACGGTGCCTGTACGAGCTTCCTCAGCATAGCGTATGTCGGCCGCGTCACGATAGAGTGAGGCGCCGGAATTTTCAAGAAGTTTGGCGTAAGCGACGGTCGCTTTATGAGTAGTCACAATACCGGGGTCAATCTGAGAATCAAGGTTAAGTTTGACACAATCCACAGTCCCGATATTTGTATATTCAACCTTGTCGCCGAAAAGATGGGCGGCATCCTTAATATATTTTTCGTTATCCTTAGATAATAAACCGCCGTCGTACTTGACACCCTTCCAGTCATAATTATCCGGCGAGGAAGCAGCAGTCACATAATTGCCATTAATGAAATATCTTGACGAATATCCATAGAGTTCAGGATGTTTCTTATCGGCATTACCTGACGTGGCGACAGTCACCTGAGTTACTGTCGTCTTGTTTTTCGTCCCTGGGCCGGCTTTATAGTAATTATTCACAATATTGATATATCCACCGCCCGGGCCACCGTAACAAGCGCTGCCGGTTCCCCAGTTATACATCACACAATTTCGGAAATCGACCCTCTCCGCATCGACAGTCGAACTATAAAGTGTCTTGTCATAGCCATCCCAGGCATAGCGTGCGCCATTAAATCTTGGAGCGCGGTTCTGAACATGTGCGATGAAATTGTGGTGGAAAGAGGCATTTTTGCCGCCCCAGATTCCACCGTAGCTGTGTGCGCCCTTGGAATGGCCGGGGTTTGCGAGTCCTTCCGTGACATTGCACCACTGCATAGTGAAATCACGGTTGTCGTAGAACGAGGCTACTTCGTCGATGCTCCATGAGAAGGAGCAGTGGTCGAGGATTATCCCTTTACGGTTGCGGCCCCATGTGGCATCAGCGCCGTCATTGACATCCTTAACCTGTGAACGGCGTGAACGGATAAAACGCACGATGACATTGTCGCAATTACCGAAATACAAGGTATAATATCGCAGTGTGATTCCACCTTCCGGAGCGGTCTGTCCGGCAATAGTGGTATTGGAACTAACATTCAGCTGCGAGCGCAGATCTATATAGCCACTGACGTCGAAAACGATTGTCTTGGGCTTGGTACTCTTCAAGGCCTCACGCAGCGAACCGGGGCCGCTGTCGTTAAGATTGGTAACATGGATTATTTCTCCACCGCGGCCTCCGGTGACATACCGGCCATGGCCCTCGGCACCGGGAAAAGCAGGCACCTCGTCTGCCGCATTAGCGGCCATTGCACATAAAATTGACGTAACAGTAAAGATTACTTTCTTCATCGTGAATTTAAAAACTGTTTTTATTCATGGTAATTCTCTGCAAAAGTAGTGAAATCCTTCAATAGAATTGCAATCATCTCGCTTGTTTTTAGCTCATGGATTTTGAAATGTCGGAGGGAAATTACTAATTTTGTGGTGACCGAAAATAAAAAATTTCCAGTTAACAGACAATATGTCCGCCATGAAACAAGTCAAAGACTTCATAATCATCGACAACACCCGTCTCGGCGACTCGTACTGCAAAATGAGACTGGCCCCCGCCGACGACAGCAATCTGCCAGCGATGCTTCCGGGACAGTTCGTGGAAGTCGCCGTCAATACACCCGGCGTGCTTCTGCGGCGTCCGATTTCCATCAACGACGTAGACTCTTCCGCCAATATACTTACGTTGCTTGTGCGCAATGCAGGCAAAGGCACTTCCGCCCTCATGGAAATGAGGGCCGGAGAGACGCTTAATCTCGTCCTGCCGCTCGGCAACGGCTTCACCACCGAAGTGCCGGCCGGTTCGCGCCTGCTGCTCATAGGGGGCGGTGTCGGAGTAGCACCCCTGCTCTATCTCGGCAAGGTGCTGAAGTCGCTCGGCCATGAACCTGAGTTTCTCCTGGGGGCACGCACCGCAGCCGACCTTCTCTCCCTCGATGATTTCAAGGCTGTAGGCAAAGTACATGTCTGCACCGAGGACGGTTCCGACGGAGTCCGAGGCTTTGTCACCGCTCACCCCACCCTTTCCGAGACCTATCAGCGCTACTACTGCTGCGGACCGGCTCCGATGATGAAAGCAGTGGCTAAGGTGGCACGCGAGAATGGAACCGATTGCGAAGTCTCGCTCGAAAACATGATGGCCTGCGGACTTGGCGCCTGTCTCTGCTGCGTCGAAAAGACGGTCAAAGGCAATGTATGTGTCTGCACCGAAGGTCCGGTATTCAATATAAATGAACTCACCTGGAACTAAACAAGCTATGGCAAATCTTTCAGTAAACATAGGCGGTCTTGAGCTTCAGAATCCCGTGATGACCGCATCCGGCACTTTCGGATATGGCGAAGAATTCACACCGTTCATCGACATCGACCGCCTCGGCGCATATATAATAAAAGGTACCACTCTCAATCCCCGCCAAGGAAACGACTATCCCCGCATGGTCGAGACTCCCTCAGGCATGCTCAATGCCGTAGGCCTGCAGAACAAGGGTGTCGACTATTTTATCGAGCATATTTATCCACGCATTAAGGACTATAAATCCAAGCTCGTGGTCAACGTCTCAGGCGCGACTATCGACGACTATGCCGAAACCGCCCGCAGGCTTCATCCGCTCGAAGGCGTGAGCGCAATCGAGGTAAATATCTCCTGCCCTAACGTGAAGGAAGGCGGCATGGCTTTCGGAACCACGACAGACGGCGCGGCATCCGTGACCAAAGCGGTCCGCAAGGCATATCCCGCCAAGACTCTTATCGTAAAACTGTCGCCCAACGTGACTTCCATTGCCGACATCGCTCGCGCCGTAGAATCCGAGGGAGCCGATTCGGTATCGCTCATCAACACTCTCATGGGCATGTCGATTGACGTGGAGCGCCGTCGGCCGCATCTCTCCACCATCACGGGCGGACTTTCGGGCCCTGCCGTGCGTCCGGTGGCTGTCAGAATGGTATGGCAGGTAGCAAAAGCCGTCAGCATCCCCGTAATCGGACTCGGAGGCATCATGAATGGACGTGATGCTATCGAGTTTATGCTCGCCGGAGCGCGTGCCGTCGAAATCGGCACAGCCAACTTCGTCGACCCGGCTGTCACCATGAAAGTCATCGACTTCATGGTGGACTATTGCACACGCCACGGCATAAACGACATCAACGAGATAGTCGGCTGCATCTGAAAAATCAATACCGAGACATAAAAAAACGAAAAAGATGAAATCCAGTTTCCTCATGACACTTTCTTTAACCGCGGTAGGACTGCTTTCAAGCTCCTGCTCAGGGCTCAGCAACGAGGCTAAAGAAATTGTCGGCACTTACTACAACACCGAAATTTCTCAGACCGAACCGGTCATGGTTCTCAAGAAAGATGCAAGGTGTGTCATCACCGCCATCAAACCCGGAGTTCTCACCTACAGTGTCGAAGGGAAATGGAATGTCGAAAATGACTCGCTCATCCTTCGTCTCGACCCGGAATCCATGACTTTTGAAGGCGACAGCACCCTTATCGGCACAATTCCCGTGCGTGTGGCCCGGAAAGTCACCGGCCACAATGATTTCTCGCTGCAGCTCGAAAACGGCGGCGTCTCCTATCTCTATCAGCGGCGCAATGAATGAAAAGCGCTCCGGGATGTTTCCATAAAAGAATATTCATTTTCAAATATATGATAAGACACGCTTTTTCATTCCTCCTGCTATCTGCCGGACTCCTTATGGGTTCCTGCGGACACTCGGATTCTGTCACTGACCGCATCACGTCGGCTGAGCTTGCAATGGCCAACGACAATGTCAGCGCCACACGTGAAATCTGTCAGGACATATTTCAGGAGCACGACCGCACAGCCATCGAAGCCTCTCAGATGGCCCGGATGTCTATTCTCTACATGCAGCTCAACGAGCGTACCGACGACCCGGAGGATGTCGAGCTGGCGGTGCAGTGTTTCCGCGAGGCATATAAAATCAATGCTGATTCGGCCACGGCCTTCTACAAGGCCCTCCCCGTCGATCAGGACAAATATGCCATGACTCTCGCAACCATAGTCCACACGCTCGATAACCCGCAGGAGATTCCGGCTGACCATGATATTGACCTCGACAGCGCAGAGATGGAGGCTGTCGAAGCGAATATGAAGTCCGGCGCCGACGGAAATCAGCACTGATACCACCTTTGAGATATGGACTGGAAAGATATACTCGCACAGAAAGTGCAGTCGGGGGAGCTCGACAGAGAGGATTTTACTCCCGAAACTCCCGAAGAGAAGAAAAAGGCCGATACAATAGAGGTGGTTATCGACCGCAAGGGGCGCAAGGGCAAGACTGCGACTCTCGCAGTCGGCTTCACATGTCCGGACGATGAACTTAAGGAGATAGCGTCGAAACTGAAATCGCGTCTTTCCACAGGAGGCTCGGCCCGCGGCGGGGAGATACTCATTCAGGGGGAGCGTCTTGACGAAGTGAAGGCACTGCTGTCGGAAATGGGCTTTAAGGTCAGGAAATAAGAGGCTGTTTAAAAACAAAAGTGAAATGAGGGGCAGCGAATTTTTTAG
>DXXM01000008.1 GCA_019416285.1 Bacteroidales bacterium
CCCCCTCTACGAGAGCCGGAAAGCTGAACCAATCAGCCCTCCGGCTCTCTTTTTTTGTATCATAAACATTGTGAGTTATTTGGCGCTTTTGTTTGAGGTTACGCAAATTTATTGTAATTTTGCACAAGTATGACGATGTGCAGTCATTCGCAATTTATAAAAAAAACAAAATACCACAGTCATAAATGGAACTTACTGCGTCACAACTCGCGGCCCTCGTCAACGGAACAGTTGACGGCGATGAAAATGTAAAGGTAGGCACCTTTGCACGAATCGAGGAGGGTCATCCGGGCGCTCTTTCTTTCCTGGCAAATCCCAAATACACCCATTATATTTATTCGACTGAATCCTCTGTCGTGCTCGTAAGAAAGGATTTCGTTGCCGAACACACTGTCAATGCCACTCTCATTCGTGTGGATGACCCCTACGCCACCGTAGCCCATCTGCTGGAGATGGTGACTGAAATGACCAAGGTCGAGAAAACCGGCATCGAGTCTCCTGCATTTATAGCCGAGGGGGTCGAAGTGCCAGCCGACGCCTACATAGGCGCTTTCGCATATATCGGCAAGGGCACTAAACTTGCTCCCGGCGTGAAAATCTATCCTCAGACTTATGTCGGCGAGAATTGCGAGATAGGCGAGGGCACCATCCTCTATGCGGGAGTGAAGATTTACCATGACTGCAAGGTGGGCAAGGGCTGTATAATCCATTCGGGCGCTGTAATCGGTGCTGACGGCTTCGGATTCGCCCCTGTCGAGGGCGGCTATGAAAAGATTCCGCAGATAGGCAATGTCGTGATTGACGATGATGTGGAAATCGGCGCCAACACCACGATTGACCGCGCTATGATGGGCGCAACACATATCGGAAAGGGTGTGAAACTCGACAACCTCATTCAGATTGCACATAATTGCTCGGTGGGACCGCACACGGTTATGGCCGCGCAGGTCGGAGTGGCCGGTTCCGCAAAAATCGGCGCACAGTGTATGGTCGGCGGCCAGGTCGGTTTTGTCGGCCACATTTCTATTGCCGACGGCACTCAGATTGGCGCCCAGAGCGGCGTCAGCAAGGCCACGAAGCCCGGCGAGCGAATCATGGGTGCCCCGGCGGTCGAGATGGGCGAATATGCACGCAGCCTCGTCTATGTCAAGAAGCTCGGTTCGCTCTATGAGCGCGTCAAGGAGCTTGAAAAGAAACTGAAATAAGCCAACATTATCAATATATGAACCAGAAAACATTAAACGGCGAGTTCACCCTCACCGGCAAGGGCCTCCATACAGGCCTTGAGATTGTGGCGCGTTTTCTGCCCGCGCCCGATAACCATGGCTACAAGTTCAAACGTGTAGACCTTGAGGGTCAGCCGGAAATTGATGCTCTCGCTGAAAATGTGGTCGCTACCAACCGCGGCACTGTGATTGCTAAAGGCGATGCCCGTGTCTCGACCATCGAACACGCTATGGCCGCTCTCTATGCAGCTGGTGTCGACAACGTGCTCATCGAGGTCAACGCCCCCGAGATGCCTATCCTCGACGGCAGCGCCCGTTACTATTGCGAGGAAATTGCACGCGTAGGTCTTGCCGACCAGAAAGCTGACAAGGATTTCTTTTATATCAAATCGAAAATCGAGGTGCGCGACGAAGCCACCGGTTCTTCGATTCTCGTCCTTCCCGACGACGAGTTCTCTGCCGACGTGAAGATTGATTTTGACTCGGTGGTGCTCAACAACCAGTTTGCCACTCTCGACACTATGGACAGGTTCGGCACGGAGATTGCTTCGAGTCGTACATTCGTGTTCGTCCGCGAGATTGAACCGCTTGTCAAGGGCAATCTCATCAAGGGAGGCGACCTTGACAATGCCATCGTCATCTACGACACTCCCATGGCCCAGTCAGAGCTCGACCGTCTCGCTGATCTCATGAATGTGCCCCGCAAGGACGTGAGCGAGTTCGGCTATATCAACGACACTCCTCTCACCAACGAGAACGAGCCCGCACGCCACAAGCTTCTCGACCTTATCGGCGACATCGCCCTCATCGGCCGTCCCCTCAAGGGCCGCGTTATCGCAACCCGTCCCGGTCACTCCATCAACACTGCCTTCGCAAAGAAAATCCGTCGCGAAATCAAGCATCAGGAAGTACAGGCTCCTGTCTACAATCCCAACAAGGAGCCGCTGATGGACAACAACCGTATCCGCGAGATGCTTCCCCACCGTTATCCTTTCCTCCTTGTCGACAAAATTATAGAAAAAGGCACCAACTATATAGTCGGAGTCAAGAATATCACTGCCAACGAACCTTTCTTCCAGGGTCATTTCCCCCAGGAGCCCGTGCTCCCCGGAGTGCTTCAGGTTGAGGCGATGGCTCAGACCGGCGGCATCCTCGTGCTCAGTGGCCTTGACGAGCCTGAGCGCTATTCGACCTACTTCATGAAGATTGACAACGTGAAGTTCCGTCAGAAAGTGGTTCCCGGCGACACTCTCATCTTTCATGTGTCGTTCATGACCGAGCTCCGTCGCGGTTGCGCCATGATGAAAGGCTATGCTTTCGTTGGCGAGAAAATCGTCACAGAGTGTGAATTCATGGCTCAGATCATCAAGAACAAGTAATTGTATCACTCAGAATGAAACAACCATTAGCATACGTTCATCCCGCCGCCAAGATTCATCCAAGCGTGGTTATTGACCCGTTTGTGACAATCGATCAGAATGTAGAAATCGGCGAGGGCACACGCATCGGCTCCAACGTCACCATCATGGAGGGAGCCCGCATAGGCAAGAACTGCACCATCTTCCCGGGTGCCGTGATTTCAGGACCTCCTCAGGATCTCAAATTCCGCGGTGAGGAATCGGTTGCCATCATCGGCGACAATACCGTAATCCGCGAGTGTGTCACAATCCACCGCGGCACTGCTTCCAAAGGCAAGACTGTGGTGGGCAGCAACTGCCTCATCATGGCCTATTGCCATGTGGCCCATGACTGCGTGGTGGGCGACAATGTAATCATGTCAAATGCCGTGCAGTGTGCAGGCGAGGTTGTGATTGACGACTATGCCGTCATCGGCGGAGGCGCTCTCATCCACCAGTTCTGCCATATCGGTCCGCATGTGATGCTCCAGGGCGGCGCTCTTGTCAACAAGGATATTCCTCCCTACGTCAAGGCAGGCCGCGAGCCCATCGCCTATGCCGGCGTCAACTCCATCGGTCTCCGTCGCCGCGGTTTCACCAACGAGACCATCCGCGACATCCAGGAAACCTACCGCTATCTCTATCTCTCCGGCCTCAACAACTCCGACGCTGTCGAGCGCATCGAGGCCGAGCTTCCCGCAACCAAGGAGCGCGACGAAATCATACTCTTCGTCCGCAACTCCAAGCGCGGTATCGTCCGCGGTTATGTGTAAACGCCGTTTACCGTAGCCTCACGGCATCGCTTCCTCATACGCGGTAGCTTTACTCCTCATTTTTCAACTCTCACCTCAAACATATCCGACAACATGAGACGCTTCGTCTCTCTCATCTTACTATCGGGCATTTCGGCTTCTGTCTGTTCAGACGCCGGAGTGCCCTTTAATGGTAAAAGCGGTCAGTCGTTGCTGGAATCCGTAGCTTCAGCCTCGCGCCCGTCCGGGGAAGCTGACATGTCGGCACTGACATATACCGTGACCGACCGCTTTTCCGGTCGTGAGGTCTCAGTCAGTGCCGGTAGGCTCCCCGACGGCTATGTGTGGAGCTCCTTTGTGCCTGTTGAATGGTGGACAAACGCTCCTGCCGCATTTGAGGGGGATGTGACCTCCGACATTTTCAATCTTCTTCCACTTGAAGCCGACGCCGCCCGTGCCAGAGGCGACCTGCCGCCGGGCACTGTTACCGCTCCGGTATTTTCCAACGCTTTCTGGAGCGCTGGACGCGGCGAAATCTATGGCGTCCTGACCGACCTTTATTCGCCACCCGCGGAGCTGCGTGGAGAGCTCGCAAGAGCCTATTTCTATATGGCTGTGGTGCATCATGCGGACGTTTGGACGCCGCGCGCTTATATGATGTTTACATCCGAGCCGTTTCCCGGCTTGAGCGCCTATGCCATACCGTTGCTGATGGCATGGCACCGCGCAGCCCCTCCCTCCGCAGCCGAAATGGAGCGCAACATGCTCGCCGAGCGGCTGCAGGGTAATCGGAATCCTTTTGTGGACTATCCTGAACTCGCCGAGCATCTTTGGGGCGACCGCCAGGGCGACAAATTCGTGATTACAGGCGAGCCGCAGCCTCTCCGTTCAGTCTATAAGCTGGATACAGACGTTATTGACCTCGTATCGCCATGGATTCCTGAGGATGCAGTGTGGCGCATAGACGGGCAAGCGGTTTCCGCCGCCACTGTCGCTGCCTCGGATTTAGGTCCGGGCAACCACCGGCTGACTTATCATTCACCGTCGACGCGGGAGGAGGGTTTCGTAATGATTAAAATTGAGAAGTGATGGCAGTAATGAAAGGTATCTACCGTATAGTCTCTCTGTTTGCTCTGACCATATTTCTGTCAGGGATGTTTGCAGGGTGTGACCGCAGTTCGGATGGCCTGCGGCGTGAGCCGGAGCCGCTTGGCCCGGGCGGAAACAATGAGCCTGTTCCCGGTGGCGGTTATAGGCCGGGACTGGAGACTGACCCATCTGACTTTGCAGCCGAGTTTGCCGACAGCACCCTTCGCTATGCTGGAGGAGGAAATGTGCTCCGC
Organism: Bacteroidales bacterium; assembly: GCA_019416285.1. Lineage (GTDB taxonomy): Bacteria > Bacteroidota > Bacteroidia > Bacteroidales > Muribaculaceae > Duncaniella. Next base: position 4,719 of record DXXM01000008.1, read on the forward strand.
TATGACCGTGGCGGAGTTCTGTTCAAAATATTGTCCGACGGAGTGCGTGAGATAGTCGATATTGATAAAGGTCTCAGGATTGAAGTGCGGCCCGGCAGTATGCGCGCCGATTCCGTATATCCCGACGCCTCTGTCACGGTCGGAGACGAGGCGCTTGCTGTCGGAAGTTTCCGGATGAAAAAACAGACCGCCGGAGCGGTCTGGTATCATCTTGTCGACAGGGATTCGGCAAACTATGTCCTTGTCCTGCCGTGAAAAAGTCTGTTCTGATAGAGGCTTTAGCCACTATTTCTGCATCATGCGGGCCATTGTGACTTTGTCCTCGCGCTCCTTGATGGACTGGCGCTTGTCATATTCCTTCTTGCCTCGTGCCACACCGATTACGAGCTTTGCCAGTCCGCGGTCGTTGATGAAAAGACGCAGCGGAATGATTGTGAAACCTGTTTCCTTACCGTTTTTCTCGAGCTTGGCTATCTCTTTTTTATTCAGCAGTAGCTTGCGGTCGCGCCGCGCGGCGTGATTGTTGTAGGTGCCGTAGAAATACTCGGCGATATACATGTTTTTCACCCACACCTCCCCCTTGTCGACATAGCAGAATGTGTCGGCGAGCGAAGCCTTCCCCTGACGGATTGACTTGATTTCGGTACCGGTCAGCACGAGCCCGGCCGTGAAAGTGTCGCCTATCGCATAGTCGTAGGTGGCGCGTTTGTTCTTGATGTTTATGTCTTTGGAAATCATTGTGTCTTAAAATTTTTACGGCTTTCGGAATCAGCCGATGATTAATGAGAAGAGGAAATAGAAAACATAGGTCGGCATCAGCACTCCGAGGATGGCGATAATCATGAATATGCCGATTTTCTCGTGCTTGACGTGCATATATGCCGTGCCCTTCCATTGGATAAGAGCCACGTAGAACGGCAGGAAAAACAGCATGGCCGACGTGACCGGAAGCACATTGATTATCAGCGAAATCAATGCAAGCAGTCCGAGTGTGTAGAGCACGTATGTGTGTGCGCGGCGGTCATCATAGCGTCCTTCTAAAGTCGGCTCGGCGAAGAGCGACAAGACAAAAACTCCGAAGAAATACGACACGAAATAGACCAGAAAAGTCACAATCATTCGCATGAAGAGCGCAAGAAACTCAACATGGTGATACACACCCTGCATGAATACACTCAAGGCCGTCAGCGCTATGAGCGGATAAAACCCCGAAGCGGCGATGTCGCGCGGCGAATCATCAGTCGTACCGATATCCTCCCAACCGTTGCCGGGCGAGAGTATCAGTTGAAACAGATTTTTAAGATAGCGCTTCATAGGTCAGGGGTATTTAATCGTTTATCCTTGCAAAATTACACAGAATCAACGAAATTTCCACCACCAGTGTTTAAAAAAGCCAAATATTGTGGGGTTATTAATAATTTATTGGTTCTTATTTGTGTTATTGTTAAATGATTATTATCTTTGCTTTTGTCTTAAATTTATCAACAATATGAAATCTATTTGGCTTACTTATGACCTTGGTGTTGGTGGAGATTATAAAAATCTTTACGCATGGTTAGATGACCATGGTGCCATTGATTGCGGTAATAATTTCGCCTATTTGAAAATGCCTTATTCCGGTCAGGATGATGAGTCATTTATGAAGAGTATATTGTCTGATATCCAAAGACATGTATCTTTGGAACCGGGTAATCGGATTTATGTAGTTCGTTCTCTGAATGATGGCGCGGAAAAGACGACAAAGGGCTCATTTATATATGGTAAACGTATGTCTAACCCTTGGCAGGGCTATGGCCGCAAAGGGAATGACGTGGCTGAAGAAGGATGAATAATGTATTGGTAGACACCGGCTTTTGGTTTGCGCTTTATGATGAAAAAGACCAATATCATAATAAGGCGCTAAAAGTGATGGATAGACTGATAAACAGCCGTTTACTGATTCCTTTCCCGACTTTGTATGAGACATTGAATACAAGTTTTGTGAAAAAAAAGAATTTACGTGCATTTCATCTGCATATTTCGCTGGATACATGTGTTTTAGTACATGATGAAAAATATAAGATGAGTGCTTTGGATAAAACATTTGAATCCTCATTAAACAGGAGGCCCTTGAGCCTTGTCGACATGATTATCCGTCACATGCTTGATGATGTGGATTTACATATAGATGGTCTTATATCGTTTAATCCCGGTGATTTTATAGATGTGTGTTATCGGAAAGGAATTGAATTAATTTCACATCAGAATATATGATTTGCTTTGTCAATAGGATGTGGACTTTGTGAAAACCGGGATTTTGCGCGTTGTTGAAAATAATGTTGAAAACTGATTGGCGGTTTTGTTGGCGGGGCGGGGATTTTTGATTACTTTTGTAGTCAGTCTGTGAATTTTTGCAGCTATGGCTTTTATCCCTGAGCGATAAGGCCTCTGCACCCTTTCAGTCAGACAATAAATTAAGAATGAAATAATTAAGAACCACAATATCCAAAAATGGAAGTAACAGGTAAAATCATTGTCGCTCTCCCCGAAGTGGGAGGCACTTCCCAGAAGGGAAACGCTTGGAAAAAACGTGAGTATGTACTCGAAACTCAGGAGACATATCCGCGCAAAGTGTTTTTCAACTTTTTCGGTGACCGCGTAGACCAGTATCCTCTTCAGGTAGGTCAGATGGTTAAAATCAGCTTTGACATTGACAGCCGCGAGTACAATGGCCGCTGGTACGTCGAAGTCCGCGCCTGGAAAGCCGAAGATGCCAACGCAGCCGCACCCGCAGGCTATGGCGCACCTGCCCCCGCCGCCTACGGCCCCGCCCAGCAGATGCCTCAAGGTTATGCCGCACCTGCAGCCGCTCCCGCCCCCCCGATGCCCGACCTCACCCCCTCCGCAACCGACGACCTCCCCTTCTAAAAACTACAGGTGAGGCCGTTAGCCGAAAAAACGTCAGATATAAAGATAAAATAAATCAGGGACGATTCTCCAACGTCGGAGAGTCGTCCTTGATTTTCTCGGGTCTATTTACCTATGTCTGTTTTTTCGGGGCCTGGCGGTGGAGGAGTGATAGGGAGAGCGGAGAATGGATGTGATGGTCAATAATCAATGAGAGTGGGGGAGTGTGCAACTCAGTCGCGGGTGTAGGAGACGGTGTAGAAGGAGGTGTCGCCGTCGAAAGAGTTGCTGGTGGAGTTGGCGGCCCATCTCTGGGCTGCTTTCGTGCGCTTTTCAGCTGCTTTCGCGCGCTGGCGGGCTGCCTCAGCGCGTTGGCGGGCTGCTTCTGCACGCTGACGTGCGGCTAACCGCTGTTGTTCGGCTGCCAGTTTGCGCTGGCGTGCAGCTTCTTCCCGCTGTTTAGCGGCCAGCTGGCGCTGCTTGGCTGCGAGCTTGCGTTGCTCGGCTGCCAGTTTACGCTGTTTTGCAGCCAACTCTCGTTGCTTTGAGGTACGTTCTGTCTGCGTGCAGGAGGAGTTGTACACTTTTACTGTACTGCCCGAATCGGTGCAGTAGATGGTGACGAGGTTCCCGTCGCAGTCGTAGTTGCCGCAGTCATTGTAGTTGGTGACGATGGTTTCCCCGCAGTTATTGGAGGTCGTGTAGTCGAGATTGTTGAAATCGTCCCACGATGACGCGCCGGCGAAGCTGATGGCCAGGGTCTTGCCTCCGTCTATGTAGTCATATTGCATATTCTGAAAGTTGTTTCCGAGCTGTTCGAGGGGTCTGAGCTTTTCTCTGAGGCCATCGAGCTGCCGGAGCGACTTGAAAGCGTCGGCGGGAATCTCGAGGAAGCTGCTGTCGTCGTGCTTGCGTGATTTTGACGAATTGCCGTTGCTCTTGACGATAGCGAGCACCCATCCGCTGCCGTTCTGAATGAGTGAATACTTGGCGTAGGGGCCTTTGCCGTTGTCGAAGGTTATGGTGTAGACGGCCTGACCTGCGGCGGTGTTCATCTGAAAGGCTGCCGCTTTGCTGCGCTCCTTGCGTATCGCCTCGATGATTTTTGAGGCAATCTTGTTGTCGGTGAACTCAAACATTCTGTCGGAACGGACGATGGCCTTGTTCGATGGATTGCGTTTCTCGGAATAGACCTCGTTGGTCACGCTTTTGGAGTTTTCGAGTGATTTGATGGCTGATTCGACCGACTGCTGCGCTGCAGCTCCGAGGACAGAGACGATGGCGAGGAGAATGGTGAGAATATGTCGTTTTGACTTCATGATTAGTGATATTTTGCAAGTTCGGATAAGTCTGTGGCGGGGGAAATATTGACGTGGAAAGGTGTGATCAGTAGGTCAGGGCGGCTTCTATAACCTCTCGGACATTGGGGTCCGACATGTGGTAGGACGAAGTGAGGGAGCGGTCAAATGCGGCGTCGGCAGCCTTGATGCTCTCATCAAGCGCGCTGAGGCGCTCGTTGACCATCTGCTCGGTGCGCCGGATTTCGGGAACCACCACGCTGAGGTCAGTGATTTTCTTGCCGTCGCGGATTATATAGCTCCCTTCATACGACAGATACTCGTCGGGGACGGATGTCGACGGGCTGTGGAAGATTATGCCGATTGAGAACAGCAGGGCTACCACGGCGGCCGCGCTGACCCACTGCCAGGCACGCATGGAGAGCAGGCGCACCTTGCCGGTGCCGCGTCGGGGAGTCGCTTCGGCCGGGGCTTCTGCCGGCATCAGTGTCACCGGGTGCTCAGCGGAAGAGCGGCCGCTGTCCTCGGCAAGCGAGGCATACCACCGGAACATTTCCTTGTAGCAGGCGAGGTCCGGAGGCACGTCGGACCCTGCGAAGAAAGCGTAGAGCTCACGCTCTTCCCGACATGAGGTCTCGCCCGCGAGGAAGCGGTCTATTGTCTGACGGATGGTTGAATTGTCTATGTTGTTCATAACTGCTTTTGCATGAATATTTCCTTTATACTCTGGCGTGCCCTTGAGAGCGCTACCCTGATTGAACCTTCGGTCGAGCCTGTGATGCGGGCAATGTCGGCGATTTCGAGACCTTCGATATGCTTCATCCTGATGACCGTCTGCTGCACCGAGGGGAGGGAGGCGATGACGGCGAGGACTCCGCTGTGGTCCTCGGATGCAATCAGACTCTCTTCGGGCGAGGGGGCCGAGGCATGGTCGCCCACGTCATCGAGGCTCACTGTTTCAAATCCTCCGTTGTCGCGGAGGAGGTCTATGGCCCTATGGCGGGCTATGACCATGGCGAGCGACTCAACGCTGCGGTATTCATCGAGCCTGTCGCGCACCGTCCACAGTTTCAGCAGCGTGTCCTGAGCCACATCGTCGGCGAGGTCATCGCCGGCCTCGGCCGACATGTTTCTGACCATGCTGACGATGCGCTTCCTCAGCGGAGGTGCCATCTGTTCAAACTCGATGCGGTTCATTTGCAGGTTTTCAGGTGCTTTCAAGAAGCCTTTCTATTATAGAGACGGAAAAATCGGGGAAACGTTACTCCGAAATTGCGATTTTTTTGAATTTAGATGTAAATATATTGTTTCTACGCCGGATATTTCGAATTATGAAGTAAAAAGAGTAAAAAAGGGATGATAAAAAACTTTTGACACTGCGCCATTGTTATAAAAAGTGAATTATATTTCAGAATCCTTAAAACAGGAATCAACGTCTCAACTATTTAACACCATTTGCAATTATGAAACATCTCCGTAGTGCCATCGCTCTATTGTCGCTGGCTTTCTGTTTTGGTTCTGCCACGGCTGTCAGTCCGGTCGAGGAGCAGCATGAAGCTCTTGTCAATGACCACAAGATTGTGTTTTTCGGCGGTGGTTCAGACCCTGAGACCGATTCCATACGAAATCTCATAGAGAATTTCTACTACGACCAGTTCCGCAGCTTCCAGGATCCGCAGGCTCCATACTTTCTCTTCATGAGCCGCGACTCACAGCTCGCAATGGGTGTGGGCGGTATGGTCAGGATGCGTGGATATTTTGACTGGGGAGGAACCACGGGTATTCCCGGTTTCTCACCCTATTTCATACCGACTCAGCGCGATGAACTGAACCGCCAGAAACTCGGCACCACGCCTGCGGGTACGGCTCTGTTTTTCCGAGTCATAGGCCGCAACAAGCGGCTCGGCACCTATCAGGTATATATCGAGGCTAATTTCAACGGTTATCAGGGTCGTGATTTCCATCTGAAAAAAGCTTATGCCGTGCTCAACGACTGGACTATCGGTTATGCCGCATCGACTTTCGGCGACGGTGCGGCAGTGCCCCCGACGATTGACTCCAACGGTCCGACCATGAAGATGGATGGTACTAATGTCCTCGTCCGCTATATGCATGAGTTTAAGAAATCGGGTGTCTATGTGGCTGCATCGCTCGAGACGCCGGATATGAGTATTCAGGCCGATAACCAGCAGGTGGCCGCACGCAGCGAATTTCTCCCTAACATCGCTGCTATGGTGCAGTATGAGTGGGCTACCGGCCAGCACATCCGTCTTTCGGGCATCACACGTTTCATGCCATACCGCGACCTCATCACCGGCCGCAATCATCAGGCAGTGGGCTGGGGCGTTCAGTTCAGCACGGTGTTCCGCCCGGTAGACCCGCTGACATTCTACGGCACAGTCAACGGCGGCCATTCCTACTCCAATTTCGGTGGTGATTTCCTTCTTGGCAAATATGATCTCGTCGAATGTGAGAAGTGTCCGGGCAAACTATGCACGGTTCCCGGTTGGGGATATTTCGTCGGTCTGCAATACAATTTCAGCCCTCAGATTTTTATGTCGGCCACTTTCGGACAGGGCCGTTATCTGCCTTGCTGCGGTGCCGAGGGAAGCGATTACAAATATGGCCTTTACAGCGCCCTCAACTTCTTCTGGGATGTCACACCGCGCATCCGTTTCGGGGGCGAAGTGAATATAGGCAAACGTCAGAATTTCGACGGTTCTCACGGATGGGGTCACCGCCTCGGCGCCCTTGCCCAGTTCTCTTTCTGACCCTCGTAGAAAATTATAGATTGAATGGAAAATTGCGTATCCGCCAGGGAAAAGCAGAGGGAGTCCCCCTCCGCGATGGCCCGGCGGATGCGTTTTTTGTGCGGTTGCCGCTAAAGTATCAACTGGAAATCTACCACATCGAGGGTGCGGCCGAATTTGCGACCCACGGATCTGAAATGCGACACCTGGCGGAAACCGAGGCGCTTGTGCATGCGGCAACTCGCCTTGTTGCCGTAGGTGATGCAGGCTATGAGCGAGACGAATCCCGCTTGGCGGCAGGCTTCTATCAGGCGCTCCATCAGGAGGCTTCCGATTCCGCGCCCGGTGAACTCCGGTGCGAGATAGACGGTAGTTTCGAGTGTCGGTGCATAGGCGGCGCGCGCCTTCCAGGGGTGGGCGTAGCAATAGCCTGCGATGCGGCCGTCGGCCACGCAGACGAAATATGGGCAGGTTCGGGTAAATTCCTCCATGCGCCGCGTCATCTCCCCGACACTCGGAGGCTCGGTCTCGAATGATATGTCGGTGTTTATGACATAGTGGCTGTAGATGCGGGTGATTTCCGGCATGTCAGCCTCTTCGACCTGACGTATTTCCATTGATGAAGGTATATATATATATGTGTTGATAAATGTGATGATGCTGCGGGGAATCAGAGACCCGCTTTGCCGAGTTCGATTACCTCAAGGCCGCTGACGGCACCGCTGTCGATGGTGAGCCTGACGAGAGTGCGCACCTTCTGCCATCCGTGGTAGCCGGCGGCTCCGGGATTGACGTGAAGCAGTCCCAGCGTCGGGTCGGGCATAACCTTGAGTATGTGGGAATGGCCGCACACCATCAGCCCTATCCGGTTTTCGGCGAGCAGACTTTTGATTCCGGGTGCATATTTCCCGGGATAGCCTCCGATGTGGGTCAGAAATACGTTCACGCCTTCTACCTCGAAGATTTCGGCCTCGCGGCAGCGGCGGCACACGTCGCCGTGGTCGATGTTGCCTCTCACGGCGCGCACCACCGGCGCCACCGCTTCGAGGCGACGGATTATGTCGATGTCGCCGACATCACCGGCGTGCCATATCTCATCGCAGTCCTTGAAATGGGCCGCGTAGCGGTCGTCCCAGCAGGAGTGGGTGTCGGAAAGTATGCCTATTGTTTTCATTTTCGCAGGAGACTGATTCGGTTGAGCAATATGGTGCCCTGTATGTATGTGAGGGCTATTTTGTTGGGGCCCGCCTTGAGTCTGACAAGAGCCGTGGTGGAGGGAAAGACGCTTATCCAGTCGAGCGGACGGCGCGGGGGAAAGACGAGGGTGGCCGCATAGTCATCGTTGACGCTCAGGGTGCGCAGCGCGCAGCGGGGTGAGCCGTTGCTGTAGCCCACGGTCAGGAAATATTCGCCGTCGGTCGGGGCGTTGGCATAGCAGGTGATGCGTGTGTTGTGGCGTGCAGCGAGCTCTATATAGTTGGTGGCCGTGGCCTTGTCGCGGATGAAGTGGAGGGGCGGCCGGCGCGGTGTCACCGATGAGGCGTGGATGGTGATTTCAGCGTCGGAGGGAGCGCAGACATGTGCGCGCGGGGAGAATCCGGCCCACCGCCTGTCGCTCGTCTGCACGATGTCGGCCACCGCAGTGCCGTCATCGGAGATATGATAGATGTCTGACGCGGTTTCCTCGGTCATTACGCCGTTGACATATATCTCGTATGTGTTGCCTTTGGTGAAATTGAGAATCCTGGCGTCTCTTGAGGTGTTCCACTGCACTTTCGGGACGGCGGGGAGGGGGACGGGACGGTCGTTCATGCTGACCTTGCGGGGCTGGAGGTCGTTGCCGGAAAGGGTGATTACTATGCGGTGACGGCCGCTGAGGTCGGCGGAGACGAAATGGTCGGCCGAGCTGACGGAGTCAACGGTGAATGTGGCTATGCGGTCGCCGGTGCCGTGGAGACGTATGTCGAGCGTGGCGTTGCGGTATTTCAGTCCGGTGATTTCCTTGTCGCCGGCAAATTCCTTAGGCACCATGGGGCTGAAGCGCAGACCGTCGGGCGCCTGCGATATTCCGAAAAGACCTCTGAGCACCATAGCGGGCCACTGGGCCGGAAGCCGGGAGTTGAGCGCCATGTTCCACAAAGCCGAGGCAGCTATGTTGAAAGCCTGCGGATTGCGTGTCCGGGCGGCGGCGAGCCCGAAAAGGGTCTGAGCGAGGGGCGAGATGTGGTTGGCGCCCGTGATGGAGGGGTAGACCGAGGGCACCCCGGCCCGGATGAGGGGAAGCTCGCTGACAATTGCCGCTCCCATCTCGGGTGTGGCTATGTCAAAGAGCACAGCGAGGGCGTTGGCGCGGCTGTCGGAAAGCATCGACACGATAGGGTAGTAGGCGCCGTAGAGACATTGGGCGTATCTCTGCCTGTCGGGGAGCCACAGACGGTCGTTGATTATGCCGCGCAGCCGCGTGGCCTGTGTCTGCCACTCACGCTCGGCATATTTGCGCAGTTCCCCGGCCATCCGCGATGCTATTTCGAATGAATAGGAGCGGCACACGTTGACGGAGGTGCTGATGGTCGAGAACCGGTCCATGGCGTCCATCCACTCGGGGAAATAGATTTCATGATTCAGGGTGTAGCGGGGAGCGCCGCATACCAGCGGGGATTCCTCCGTGCGGTTGAGGGTGTGCTGACGGTTGAGTGCTGAGGTGATGCGGTCGTAGGCCTCCTTGAGCCACTGGTGCGAGCCGGTGGAGCAGTAGACTTCCCATGCGGCCGCGGTCCAGAGCGGATCGACCGCGCAGTAAGGGAAGTTTTCGTCGTCGGGGGCAGGCATGGCGGCCATGGCGCGCAGTGCCTCCATGGATTCCTGCGGGCGCAGGAGCCCGAGGCTGAGGTAGATGTCGTCGCTTGAATATACGCCGCTCTCGCTCATGGCCTTTGCGAAAAGCGCGTCGGCCATCAGCTGACCGGAACGGTACACCGGTACCGTGGTGTCGGACTCCGCTGTGCTCCAGACGTTTGTTATCTCTGTGGCCGACAGAGCCTTGTAGATTTTCCCGCCGCGGACTATACTGTCGGCATATACTTCAAAATCACCGCCGTCATAGATACACTCCTTCAGTTCCTTCGCGCGCGAGCAGGCCGCTGTGAGGGCGGCGAGGGCGAGAAGGCTGACGATGATTGCTGATAGTCTGTGCATAGGAGTGTGTGAGCGTGTTCGGGGATGATTATGACAATAGCGATGGGGACTGATTCACGACCAGTCCTCACCGCTATGATAGCGTATGTGTCTGTTCAAATAAATTAGGGTGATTCCGCGAAGCGTTCAGCCTCCTTTCGATTGATTTGAAAATCTGATGACTTAAAAGGGGCGGATGATTACTCTTCGTTAGCACGGAGGTGCTGTACATAGACAGCCTTCATCATCTTCTTGCGGTTTGTCACAGAGGGCTTCTGGAAAGCCTGACGTGCGCGGAGCTCGCGTACGATGCCGGTCTTTTCAAATTTACGCTTGAATTTCTTCAGTGCCTTCTCGATGTTCTCACCTTCTTTTACTTGTACGATGATCATTGTGGTTTTTTGATTATAAGTTTTAGTTAATAATAGGTTAATCAGTTGTTTGTCCGGCGCCCGAATGGGCTTCCGGAGGCAGTTTCCGCTGATTCGCCGGAAATTGCGGGGCAAAATTACAAATTCTTTTCGGAATTTCAAAGAAAATCGGCCGGACTCGTCTGAGTCTGACCGACTTTTTCTTTGTAGCGAGACCGAGAATTGAACTCGGGACCTCCGGGTTATGAATCCGACGCTCTAACCAACTGAGCTATCTCGCCATCATGTTGCTTTTGCGAGGGCAAAGGTAGGGAGTTTTTCCGGATTGACAAAATATTTTGACGACTTTTTCTCGAAAAGTTATTAACATTTTTATCAACAATTAGTGTTGAAAACTATGTTAATAACTTTTCAGTATTTTTTTCATGCTTATTCCGCACATCTGTCTTGACATACGGCCAATAATGTTGTATATTTGTTGGCAAAACAACCCTATTATACATATATAATTATATATAGCCACTCTTTCATTATGTCTGACTCTCCGACATTCAATACCGTGGAGGTGGTCAGCCGTCTGCGCTATCTGATGGCTCTTCGCCACCTCTCGCAGCGGCGTCTCGCCATGCTTCTGCGCCTCGACCCGTCAAATCTTTCGAAAGTGCTCAACGGACGCCTCCCCTTTACCGAGGGGCTGCTCAACCGCATAGTCGTGGACCTGGGTGTGTCGAAAACATGGCTGCGCGACGGCGCCGGGCTACCTTTCGACAAGACTCAGACGGCGCGCGAGATAGCTGTCGACGGCCCGATAGAGGCAACCACCTGCGCAGGGGGGACGCCGGTCTACGAGCTTGATGTCACCGCCGGATGCCACAGCCTTGAGAAACTTTTCGGCGAAATCCGTCCCGTGGGCACAATAAATATCCCCGGTATTCCCGAGGATTCAAACATAGTGAAAGTGAGGGGCGACAGTATGTCTCCGCGCATAATCAACGGCGGATATGTGGCCATACGTCCAATCTCCGACCTGCGCAATATCTTCTGGGGACAGATTTATGTGGTGGAGCTTGAGGAGTTCCGCATGGTGAAATACCTGCGCCGTCATCCCGACCCATCGATGGTGATTCTCCACAGCGACAATCCGGCCTACGACGATATGGATGTGGCCCGCAGCGACATCCGCGCCCTTTTCGTGGTGGAGGCGATTCTGAACTACGAGATTAACTGACGCCGGAGCGCTCTGCGTCATGAACTCTCGCCGTCGTTCTCTGCCGCGCTATTCTCGAGATTTATGACTATGCGGTAGACCTTGCCACCTTTGTGCATGGTGTCGAGTTTGAACGAAAACGGTATGCTCCGTGCCGGAGTCCCGTCGCGGAAGCTGATTTCTATCGAGCAGTCGTGGGGTGTCACCTGAGGAATTATCATCAGTCGCTGGTCATCGCCCAACACACCATCGTCGGGCACGGTTACTGTATAGGATGTCTTGCTGTCAGACCCCTCGCGGTCCACATCCCACCAGGGGTCGCCGATGAAATTGAATGTTCCACGTCTGAATACATTCTTCAGGGTTACCGATGCGACTCTTCGGGCATCGCCCTTTACCTCGAAATACACCTGAATCAGACGGTGATAGAATGTGAGCGGCACTTTGCGCCCGGGTTCCGAACCGTAGTTGATATGTTCGTAGAGGTTTGTCTTGGCAAACAGGAGGTCGACCTGTCTGGCCGGGTCAGCGGGCGGTTCGTATGTGAATTGCGGATTGTGGATGTTGCTGACCGGAGTCACGAAGGTCAGCCCTTCGACTTTCTCGGGTGAATATGCCACAAAACCGAGACCCTTGCTTTTGTCGGGCCAATAGTAGAGATGTTCGGTCACCCATGTGTTGTCGGCTCTCGCAGGGACGACTTTCTCGTCGGAAAACAGAAAATCTATAAACGTCCCGTGCTCGAACATCAGCGCGTATGCGCGAAACGCCTTGATATCATCTTTTTCCGTGACCGCGGCGCGTGAGGAGCCGTCGGCTTCCGCAGCCGCTTTGATGGAGTGGCCGAAGGATATTGCCCTCTGCGTGGGTTCGGGCTGAGGCTCGTCGGCGCTGTCGTTGCAGCCCAAAAGGGGTAGGGCGATTAATGTTGCCGTCAGATATTTTTTATACGTCATGATGTCAGGGTGTTTCGGGGGTCATGTCTGTCCAGGGATTTTCTTCTACTGAAAACGAGATGGGTCTCAGCGGGCCGTCGCTCCCCTCTACATTGCTCGGTCTGAGATGGCAGATGAGTCTGTAACAGCGCCCCGGCTGCATGTCGATGGCGGGGAAGGGAACTTGCAGCGATTCCTCTTTTGTCAGCTCGAAACCCTCGTTGCCGTAGTCCTCATGCGATTCGAACACCTGGGTCTTGACGGTGATAGTCATCTCATCTCTGGAAATCGGCAGCAGAAAGACCGGTGTGGAGACTGAGGGCTTGTCGGTGTGTATCAGCGGCACTGAACCGACACCGATCCATGTCGCTTCGCCCCCGGCTGGCTGCCATACGGCGCCCGGGTCGGTCTTGTCGATTGTCCCGCGCCGGACCGCACCGTCTATCTGAATCCAGTTTACGTTGATAAACAGCCGCGGGTTGATGAGGTCGTTGTAAAACTCGAACTCCACCTTAGCGAGCTGATGGTCAAACTCCATTTCCACGGGGAGTAAGGGGCGGTTGTCGTCGGTATTCACTGACTCGAAGGCATACACGACGTCAGCCTGCCCGCGCGAGGGGTCAATATCGTAGGTTATTATGCCTCCGCCATCCACAGTGTCGCTATTGCTGCCGACAGCCTCAAATTCCAGCCCGTCTAATCCTGCGGGCGCTATTCCGGTGAAGTAATAGTTGAAACCGGGATACCAGTATTCGGTCTTGTCGCAATTCCACACATCGCCGTTTCCGCGGGCCACGGTTTCGCCGTTGTAGATAAATGTCGGTGCGCCGCCGTTTTTATGGAGATAGCAGTATACATTGAAGGCCGACAGGTTTTTGCTTGTCACCTCCGAGCGTGATGCGTGGCTGACGAATGGTCGGGCGAACTCTATGACATGTCTCTCCCGCGTCTCCCCGTCCGGCCCGTCGTTGTCGGAACAGGCCGTCAGGAGAAACGGAAGAAACATGGTCAGTATGAGAGTCCGGTTTTTCAAAACAAATAATTGACGTGAAGGTAAATTATTTACAGGAACGTTTTTTTAACGTCCCTACCACATGCCATCATTTCAGTTGCCGGGAGTGGGAATAGGCATCTCGCTATTATTTTCATCCCAGGCCTCAACTTCGGTAACAGTGAACTTGATAGGTTCAAGAGCACCGGCAGGATTAAGATTGTCGCCTGTGAATGTCGTCTTGAAGTTATAGCTATTGCCCATTTCGAAATTGAAGGCCGTGATTGTAACAGTATGTGAATAGGTCGCCACCTTCTGAGTGCCGTTGTAGACCTCTACATCAAAGGATACATTGAAAGTATCAGTTCCGGGGATTATGAAACGCGAGTCCGATGTGGTGCTCTCGTTGTGTGTAAACACTGAATCAGCCTTGATGTCCGGAATAGTTAACTCTGTATCGGTATCGGATGGCGCCCATACCGCATCAGAACTATTCATGTCAATAGTTCCTTTCGAGTACAGGCCCACGAGATTGAGATTTTTGATTACGAGTGAAGTCGATTGTGAGACATTGTTGGTGAATGTGAACATCACACGTGAGAGCAGATGTCTGAATGTCAGAGGAACTGGTGTGTTTCCGTTATCTTTTGCCGTGATTTTATCCGAAAAGGCATATACAAGGTCTGTCTTGCCCGGATTGACCGTGTTGTCAAACTGGATGGAACCTCCGCCAAGATAACTATCTGCATTTGCAGTAACTTTGTCGAATATGATATTGGCAGATGTTGGAGCTATGGCTGAAAAGTAATATTCCTGGCCTGCATACCAATATTCGGTTTTATCTACGACCCAGTTTCCGCCGTTTAGTGTGACGGTGTTTTTATCAAAGATATAGGAATCAGGACTGTTTACGAAGCCCCACACATAGAAGCTATTGAAATCAATATTGGTGCTTCCTGTTTTCTCCTTCACTGAGTTGATAACGTAAGGGCGTGAGAACGAGATTGCGTCCTTTGTCGGATTCTTGAGCCCGTTGTCGTCATCATTGCTGCAACTGACAGCCATTGCTGCTAAAGCAATCATCGCTATCGGTAAGATTTTTTTCATAATAGACAGAGTGTGTTTTTTATTGTGAATGTATATCGTTGATTGTCAAGATAAAAAGTAAGAGTTATATATCAGGTGTCTCTGCCGCTGTCGGTCAGAGATTTATTTCATAGTCATTCGGAGCGCCCCAGGGGTCTACTGTCACGTCAAACGAGCCTCCGCCTGTAGGTTTAGAATCCTCTTCGTCGATTTCGAGACCTCCCACCATAACTATTCCTCCGCTCGGCTGTGCAGCCATCTGGCCTGTAATGTCGGCGGTGAAGGAGATGATTCTGGAGTTTGTGAGTACCACTCTCAAGGTAATACCATAACGCCTGTCGGGATGATAAAGTTCCGGGTTCTCAGGCTGATATTCAGGCGCTCCGAAACTCATTACGGTTCCAGTGACACCGTCTGCGGTCTTTTCGCAATCAAATATCAGCGTGCAGGCATCGTCCAGTGTGTTACCCGTACTGAGATTCACACCCGCCGACACTCCCGAGAGCGCGGCCGAGGCATTGAGCACATAATTGAGCCCCTTGTCGAAGCCGAAGTGGATCACATAGACATACACCGCCGGTACGAGCGTCACCGGAATGTTGTGTATATCCTCCGGGGAGCTCCCGCCGATTCTGAGCGCCGAGTCCACGGCCTGCTCTTTCAGTGAGCGGCGGTAGAGCATGTCGGGCTGGCTCATGACCGGCTCGCTTACGGTGTCGGAACCGACGCGTGGATTTCCGGAGTAGAACGCCACGTTGCGGCGCCGCGTGGTGGCCGTAGCTTCAGTGAAGCTGTCGGTGTTTTTGTACAGGATATATTCTGTGTCGTTGTTGTAAAACAGTAGTCCGGTTGTCTCTCCCGTCATCCTCACTTCGCCGCCGTGGGTATCGAGATTGTGGTGGTCGGCTTTGCCATCGGATGTGAACGTCACCACCCTCAGGCCGGCAGGCAGAGGAAATTCGAGCGCCTGCGGGTCAATACCTATGCTGTCGGGCCAATGTTCGGTCCAGTTGTAGCGCGGAGTAACCGGCACGAACCATTCGCGGTCGTATGTGGCGTCAATCATAGTCCTGTACCACCGGCTTTTGTCGCCGTCGTCCGGGCTGTCGCAGCAGCAACAGCCGCACCCGCAGCCACAGGCGGTGAAAACGGGCGTCAGCAGCAGAATAAACAGTGCGTAGATTATAGTTCCGGTATGTAGTTTTTTCAGAGGAGCCATGATGAGGACAGAAACGTGTTGTCTATATAGAACAACACCTTACCTCCTCTTATGGTTCTGTCTTTACGGCCACTGTGGTAATTGCCTCCTTCGGGTGTCCGTAAAACCATAGCTCATAGCGGGTTCCACGTGCTTCTGCGGCCTCCGGTGAGGTGGAAAACCTGATTTCTGTCAGGGCAAGTCCCGGAGTGAAGGCACATTTGTAGACCGCCTCTTTCGCCGTCCAGCAGCGCAGCAGAAACTCCATCCGTCCATCCTCGCCTGAGAGCCTGTCAAGGCGTGCTTGCTCCTCCGGGCCGAGAAAGCGCCGGGCCACGCGCATCAATTGCTCCCGCGGAGTCTCGATGTCGGCTCCTATCGGCTTCCCGCAGCGCGACACGGCGAGCAGGCAGGTGTCGCAGTCATGCGATATGGAGATGGGTACCGCTTTTTCCACACCTTCCAGCAGTGGGGCCCCCTCGGGAGTGTGGCCTATGTTGGCGCCGGGTCCGAACACGGCCTTGACGAGCGAGAGGGCGGCTGCGCGTTCCCGCTCCCGCCGGGTCAGGTCCGGGTCAGCAGGGATAGGGGTGGTGTAGATGTCGAATGATTCGGTAGTGATTGCGGCTTTCATCTGTCGCGGAGATGTTTGAGTGTTTCTGTCAGGTCTCGCCCCACGGCGCTGACAACCGGCGCTATCGAATCAGGCGCCGTGCTTGCCGGGAGTGTCAGATAGAGGGCTCCGGAGAGTATTCGCCCCTTGCCGTCGTGTGCTAAGAGTTGCACGGGGGTGGTCACAGAGCTGCGGGTCACGGCCAGTTCACACTCCCATCCACCTTCGGAAGTGAGCTGTGTCAGCTCCGTGCTCGCGCCTGCGGTGTTGAGCTCCATCCGCTCGTGTCGGTTGGCCAGGGCTTTCGCCATCTCCTCCGCTCCGGAGGTATTCACGAGGCTCAGATAGATTTTCGCCTCGGATATGCCGGGATAGGTCACGTCAATCCACCATCCTCCCTCTTTGGCCTCGCGGCTTTCCACCGTGGCCCGGGAGTTGAAGAGCAGTTCCACGCCTCCGTATGAGTCCGCGTTATATTCGGCTGCGGGCATTTCGATGCGCGGCCATCCCTCGGGCTTAGGCACGGGGCGGTCGCCCGATCTGCCGCAGGAGTTCAGGGCCGTTCCCGAGAGGGCGGCGGAGAGTAGCGGAAGGATTATGCGTGTCAGGGGACGTGTCATCTCACACGTTTGCGGTTTTCATCTGGTCAGGTTGCACCTCCGACATGACTTTGACACGGACGTTGACTATACGATGCTGGTGGATGGAGAGCACGAGGAAGCGGCAGCGGCCGTAGACAATCGACTCTTTTTCCTTCGGGAAGTCACCTTTGATGGCGAGGAGCATACCCGCGAGGGTCTCGCAGTCCTCGGTGATGGCCGCATATTCCTCCTCGTCGAGATTGGTGACGCGGAAGAAGTCGTTGAGCAGCGTCTTGCCTTCGAATATATATGTGTCGTCCGGCAGACGGCGGTAGGTCTTTTCCTCGACGTCATATTCGTCGTCGATGTCGCCCACGATTTCTTCGAGCACATCCTCAAGGGTGACTATGCCCTGTGTGCCGCCGAATTCGTCGACCACGATGGCCAGATGCACGCGGCGTGAGCGGAAATCTTCGAGCAGGTCGTCGATCATGCGTGATTCCGGTACGAAATAAGGTTCGCGCATGAGCTTCTGCCATTCGAATTTCTCCTCCGTGCGCCCCACGTAGGGAAGGAGGTCGCGTGAGTAGAGCACACCCTTGATGTTGTCCATCGAGTTTTCATAGACTGGGAGGCGGGCGAAGCCGCTTTCAATCACCACCTTCATCACCTCGGCGAAATCGTCCTCCACGTCGAGGCCGGTTACGTCGACGCGCGGAGTCATGACCTCAGATGCGGTGGTGTCGCCGAATTTTAGGATGCCTTCGAGCATATCCTTGTTGTCGGTGTCGCTCACGTCGGCTATCTCGAGAGCCTGCGAGAGATCGTCGGCGGTCACGGTCATATCTTTCTTTGTGACAACTTTCTTGACGATGCTGCCGCTCTTGACGAGCACTGACGAGAGGGGATAGAACAGCCTGATGCCCCCTTCCATTACCGGGGCGGCCATCTTAGCCCATGCCATATTGTTGGAGTTGGCGTAGAGTTTGGGAAGGATTTCGCCAAAAAGCAGGATGAGGAAGGTAAGGATGACTGTCTGAAGCACGAAGCTCCACACGGGACTCATGCCGTCGAAGATAGGTCCGAGGGCGAAATTACAGAGCACCACAATGGTCACATTGACAAGATTGTTGATAATGAGTATTGTCGCCAGCAGGCGCTCGGGGATTCCGAGCAGGCGCAACACCCGCTCGCCGGAGGAACTCTCCTCCAGCTCATCGCACTGGACCGGTGTAAGCGAGAAGAATGATATTTCGCTTCCTGAAACGAATCCGGAGATTACGAGGGCCAACACAGCCAGTATGAGCGCCACTATCCTGTCGGTACTCATGGGCTGGATGCTCAGAAGCGGATTGTTGATGATATCAAGTAAAAGGTTTGCCACCTGTTCAGTGGCCGGTAAAGGGTCTGTGTCCAAAATCAGTTGAATAAGTTAAACAAAAACCGGTCGCAGCGGGCCGGGACGTTATCGCTGCAAAGATAAGCAAATTTTCAGTGATAACAAAACCGCCGTGAAGATTAGAGTTTTGGGTGGCATTTTGCTACGGTATGGGGCGGTGGGGAAGCAATTTTTATGAATATTCGGTCTGTTTGTAGCAAAATGTCAGCGAATAAAGTTAAAATTATAGCAAAATGAAAGAAAATATAGCAAAATGAAAGAAAAATGCTTGAAAATATTTGGAAGTTACAGAAAAAAGCCATTATCTTTGCCGTGCGGATTTATTAACAGTCTTTATTAAATATTTTTATAATAATTTCTAAAAGGTAAAAAAGATTATGGGTTCAAGAAAATTAATTATCGCATTGAGCTTATGTGCTTTTATTACGTTGCCGGCATTTCCGGCTGAAACGGATGAGGTTGAAACCGGCGAAGGCGCTGTCGATGCGTCGCTGAGCGTGGACCTCGTGAGTGCCTATATCTGGCGCGGTCAGGACCTCGGAGGAGTCAGCATCCAGCCCGGCGCCTCGGTGGGCTACCGTGGACTGTCGTTTGGTCTGTGGGGGTCGTCGGGTTTCGAGCGCAACGACACCAAGGAGTTCGACCTCTGTCTGGAGTATTCTACCGGCGGTTTCAGCGTGGGGGTGACCGACTACTGGTTTGACAATGGCCCCGGCTATTTCCACTATGCCGCACACAAGACGGCCCATGTGTTCGAGGGGCATCTCGGCTACGACTTCGGCCCGCTGGCGCTCAACTGGTACACCAATTTCGCCGGCAACGACGGCGTGACCCGCAAAGGGAAGCGTGCCTATTCGTCGTATGTTGAGTTGAGCGCTCCATTTACTCTCGGCGGTCTTGACTGGAGCGCGGAAGTGGGCGCCTCACCCTGGGCCACGAGCTTCTACAACGCTTCGGGCTTCTCGGTCATAGACCTCGGGCTCGGCGTAGGCAAGCAGTTCACCGTGGCTGATTCCTTCGGACTGACCGTGTCGGTCAAGGGTATATGGAATCCACGCGACGACAAGGGCTATCTCACCGCGGGAATTTCATTCGCAAAACTTTAGCCTGATTCCTGACATGAATATTAACCCCAAATTGCAAGATAATGAAAAAGATTGAAGCTATCATCCGCAAGACAAAGTTCGAGGAAGTGAAAGAGGCTCTTCTCGACGCGGATATCGAGTGGTTTTCCTACTATGAGGTGCGCGGCATCGGCAAATCGCGTCAGGCGCGCATCTACCGCGGCGTGATGTATGACACAAGTTCCATCGAGCGCATACTGGTGTCGATTGTGGTACGCGACATCAACACCGAGCGCACGGTCTCGGCCATCCTCAAGGCCGCATCAACAGGTGAGATTGGCGACGGCCGCATCTTCATAATCCCGGTCGAGGATTCGATACGCATCCGCACCGGCGAGCGTGGCGACATAGCCCTCTACAATGCCGAACATGAGAAATAATAGCCTCCGGTAAAAAGTTTTTTAAGATTCTAAAAGGTACAGACGTCATTATGAAAACTATAAAATTCCCGTTGTCATTGCCGCTATGCGCAGTGGCAATCCTTCTTCCTGCCATAGCTTTTGCCGAGCCCGCCGTGGCCGACTCGATACCCACCGTAGTTGAAGGCGCCACGCCTCCCGTAGCTCTTCCCGTCGAGGAAGTGGCCGTCGACGAGGCCAATCCCCTTGTCTCCGGCCTAAATACAGTGTGGATGCTTCTTGCTGCCATGCTCGTGTTCTTCATGCAGCCCGGATTCGCACTGGTCGAGGCCGGTTTCACCCGCTCGAAGAACACCGCCAACATTCTGATGAAAAACTTCGTCGATTTCATATTCGGCTCGCTCTTCTACTGGTTCGTAGGCTTCGGGGTGATGTTTGGCATCGGGGAGTTCTGCGGAGTGCCCCATTTCATGAGCACCTGCTTCGAAAGCGTCGGTCTGCCCGACCCGTCCTCGCTTCCCACCGAGGGCTTCCTCGTGTTTCAGACAGTGTTCTGCGCCACGGCTGCCACCATCGTGTCCGGCGCCATGGCTGAGAGGACAAAATTCTCCGCCTATCTTATATATACGGTGTTCATCAGCGTGCTCGTTTATCCGATTTCCGGCCACTGGACCTGGGGCGGAGGCTGGCTGATGGATGGCGATGCGGACTCGTTCATGATGCGCACATTTGGCGCCACCTTCCATGATTTCGCCGGTTCGACCATAGTTCACTCCGTAGGCGGATGGATTGCCCTTGTCGGCGCCGCCATCCTCGGTCCGCGTATCGGCAAATACGGCAAGGACGGCAAATCCAAGGCCATACCGGGCCACAACCTGACCATAGCCGCTCTCGGAGTGTTCATCCTCTGGTTCGGATGGTTCGGTTTCAATCCCGGCTCGCGTCTCGCAGCCGCCACAGTCGAGGATCAGATTTCGATTTCACTCGTATTCCTCAACACCAACCTCGCAGCCTGTGCCGGAGGTTTCGCCTCGCTCGTCGTGAGCTGGTTCAAGTATGGCAAACCCTCGCTGTCGCTGACTCTCAACGGCATTCTTGCCGGTCTCGTCGGCGTAACAGCCGGTTGCGACGCCGTTTCGCCTCTTGGGGCTGTGATTATCGGTCTGCTCTGCGGCACACTCATGATTCTCTCCGTCGAGTTCATCGACCGCGTGCTTAAAGTCGACGACCCGGTCGGCGCGGTGTCGGTCCACGGTGTCTGCGGCTTCTTCGGCACCATCCTCACCGGTCTGCTTTCGGTGAGCGAAGGACTCTTCTATGGCTTCGGCTGGGGATTCTTCGGCGCACAGCTCTTCGGAGCCATCGTGGTCGGATGCTGGGCGGCTTTCATGGGCTTCCTTATCTTCAAGGGTGTTGACCTCCTCCATGGACTCAGGGTGACGAAACGCATCGAGGAGGAAGGTCTCGACATCTACGAACACGGCGAGTCGGTCTACAACGCCTGATTTACTCACACATCAGTAACATATCTCTTTCAATATGCTTTAGACGGACCAAAACTCATGCTGAATCGATTAGAACACAAACACAATTTTCATGCCGCACTACAGCATATTGAAGCGCCTTAAATACTGATACCGATCATACCTGGTCATTCTCCGGAGCTCTGCCCCGGAGATTTTTTTGTATAACGATGTGTGTGAAACGGCTTTGTGGATTGTCTGTGCGGCTTACTGGCCCGGTTCGTTGCGGAGGGGATAGTTGTTGCGGAGCGATTCGAAGGTGACGGGGATGAGTTCGGGTGCCACGTTCTTGAGCCGGAGAGTGTCGGCGGCGATGTCGTAGCCAATCTGTTCGGGGGTGATAGACTCGGGTGTCGGTTTGACGTGTGGAAGCCCGGCTGTGAGGTCGGCAGCGGTGACATCCATCCCGAAGTGCGATTGCAGGTAGTCGGCGAGAGCCGTGAGCACCATCGAGGTAGCGCGCACCTTGCCCTGATAGGAGTAGCCTGCGATGTGGGGTGTCGCGAACAGGGCGTCGGCGAGCAGCGGCAGGTCTATGGCCGGCTCACCCTCCCAGCAGTCAATGACGAGTGCCGACACGAGTCCGTCGGCATAGGCTCTTTTGAGTGCTGCGGTGTCGGCCACGGGGCCGCGGGCGGAGTTGATGACCATAGGGCGGCGTCGGAGCTTCGAAAGGAATCCGTCGCCGAGTAGATGGTGGGTCGGGTGGGGGCCGTCGGTGGTGTAGGGGGTGTGGACGGTAATCACGTCACATTTCTCCGCAATTTCGTCGAGCGTGGAGTATTTGATGGATTTGTCGCCTGCCTCCTCGCGGGGAGGGTCGTTGCTGAGAACCTTCATGCCCATCTTCTCGGCCCACTGTCTGAGCACAGTTCCAATGTGTCCTACTCCGATGATGCCGAGTGTGCGGTTGGCGAAAGTCTCGCCCGGACGCAGTGTCGACGCTATGGCGGCGAGGACATACTGGGACACGGCCGGAGCGCTGCAGCCCATAGCGTTGGCCACGGTGATGCCGCGGGAGGCGCAGTAGTCGAGGTCGATATGGTCGGTGCCTATGGTGGCGGTGCCGATAAAAGATATGCGGGAGCCGTCGAGCAGCGCGGAGTTGCAGCGGGTGCGTGTGCGGGTCAGCAGAATGTCGGCGTCAGCCACTACTTCGGAAGTGATTTTGTCGCCGGGAAGGTAGATGGTCTCGCCGAGTTCGCTGATGGCTGTGTTGATAAAGGGAATGTTGCGGTCGGCTACGATTTTGAGTTTTCTGTCAGTGTGCATGTGTGTTATCCGAATATTGCCCAGGCATAGATGGCAAGGTAGGCGGCCATGAGCGATATCACGATTATATAGCCGCGCCGCATTACGGTGAAGCGGAAGAAATGTCCCACCTGAAAGGCCACACATGCGTTGAGCAGAGTGATATAGAATGTTATGTTGGTGAAATTGACGATGGCGAAGATACCGGTGGCGATGGAAAGGAGCGAGAGCACGCCGTTGTAGGCGCGGGCCTGGGCGTTGAAGCCGAGTATCTTGATGAGGTTTACGCTTCCGAGGAAAAATCCTGTGAGCAGCGTCAGGGCCACCGCCGCGAGCATGGGCCACGCCTGCGGCTGCGAAAGAATCAGGGCCGGAGGGGTGAACTCGAAGCGCGGAATCTCCGGCTGACCGGCGAGCCCCAGACCCCACACAATCCACGCGGGAGTGATGTTGCCGAGCACTGCGGCCAGTATCTTCTTGAAGCGGAATATGCGCATCTGCCCCAGGGCTGCTATGAAAAGCGGGATATAGAGCACAAAGGTGTATTCCGCCAGTTGCCCCAGGCCGATGAGGAAGAATACGAGAAAGACGCGCCGGCTGCTGACGCCTGAGTTGTAGACGCTGAACATAAGCCACACTCCGGCCATCACTATGAGCGCGAGCAGGGCCGAGGCGCTGACCTGGCCCATCACCGTCGGCACGCAGGCACAGGTGAATATGAAATAGGCTGCGAAAAAGATGGAGGTGGTGCGCAGCAGGTTGAAATGGCGGTTGATGAGTATCATGACAGTGGCCACGCCGAGCGTGAGCACGATGTTGACCCACATCGAGAGCCACGCTTCGGAAATCCATGCGCCCGGAGCAGGGAAAGCGACTGTCCGGAAGTCGGCTATGGGGCTTATAGCGCCGAAGGCATAGGCCTGGACGGTCATGAATATGGCCGCGAGGGTGATGAGTACTGCCATCCCTCGCGACCGTATGATTCGTGTGAAAGTTACTTCCTTGCGGGTCATTCAGCGAGTTTCTTGAGGTCCTGACCGATGTCGCGGCGCATGTATTTGCCCTCGAATTTCACGGTGTCGGCGGCCGCATAGCTGTTGGCAAGGGCCTCGTCGATATCCTTGCCGTAGGCGCTGCATGCAATCACGCGGCCACCCGAGGTGACGAGCGTGCCGTCGGCGTTGCGTTTGGTGCCGGCATGGAAGAGGGTGGCGCTCACGGCGTCGTCCGCACCGGTGATAATTTCACCCTTGGCATAGCTTCCGGGATAGCCGCCGGAAACCACCATGACGGTAGTGGCGAAGCGCGGGTCCTCGGCCAGAGGCATGATGCCGAGATTGCCCTTGGCGGCGCCTTCGAGGAGGGGCAGGAGGTCGGAGGCGATGCGGAGCATCACGACTTCGGTCTCGGGGTCGCCCATGCGGACGTTGTATTCTATCACCATCGGCTCACCCTCGACCTCGATAAGTCCGAGGAAGATGAAGCCGCGGTAGGTGATGCCCTCGGCGATGAGGCCGTTAACGGTCGGGCGGATTATGCGGTCCTCGACCTTGCGCATGAATTCAGCGTCGGCAAACACCACGGGGCTCACGGCTCCCATACCGCCTGTGTTGGGGCCGGTATCGCCTTCGCCGATGCGCTTGTAGTCTTTGGCGACGGGGAGGATGCGGTAGCCTCCGTTGCCGTCGGTGAGTACGAACACTGAGCACTCGATACCCTTGAGGAACTCCTCGATGACCACCGTGGCCGACGACTTGCCGAACATGCCGCCGAGCATCTCGCGGAGCGACGCCTTGGCCTCGTCGAGCGAGTCGATGATGAGCACTCCCTTGCCGGCTGCGAGACCGTCGGCCTTGAGGACGTAGGGGGCTTTAAGAGTTTCGAGGAACTTGCATCCCTCCTCTACGGTCTCGGCAGTGAAGCTGCGGTAGCGTGCGGTGGGAATGTTGTGGCGCATCATGAACTGCTTGGCGAAATCCTTGCTGCCTTCGAGCGCGGCACCAGCCTTGGAGGGGCCCACGACAAGGGGAGCGTCGGCGATGGCTGCGAAATAGTCGTAGATACCTGCCACGAGCGGGTCCTCGTTGCCTACGACAATCATGTCAATGGCGTTGGCGGCTGCAAAATCTTCGATAGCCTTGAAATCGAGGGGCGAGATGGCTATATTTTCGCCGTAGGCGTCAGTGCCGCCGTTGCCGGGAGCTACGAAGAGCTTTTCGAGTCGCGGCGACTGTGCTATCTTCCAGGCAAGGGCACATTCGCGGCCGCCTGAGCCGAGAAGAAGCACTTTGAGTTTCTCGCCCTGTTCGGCGAGGGTCTCGCCGGCGTTGAACGGGCTTTTTTCGGGTGCGTTGCTGACGGGATGACGCAGGGTATTGAGGTTCTGTTGGATTGACATGACTGGTTGTGGTGGAGGTTAAGGTATATATTGGTTTGGTGCTTTATTGAAATCAGTTGTTTTCGGAGGTGTTGCCGTTGTCGCTGTTGGTGTCGGGGCGTTTCCAGCGGCGGCGTGTGCGCATGAAGGGACCTTCGGGCGCGGGAATCGACGGGCGCTTGGGCGACTCGCCGAGCGACTTGAGCGCATGGGGGTTGCGGTGGCGCGAGAGGAGTTCCTCGGCCTCGCTCTGTGCGGCGGTTTCCTCCTTGAATTTGCGGCGGCGCTCCTCGCTGCGTGCATATCCACCCTTTTTCGGGCGGTATTTGTCCTCCAGGGCGTTTGACTTGCGGCGTGAGGAAGCAGCTTCCTTGCCTCCCATGCCCTTGTCGCGGGCGTCGCGCTTCCACTCGCGGTCACTCTTGCGCTCGGGGCGTTTGCGCTCGGGACGGGCTGAGCCCTCTTCCTTCAGCACACCACCCTCGCGGCGGAATTCGCTCTTGGTGCCTTCGAAAATCACATACTCACGCAGCTCGCAGTCCAGACCGCCGTTCTGCATGGCCTCCTTGGTGGAGGGGGTGAGACCGATAGCCGTGAGATAGTCGGTGTTTGACGAAATCACCCAGGCGTGGTAGCCGAGGAACACACGTTTGAGCTTCGTGCCGATGAGCTTGTAGAGGAGCTCCATGTCCTGCACGTTGATGCGCTCGCCGTAGGGCGGGTTGGTGATGAGCACACCCGGAGTGCCTTCGGCGGGAGCGGCGTCCCACTGCTGGAGCGATTTGATGCGGAGGTTGATATATTCGTCAACTCCGGCCGAGAGTATGTTGCGCTCGGCGATGGCCACGGCTTTAGGCGACACGTCGGCGCCGTAGATTTTAAACGCGACCTCGCGCGGCTTCGAATATTCCTCGATGATTTTCTCGAAGAGTTCGCTGTCATAGTCATGCCAGTGCTCGAAAGCGAAGCCTTTGCGGAAAGAGCCGGGCTTGATGTCGGCGGCAATCATCGCGGCTTCGATGAGGAATGTGCCGGAACCGCACATCGGGTCTACGAAGGGTGAGTCGCCTCTCCAGCCGCTCTTGAGGATGATGCCTGCGGCAAGCACCTCGTTGATGGGAGCCTCGGTGGAGGCCACGCGCCAGCCGCGTTTGTGGAGCGACTCGCCCGACGAGTTGAGCGAGAGGGTGACGCGGTCGCCGTCGATGTGCACGTTAATCATCACGTCGGCGTCGTTGAGACGCACGCCGGGACGCTTGTTGGGACCGAAGCGGTCCTTGAAATAGTCGACGATGGCATCCTTGACCCTGTAGGTCACGAAACGCGAGTGGGTGAACTCCGAAGAGTGTGATGTGGTGTCGATGGAAAATGTCTTTTCAAGAGTCAGCACCTCGCTCCAGTTGTAATCCTTGACCATCTCGTAGAGCGAGTCGGCATCCTTGGCTATGAACTTGTAGATAGGCTTGAGGATGCACAGCGCCGTGCGGCAGCAGATATTGGCGCGGTAGAGCGTGTCGAGGTCTCCTTCGAAAGAAACCATGCGGCGTCCGGGCTCGACATTGACGGCTCCTATCTGGCGGAGCTCTTCGGCGAGGACTTCTTCAAGACCCTTGAAGGTCTTTGCGACCATTTCAAAACGTTGTTCCATTCTGTATATCTCCTTTTGTAATTTTTCTGTCTTTTCTGCTATTGTTTTCCTGTTTCCGGACCGCCGCCGGGGTTGGGATGCTCCCGGGGCGCGGTGTGCTTCAGCGTGAGGAGCGGAAATTGTCGGCGCGGGCCTGAATCAGCTTCTCGCCGGGGTCGACATCGCGTGTGACCCAAAGGTTACCTCCGATCACGGCGCCATCGCCTATGTTCACGCGGCCGAGGATGGTCGAGTTGGAGTAGATGACCACGTCGTTGCCGATAATAGGGTGGCGGGGTATGCCCTTGACGGGATTGTTGGAGTCGTCGGTCACGAAACTGCGTGCGCCAAGGGTGACTCCCTGATAAATCTTGACATTGTTGCCTATGATGGCTGTGGCTCCGATGACCACACCCGTTCCGTGGTCAATCACAAAGCGTTCTCCGATTGTGGCTCCGGGGTGAATGTCGATACCTGTCTCGGAGTGTGCGAGTTCAGTTATCATCCTGGGGACAATCGGGGCCCCGAGGTCATAGAGACGGTGGGCTATGCGGTAGCTCATTGTGGCCCGGAATCCGGGATAGCAGGCGATGACCTCGTGAGTGGAAATAGCGGCCGGGTCGCCGAGATAGGTTGCGTCGATGTCCGTGTCGAGGATGTGGCGCAGTCCGGGCAGACTCTCGATGAAGGAGTCGGCGCAGATGTCGGCGCGGCGGCGGATTTCAGCCAGGGAAATCTCGCAGTTGGAGCGGTCGAAACAGAGTCCCGCGGCAACCTGGGTTGAGAGCAGAGTGTGGAGCTCATGACATTCGAGCGTCATGACTGAACGCATTATCGAGGGGTCGCCGTCGCTCTCGGTGAAAAAGCCGGGAAACATCAGCCGCGAGGCGAGTTCGATGATGCGGCGCACATTGCCGGTCGACAGCAGAGGCTCGCCCTCACCGGTCCGGGTGGGGCATACGTGACGCATTTCGTCGATACTGCAGAGGTGTCCTATCACCCGGTCGATACTTGGCCGCTTGGTCTGTTCCATGATTTCAGTATTACTGTCGGGGTTGATGCGTGTCTTGGGCAGCAGAGGCGCCTCGGATAGCTCCGGCGCGTTTTTCCGATAGTGCAAAGTTACGTTTTTTTAGAGAGATTGTTGATAAATTTTGATGATATTTTCGCAAGATCGTCATTCTGCGAGCGATATATCTCCTGCGACTTGCGGTACTGACGTATGAGTGAGGTTATATAGACCGTGAAGAGGGGAAACATGATGATTCCGCACACCGAGAGCAGGCAGCCTATGAGTTCACCGGGGATGGTGACGGGATAGATGTTGCAGCCGAGAGTGGTGGCGTTCATGCAGGCCCACCAGAGCGCGAGCCCGAAGTTTGTGACCTGCGGATTGTCGCCGCTCTCGCAGTAGTAAAATATCAGACTGCCGAGATAGATGAAGGCGGCAAGAGTCACGATATATGCGGCGAGGAAAGAGGTGAGTCTGTTGTGCGAGAAGGCTCCGACCACTATGGCCATGGCCATGACTCCGCGGGCCAGCGGGATGAAGCGGACAAAGAAGAGGGCTTCGCCCGATAGGTGTATGTCGAGGATGTCTACGAGGTTGAGATAGGGGATGGAGAGTAGCAGAAACAGGAAGTGGGTGCGCAGATAGTGCCAGCGGTTGTCGGCTATGGCGAGCTCGATGAAGAAATCTATCATGAACACGACGCATACCCAGAACTGGAACGTCATGTATTCCCTGTTTTCGAGAAAGTTCACTCCGTTGAATGTGTCGGCGGAGATGAACACTATGAGGAGTATCGACAGGACGATGATTATCCATCGGAGTATGTCGATGAAATATCTGTTGTGTAGTGGTGTGTTTCCCTCGTTCATGACTGTTGGCGGTGATGGTTGGGCGTATATATTCACAACAATCCGCCGGGGCCGATGGTTTCTGCGCGGGCTGAAAAGAAACCCGGCACCGTCGGGATTCCCTGCGGGGGAGGCGACGGTGCCGGGCTGTGGCGTTTTATCTGTCGTTCAGATTCCTGATTAGAGAACTGAAGAGAGGTTGAAACGAGAGAATTCGAGGTCGTTTGCGGCCTGCTTTGCAAGAGTGTTGTCGAGCTTGATAGCCTGACGGAGATTAGCGAGGACAGCCTGCTCGTTGTTGGTGCGTGCGCCGAGGACAGCCATGAGATAGTAGGTTGTTGCGTCGGGAGCCTGGATACCTGCGAGAGTAGTCTTAGCCTTGCTGTAGTCCTTGCTGAGAATCTGAGCGAGGGCAGCGTTGTTGCTCTTGTCGTTGCCGAAAGCCTTGACAGCGGCGTTCACATCACCCTGCTGGAGATAGTATACACCGAGAGCTGAGCCGAGTTCGGGGAGACCACCTGCCTTGCCGAAGGCCTGGTTAGCAGCGCGGAAGTCGTTGTTGACGAGGGCTACGAGACCCTGGTTCATCTGTACTTCGGGAGCGTTGGCGTTGATGCTTGCAGCCTTCTTGAAGTTGCTCATGGCAGCATCGTAGTCACCCTGCTGGTAGAGAACCATACCGAGGTTGTTGAATCCGCGGTAGTCGTTGGGATAGAACTTGGTGGCTGCGGTGTAGATAGCCTTCTTGCGGTTGAGGTCGTTGGTAAGAGTTGCGGTGTAGAGGATTTCGTCTACAGTGAGAGTAGAGGGATCGGTGTCGAAAGCCTTGTTGAGCTCGTCGTCGCTCTTGCCGATTACGTCAACGCTTGCAGTGAGGCGTGAGTAGCGGAGTTTGGGGAGGATAGTCTCGGCGAGTTCGTCGAATACGCTTGACATATTGCGGATTTCACGGTCGCGTACTTCGGGATCCTGATACATCTTGAGGACGCTGAGGATGAGGTCCTTGTCCTGGATGTTGCTCTCGGAAACGAGCTTCTGGAAGCCTTCCCAGTCCTCGGGAGTGAAGTTAGCGGTGAGTTCGCCGAAGTTGGAGATATTTTCTTTCTTGAGCTTCTTCTCGAGATAGCCCTTGGTGTTGGTCTCACGTTTTTCAGCGAGTTTGGCGTTGAAGTCGTAGGGACCGTCAGGTGAAGCGTATGACTCGATGTTGAGTTCCTTGATTTCGCGGCGGTCGTCAGCGCTGGCTGCTGCTACCTGCTCGTTCCAAGACTTCATGTCGGCAGAGTTGAGCTGGCTGTCGCGGAGGTTGGCCACGTTGATAAGGAAGAGGATGTCTGCTTTGTACTTTTCGTTGATGATGCGCTGGAACTTGTCGGCTGCGGTAGCGGGATCGACAGTGCCTGCGTCGGCGAGAGCTGCGGTGGCGATTACGCCGTCAGCCACTTTCACACGGGGGAGGACATACTGTTTGCCTTTCTGGTCTACAGTGAAGCCGAGGTAGAGCTCTGAACGCTGCATTGCGGGCTGATAGACATAGTTGACGGGGATGGTGACAGTGCCGCCGTTGTCATAGGAAATGACGCGGTTGTTGCCACGCACCTTCTCGCCCTGGAATGTCATGGGGTTGCCTGCGAGTTCAGTGTTGTCAAATGTGAGGTAAGGAGTAACAGTGACAGTCGCATTCTTTACGAAGAACTTCGGGGGAATGTTACCGGTCACGGTAGCGGGTACGTTCTGGCCCACTACTTCGAGGGGGTTGGGGTTTGTTGAGAAGTAATCAGCGGCAAACTGATTCATCTTCTTTCCGCAACCGGTCAGCAGAAGAGCTGAACCGAGAAGCATTGAGAAAGCGGATTTTTTGTCCATAGCAAAAAAATGTAGTTATAGTGTGACGAATTTACGTTATAATGTATGCAGACGCAATTCAGTAGCAAAGATACAACCTTTATTGTTAATATGCCAAATTTTTAAAAAATAATGTTTAAAAAATGGCTGATTTCATGAATATGTTGTACTTTTGTTTCTTAGGAATAATGACCCTGCCGCGGCGGGGCTCCGGTTCCGCACAATATAAAACGTAACATACACCTATATATTAATAGTATCAATAAGCACTGACAGCCGATGAGAAAATGGCGCATAGAAGACAGCGAGGAGCTGTATAACATCCAGGGATGGGGACGCAAGTATTTCTCCATCAATGAGAAAGGTAACGTCGCTGTGACACCCCGCGAGGGGTTTGCCTCTGTGGATCTCCGCGAGGTCATGGACGAACTGCAGGTGAGGGATATCACTTCGCCTGTGCTGCTGCGTTTCCCGGATATTCTCGACAACCGCATCGAGAAAATCTCCAACTGTTTCTCCATAGCCTCGAAGGAGTATGACTACGAGGGGAAAAACTATATCATCTATCCCATCAAGGTAAATCAGATGCGTCCCGTAGTGGAGGAAATCGTGACCTATGGCGAGAAATTCAACATCGGTCTTGAGGCGGGCTCGAAGCCCGAACTTCACGCTGTCCTTGCCAACAATATCAAGGAAAATGCCCTGATTATCTGCAACGGTTACAAGGACCAGACTTATATCGAGCTGGCTCTGCTCGCCCAGAAGATGGGACGCCGCATCTATCTCGTGGTCGAGAAGCTCAGCGAGCTCCGCATAATCTCGGAGGTGGCCAAGCGCATCGGCATAGACCCGAATGTGGGCATCCGCATCAAGCTCGCCTCTTCAGGCTCCGGAAAGTGGGAGACGAGCGGAGGCGACGTGTCGAAATTCGGCCTCAACTCTTCAGAACTTCTCGAGGCGCTCGACTTCATGGAGCGCAACAAGATGAAACACTGTCTGAAGCTCATCCACTTCCACATAGGCAGTCAGATTACCAAAATCCGCCGCATCAAGACCGCTATCCGGGAGGCCGCCCAGTTCTATGTACAGCTCTCGCAGATGGGTTTCGACATCGACTTCATGGATATAGGCGGCGGACTCGGAGTGGACTACGACGGTACGCGCAACTCTGCTTCGGGTAGCTCGATGAACTACAGCATCCAGGAGTATGCCAACGACGCCGTGTCGACCATTGTCGACGCCTGTCAGAAAAACGGCATCAAGCAGCCAAACATCATCAACGAGAGCGGCCGCTCGCTGACCGCCCACCATTCGGTGCTCGTGTTTGAGGTGCTTGAGACTACCCAGCTCCCCTTCTGGAAGGATTCAAAGGATATAGAGGAAACCGACCATGAACTCGCCAAGGAGCTTTATGAAATCTGGGACAAACTCGATCAGCAACGCCTTCTCGAAAGTTGGCACGACGCCCTTCAGATTCGTGAGGAGGCCCTGGACCTCTTCAGCCTCGGGATGCTCGACCTGCGCACCCGCGCTCAGATTGAGGAACTGTTCTGGAGCATAGCCCGTGAGGTGGGCGACATTGCCTCGGGCATGAAACATGCTCCCGAGGAGCTCCGTAAGGTGGCGAAGATGGTGCCCGACAAGTATTTCTGCAACTTCTCGCTCTTCCAGTCGCTCACCGACTCGTGGGCCATCGACCAGGTGTTCCCCATCATCCCGCTCTCGCGCCTCGACGAGAAACCGACACGCACCTGCACACTCCAGGACATCACCTGCGACAGCGACGGCAAGATTTCAAATTTCATCTCCAACCACGGAGGTGTGGCCAACTCGCTTCCCGTGCATCCGGTCAAGACAGGTGAGCCGTATTATCTCGGTGTGTTCCTCGTGGGCGCCTATCAGGAAATCCTCGGCGACATGCACAACCTCTTCGGCGACACAAATGCCGTGCATATCTCGGTCTACAAGGACCACTATGAGATTGACCGCATAATCGACGGCGAGACGGTGGCCGATGTGCTCGACTATGTGCAGTTCAACCCGAAAAAGCTCGTGCGCAATGTCGAGGCCTGGGTTACATCGTCGATGAAGGCCGGCAAGATTACTCCTGACGAGGGACGCGAGTTCCTCAGCAACTACCGCTCGGGCCTCTACGGTTACACCTATATAGAAAAGGACTGACACCAGTGGGACAGACGAGATATTTCATGCGTCTGGCCTATCGCGGCGCGCCTTTCCACGGCTGGCAGTGCCAGCCGGGAGAGGTGACCGTCCAGTCGGTCATCGAGGACGCTCTCTCGACAGTGATGCGCAGAGAGATGAAGATTGTCGGCGCCGGACGCACCGACACCGGGGTCAACGCCCGCATGATGGTGGCTCACTTCGACATGGAGGAGCCGATTGCTGATGCAGCCCGTCTGGTGCGCAATCTCAATGCCCTCGTAGGTAAGGATATAGCCATCGAGGAGATTTATGAGGTCGAGCCCGGCAAGCACGCGCGTTTCGACGCCACCTCGCGCACCTATCATTACTATGCCGTCACGCAGAAATCACCATTTTTCTATCCTCTGAGCTGGAAGGCTCCCGAGGGACTTGATTTCGCAAAGATGAACGAGGCCGCGGCCCTGCTGCTCGAGACTTCAGATTTCACATCCTTTGCCAAACTTCACACCGACGCCAAGACCAATATCTGTCGCGTCACCCGCGCCCGCTGGGAGCAGGTGGGGCCTGACGCGTGGGTGTTTGTCATTACGGCCGACCGCTTTCTGCGCAACATGGTGCGCGCCGTGGTCGGGACGCTCGTCGAAGTGGGTCGGGGCAAGATGTCGGTGGAGCAGTTTGCCGCTGTTATAGCCTGCAAGGACCGCTGCGCCGCAGGTACGTCTATGCCGGGCCATGC
Source organism: Bacteroidales bacterium (assembly GCA_019416285.1). GTDB lineage: Bacteria > Bacteroidota > Bacteroidia > Bacteroidales > Muribaculaceae > Duncaniella. The sequence goes on from DXXM01000008.1 coordinate 38,073, forward strand.
GCTTTTTCTGTGGGAGGTGACATATTGAGTTTTTGATATGAACTATCAGGAAATTTTAGAAGAAATCGCTGCGGAAATTGAGCCCCTGCGCAGCGTCGGGCATCAGGCAGACTATATTCCGGCGCTCGCCAAGGTCAATCCCGACCGTTTCGGCATCTGTATCACCTCGGTCGACGGAAATGTCGTGGGGTGGGGCGATGTCGACGAGCCATTTTCCATCCAGAGTATCACCAAAGTGTTTTCCCTGTCGATGTGTCTGTCGTTCATGGGCGAGAAACTTTGGGAGCGCGTGGGCAAGGAGCCTTCGGGCGCCGCTTTCAATTCGCTTATCCAGCTGGAGCTCGACCGTGGCATCCCGCGCAACCCCTTTATCAACGCGGGAGCCATAGTGCTTGCCGATGTGCTGCTATCGCATCTCGCAGAGCCTGAGAAGGAGTATCTTGAATTTGTGCGCGAGCTTGCTGGCGACGATACCGTGGACTATGACCGCGAGGTGGCAGCCTCGGAGCGCGAGAAGGGATATATCAACGCGGCGATTGCCAATATGCTGAAATTTTACGGCAATCTCGACAACGACATCGAGGCTGTGTTGCGTTTCTACTTCCTCCAGTGTTCCGTCAGGATGAGCTGCCGCCAGCTTTCACGCGCCTTTCTGCCATTTGCCGACCGCGACAGGAAATTCCTGTACCGCGAAGTGCGCCTGACATCCTCGCAGGTGAAGCGCATAAACGCCATCATGCAGACCTGCGGGTTCTATAACGATGCAGGCGAATATTCCTATCTCGTCGGGCTTCCCGGTAAGAGCGGCGTGGGCGGAGGCATCGGCGCTGTCTATCCCAAGCGCTACGCCGTGGCCACCTGGAGTCCCCGCCTCAACAGCAACGGCAATTCCGTCATGGGCGTGAAAGCCCTCGAACTCCTCACCACCTATACTAACGAGTCAATCTTCTGAAAGATTTTTCAGGAAGATAATTGCTTCGCGTAGTCCGGGCAGGTCATTTTTTATTGCGTCGCAGACAATATCCGCGTCAATATCGAAATACCCATGAGCGATATGGTCACGCATCCCTATCACATCTGCCCACGGAATCTCATCTCTCAGATATAGGAAATTACCTTTCGTAAGCCGGTCTATCTTTTTCAGTCCTTCCCCAATCGCTTCGAGAAGCATGCTCGACGCGGCAAGAGTTTTCATACCTTCCGGCGAACACAGATAGTCATCACCTTGTGAGATGTTTTCATTCCATTCGCTGAGATGGTCTATAGCCGAGAGAATCTGATTCAGGATTGAGTTTACAAGTTTTTTATCGAAAGACATAGATTGCATCGCGGTCGATTTGTGATTTCAGATATGGATTGAGGCCTTTTCTGAGGCGCACGACATCGACTGAGCTCTCTAAAACGGATTCAAGAAAACGTTTGAGCCGAATCACAAGAAACATTTTCGGCTCCATGTCGACGCAGACATCAACGTCGCTTCCTTCCCCCTGCTCTTCTCTTGCGACAGAGCCGAAAACACACAGCGACTTCACGCCGAACTCATTTCGGAGCGTCGGAGTGATGCGTTCCAATAGTTGTATGTATTCCTGTCTTGATTTCATAAGGAGGAAATGTCTGCTACAAAATTACAACAAATAATGAGATTTCAGAGTTTTACAATGAAAAATTCTTGTGTCTATTGTGCTCTTTTGTCCTTCTGTGCCTAAAATTCCGGCGGGGAGATTTCTATATGAACATGAGGATTATCAGCTGGGCGATGATGACGCGGCAGAACATGGAGAGGGGGTAGACGGTGGCGTAGCTGACGGTGGCGTAGTCGCCTGGCACGATGTCGTTGGCATAGTTGAGTGCCATCGGGTTGGCCATGCTTCCGCAGAGCATACCGCAAGTGAGGCCGAAGTCGAGGCGGCAGAATTTCAGCGCCACGAAGCCCATTATAAGCACCGGGATTACGGTGATGAGGAAGCCCAGCAATATCCACAGCAGTCCTTCGGGACGCATGATTGTGTCGATGAAATGTGCGCCCGCTTCGAGGCCGAGACAGGCGAGGTAGAGCGATAGACCGATGCCGCGCAGCATGAGATTGGCGCTGCGGGTGGTGTAGGTGACGAGGCGGAACTGAGGTCCGAAGCGCCCTATCAGAAGTCCGACTATGATTGGACCACCTGCCAGGCCGAGCTTGATTGGCGTAGAGATGCCGGGGACGGCGATAGGGATTGAGCCGATGACGAGACCGAGCACTATGCCGATGAAGATAGCGCCGAGGTTGGGGTCCTTGAGCTTGATTTCGGTATTGCCGAGAATCTGCTCCACCTTTTTGATGTCGGCCGCGCTTCCCACTACTGTCAGCGTGTCGCCCAATTGCAGGACGAGTTCGGGAGTCGCCAGGAGATGGAGACCGCTGCGGGTGATACGGCTGATATTGATGTGATACTGGTTGCGCAGGCGCAGCGAGCCGAGCTTCTTGCCGTTGATTGACGGGCGGCTCACTATGATGCGCTGCGATATGAGCTGATTGTCGATGGAATTCCAGTCGATATCCTTCTTGTTCCAGTCGCGCGCCTCCTGCTTGCCGAAGAGCAGCTTGAGTTTCGGGCAGTCCTCGGGTGTGGTGATGACCAGCAGGTGGTCATCCTTGCGGAGTACGGTGTCGGAGTCGGGGATGCTCACGGTGTCATCGCGCCACAGGCGGGAGATGACGAATTTTGTCTTGGCGATGGCCGAGATTTCGCGCACGGTCATGTTGTAGATGGCGGGATTGCATACGTTGAACTCCGCGATGAAAGTCGTGTCAGCCTCCTCCTGCGGCGAGCTCAGTGGCGCGTCTTTACGCAGCAGGGTCTTGCGCAGGACTATGATGGCGAGGATTACACCCACCACTCCGAGCGGATATGTCACCGCGCAGCTCAGGGCGGCGCCGTTGGCCGAGAGTCCTACCTGTTCGAGCGCCTGTTGCGCGGCGCCGAGGGCCGGGGTGTTGGTCGTGGCACCGCAGAGCAGACCTGTGGCGTCGCCGATAGGCACCCCGAGACAGATGGTGCAGAGCACAGCCATGGCCGTGCCGATTACGAGCACTCCCAGCCCGAGCAGGTTGAGCTCCAGTCCCCCTTTGCGGAAGGAGCTGAAAAAGCCGGGGCCCACTTTCAGACCGAGCTCGTAGACAAAGAGCACCAGGCCGAGGTTTTCGGTGTAGTGGAGAATGGTGGGATCGATGGAGAGACCGATGTGACCGGCGAGGATGCCAGCGAAAAACACAAAAGTCACACCGAGCGAGATGCCCCACACCCGGATTTTGCCGAGCGCGAGGCCCACGGCTATGATTATCGAGATGATAATCACCGCCTGGAGTGCCGTATGGCTCATAAATAGGTCATATATCCATTCCATGCTGCAAAATTACTAAATTATGCGTAAATTTGCAGAATAAATCAATTCATGTAAATTTCTAACCCCGTTTCACACCGTAATATATATGATTACTCAGGAACAATTAAAAGAGACTTTTGAGCGCAAGCTGGCGCTGAGGAGGTATCTTTGACATCGACAGCAAGAAAATCCAGGTAGAGGAGGAAGAACTCCGCACTCATGTGCCCGATTTCTGGGAACACCCCAAGGAAGCGCAGGCGCAGATGAAAAAAATCAAGGATCTCCAGGCGTGGATCGACGGCTACGAGGAGATTGACAAGACCGTCAACGAGCTCCAGCTTGCATGGGACTTTCTCAAGGAGGGTCTCGTGGAGGAGAGCGAAATTGACGCGCTCTATGCCACCGCAATCGACCAGATTGAGAAACTCGAGCTTCGCAACATGCTCCGCCGCGAAGAGGACAAGCTCGGAGTCGTGCTCAAAATCAACTCCGGCGCCGGCGGCACCGAGAGTCAGGACTGGGCTTCGATGCTCATGCGCATGTATCTCCGCTGGTGCGAGAGCCACGGCTATAAGACGTCAATCGCCAACCTTCTCGAAGGCGACGAGGCGGGCATCAAGTCCTGCACCATCAACGTTGAGGGCGATTTCGCCTACGGCTATCTCAAAAGCGAGAACGGCGTGCACCGCCTCGTGCGTGTGTCGCCCTACAACGCTCAGGGCAAGCGCATGACCTCCTTCGCTTCGGTATTCGTCACTCCGCTTGTCGACGATACCATCGAGGTCAAGGTCGACCCGGCGCTCCTTTCGTGGGACACCTTCCGTTCAGGAGGCGCTGGCGGTCAGAATGTCAACAAGGTCGAGTCGGGTGTCCGTCTCCGCTATCAGTTCACCGACCCCTACACCGGCGAGCAGGAGGAAATCCTCATCGAGAACACCGAGACCCGCGACCAGCCCAAGAACAAGGAGAACGCCATGCGCCAGCTCCGGTCTATACTCTATGACAAGGAGCTGCAACATCGCCTTCAGGAGCAGGCCAAAATCGAGGCCGGCAAGATGAAAATCGAATGGGGCTCACAGATTCGCAGCTACGTGTTCGACGACCGCCGCGTGAAGGACCACCGCACCAACTATCAGACTTCCGACGTCAACGGAGTCATGGACGGCGACCTCGACGCCTTCATCAAAGCCTACCTCATGGAATTCGCCGGAGCAGAGGAATAAGTCTCTCTTTCCCGAAGCAGTTATTAAAGAGGGCGTTACAAAATCCGTCATCAGAGTCTTTTGTAGGGACGTTTTTCAAAACGTCCACATCCGGACTGCTGATTGCCAAGCTATTGTGGACGTTTTGAAAAACGTTCCTACTGGCCGCACCGGATTTTGCAACACCCTCTTTTATATTGGTAGAAGAGATGTTGCAGGATTGCTTGTGAATATTGACTTTATATAGTGAGATATGGCGGGAATGGCCATGTCTTGCAGTAATTATTCAATAAAGTATGCGTCATATACTGTATATTTTGTTGCTGCTTCCTTTTGCCGGGAAAGCATGGGAGATCGATGACGTACCGCCTGGGAGAATAGTCAGGTGGGGTATCAAGCCTTCGTTCAACATTAATATCCCTGGGGGCTGGACGTCAAAGGATGTGACAATCAGCTATGGAGGCGGAATCGGGGCCGTATGCAATATCTCCTGGCCGTCAAACTGGTACTTTGAGCCGGGTGTCTCGTTGGATGTTGACGGTATGAAGCTGAACACCGGCGATGAAACAGGCGGAGAGATGAGTCTGACCCGATGTTCCGTCTGACCGGCGGCTATCTGTTTGAAATAGCTGACCGATTGAATATAGCTCCGTTGGCCGGTGTGGAACTTTCTTATTTTTTCGGCAATCATGCTTCGGATGTGCCGGATGGTCTGACGGGGGATATGGATGATGTATGGAAACCGGTGAATCTTTCCTGTGGCGTCGGATTTGATATTGTCAGTGACAATATATCGGTCGGTATTATGGGGTATTTCGGACTGATAGACATGAAAAAGAGGAACTGTCCCGTCAGTTCCTCAGATTTGTTTGCCAACAGAGTAAAGGTCTCTGTGAAATATTATTTCTGAATTCGGTCAGTTCATTCCCAGCACTCGGTTTCGGGGGCGAGTTCGGGGATGGTGGAGGAGCGGTAGACGGGGTCGAGACCGCGGCGGCGCTGGTCGCGGTAGTCCTTGAGCAGACGCACGGCATATTTGCCGAGCATAAGTATGGCGGCGAGGTTGCAGAGGGTCATCAGTGCCATGGTGATGTCGGCGAAGCCCCACACGAGGTCGAGCGACACCACGGCTCCGGCATAGACAATGCCGCCGACAAGCAGGCGGTAGACGCGCACAGCCATGTCGCTGTTGCGGATAAAGCGGATGTTGGTCTCGCCGTAATAATAGTTGGCGATGATGCTTGTGAAGGCGAAAAAGAAGATGGCGATGCTGACGAATGTCGAACCGAATTCATGGCCTCCGCCGAAGCCCGCGTCGATTGCACGCTGTGTGAGCGCTATTCCGTCATGCCCCTCCATGAAAATCCCGCTGCAGAGGATAATAAAGGCTGTGGCCGTGCAGACGAGCAGCGTGTCGGTGTAGACGCCGAGGGTCTGTATGAGTCCCTGCTTGACCGGATGGCTCACCGAAGCTGTGGCCGCGGCGTTTGGAGTGGAGCCCTCGCCCGCCTCGTTGCTGAACAGTCCGCGCTTGATACCCATCACCATCGCGGCGCCTATCGTTCCGCCCATCGCCTCGTTGAAGCCGAAAGCGTTTTCGACAATCATGGCCATTACCTCGGGAAAACGGTGGATGTTGAGAATGATGATGACTATAGCCATGAGTATATACGCTATGGCCATGACCGGCACCACGATTTCACTGAAACGCGATATGCGCTGGACGCCGCCCCATATCACGGCGAGGGTCAGGCCGCAGAGCACCCACGCCGTCAGTTCGCGGGGCACGGCGAAGGAGGTGGTGAGCGCCTCGGCTATGGTGTTTGACTGCACGGAGTTGAAGGCGAAGCCGAAAGTCAGGGTGATGAGCACGGCGAAAGTCACCGCCCACCAGCGCTTGTGGAGCCCTTTCAGAATATAGTAGGCCGGGCCGCCCATAAACGACTTCTCACCTTTGACCTTGAACAACTGGGCCAGTGTCGACTCCACGAAAGCGCTGGCCGCTCCGAGGATGGCTATGACCCACATCCAGAACACGGCTCCCGGCCCTCCGAAGGCTATGGCCGTGGCTACTCCCGCAAGGTTGCCTGTGCCGACGCGCGAGGCTATCGACAGGGCGAAGGCCTGAAATGAGCTGATGCTTCCGTGGGCCGGGGCGTCGTTGGCGCGGCGGTCATTGTCGCGCTTGCCCGAGCGGATGAGCAGGCGACACATCTCGCCCATCATGCGGAACTGTACGCCGCGGGTGGTGATTGTGAAGAACACGGCGACGGCCAGCAGGACGGTCACCATCACATAGTCAGTCAGCACGCCGCTCACGGCGCTGACAATGCTTTCAAGTGTTGTAGAGTCGGGTGTAGTCATATCTCCGCAAAATTACAAAAAAATCTGATTGAAACGTGGCATAACAAAACCGGAAGCCACATAGGAAAACAAAAGTTGTGATTCCGTGGTTCGGGAGAGTGTCCCGCCTTTCGGATAACTTTTGTTTTCCTATGTGGCTTCCGGTTCTGTCAGCTTCGGGTCATGAGCGGCGGGTGGCCGCTGCGGGCGCTTTCAAAAACGTTCCCGCGCCGGGCTGACGAAACGGTGTTCTATCAGATACCGAGGTCTTTCTTGAGAGCTGCGATTTTCTCGTCGGCGAGCTTGCCGCAGTTGTCGTAGTCCTCCACTTTGGCCATGGGCACCTTGACTTCCATGTAGAACTTGATTTTGGGCTCTGTTCCGGAAGGACGGATAGAAATCTTTGAACCGTCCTCGGTGAAATACTGGAGCACGTTGGAAGTGCAGGGGAAGTCGAGCTTTTCAGCGGGTTTGCCGTCGGTGTGGATGAGGTCGAGGGTAGCATAGTCCTTGATGACCTTGACGGGGCTGCCGGCGAGAGACTTGGGAGGATTCTCGCGGAATCCCTTCATCATGGCTTGGATTTCCTCGGCGCCGGTCTTGCCGGGACGTACCACGGACACACCTACCTCATGGCTGAAACCATACTTCAGATAGATGTCGGCGAGCATTGCCTGGAAGTCCATGCCCTTGTCCTTGGCCCATGCGCAGGCCTCGGCCATGAGCGAGCAGGCCGACACTGCGTCCTTGTCGCGGACGAATGTCTCGGCGAGGAAGCCGTAGCTCTCTTCGCCGCCGCCGAGATAGCGGAGCACATCCTCGTTGTCGCGCATCACGGCTGCAATCCACTTGAAGCCGGTGTAGCAGTCATAGAGGCGCACGTTCATGGCGTCGCAGATAGCCTTGATGGTCTCGGTGGTCACGATAGTCTTGACGGCGTATTCGTTGCCCTTGAGCAGACCGAGCTCCTTGTTGCGGGTGATGATGTAGTTGAGAAGAATCATCACAATCTGGTTGCCGTTGAGGAGCACATACTCGCCGCTGTTGTCGCGGATTACGCAGCCGATACGGTCGGCGTCGGGGTCAGATGCCATAACGATGTCGGCGTTGACCTCCTTGGCCTTGGCGATGGCCATAGCCATTGCTGAGGGAACCTCGGGGTTGGGCGATTCGACAGTGGGGAAGTCACCGCTGGGCACATCCTGCTCGGGAACATGGATGATGTTGGTGAAACCGAAGTTGCGGAGCGACTCGGGAATGAGCTCTACGCCTGTGCCGTGGATAGGAGTGTAGACAATCTTGAGGTCCTTGTGGCGCTCGATTACATCGGGGCTGAGCGAGAGACCCTTGATTTTCTCAAGATAGATTTTGTCGACGTCGGCGCCGACAATTTGGATTTTCGACTTGTCGCCGTCAAACTTGATGTCCTCGCGTTTGATTTTGTTTACGTGGTCGATGATGTTGACGTCGTGGGGGGCGATAATCTGCGCGCCGTCCTCCCAGTATGCCTTGTAGCCGTTGTAGATTTTCGGGTTGTGAGAGGCAGTGATGTTCACACCGCTCTGGCAGCCAAAATGACGGATGGCAAAAGAGAGTTCCGGAGTGGGACGGAAGCTGTCGAAAAGATATACCTTGATGCCGTTGGCCGAGAAGATGTCGGCAACGATTTCAGCGAACTTGCGCGAATTGTTGCGGACGTCGTGACCCACAGCCACACTTATTTCGGGAAGATCCTTGAAATTCTCCTTGAGGTAGTTGGCGAGACCCTGAGTGGCGGCGCCTACGGTGTAGATGTTCATGCGGTTTGTACCTGCGCCCATGATGCCGCGCAGACCGCCTGTTCCGAATTCGAGGTCCTTGTAGAAACTTTCGATAAGCTCGGTCTTGTCGTCAGCGTCGAGCATACGTTTCACTTCCTTGCGGGTTTCTTCGTCGTAACCTTCGCCGAGCCACACCTGAGCTTTGGCGGTCACTTCTTTAAGCAGTTGTTCGTTTTCCATATATATTTTAGGGGTTAATATTGTCGTCAATAATATTATCAGGGGGCTAAATTTGTCTTTCTTTCTCCGCCGTGCGGAGCTATGGTATCAGTCTTGTAAATTTAGAATTGTGATTAAGGCAAATTTACGGCCTTTTATGGAAATAACAAAAAAAACGCAGAAAAAATGTCGGACTGTAAACTAAAATAAGTTAAGAGTTGTTGTAGTTCAAGAGTAATTTGTGAAATAGACTGTAGCCTCTAAGCCGGGGGCTGCAGTCGGCACGCAACCGTAATAAATTTTTTCAAGATCAGGCCTGTGGCCGCCAAAAGCTAATTTATGGAAAGTAAAAAAGAACTTTCGCTGACCCTTCTCGTATTTCTTTCAACTTTCGGCTCAATAGCCGTTATGTCTCCCTCATCCACGTCCGACACCCGTCAGGACATGGCCGTAGCTTCCTCTTCACGGGTTTCAACCGTAGTGAAAAACACCACAGGGGTCTCCGCCGCTCACAGCCACATACTCCGTCCGTTCCTGAAATCCGAACTTGAGGCCGACATCCACACCCTGCATTTCGCACAGGCCTCGGTGCAGCCCGATTTCACTCCGTTGCGCTGATTTTCTCCCCACATTATAATATAATATATTAAGCGACGGCGTTGATTTGAGTAGGGGACGTTTTTTAAAACGTCCACATCCGCCGGGCGGATTGTTAAAACGTCCACACCCGCCGGGCTGATTGCCTGCGGATGTGGATGCGTTGAAAAGCTGTTCAGGCCACGCTGACGCCCGTCAGCTGATTTTGCCGTTGCGGTCGATATGGAGCGTGACGGTCACACGTCCGTCTGCCCGGCTGACGGTGCGGTTACGGTATGTGACCTCCTCGACGGTGAGTGTGCCACCCGCGGCGGCAGGCGGACGGTTGGCCACGAAGCGGAGTCCGCATTTCAGCTCGATTTTCTCCTTGCGGATGTGCAGGGTGATTTTCGATATTCCGTTTGCCTCCCTGCGGTCCTGAGTCCACCTCATCTCATTGCGGTCGGGGCGCTCCGCCTTGAAAAGAATGTAGTGGTGTCCTCCCGACTGCCTGACGTCGAAAGCGAGTTTCGAGTGTGAACCGGCGCCTTCGACCGAGATGCCGTCGACAAAATTTCTGTCGGTCAGCAGGCTCCTGCCGTCGGCTCCGATACACTCTACAGCGATTTCACATGACTCGTTTGTCGCCTCCATGGGGGCATACTCCTCCTTGCTGCACGACGGCAAAAGCAGCGCCGACAGCAGCAACGCGGCTGCTCCGGCCTTTCTGATGATTCTGTTCATAATGATTTTTGGATTGGGTTGGTTGATGGTTGAAACTATGATCTGTTGATTGCTATCGTTCAGCGGGATTATTTCTCCATGTTTGCATTTTCGAGCCATTCTGTCTCGCAGAGGTTGCAGGCGCCGAGGAAGCCGAAGCCGTTTTCGATGTTGGAATAGTGGCTGCGGATGGGTGCGAGGCCACCTTTGCCGAGCTCGTTGTTTTCGATGTCGTTGACCGATTTCAGATAGGCGTAGAGCTCGGGCGATAGGCGGTAAAGACATATTTTATATGTAAAGAGGGTCTTTGTAAACAACAGCCCGTTATCGGAGTAGGAATCGCTCCGATAGTCGGTGTTGACTCTCAGGGTATATTCCTGTCCCGACACTTTTTCGTCGCTCCAGATAAAGAGATTGCCGTAATAATTATAATCGAAGTCGAAGGTGGCGTCAAGTCCCACCTTGTTGTTGAGCAGCGGTTCGCCTGAAACGTCGAGTGAATGTAAATATACTTCGCTACGCTCCGAATAGCTCCACTTGTCATCTGCCGGATTATAGAGTCTGGAATAATATGATTCCTTTTCGATGACACGTATGCCGTAGTAGTCGTCGGTCGAGGCGTCGTCGCGGAATGTCACTCTGAACTGGAGCATATCGCCCCACTCGTTGGCCGTGCGGCCCAATGTCACCCCGACAAGCGGGAATTTCTCCGGCACCGTCGAGGCGGATGTCACCGGCGTGAGGCCCGGCACCTCGGCTGTGATGCCGATACGGTCGCCGGTTTTCAGGCTTTTCACCACGTAATATGACTGTTCAGGCACCATTCCGACAGCTTCATCCGTCCAGCGCACTGTCTGCTTCTCGCCGTTGACAGTGAAATCGACGTAAGCGTCCGCGATTCCCTGTGGGGGCACACCGGCGGCGGTGACCGGCACGGTTTTCGATAGCTGGATGACGGTGGTGTCGCATCCCGCGGCAGGCATGCAGTAGATTACCAGTTTCTCTTCGGGGTCCAGGCCCTCGAGGTCAAAATATGATTCGCATGAAGTCAGTGTGAGGATGGAGAGCGCGATTGATATGAGTCCGTACTGTTTCATCGGTGTTGCGGGATTTGTCAGAATTTGTATGTATAACTGAACGAGGGGATAATCGGAAAGACGGCTGTCGACTTGGCGCGGAAGGTGCCGTCGGGCATCATCTCTACTTTAGCCAGGAAGGGATTCATGCGGCAATAGGCGTTGTAAATGCTTATGTTCCATATCCGCTCGTTGCCCTTGCGTGTCGTCTTGCGGAAGTTGATTCCGAGGTCGAGACGGTGGTAGGCGGGGAGAGAGATGTTGTTGGGTTTCTCGTAAATCCAGTGATAGTCGTTGATGTAAGACGGATTGTGGATTATTCCCGGAGCGGGAAGCTCGGGGGCGATTGCAAGCTGCTGCGGCACGGTCATGTGGTTGCCGCTGTGGAATGTCCACGCCGCGTATGCGTCTATGCCCGGGCGGATTTTATAGGTCAGGTTGAGGTTCAGTTTGTGGCGGTTGTCGAACTTCTCAGGATACCATCCCTTGTGGAAACTGGGAAACCGGCGCTCGTTCCACGAAAGGGTATAGGCGGCGGTGAGGCTCAGGCGCTCGTTGCCGTAGGCGGCTTCGAGTTCGACTCCGTAGGCACGTCCCCGTCCGCGCCTCACGTGCTTTTCCCAGTCGTCGTAGGGTGGCGTGAGCGAAGTGCCGCCGTCATACTCGATGAGCCTTCCGAGAGTCTTGTAGTAGCCTTCGGCGCTGAGCCGTATGCCCCGCGGGAGCATCAGGTAGACTCCGGCGGCATACTGGTCGGACCAGGAGGGGGCGACTTTGGCGGTCGAGGGCACCCAGTAGTCGGTGGGGAGGTTGAGATATGAGTTCGAGAGCTGGTGCATGTATTGGCTCATGCGGGTGTAGGAGGCCTTGAGCGTCACGCGGTCCGAAGCCTGATAGCGGATGGCCGCACGCGGCTGGAGCGAGGCGTAGGTCTTGTTCGGAATGTTGAACAGCGTGAAGTGCGCGCCGAGATTCAGGCGCCACTGCTCTCCGAGTGCAATGTTATCCTCGGCGTAGACGGAGAGTTCATGCCCTTTGAGGGAATGGTAGATCTGCCGCGCCACGGTGTCCATGTTCACTCCGTCGCCTGCAAAATTGTTTGACGCATAGCTCTGCGGCTTGAAGAAGTGCATCAGATAGTTGGCTCCCGTGCGGATATGGTGGGTCTGTCCGGGACGGTAGTCGAATTCCATGCGGGCGCCGAAGTCGTTGATGGTGGCGCGGCTGCGGTTTGAGGTGTTGGTCACGCCTGCGAGGGTCTTGTCGGCATCGTTGTAGACATTGTATCTCTCGAGATAGTCCTGATGGGAGCGGTTGTAGGTATAGATGGCTGTGAAAACCGAGTAGAGTTTGGGCGAGAACTGGTATTTCCAGTTGAGCGCCGCGGTGGTGTTGCCCCAGCGGAGATTGATTTTGGTGATGTCGCTGTAATATTCACCGGAAATGTCCTTGACCTTGTCATTTGTGCGGAAAGCGTCGTTGCCGGAATAGAAATTGATGTCGGCGCGGCTTCTCTCCGAAAAGATATGGGTGATTTTGGCGTTGATGTCGTGGAAGGCATAGCGCATGGTGATGTGTTCGTCGTTGTGGCTGCTGTTGTAGAGGGCGAAACCGGGTATGGTGAGCAGGTCGAGCCATGTTCGGCGTATGCCGAAGTTGAACGAGGTGCGGTTTTTGACAATCGGGCCTTCGAGCTGGATGCGTCCGTCGATGAGGCCTATGCTGAACGAACCGTGATACTCACTCATGTTGCCGTCCTTGGTGCGCACGTCGACCACCGACGAGAGGCGTCCGCCGTAGCGCGCCGGGAAACCGCTCTTGTAGAAGTCGATGTTTTTGATTACGTCGGTGTTGAAGGCCGAAAAGAGGCCGCCCAGGTGGTTGACCTGATAGAGCGGAGTGCCGTCGAGCATGAAAAGATTCTCGTCGTTGCCGCCGCCGTGGACGTAGAGACCCGAAATGAGCTCCGTGCCCGCAGCCACACCGGAAAGATTCTGTATGATTTTCACTACGTCGGGCGAGCTCATGAGGGCATATTCGCGGTTGAGGTCTTTGGCCGTCAGTGAGATTTTGCCGGTCTGGGTGGTGGAGAGGGGCGAGTTGAGGTCGGCGGTCACCACCACCTCCTCAAGTTCGGTTGTCGGGGCGAGTGTGACATCCTGCGTCATGTTGCCGCGGAGGTATATCTCCTCCACTTTCTCCCCGCAGCCGAATGATGAGAATCTGACCGAGTGGCGCCCTTCGGGGAGAGTCAGCGAGTAGTGGCCGTGTTCGTTGGTGAGCGTTCCGCTTTTTGTTCCGAGGTCGAAAACCGTCGCGTTGATGGCTGTCTCGCCGTTGTCCTCGTAGACATAGCCGCTGAGGGTGTATTTCTTTACCGGGATGATGACCACATAGTTGCCGTTGCGCTCCCATTTCAGCCCCGTGCCGCTGAAGAGTTCGCGCAGGCTGCTCTCGAGGTCGTCGGCCGTTTTTCCGGAGTAGGGCATATTGAGTCTGACGGATGAGTCATACACGAACCTGACGCCATATTTCTGCCGGATGTTTTCCATCTGTTGGCGCACGGTGATGCCTGAGTGTGAATTTTCGGCGCGGAGGCCGGATGAGAGGAGGCCGAGGAGCATTGAAATCAGTATCAGTCTTTTCATCGCTGTTTCTTTACGATTTTCACATCAAGTGATTTTTCAATTACCATTATTATTTCGTCCAGGTCGGCCGTGTCGAACTCTGCCGTCAGCCTCTTGTCGGGTGTGGCGCAGGTGAGGGTTACGTTGAAATGGTCGGAAAGCTCACGGAGCACTTCGGCGAGCGGTGCGTTGTCGTAGACAAACCTGTGCGGAGTAGCCGCGGCGTTCTCTGTAGCGGTCTTTTCATCAAGCACGGGCGTAGAGTTGTCGGCGAGAAGATATGCGCTCATGCCTCGGGTAAGCACAAGTCCCTCTTTCTCGCCCGAGGCGGTGAAGAGCACCTTGCCGGAGGTGACTTCCACGGCTATCGAGTCGGCATTGTATTCGTCGACCGTGAACTGCGTACCGAGCACCCTCACCGCCGCACGTGATGTGCTTGCCGTGAATGGCGCTTCGGGATTGCGGGTCACGTGGAAAGTGACTTTGCCACGCATGTCGACGCGGCGCGCGTCTTTTCCGAAGTCCGAGGGATTATAGGAGAGTGAAGAATGAGGATAGAGAGTGACCTGCGAACTGTCGGGGAGGGTGTAGACCGCGCTCCGGTCTGCCGCGTAGAGCACCACCGGTTGTATCGGACGCCCGATGAGGAAGTAGGCGGCGGTGACGAGCACGACAACGGCTGCTGCGCCTGCTGCGGCATAACGCCACCATGAGCGGAGAATCCTGGGATGGGTTTCCTTGTATTCGCGGATTGCCCGGCGAGTGTCAAACACTCCCGGGGTGTAATGCCTGAGCACAAATCTCAGATGTCTGTTTTCTCTGTCCATTTCTGTCTTGTTTTGCACTGTTGTTTGATGCTAAGACAGAGAAACGGCGAAAAACTACTATGCGTTTTTGAAAAATTTTGAAAAAAAATCAGATAATTTCTTAAATACTCTCTTAGCCAATCCCTTACCCGAAAAAGAATGTGTACACCCTGCGGCACCCCTCTTTGAGAGCTTTGAGCGCCTTACTGACCTGATTTTTAACGGTGTTGACCGAAATATTGAGCTCTTCGGCAATTTCTTCGTATTTGAGCCCGTCGCGTTTGCTCAGCAGAAAGACCTCCCGACACCGCTCGGGCAGGGAGTCGATTGCGGTCCAGAGCCGTGCCTCGATGAAGGATGCTTCCTCGTAGTCGCTTTCGGCTATGCTGTCCTCGAACTCCTCCGATGTGTGGTTGCGGTCTATGTGGCTGTCTCCCTTGAGACGGTCGAGACAGCGGTTGCGCACCATCATGAAGAGATATGACTTCACGTCGGCCACCATAGCTCCGGCCTGTGCGCGTTCAAGGAAGTCGGTCATGCAGTCCTGCACGGCGTCCTCCGCATCGTCGGGCTGTTGCAGATAGTGCAGGGCATACAGACAGAGCGGCCTGTAGTAGAGCCGGAAAGTTTCGTCGATATTTATGCCTTCGCTGAAAAATGCCATATATCTGCTTTGTGTTTTTACACGCTTTCCTGTTTTTACACGCGTTTATGTTATTTTACTCGCTTCAACCGCGATGCGTTTCCTTAATTCAACCGCCATGCGTTTCCGGCTGCAAAAGTACACATTAATTCCAAACCCGCAAAGCGCCTTACATCCCACGGGCTCCGTCATTATCACTCCGCGTTTTTCCGCGCCCTCATTCTTGGGGCCAGGGCGCCAGTCACCCGCGCTCCGTGGCAATTCCTGACTCTTCGGCGAATTTGCTGAGCGTTGCTCCGCCGTCGAGCGACGGGGAGTAGGGGAGGAGTACCCGGAATCTGCAATCGGGGAAAAGGCCTATGGCGTCGCGGAGTGTCGAGAGCACGCACACGTCGCCCGCCAGTCCGCACACGTCGATTTCAGTGATTACATGCCGCATGATGAGGTCGCGTAGCCCCTCCGCCGCGGCTTCGTTTCCGAATATCGAATATTCCTCCCTATCGGCTAATTCACCTTTGTGGAGTACGACCGCAACCCCCGATGTCGAATACAGGGCATTGAAAACCGACGGCCACACAGCGGCACCCACAGTGTCGTGGACGCAGTGGTCGGGCCATTGGCCACCGTTTCGGCGGAAAGAGCAGTGGTCGTAGGGATGGCGGTCGGCGGTGATGACTTTCAGGGCATACTTCCCGTCACTGTCGCTGATATACTCCGCCAGCGCCTCCATAGCCTCCTCCGCCCCCGGCACCGGAAGCGACCCGTTGATAAAATCCATCTGCGGATCCACCACAAGCAGCATCCTCACACTCTCATTCTTTCCCGTAATCGGTTTTTCTATTCTTTCAATCATGGCTGTAAAGTTACACAATAATTTATTTGTGCAATAAACTTTTATACAAATTCGGAGCTCAAATTTCGTCAGAAAGTGTAATAATGAGCATTAAACATCCTCTCAACTTAGGTTTATAAATATTTTCATTAACTTTGTGAGTGGAGTTTCGTCCATTTCAGGCGTCAGAGCGGAAAGGCATCTCCTGATTGCGGTTTTCGGCACGAGAAATTTCAGAATCAGACTACAAACAGTTTTAATGACTTCCATCTATGAAACGGTTGCTGCTATCCATAATAATCATAGTCTCGGCATTGACAGGCTACTCCCGGTCGTATGACGAGCGTATAGCCAACGCCATGAATACCGGCGACTGGTTTGCTCTGGATTCGATATATAGTTCGGCTCCGAAGGATTCGATAACGCCTTTTCTCGAAGTTTATTCCCGCGGGCTTATCGGCAACCGTCTGAATCGGCCGGATATTTCCATTCCTGCCTTTGAGGAACTTCTGCGCTCCTATTCTGCAAATCTCGATTTGTCAAACCTGCTTAACTCCGCCGTGATGCTTTCCATGGATTTAAGCAGGGTGGGAGAGAATAGCAGGGCGACTTCAGTGTTGTCGTCAGTGCTCGACGCAACGCGGCAGTATCTCGATTCCGCGGCAATTGGAGCTGTCCGGCGATATATTGGCCAATATACGGCGTTGGCCGCCTATAAACCTTACACAATCTCGTTTACATCCGACTGTGGTCATATTCCTTTCAGCCTTGTGCCGGTAGGCAACCCTAAACGTGAGGCCATACTTATGCAGCTTGATGATTGCCATATAAATGATGCGGACGCGGATATTATTTTCGATACCGGCGCGGGCGTAAATATCATATCCGATTCACTGGCCCGGAAATATAATCTTATCCTGCTCGATGCCTACAATGAAGTCATGGGGATAGGCAGTCAGAAAGCCCGCTATGCCATTGCCGACGAACTTAGGCTTGGCAACATCATTGTCCGCGATGTGCCGTTTCTTGTTGTCAATCTCACAGTGGATAATGAAGAGGCGAAGCGATATATTGACTCTTACAGTATCGTTGTCGGCGGCGAGCTGATGTTGCAGCTCAAAGACCTGACACTCGATTTTGCAAAGCGTGAAATCACCGTGCCCCCGGTGGCTCCCGCGAGAAATTTTACGCGGCCCAATATGTTTTTCTCCTCACAGATGAACCTGCTTACAAAAGGGAGAATCCTCAATGACACGATGTTAGTCTGCATTGACACTGGCGATGCTTCTTTCGGTTCCCTCAACGGAGACTTTTTCAACAGAAACCGGGACTACATACTGGCCAATGCGCAACTTGACACTATCCGCACCGCCAGTATAGGTGGCGTTAAAGTTCTTGAAGGCTATAGATTTCCTGATGTCACCGCAACCATCGGGGGTGCCACTGCGGTGTTACCGAGGATATTCGTAAACGAAGGTCTGAATCCTCTTGCCTCCGATTATGAATGTAATCTCGGACTGAAATCACTGATTCAGTTTGGAAAAATTCGATTTAACATGGTAGATTTTACCATTACGGCCTCTACAGGCTCGATTTCGTCATCCATATTGTCAGGATACAAAATCCCCACGTTTAAATATACGCGCCCCACACCTTCACTGTTTCAATCTGTCGGCGTGGTCGCCTTTTCGATAGCCGACGGACTTCTTAACGCAAATGCCCCGACTATTCCTGATTAATAGACACGTTTTTCCGTGAGGACCCGACATTCTCCCGTAGTCGTCACTTTTTTTTGATTTTCTATCTGATTCTTTGTAATTTTGCATTTTAGAAGCGGAACCACCGCTTCTACTCATGAAAAATTAACCAATCCGAAATTAAAATATTTCAAATTATAAAGTTCTGCTATGTATAGAACGAAAACATGCGGCGAACTCCGCCTCAGCGATGCCGGTCAGGTTGTCACACTTGCCGGCTGGGTGCAGCGTGCCCGCAAAATGGGCGGCATGACCTTTGTGGACGTGCGTGACCGCTACGGTATCACCCAAGTGGTGTTTAATATTGAGAATGATGCCGCACTCTGCGAGGC
Organism: Bacteroidales bacterium; assembly: GCA_019416285.1. GTDB lineage: Bacteria > Bacteroidota > Bacteroidia > Bacteroidales > Muribaculaceae > Duncaniella. The sequence goes on from DXXM01000008.1 coordinate 56,335, forward strand.
TGCCAATCATCTCGGTCGTGAATTTGTGGTGCAGATCACCGGCAAGGTGGCCGAGCGCACAAGCAAGAACCCCAATCTCCCGACCGGCGACATCGAAATCATCGCCTCCGAGCTCAAAGTGCTCAACCGCAGCGAGGTGCCCCCCTTCACCATTGAGGACGACACCGACGGCGGCGACGACCTCCGCATGAAATACCGCTATCTTGACCTTCGCCGCAACTGCGTGCGCGCCAACCTTGAGCTGCGCCACCGCATGTCTTTCGAAATCCGCCGCTATCTCGACTCCAAGGGCTTCCTTGAGGTGGAGACTCCGGTGCTCATCAAGTCGACTCCCGAGGGTGCGCGTGACTTCGTGGTTCCCTCCCGCATGAATCCGGGCGAGTTCTATGCCCTTCCCCAGTCGCCGCAGACCTTTAAGCAGCTTCTGATGGTCAGCGGATTCGACCGCTACTTCCAGATTGTGAAATGTTTCCGCGACGAGGACCTTCGCGCCGACCGGCAGCCAGAATTTACTCAGATTGACTGCGAGATGTCGTTTGTCAATCAGGAGGACGTGCTACAGATGTTCGAAGGTCTCGTAAAACACATATTCAAATATGTGAAGGACATCGACTTCACCGAGCCCTTCCCCCGCATGACCTGGGCCGACGCCATGCGCCTCTATGGTTCCGACAAGCCCGACACCCGCTTCGGCATGGAGTTTGTCGAAATCAAGGACCTCACCGGCGGCAAAGGCTTCGCTGTGCTCGACGACGCTGAATACGTGGGTGCCATCGTAGCTCCCGGCTGCGCCGACTACACCCGCAAGCAGCTCGACCAGCTCACCGATTTCGTGAAGCGTCCGCAGGTAGGTGCCAAAGGCATGATGTGGGTCAAGATGGAAGCCGACGGCTCCATCAAGTCATCCGTATCCAAGTTCTATACCGAGGACGAGCTCCGCAAATGGGCCGACCGCTGCGGCGCCAAGGCCGGCGACCTCATACTCATCCTCGCAGGTCCGACAATGAAAACCCGCAAGCAGCTCTGCGAGCTCCGTCTCGAAATGGGCTCCCGTCTGGGCCTCCGTAACCCCAACGAGTTCTCATGTCTCTGGGTCATCGACTTCCCCCTCTTCGAATGGGACGAGGAGACCCAGCGCTACTACGCGATGCACCATCCCTTCACATCGCCCAACCCCGACGACATCCATCTGCTCGACAGCGACACCGGTGCTGTCCGCGCCACGGCCTACGACATGGTGGTCAACGGCAACGAGCTCGGCGGCGGTTCAATCCGTATCCACGAGGCAGAGCTTCAGGACAAGATGTTCCGTCTGCTCGGTCTCTCCGAGGAGGACGCCCAGTATAAGTTCGGCTTCCTGATGAACGCCTTCAAGTTCGGCGCACCCCCTCACGGCGGTCTCGCCTTCGGTTTCGACCGTTTCGTCAGCATCCTCGCCGGCCTTGACTCCATCCGCGACGTCATCGCCTTCCCGAAAAACAATTCGGGCCGCGACGTGATGATTGACGCTCCCTCGGCCATCGACGACTCGCAGCTCGACGAGCTCTCAATCCGTCTCGACGTCAAGGAGTAATCCGCCGGGCCGAGAGACTATACGTCAGAACAGAAACACCCTTTAAACCATTATAATGTGTCGGGACGCGACCGTTTCATCGCGTCCCGCACAGTTTTCAAGACCGAATGACCGAAACTCCGAGAATCTGCGACATCGTAAGCGCGATTGAAAGCTTCGCCTCCCCCGGACTCCAGGAAAAATGGGACAACACCGGCTGGCAGCTCTGTCCGCTCGCACCCGAGGCCCCCTGCCGCGGGGTCATGCTCTGTCTCGACGTCACCCCCGACGTTGTCGCCGAGGCAGCCGCCGAGGGCTGCAACCTTATAGTTTCACATCATCCCCTCATATTCAAAGGTCTCAGGCATATCACCGGCGCTACCCCCGTGGAGCGTGCGGTGATTGCTGCTATATCGGGTGGCATAGCCGTCTACTCGTCTCACACGGCGCTCGACAGCGTCTCGGCCGGAGTCTCCCACCGTCTCGGCGCCATGCTCGGACTCAAGGAGATGAGCGTACTCGACCCCCAGCCCGGCAGTCCCGACACCGGCCTCGGTGTTATCGGCGAATTCGCCTCGCCCCTCACCGTCGACTCGTTTATCGGGCGCGTCAAGGAGGTCTACGGCGCTCCGACCGTCCGCCGTTCCGAAGGCCCCGAGGGGCTGACGGAGGTCAGGCGAGTGGCCCTGTGCAGCGGTTCCGGAGGCGAATTTGTCGCCACCGCCATCGGGCGCGGCGCCGACGCCTACATCACCTCCGACACCCGCTACCACGACTTCGTCGACTTCGGCAACGCTATTCTGATGGTCGATACCGGTCATTTTGAAAGCGAAATATGCACTAAGTCAATTTTTTCGGATATAATTTCAGAAAAATTTCCTACCTTTGCAGTCCGGCAATCGCGCGCCGAACACAATCCGGTGCGCTACGTCTGAAGAGAACAAAAAATTCTACATAAACATATATGGCGATAGAGCAAAATAAATCCGAACAGACACTGTCAGTAGAGCAGCGCCTCCGCGCACTCTACGAGCTCCAGACCATCCTCTCCGAAATTGACCGCATCAAGACAATCCGCGGCGAGCTCCCCGAGGAAGTGCGTGACCTGGAGGACCACATCGAGGGTCTCCACACACGTGTTGACAAATTCCGCGCTGAAATCGAGGATCTCCGCGTGAAATCGGCCAAGGAGAAAAACAACATCGAACAGGCTCAGGCACAGATTGCCACCTACAAGCAGCAGCTTGACAACGTGCGCAACAATCGTGAGTTTGATTTGTTATCTAAGGAGATAGAGTTCCAGACCCTCGAAATCCAGCTCTCGGAAAAGCGCATCAACCAATATGCCCGCGAGATGGAGACCAAAAACGCCGACATTGCCGCCGCCGAGGAAGCGCTCGCCGACCGCAATCACATCCTGGTCGACAAGCGTCAGCAGCTTGAGGAAATCGTTTCCGAAACCAAGAAGGACGAGGAGCGCCTCCGTCTTCAGGCCAAGGAAATCGAGCCCAAGATTGACCCCCGCACTCTCACCGCGTTCAAGCGCATCCGCAAGAACGCACGCAACGGTCTCGGCGTAGTCTACATCCAGCGCAACGCCTGCGGCGGCTGCTTCAACCGCATCCCCCCGCAGAAGCAGATGGAAATCAAGATGCACAAGAAAATCATCGTCTGCGAATACTGCGGACGCATCATGATTGACCCCGAACTCGCAGGTGTGACCGAAGGCTGAGCCTATTGCAGCATCTCCGACAGATCAAATTCAAAAAACTAACCAGAATTATGGAAAAGATTCTCCCCGGCAAATATGTCGAAATAAGCTACGATCTCTATGAGGTCGCTCCCGACGGGACTGAAAGCCTCGTCCACAATGTAGTTGACGAAGAGCCCGAGCGCTTCATCTTCGGTGTCACCAAGGGTCTCATCATCCCCCTTGAGCGCGCACTCGAAGGCCTTGAGCCCGGTCAGAAATTCGACGTCCCCGTCGCTGCCGGCGAGGGTTTCCCATATAATCCCGACGATGTGGCCACCCTTGACAAGAATATCTTCATGGTCGACGGCAAATTCGATGCCGAGGCCATCAAGAAAGGTGCCTACATCCCCATGATGACAGGCGAGGGCTTCCGTATCACCGGCAAGGTGCTCGACGTGACCCCGGAGCACGTAGTCATGGATTTCAACCATCCTCTCGTGGGCAAGGACCTCCGCTTCGTCGGTAAGGTCGTCACCGTCCGCGACGCCACACCCGAAGAGCTGCATCCCACATGCGGCGGCGGATGCTGCGGAGGTGGTTGCGGCGATTCCGGCTGTGGCAGCGAAGGCGGCTGCGGCTGTGACGGCTGCGGTAACTGATAGTTGCGCCGCCGCACACTCCACATCTTTTAACGCTTAAACAATCACAACACCATTTCAATCCATGGCAACAACAGCAGATTTTAAAAACGGTATGTGCCTCGACATCGACGGCAACTACTTCTTTATTGTTGAATTTCTCCACGTTAAACCCGGCAAAGGCCCGGCTTTCGTGCGCACCAAGCTCAAAAACGTCAAGACCGGCCGTGTCCTCGACAAGACCTGGAACTCCGGCGTGAAGGTCAACGAAGTCCGCATCGAGCGTCGCCCCTACCAGTATCTCTACAAGGACGATATGGGCTACAACTTCATGCACACCGAGACTTTCGAGCAGGTTGCACTCCCCGGCGAGAGCATCGACGGCGTTCAGTTCCTTAAGGAAGGCGACATCTGCGAGGCAATGGTTCACGCCGCTTCCGACACCATCCTTACCTGCGAGATGCCCACCAGCGTGGTTCTCGAAATCACCTACACCGAACCCGGCATCAAGGGCGACACCGCCACCAACACTCTCAAGCCCGCAACTCTTGAGACCGGTGCCGAAATCCGTGTGCCCCTCTTCTGCAACATCGGCGACAAGGTTCGCGTCGATACCCGCGACGGTTCATACGTTGAACGCATCAAGGAGTAATCTCCACAAATAAAGAATCAGACAGTAATACAGGCCGCGGGGGTTACATCCATCTCCGTGGCCTTTTCTATTTTCCTGAAAGGACATACATATTTGAAATAACGTATTGAAGCTATGAATGTGACTAAGATTTCAGCCCGCGTCAGCTACATCGGTGTCAACAACCGCACATCCTCGCTCTTCGAGGCCATGTGGCCGATACCCCATGGCGTGAGCTACAATTCTTATCTCGTTACCGGCGCCGACAAGTGCGCCATCATCGACGGTGTGGAGGCCTGCTACGCCCTCCGTCAGATTGACCATATCCGCGGGCTCCTCGGCGACCGTCAGCCCGACTATCTGATAATAAACCACATGGAGCCCGACCACTCGGGTGCCATCCGTATGCTCCGCGCCGCCTTCCCCGGCATCACTATTGTCGGCAACGCGCAGACTCTCGCAATGGTCAAGGGTTTCTACGGCGAGGACACCGGCACTCTTGCCGTCAAGGAAGGCGACGTCCTCTCGCTCGGAGCCGACACCACCCTCCGCTTCACCCTCACTCCGATGGTCCACTGGCCCGAGACTATGATGACATATCTTGTCGAGGAAAAGACACTTTTCTCAGGGGATGCTTTCGGCTGTTTCGGAGCCCTTCCGGGTGCAGTAATAGACACGGAGATGGATACAGACTGGTTCTTTCCCGAGATGGTGCGTTATTACAGCAATATCGTCGGGAAATACGGTCCCTATGTCCAGCGCGCTCTCAAGAAATTCGACGGAGTGCCTGTCGAGACCGTCTGCTCCACCCACGGTCCCGTATGGCGCAGCCGCGTAGCGGAGGTAGTGAGTCTCTACGACCGTCTCAGCCGTTACGAGCCTCTTGACAACGGTGTGACCATCGTCTACGGCTCCATGTACGGTAACACCGAGCAGCTTGCCGAGACCGCTGCACAGGCCCTCGCCGAAGCCGGAGTGCGTGAGATTTCCGTCCACAATGCTTCCACATCCAATCTCAGCTACATCATTGCCGACATCTTCCGTCACCGCGGCCTCATCATCGCCGCTCCGACCTATTCGGCCACGCTTTTCCCACCTGTGCGTAACGTCATGGAGGCAATCGTCACACGCGAAATCAAAAACCGCGAGATTCTCACTATGGGGTCCTGCACATGGGCGCAGCAGGCCACCAAGGTCATGGCTGGCTACCTCGAGACTCTTGGGGCCACATGTGTCGCCGACCCCATTGCAATCAAGCAGGCTCCAACCGCCGCGCAGCTCGACCAGTGCCGTGAGGTTGCAGCTGCTCTCGCCGCAAGACTGAAATGACAAAATAATATTTTGACACTATGACTGACACTTCCGACCTCCCTATCGAGCGACACCCTTTCCCGCCGTTCATTCCCCGCAATGCCCGCGTGCTTATCATGGGCACCTTCCCTCCCAAGCCTCTGCGCTGGTCCATGGAGTTTTACTACCCCAACAAGACCAACGACTTCTGGCGTGTGATGGGCATAATCTTCTACGGCGACGTTAACCATTTCCGCCTCGCCGACGGTTCATTTGACGAGGGTGCCATCCGCGCCTTTCTCACTGAGAAGGGTATCGCTCTCCACGACACCGGCGCAGCCATCCGCCGACTCAAGGATAATGCCTCCGACAAGTTTCTCGACATCGTGGAGCCTGTCGACCTCGGAAAACTCCTTGCCGCGATGCCCGACTGCCGTTTCATCGCCACCACAGGCGAGAAAGCCGCCGGCGTGATATCTGCCATCACATCGTCGCCAGTGCCGAAGATAGGGGAGTGGGTTGAAGTCCCCTGGGCGCCCGACGGACGCATACTCGACATCACCCGTATGCCATCCACCTCCCGCGCCTACCCCCTCGCCGTCGAAAAGAAAGCCGACGCCTACCGCCGGCTCTTCCTCAAAGCCGGCCTCCTCTGACCCAAGCCTTCCTCTGACGTGCCATTATCTGACATACCCTATCACAAAGACAGAGGTTTACAATCGGACACATAGTTCGCTTTCATCAGCGGAATATCACGATGTCTCTTTTGTAAACCTCTGTCTTTGTGCCTCCATCTTTCTCTCCGTTTTGTTATTTTTTAATAAATATGTAATTTTGTGCGATGAACTGTCAGGCCGACAGTTGCATTATACCATTGTTCCCCCCAATGGTTTCACACTTCACAAATTTATTTTAGAAAATGTTTGACTTACTACCTCTTCTTGCAATTTTTGACCCCGCAGGAATCATGGCAGACTTCTTCGTTGCCAGTCCGACCACAGTCTATCTTCTTGTACTCGGTTTCATGATTATTGAGAGTTCCTTTATCCCCTTCCCCTCGGAAGTCATCGTCCCCCCCGCAGCCTACCTTGCATGTACCAAGGGCGACGTCGACATCTTTGCCGTCGTCGGTATCGCTACTGTCGGCGCAATCATCGGCGCTCTCATTAACTACTATCTTTCCGTGTGGATAGGCCGTCCGATTGTCTATAAATTCGCCAACAGCCACTTCGGTCACGCCTGCCTCATCGACGAAGCCAAGGTGCGCCACGCCGAGGAATACTTCGACAGACACGGCGCCGTCTCCACCTTCATCGGGCGCCTCATCCCCGCCGTGCGTCAGCTCATTTCCATCCCCGCCGGCCTCGCACGCATGAACATAGGCAAATTCATCATCTTCACAGGCCTCGGCGCCCTTACGTGGAACATCGTCCTCGGCGCTCTCGGCTACTGGCTCGGCAAAATGGTGCCTCAGGACCAGCTCTACGCAAAAGTCGAGGAATACAACGACTATCTCACCTACATCGGCCTCGCCATCGGCCTTGTCTGCGTCGCCGTTATCCTATGGAACGCCTTCAAGCCCCGACCCAAAGCCCCCGTCGCCTGACATTCGGAAAGCAGCCTCTTGACTTTTCCGGCGCATTGTTGCCGTTTTTCCAATGAAATTTTTCTGAAATTTGCAGTTTTTCCAACGCAAATCCCCCTCGTGAAAGCCGTTTTTCAACAACGGCTTTCATTGTATATTTTAAAACCAGCTTCCGGGTGATGGTTTTTGGGAAATAAATGTGTAAATTTGCGTAAACTTTCTAAGGCATAACTGAATGATACAGGTAGCTCCGTCGCTTCTTTCGGCCGACTTCGCCCGTCTCGGTGAAGCTGTGGCCATGGTCAACACAAGCCGTGCGTCGCTCATACATATCGACGTCATGGACGGCATGTTTGTCCCCAACATCACCATCGGTTTCCCCGTCATAAAGGCCATCAGCGCCATTGCCGAGAAACCGCTCGACGTCCACATGATGGTCATGGACCCCGGCCGCTATGTCGGTGCCGTGCGCGACGCCGGAGCTGCTGTCATGAACGTCCACTGGGAGGCATGCACTCACCTCGACCGCGTAATCCACACCATCCGCGACGCCGGGATGCGTCCTGCCGTCACCCTCAATCCGGCCACACCCGTGATGCTGCTGCGCGACATCATCCGTGAGCTTGACATGGTGCTCCTCATGAGCGTCAACCCCGGCTTCGGCGGTCAGAGCTTCATCCCCAATACCCTCCGCAAAGTCCGCGAGCTACGCGCTCTCATTGCCGAGACCGGTTCCGAGGCCACAATCGAAATCGACGGCGGCGTCAATATGAAAACCGCCCCCGCACTTATCGAATCCGGTGCCGACATCCTCGTGGCCGGAAGCTACGTTTTCGGCGCCCCTGACCCCCACAAGGCCATCGCCGACCTCCTCGAACTGTAAGGAAAGACACCTCTCCCGACGTCATTCCCGCCTTTGCCATCCCGACCCGATTCAATCCGAAATCCGATGAACGAAATCCGCGACATCCGCATCGACCGCTTTGACTACCCCCTTCCCGACGAGCGCATCGCCAAGCACCCGCTTGCCGAGCGTGACCGCTGTCTGCTTCTTGTAAAAGACGCTGAAGGGAATCTGTCGACCCACATATTCAACGAGCTTCCCGACCTTCTTCCCGCGGGCTCCATGCTCGTCTACAACAATACCCGCGTTATCAACGCGCGCCTCCGTTTCCGCAAAGGTGAGTCCTCCGACGGCGCTCTCATCGAAATTTTCTGCCTCGAACCGGTCGAGCCTGCCGACTATGCCTGCAACTTCGCCTCGACGTCTGCCTGCTCCTGGACATGTTTTGTCGGCAACTCCAAGCGCTGGAAGAGTGGCCCGCTGCGTATGCCGCTCACTATCGACGGTCAGCAGCTCACACTCACCGCGAGCCGTGTGGCCCGTGAGGGCAACACCTCCGTGGTGGAATTTTCGTGGGACAACCCTTCAGTCACCTTTTCGCGCATCATATCCTCCGTCGGCGAAATCCCGATTCCGCCTTATCTCAACCGCAACACCGAGGAGAGCGACACGCGCGACTATCAGACTGTCTTTTCCCACATCGACGGCTCTGTGGCCGCCCCGACAGCCGGTCTACACTTCACACCTGCGCTGCTCGAAGCCATAGACCGCCGCGGCATCCTTCGTCGCGAGCTCACTCTCCATGTGGGCGCCGGCACCTTCCAGCCGGTCAAATCGGACCTCATTGGCAACCACGACATGCACAGCGAGTTTATAGCCGTGGGACGTCCGCTCATCGAAGAGCTGGCCCGCGCCGACCGTCGTGTGATAGCCGTCGGCACCACCTCTGTCCGCACTCTCGAAAGCCTGTATCATCTCGGATGCCGTCTTTCAGCCGGGCTTTCGGCCGACGAACTCCCGCAGTGGTACCCCTACGACCCGGCCCATCCGCAACTCAGTGTCGGCGAAGCCATGCAAGCCATCCTGAGCCATCTCGACGCCACCGGCGAGGACACCTTCGTGGCCTCCACACGCCTCATGATAGCCCCGGGCTATACCTACCGCATAGTCCGCGGCATGGTAACCAACTTCCACCAGCCCCGCTCCACCCTCCTCCTCCTCGTCTCCGCCTTCCTCACTTCAACCAAAGCCTCTTCTGAGGATAACTCTTCACCAACCGTCTCCGACTGGCGCACAATCTACGACTACGCCCTCGCCGATCCCCGCTTCCGTTTCCTCTCCTACGGCGACGCCTGCCTCTTCCTATGATAAAAAATGTGGCGGCTGGAATTAAAGGCACAGAAGTACAAAAGGAACAAGAGGAACAGAAATTATAATATAGAATAATAAATATAAGTATAAAGATAAAAGGATAGAGTATAGAGAAATTCATTTAAGGATTTCTCTATACTCTATCCTTTTTATATTTTAAACTTTAAATTTTCAACTTTCAACTCCTTTCATCATATCATCAATCAGCTTGTCATAATAGGCGAGGATTTGCGGGTCCATAGTGTCTGTGACGAGTTCTTTTGCTGTGTTGACGCGGTTGCGGGCGGATGGTGTGCGCAGATACTTCACATCGAGTCCCCAACGGCCGAGGCGCCAGCGGTCAAGAGCGTCGGCATCCTTGAAAATGGCATACAACTTCTCAACTCTTGCTATGCGGTCGGCGTCCTTCTGACACGCGCTGCCATACTTCCCCTCCGGGCCGAAATCGCGCCGTATGGCCTCGATTCCCACTTTGTCGTCAAGGTCATGATAGCGCATCAGATACGCCGCCTCCGGATGAAACTTCACCTTCCCGTCCGACTCACGGCAGAACTGTTCGTAATACACCGCGGCGCGGGCACCATGGCCGGTGTCGAGATACTCGTCCTCCCGGCGCGTGTCGTGAAACACCGCCGCATGAGCCAGTATCTCAAGTTCCTCCATATCGTCAGCTCCTGACTCCTCCGCTCCGGTTGCGAGCGCGTGAAGCAACACCCGCTCGCAATGCGCCTTGGCATGCAGCGGACTGTCGGGCATATTGAAATTCACCTGACTGTAGAGAAAATCAGCCTGCTCGACAAACAGTCTGCCGACGGCCTGCGGAAGATTCGCGTAATATTTGGGAGGTGTTATCATCATGGCTGGAGAGCATAAAGAGGGGAGGGGTCAAAGCGTGGAAGCGCCACGAGATTGAGTTGCAGAGTCTCGTCCGCGTCATTGGCGAAGAGATTGAGCATACCGTCGCCGAAACGGGTCACCCCCGCTCCAGCGAGAGCCGCCGAGACCGTCTCAAGCGCCTTGGTGGGGGTGTTGTTGTCGTGCGAGAGATGGCAGAGAAACACACTGCGCAGTTTCGGCGTGTAGATGTCGGCGAGGAATCGGGCCGTCACGCGGTTGTCGAGGTGTCCGTTGTCAGCCTCGATGCGGGCCTTGAGATACTCCGGATAGCGCCCCTCGCGCAGCATGCGCAGGTCGTAGTTGGCCTCGATGACTATATGTGTCGCCTGGCGCATGTAGTAGTTCACGCGCTCGCTGATACAACCCAGATCGGTCGCTATAGCGAAGCGCACATCGCCGTGGGCAATGAAATAGCCCGCGTTGTCCGCGCCGTCGTGCATCACCTCGAAAGGCGTGATTTCAAAATTGCCTATTTTAAAAGTAAATTCCTTGTAGATGGGCGCGTGGTAATCCTTGATTCGGCGCGACACATTGTGGCGGCGCAGTATGCCGTTGAGCGTCTTGGGCGTGCAATAGACCCGCAGATGGCGGTAGCGGCGCAGCAGGCCGTACACGTCGCGTATATGGTCTCCGTGGTCGTGGGTCAGGCAGATACCGCTCACCCTGTCCATCGAGATTCCGTTGCGGCGCAGTCCGTCGACCACTTTTGCCACTTCCACTCCGGCATCGATGAGGAAACCGCCCTCGCGGTCGCCGACATAAGAACAGTTGCCGGAGCTTCCGCTGCCGAAACTCATGAAAAACACCTTGTCGCTGACCTGCATCGGCGGAAGCTCGTCTATCACGTCCGGGCGCCGGCGCTCGCGCTGCATCTCGCGGACAATCTCCTCCATCTTCTCGTCGGGAATGATGCTGAAATCGCTCTCGGCGCCTTCCTTGAAGTCGTCGAGGGAGTCGAAGAGTCCCGGCATGAGGTTCGGTCTGCTATGTCTGCGCGATTTGGCCAAGATTGTAGTGTTTTGTCAGATTGTTTTTGTGTCCCGGGGAAAGCCGGATCAGTAGTTGAGTAGAAATATCGTCGGGGTCTTGTCGTAGTCATACTTCCTTTTCGCCCATTTCGAGAGCGGAAGGGTGACAATCGACTGCTGCGGGCCGGTGATGTCGGAGGCCACGCAGAGTTTGAGCCCCGGAGGTAGGGTGGACGCAAGCTCGGCTATGAGCCGGTTGTTGCGATATGGCGTTTCGATGAAAATCTGAGTCTGATTCTCCTGGCGGATACGTTTTTCGAGTTCGCGCAACCACTGGGTGCGGGCCTTGGCATCGTGGGGCAGATAGCCGATGAAAGCAAAACTCTGACCGTTGAAGCCCGAGCCCATCAGCGAGAGCAGAATGCTCGAGGGCCCTACGAGCGGCACGACCGGAAGTCCCTTCGACTGGGCTATGGCCACAAGGTCAGCTCCCGGGTCGGCTATGGCCGGACAACCGGCTTCGGAAATCACTCCTACGGGCTTCCCGGCTTCGAGCGGGGCGAGCATGGCCGGAATCTCCTCCGGACGCGTGTGCTCGTCGAGCACGGTAAACGACAGCGAGTCGATGTCGATGTCCCTGTCGCAGCGCTTGAGAAAGCGGCGCACCGTGCGCACATTCTCCACAACGAAATGCTTTACCCCGCGGATTACCGTGAGATTCCTCTCGGGAATCACGTCGCTCACAGGGGCGTCGCTCATTGTCGACGGGATGAGATAGAGCGCGGGGCGCAGAGCCTCGGGCGCTGCGTCGGCGGCGCTTCCTGCTGCGGGCTGCTGTCGGTCTGGAGTCGTCATGTTTATCCTACTGAGCCTTCAAGGGTTATCTGAAGCAGGTTCTGAGCCTCGACCGCAAACTCCATCGGGAGCTTGTTCATAACCTCCTTGGCATAGCCGTTGACAATCAGTGCTATGGCTTCTTCGGTTGGGATGCCGCGCTGGTTGCAGTAGAAGAGCTGGTCCTCGGAGATTTTCGAAGTCGTGGCCTCGTGTTCCATAATCGCCGTGTCGTTGAGTACGTCGATGTAAGGGAAAGTGTGTGCGCCGCACTTGCTGCCCATGAGCAGCGAGTCGCATTGCGTATAGTTGCGGCATCCGCTCGCGTCTTTCGCCACCTTGACGAGACCGCGGTAGGAGTTCTGCGAGTGTCCGGCCGAGATTCCTTTCGACACGATGGTCGATGTGGAATTTTTGCCGATGTGTATCATCTTTGTGCCGGTGTCGGCCTGCTGATAGTTCTTGGTGACGGCCACAGAGTAGAATTCGCCGCGCGAGTTATCGCCCTTGAGCACGCACGAGGGATATTTCCATGTGATTGCCGAACCGGTCTCCACCTGCGTCCACGAGAGTTTGGAGTGGTCGCCGCGGCAGAGTCCGCGTTTGGTCACGAAGTTATAGATACCGCCGCGCCCCTCGGCGTCGCCGGCATACCAGTTCTGTACGGTCGAATATTTCACTTCCGCGCGGTCCTCGACGATGATTTCCACTATTGCGGCATGGAGCTGGTTTTCGTCGCGCATCGGTGCGGTGCAGCCCTCGAGATAGCTCACGTAGGCGTCGTCGTCGGCCACGATGAGAGTGCGCTCGAACTGACCGGTGCCGGAGGCGTTGATGCGGAAATAGGTCGAGAGCTCCATGGGGCAGCGCACACCCTTGGGGATGTAGACGAATGAGCCGTCGGAGAACACGGCCGAGTTCAGCGCCGCGAAAAAATTATCGCGGTAGCTCACAACCGAGCCGAGATATTTTTTGACGAGATCGGGATAATCCTTCACAGCCTCTGAAATCGAGCAGAATATGATGCCTTTCTCGGCCAGTTTCTCGCGGTGGGTGGTCTTGACGCTGACTGAGTCCATCACGGCGTCGACCGCCATGCCTGCGAGCGCCTTCTGCTCCTGGAGCGGTATGCCCAGGCGGTTGAAGGTGTCGAGAAGCTGCGGATCCACTTCGTCGAGGCTCTCCGGTGCCTTCGCCTTGCGCGGTTCGGCGTAGTAGCTGATGGCCTGATAGTCGATGGGTGGTATGTTGAGATGGGCCCAGTCGGGCATTTTCAGTGTCTCCCAGTAGCGGAACGCCTTGAGGCGGAATTCGAGCAGCCACTCCGGTTCCCCTTTTCTCGCAGAGATAAGGCGCACCACATCCTCATTGAGCCCGACGGGTATGATGTCGGTGTCAATGTCGGAGGTGAAACCGTATTTGTATTCATCGGAAGTGGCGCTTTTCAGAAGCTGCTCACTCTCCTTTGCGTTGTTCTTGTTAGTATCCATTATTCTTTACTGTTCAAAAAATATGGGAGCCACTTGTCTGTTGCCGAGTGTCGGGAGCGCAGTCCGCTCCCTCGGGAGTCTGTTCGGTGTCGCGCTCTACAGGATGGAGCGTATCCAGGAGCCAGGGCGCGAATCCAATCACGAGTTCGGCCGCCTTTCCTCCGGCCAGCTCCGACTTGGAGATGAGGGTGGTCGAGGGGAAGATGACTATGTAGAGGTTGAGGAGCAGGCTCACGACCAGACTGTATTTCGCCACTGAAAACGCAGCGCCGGCAATCCTGTCGAGCGGGCCGAGAAATACCGCATGGCTCACCGTCCTCAGCATTTTGGCCACAAGGATGACTGCATAATACACTACGAGATATATGATGCAGTTGGAGATAATCGATACCCCGTAGCGCGACAGGCTTGAATCTTCCCACGCCGGGTGGCTTTCAAACAGCAGGTCCGACACTGTGCCTCCGAGCATGCGGCAACCTATGATTGCGACCACGATGGCGGCTACAGAGCCGAGTTGTGTGATGATTCCCTTGCGATAGCCGAGAGCTCCGGCCACTATGAAAATCAATATTAGAATTATGTCGATTGCTGCCATTATGGAATATTGTCAGAATGATACAGATAAATTACAGCCATATTTCCGTAAAAAATATGGGCATATCCGTTGCAAAATTAACAAATTATTCCCGAAATGAGTTGAAATCCCCCCACAAAATCATCCCCGGCCCCAACAATTACTTTTCAATTACTATTCCAGTTCCATCATATCGAAAAACATCAGCCGGGTATGGCTGTTGATTATCTTTTCTGATAATACCTTAAAATCATTCTTCAGATAAAAATTAATGGCGGAAAGATAGGCATCCACAGTCAGATATCTGAAAGCTGAATAATTCGGATTGCCGTTAAGCATGCCTTTGAGTAGATTCATTAGGTCTATACCGATATTGCGCCCTTTGTAATCTGTTGAAACGGCGAATCTTCCTATTTTAATCGCCGGATAACTTCCGAACTGTTTCCTTTCCGGGAAATCTTTTCTTATTTTTTTCCACTGGCTGTTAGTGACGTCCTGACGACTTATTTTATCATTCAGCAGGCAGAAATATGCCACTATATTACCTTCATCCTCCAATATGAAAGATGTTGCTATACGTTTGTCAAGGAAGCCTTTTGCATCTTCGACAAGAAAATTGTTCAGATCCTCGTCACCACAGTCAAATCCTTTGAGCTCAGTGTCGGAAGCAAGCCTTATGAGTCTCATCAATCTCTATATGCAGACGGTGATGTACTCCTTAGCCTTCCTTACAGCCTCATTGAGCTTTCTCGTATTTTCTGCCCGCTGCTCTTTGGAGAGACTCTCGACCTCCAACCTGAGTTTCTCAAAGCGGACAGCGTCTTTGCCTGTGAGGACAGGTGTTTCAGCTATTGGTCGTGCCATGATTTTGTTTTGTGTGATTAAGTTATTTATATACCTATTACAAAGTTACAACAAAATTCTGACACATTTGTGTTGTCGTGCCATATTTCTTTATTCAGGATTGTAGATGAGGTATGGGCATACAGGCAAATAATCTCCGCAAATTTGCGGAGATTATTCAGCTTTTTCACCACACGGGTGCTTTCTTGTCGGCTTGGATGGGAGAGGGGAAAAGCTGTAGGAGTTTGCAGGTCAGAGAGTGAGGTAGTGTGGCGGATGAAATTTGCGGTGGTGCCAAGGGGTGTCGTATATGCCGTAAAGTCAGGATGGAGGGGCGGGTGAAATGTTAAAATTAAGATGTAAACCGAGGGGGTCTGAACAAATAAAAATGTAATAATGTTATAAAATCAAAATGCTTCAAAACACATTCGTCGTGATTCCGTAGGCAAGCGAGCCACACCGGTGAGTCGGGACGATATAAGCAAAAAAATCTATTTAAAGAAAAAGAGTTTACTAAAAAATCGTGTTTCATTTTTAATTATGAGAGAAATGAAAAGAAATTTGTTAATCGTAGCGGCTTTAGGCGGCATGCTCTGGAGCGCAAATGACGCAAAGGCACAGGAGACTGTCTCCGGTATCGTTGTCGAAGAGACACCGGTTCTCGTGCAGGAAGTAGATTGCAAGGACTACTACACTCCTGGTTCGTGGAAAAACAATTGGTTCATTCAGCTTGGCGCCGGTATCCGCTCGCCATTCATGGAGAACTACCGTACTGACGGCGGCGATAAGAGCCGTCACCTCACCGCAGTCTACAATCTTGGCGTAGGCCGCTGGATTTCTCCCTACTTAGGTTTCCGCTTCTCGGCCTATTATGGCTCGATGCACTGGAACCAGGGTGTGACCGCATCAGCCCGTGTTGCCAACCTCAATGTTGACTTCATGTGGGATATGTTTAACTCAATCGGCGGATATAAAGCCGACCGTGTATTCTCAATCGTTCCTTTCATCGGTCTCGGCGGATCATTCGTCTACCACTACCGTCCCGAACTGGGCAACATCATGGACCGTCACTCCAAGGGCGTGAAGGACAACCAGTGGCTCCTCCCCGTGTCCGCAGGTCTCCAGCTCCGCTTCCGTCTGAGCAACTATGTTGACTTCTTCGCAGAAGGCCGCGCTCAGTTCTACGGCGACAACTTCAACAACGACGCTTTCGGCCGTCCTATCGACATCGATCTTTCAGCAGTCGGCGGTTTCACCTTCTACTTCACCGGTTCGAAGTTCCAGCGCTACAATCCCTGTGACTACACCGAATATCTCAACCGCGCAAACGCTCAGATCAACGACCTCCGCGGCGCCCTCGCAGCCACATCAGCAGCCCTCGCAGCAGCTGAAGCACAGCTTCCCTGCCCCGAAGTCACTGAAGCAGCCGTTGTCACCGAAGCTCCCGCACTCCTCCCCACCGTACGCTTCAAGCTCAATTCAGCCTACGTTTCTTCCGAGGAAATGGTCAACGTCTACAACGTAGCCGAATACATGAAGGCTAATCCCGGCACAACTCTCGTAGTCCGTGGTTACGCCGATAAGGACACCGGTACTTCCGAGTATAACATGAAGCTCTCCGAGCGCCGCGCTCAGGCTGTAGCCGACATCCTCGTAGGTGACTATGGTATCGACGCCAACCGCCTCGTCCTCGAAGCTGCAGGCAGCAACACTCAGGTTTACGATACCAACGACTGGAACCGCATCGTAATCTTCGCAGTTCCCGAATAATAAAGACTTTCTCAGAATCAAGAGAGACATCCCGGGTTCAGATTCCCATCAACCCAACCGCATCATCTGACGGTTCCGCATCGCAGAGGCGAGCGACCGACGGCGAAGAGTCGCCATCACACAGGGAATCCGGCGCATGATAGCAACAGACCGCAGAGGCGGTCGACGGAACGCGAAGAGTCGCCCCGCGGGAACAATCCGGATGTCACCCCCTCCCCAAATCGGAGAGAACTGAAATTCTGATCCAAATCCGAGTCTTTTCTGACTAAAACAATAATTGACGTTTGCGGCCCGAAGTGACATCCTGTCACCCCGGGCCGCTTTCATTTCGTAGAGCGTTTCTATAATCCGGAGATTGTCGTTGTTTTCGGCAGCCGAAGAATCAGTCGGCCTTCTCTATAAGATTTTGTCGTCGGTTTTCAGGAAAGAGGCTGGGCAAACGGGAGTTTTAGGGCGGAGTGGGAGTGTTTTGTCGGGGGAATTTGCTAATTTTGCGAGAAAATACAGCAAGATCATGAGTGTAGTAATATTAGGCATAGAGTCGTCGTGTGACGACACATCGGCTGCCGTCATCCGCGACGGTGTGTTGCTCAGTAATGTCATAGCCTCGCAGGAGGTTCATGCCGAGTTCGGAGGTGTAGTGCCGGAGCTTGCCTCACGCGCCCATCAGCAGAACATAGTCCCCGTGGTCGACACCGCCATCAAGCGTGCGGGCATATCGAAGAGCGACCTCACGGCCATCGGCTTCACCCGCGGACCCGGTCTGTTGGGCTCACTGCTTGTCGGCACTAGCTTCGCCAAGGGCCTGTCGCTCGGCCTTCGCATACCGATTGTCGACGTCAACCACCTTCACGGCCATGTGCTCTCACACTTCATCCGTCGCGCCGAGGAGGATGTGGTGCCGGAATATCCCTTCATCTGCCTGCTCGTGTCGGGCGGCAACAGCCAGATAATCCTTGTGAGAAACTATAACGACATGGAAATCCTCGGGCAGACAATCGACGACGCCGCCGGCGAAGCCTTCGACAAATGCGCCAAGGTGATGGGACTACCTTATCCCGGCGGCCCCCACATCGACCGTCTCGCCGCTGAGGGTGACGCCTCGCGCTTCAAGTTCGCCAAGCCCCATATCCCCGGCCTCGACTACAGTTTCAGCGGCCTCAAGACCTCCTTCCTTTACACACTGCGCGACGAACTGAAGTCCGACCCCGATTTCGTCGCCAACAATAAGGCCGACCTTGCCGCCTCACTTCAAAAGACCATCATCGACATCCTCATGGACAAGCTCGACAAGGCAGTGAAGCAGACGGGTGTGAAAACTGTGGCCATAGGCGGCGGTGTCTCGGCCAATTCCGGCGTACGCGACGCAGTGGCTGCCTACTGCGAGCGCCGCGGTCTGACCGCTTTCATCCCCCCGCGTGTTTTCACCACCGACAATGCCGCTATGGTAGCCATCGCCGCCTACTATAAATATCTCGACCGCGACTTCTGCCGCTATGACGCCACCCCATACGCCCGAGTTCAGGTCTGAAGCCATCCTCTATACGTTCAACTCTATATTCTAAAGGAAAGACAAAGAAATGCAAGTTTCAGTCATAGTCATCGGCGACGAGCTGCTTCTCGGCCAGGTGACAGATACAAATTCGGGTGAGATAGCCCGCCATATAGCTCCCTACGGCTGGGAGGTCAACGACGTGCAGGCCGTGGGCGACGACGCCGTTGAAATCCGTCGCGCCATCGACCGCGCTTTTGAACTGAGCGACGTGGTGCTCACCACCGGCGGCCTCGGTCCGACGAAGGACGACATCACCAAAGGTGTGCTCCGCGACTATTTCGGGGGCGAGCTTGCCGAGGATCCGGCTGTGCTTGAGAATGTGAAGAGCATTGTGAGCCGCCGCGGATTCCGCCTCAACGACCTTACGGCTGCGCAGGCCATAGTTCCCACATCCTGCCGCGTGATTCAGAACCGTGTGGGTACCGCACCGCTCATGTGGTTCGAGCGCGACGGTAAGGTGCTTGTGGCGATGCCCGGAGTGCCTTTTGAAACACGCGAGATGTTTCAGAACGAGGTGTTCACGCAGCTTCGCGAGAAGTTCCATTCCGACGTCGACATCGAACATGCCGTTCTCATGGTGACCGACTACACCGAGAGCGCCCTCGCCGAGAAAATTGCACCCTGGGAAGAGGCTCTGCCCGAATATCTCCACTTGGCCTATCTCCCGAAGCCGGGCCTGATCCGTCTGCGCATCGATGGCGCCCACGCCGACCGTAAGTTCATCACCGCCGAGGTGCAGCGCGCAGCAGCCGAACTCGCCGTGATGCTCGGCGACGCGGTGATTGCCACCGAGGACCTCAGTCCGGCGCAGATTCTACTCCGTGAGTGCGGACGCCGCGGCCTGAAACTCGCCACGGCCGAGAGCTGCACCGGCGGCAACATCGCCCACGAAATCACCCTCATCCCCGGCTCCTCCGATGTGTTTGTCGGCTCCGTGGTGAGCTACAGCAACGAGGTGAAGATGAATATCCTCGGTGTGGGCGAAAAGACTCTTGCCGACAACGGCGCGGTGAGCCTTCCGGTGGTCCGTGAGATGGCCGAGGGTGTGCTCCGTGCAACCGGCGCGCAAGTGGCTGTGGCCACGAGCGGCATCGCCGGGCCCGGTGGCGGAAGCGAGGAGAAACCGGTAGGTACGGTGTGCATGGCCGCCGCCATCGCCACTCCCGACGGCATGACTGTCTGCGAGGCCGAGTCTAAGCATTTTCCCGGCAACCGCGGCCGCGTCATCGACGCCTCCACCACCCGTGTGCTTATCGACGCCATCAAATTGCTGAGGCGAGATATTCATTGATTTTTCTGCGGGGGCATCCCTCGGGATGTCTTCGCAAATATTTCTCATATTTCTTGTGTGGCATCAACACATTCATATATCTGAATTACCATGAAAAAATTTGTAGTTTCATTAGTCATCACACTTTTTGGTCTCGGCATATCTCAGGCCAAAAAAGGCGCACCAGTTCTGATTCCGGCTTCGGGAGCAGAGAATGTTAA
This sequence comes from Bacteroidales bacterium, assembly GCA_019416285.1. Lineage (GTDB taxonomy): Bacteria > Bacteroidota > Bacteroidia > Bacteroidales > Muribaculaceae > Duncaniella. Next base: position 76,361 of record DXXM01000008.1, read on the forward strand.
TATCGATACGCGGCTGTCACTTCTTTTTGATTCAGAGCCTGTGGCGGGAACGTCTGGCATGATCCGTATTTTCGATGCGGCAACGGACGTCTGCATCGACAGTATTGACATGTCGGTCCCGGCGGGACCAACCATGCCGACTAAACTTCCAAAGGCTCCGTATGCCATGAGGCCATACATATACGATCAGCCGCGTCATACTAACCGCACAATAAAGCCCGGCACTCCTTCAGGTACGGCTGCGCCCGGTTCTGACGAGTACCAGCTTAATATTATCGGCGGTTTCACTGACGCATTTCACTTTTACCCCGTGATTGTGAGCGGATGCAAGGCAGAAATCTATCCCCACAACAATATGCTTGATTACGGGAAAAGCTATTATGTCACTGTCGACCCCGGAGTTATTGTCTTGGGAGGCAAGAAGAATTTCAGAGGTATAAACAAAAAGGATGGCTGGCATTTCACTGTCAGACGTGACAGTCCGGCGTCCTCGCAGCGGAGGCTTGTTGTGGCAGCAGATGGCTCCGGTGATTTCAACACAGTTCAGGGAGCTATGGACTGGATTCCGGAGTTCAGCCCTGAGAAATGGACTGTCTATATCAAAAATGGTGACTATGAGGAACTGGTTTATTTCCGAAACAAAACCAATGTCACCATTGAAGGCGAGAGCCGTGACAGTGTCTATATCCATTATGCCAACAATGAGGTTTTCAATCCGCATCCTGCGGATGTCAGCACCAACGAGTGGCTCGGGACTTTCCCCTCGCGGCGCGCTCCGTTCATGGCTGACAACTGTTATGATATGATATTCCGCAACTTCACGGTTGCCACCACCTGCCGTGGTCAGGCCGAGGGGCTGTTGATAATGGGACAACGCAATATAGCTGATAATATTACGATTATCGGTGACGGCGATGCTCTCCAGGCCAACGGCTCTCTTTATATGGAGAATTGCCGTATAGATGGGGGTGGAGATCTCATACTCGGCCGCGGCCCGGTTTTCCTTAAGGACTGTACGCTGCTCGCAAGCGGACCATTCGCATATATACGCAACGGAGCGGCCAATCATGGCGATGTGCTTGTGGATTGCACTCTAATCGGCAAATCTCCGCGTGCGGTTCTCGCCAGAACAAACGGCACATATCCTCACTGCGAGATGGTGCTGATTGACTGCACGCTTGAAAATATACCTCCGCAGGGTTGGGAAGGTGCGGACAAAGGGCAGCATGACTATGTCCGTTACTGGGAATATGGCAGCAGGAATCCTGATGGGACGCCTGTTGACATGAGCCGTCGCGCCGAGGGGTCTCTTTGCCTTGATCCTGTAAGAGATGCGGCTATCATCAGAGCTTACCGCGACCCGTTTTTTGTGCTTGGCTGGAAGCCTTCGGAAATTCGTTAATCGTTCTTAAAGTGTTGGCCTGAGAGTCAACATGAAAGGTATGTGTGGCGTTTTAGAGACAGATTTATAATCATCAATTCTCTAAAACGCTACAATTATGTCATACAACGATGTTATCAAAAGCTCAAGAATAGTGCTTGTTGAATTTTACGCCTCATGGTGTCCTCACTGCCAGAGGATGATGCCAGTGGTGGCTCAGGTCAAGGAACTGCTCGGCAAGCGTGTGCCGGTCTATCAGTTTGATATCGACCAAAACAATGATGCCGCAGACGAAGCCGGCGTGCAGTCGATACCTACGTTCCTCATCTATGACCACGGGAAGGAAATCTGGCGCCACAGCGGTGAAATCGACGGCGAAGTCCTCCTGGCGAAAGTCGAATCGTTCCTTTAACACAGTCTGAGACATGGAAACAGGGACTATCTTCAGCGATTTCCTCACTCAGCTCGGCGTCAGGCACACGCTTGAGTATTCCGACCGCGCATTTGCCGACATGCCGTTCAAATCGCTTTTCGGATTCACCAAGCTGCTTGAAAGCTACGGGATTGAGAATGAGGCACTGCGCCTCGGGAAGCCTGAGGAGATTTCCCTGCTCCCGACACCTTTTATCGCCCGGACGCCGGCAGGGTTCGTCATTGTGACCTCTGTCGGCGGGGGGCGCATCTCGTATCTCACGCAGGGTGTGGCCGAGACGATGTCTCTCGACGAGTTCATCCGGGCATGGAGCGGCGTGGCGCTGCTTGCATATCCCGACGAAAACTCCTGCGAGCCGGATTATGCGGCTCATGCGCGCGACAGATTCATCCGCGACGCCAAGAAATGGGTGCTCCTCTGTGGTGCCGTCGCGCTTTTCCTCTACGCCTTCATCAGCAACGGGCTCTATCGCTCATGGTCTACAGTGGGAATAGCCATCGTCGACCTGCTCGGGCTGTGGCTCACCTATATGCTCGTGCAGAAGTCGGTCAAAATCAAGAACGCCGCGGCTGACAGGGTGTGTGGCGTGCTTGAGACCGGAGGCTGCGACAGTGTGCTGGAGATGAAGGCCTCCAAGTTCTTCGGCATTTTCGGCTGGAGCGAGGTTGGTTTCGCATATTTTTCCGTGAGTCTACTGACGCTGCTGCTCTTCCCGGAGTGGCTGTGTTATCTCGCGACGTGCAATCTCTGCTGTCTGCCATTCACGTTCTGGAGCATCTGGTATCAGAAATTCCGCGCCAAAGTGTGGTGTACACTCTGCGTCAGCGTCCAGGCGTCGCTGTGGCTGCTCTTTTTCTGCTATCTCGGTGGCGGATGGTTCACGGGAGTGTTCCCGCTGCGCATCGAGTTTTTCGTGCTCGGTCTGACGTATCTGACCGTGATGCTTGGTCTGAACCGGTTGATGCCGCTGATTGAAAAATCCGATAATGCGGATGCGGCATAAGGCCGGATTCGCAGTTGAGGGTCAAACCGCAATGTTTTGTAGGGTCAGCGCATGCGCTGACCGCCGGAACAGGACACGGGACATAACCGCCGCGCATGACGCATTGTGAATATGATGCATTGAGGCAATAGGTTTATCGGGCGGGCAGCGCATGCGCTGCCCCTACATGACAAAATTTGCCCCGGCATGATAAATGATTAGTATGGTTGATTTGAATGAATTAAGGCTATGAAAAAAATAACACGTCCGCAACTGACAGATGCCGTGAAGCTGACCCCGCGTGAGCTGAACGACATGCGCTTTTCGCAGAAACACACTGTCCTGACACCCGAACAACTCGAAAAACTTGCCGCCGGAAAGACGAATCCGGCGCAGTGATTCTTTTTCATAGCCATGGAGATTTGGAAGTGTTAATTTTGTTTCTTCAGCAAAATTACGGTCTGTTCTCACGCTGAAAGGTGCGATAATGCAAAATGAGGATAAAAAAGGCGCCTGCACGACTCCGAAAGGAGAAGTGCAGGCGCTTTTTGTGGCGGGGCGCTGGATTGCAGAATCCTTTGTCCCCGCGTTTTACGGTTGGAAAAACAGTTTATTCGGCTTTGGGTTCCTCGGCTGCGGGAGTTTCCGCTGCTGCCTTGGGCTTACGGCCGCGTTTGGGTTTATCGGCTTCAGCTTTGGCTTTCTTTGTTTTCTTTTCCTTGGGTTTAGCCTCAGCTTCGGCTGCTTTCTCGCGGAGGAGGTGCTCCTCGTTGAAATGCTCGATGTTTTTGCGCATCGACTCTGCCTCCTTGTTTAGAACCTCGATTTCACGCTCCTGGTTGCGGATGGTGGTGAGGAGTGACGAGAGCTCTTCGTTGTCAATCGACATCGGGTACTGCTCCTCGACGCGCACGATGAAGTCGGCGAGGACGTTCATGTAGTTTGTGAAGGCCTCGAAGGGGGTGTCGTAGGGCGAGAACTGCGAGTGTACCGAACCGTCGTGCATGTTTTTGGTCGACATGTAGAAGAAGTGGTCCGATGCCTGGAGATAGTACCAGTCCTGCTTGAGACGACGGTCCTCGCAGAGACGCACGCGCTCGCTCACGGAGTAGAGCTTGCTGAAAGCTTCGTTCTGGAGCTTGTTGCCGAGCCAGGCGGTGGTGTCGCGTGCTTCGTCGGCCCATGAAATCGGGTGTAGCACAGAGAGCTCTGCCACGGGTTTGAGCTTGGCCACAGCGGTGGAGGGTGTCCAGAACTCTACGCCGCGCTCCTCGGCGAAGCGAGGAAGGGCTTCGAGGAACTGGAAGATACCGGTCTCGCGGGGCTGGAAGTCGCCGAACACCTCAAGGTTCATGAAGAGGTTGATAATCTGCTCCTCGGCGGGAGTGTCGGCAATCCAGTTGATGTACTTGTCGGCGGTGAGGGGATACTCATCCCAGGCGGTGTTGCTGAAGCGATCCGAGATGTCGTCGGAGAACTTGTCATTTTTCAGCAGGATTTTCAGCTTGGGAGCCGAAGCAGCGCTGTAGACATAGTTGGGCGACTTCCATCCGAGTATGTGCTTGGCCCCTTCGGTAATCACACCCTTGTAACCCATGGCGAGAATCTGCGGGGCGAGTTCGTCGCTGTAGATGAGCTCGGTGTTGCGGAGCACTTTGGGAGTCTGGCCGAAGAGTTCCTTGATTTTCTCGTCGTGGACGCGGACCTGGTTTGCGAACTCCTCGGGGTCGGCGAGCGACGAAAGGGAGTGGGCGTAGGTCTCGGCGAGGAACTCCACGCAGCCTGTCTCGGCGAGTTTCTTCAGGAGGTCAATGAATTCGGGGACATACTGCTCGAACTGTTCAAGAGCTGTGCCGGTGACAGAGATGGCACATTTGAATTTGCCGCCGGTGGCCTCAATCATGCGCAGGAGTGACTCGGCTGCGGGGATGTAGCTGCGCTGGGCTATGCGTGTGATGATGTCGTCGTTGGCGAAATCGTCATAGTAGTAGTGGTCGTTGCCTATATCGAAGAAGCGATATCTTTTCAGACGGAATGGCTGATGAATCTGAAAATAGAAACAAATTGCTTTCATGATTATTATCGGTGTTGTGGGGGTGTGGCTATCTGTTTAATACCTTGTTGTAAATGTTTATCACCTTCTGTCCGGCCTTGTCCCAGGTAATCTGGTTGACTTCGGCGAGACCGTCCTCGCGGAGCTGCTGATACATGGCGGGATAGGTGACGATTGAATTTATGGCGTCGGCCATGGCGTCGATGTCCCAGTAGTCGGTCTTGATGACGTTTGTGAGTATTTCGGCGCAACCGCTCTGCTTGGAGATGATGGAGGGCACTCCCATCTGCATGGCCTCAAGCGGAGAGATGCCGAAGGGCTCGGAGACGGAGGGCATGATGTAGACGTCGGACGCCTTGAGCATCTCGTAGACCTGATTGCCCCGCTGGAAGCCGGGGAAGTGGAAGCGGTCAGCGATTCCGCGCTCGGCTGCGAGGAGAATCATCTTGTCCATCATGTCGCCGCTGCCGGCCATGACGAAGCGGACGTTGGGATTGTTCTTGAGCACCTTTGCGGCGGCCTCGACGAAGTATTCGGGACCCTTCTGCATGGTGATGCGGCCGAGGAAGGTCACAACCTTGTCCTTGCTCTTGTGTTCGGGCACGTTGAGCTGCTCCTGTGTGAGCGGGGTCACGGCATTGTGGACGGTGGTCACTTTGGCCGGGTCGATGCCGTAGTTGTTGATGACGGTGTCGCGTGTGAGGTTCGACACGCAGATGATGTGGTCGGCATGGTTCATGCCGTCCTTCTCGATACCGAACACCGTGGGGTTGGGTTTCCCTCGTGAGCGGTCAAATTCAGTGGCGTGCACGTGGATCACCAGCGGTTTGCCGGAAACCTGCTTGGCGTGGATGCCGGCGGGATAGGTGAGCCAGTCGTGTGAGTGGATTATGTCGAAGTCGACCGTGCGGGCCACCACACCGGCGCATATCGAGTAGTTGTTGATTTCCTCGACGAGATTGTCGGGGTAGCGTCCGGAGAACTCGATGCAACCGAGGTCGTTGGTACGCATGTAGTTGAAGTCGGCGTAGATGTGGTCGCGGAGGCGGAAGTAGAAGTCAGGGTCCATGACGTTGCCGATGCGCTCCTGGACGTATTCGCGGGAGACGTCGCGCCAGGCCACGGGAACCTGCGACATGCCGATGATATGGGCGAAGTGTTTCTCCTCGTCGCCGAAAGGCTTGGGTATGACAAAAGTTATGTCCATATCGCCACACTCCCACATACCCTTAGTGAGACCGTAGCTGGCAGTGCCGAGACCGCCGAGGATGTGAGGGGGAAATTCCCATCCGAACATTAAAGCTTTCATGGGTGTGTGAAGATTAGTCCATTATAAATTTTTTGAGAGTAGTCAGGGTGCGGAGCACTTCGGCCACGTTGGTGACATGGCTGATGGCGCCACGGCCGGTGTAGGGCGGGTTGGCGTCGTAGAGCTGCGAGAGGGAGCCGATGCAGCCGTTTGACATCTCGTCCTCGAAGCCGATGAGCATGCGGTCGACGTAGCTGACGCCGCTCATGCCAAACACCTTGAGATAGGCGTCGGAGTAGAAACCGATGAGCCAGGGGCGCGATGGACCGTTGTGGAGAGCCATTTCGCGTTCTTCGGGTGAGCCGAGGTAGCAGGGGCGGTAGCCGTAGCTCTTCGGTGAGAGGGTGCGGAGACCCTTGGGGGTGAGGAGCTCGCGGGTCACGATGTCAAGCACTTTCTTGCGTTGACGGCGGTCAAGCGGAGAGTAGTCGAGGCCGATGGCGATTGCCATGTTGGGACGCACGGAGGGGTCGGCGTAGGTGCCGTTGACGTAGTCGTAGAGGTAGCCGTAGTCGTTGAGGAAGGTCGAAATGAAGGGTCGGGCCATTTTCTCGGCCACACCGCTGTATCTCTCGGCCTCGGGAGAGCCTTCCATAAGTTTGGAGGCAAAGACGAGGGCGTTGTACCAGAGGGCGTTGAACTCTACCAGAAGGCCTGTACGGGGGATTACCGGGCGTCCGCCGAGGGAAGCGTTCATCCACGACATCGGTTTGTCGAGACCATCGGTTGTGATCATGCCGTTCTCGTCGGTCTTGAGCATCGGATGCTTGCCGGCGAGGATATAGTCAAGGATATTGCGGATTATGCTGCGGTATTTCGACGAGGCGTCCTCGCGGCCGTAGGCCTTGGCATACTGCTGGAGAGCCCAGATTGCCCACAGGGGGATGTCGGGGAGGTCGATTCCACCTATGCGCTTGTCGTTTTCGCCGGTCTCCATGAAGTGGCGGAGAGCTTTGAGGGCAGTGTCGGCTATACGCTCGAAATCCTCGCGGTGGTTGATGGCGATTGTGGCGCCGGGGAGGGCCATGAAGGTGTTGCGGGCGAGAATCTTGCCCCAGGGATAGCCTGAGAGGAGATACATGCCGTCCTTTTCATTGAGGTAACACTGCTTGACAGCGTTTTTCAGACAGTTGAAGAAGGATGTGCGGCAGGTGCGCTGTGCAATCTCGTTTTCATACATCTTGGCGAGTGAGCGGGGAGATACTTCGCTCAGGCCGGCCGAGAAGATTACGGATTCGCCTTTCTTGATGGGCACCTCGAAATAGCCGGGCACCCAGAGGTCCTCGCAGTAGGGCACTCCGCGCTCGAGGTCCTTGACATATTCGAAGCCGTTGTACCAGTTGGGCTCGTAGGTCCAGGTGGGTTTGTGGCTGAACTGCATGAAGAGGCGGGGATAGCCGGGATAGAGGCAGGCTGAGACTCCGTTTTTCACCTCGGGTATTGTCGGGTCGAGGGCGCTGTTGGCCACGCAGAGCTCGTTGGCGTCGCGGAAGGCAAGCACGGGGCGGAAGCGGAGGGTCGTGGGCGAATGGGCCTCGACGAGAGTATAGCGGATGAGGATTCGGTTTTCGTTTGAGATGAAGATCTTCTCTTTAGTGAGAATCACACCACCGACGCGATATGTTGTACGGGGGACGCTCTCGCAGTCAAACTCACGAATGTACTTGTGTCCGTTGGGGCTCATGACACCTCCGCGGTAGCGGTGGAGAGCCAGGTTGAAGGGGGCGCCGTGCTGGTAGACCGTGAGGTCGAGCGACGACAGGAGGACATGCCACGAATTGCCCAGCTCAGGCACGGGAACCACGAGGAGTCCGTGTTGCTTGCGGGTGTTGCAGTCGACTATCGTCGTGCAGTGATAGGCCCCCGACTGATTAGTTCGGAGCATCTCCTTGGGTAGTGACTGCTCCAGGTTAATCATGAGATTTTTATCAAATTTAAGATAGCTCATGTAGGGGTATTGTTATTATTGATTGTTAGATTTCTGTCGGAATGTGATATTAGAATTGATGCGGCTCCCGGAGCGGGTAGAAGAGATTGCAGCCGCATGCCTGGCGGTTTATCAAGTCACGAATTTATGGCTTTATTTCGATAAAAGCAAACTTTGGACGTAAAAAATCCATGAATAATCATAAATGTGCCCGCGGGTTATGTTGTGTAGCATAAAATAGCCTGTAATAGCGTTTCCCCGGCGCTCTTATTGTATGTGTAGGACATACATTAACGCTTTGCCACGGATTAACAATAACTCCGCGCCCGGTTTTGCGGACGGAATACAAAAAGCCCCGGACATGCTGCACGCGGCAGGCGGTCCGGGGTAAATCTTTTCGTCAGAAGTAGTGTATGGTGACGTGGTCGCTCTTATTTGAGAGCGTCCTTTACAGCATCGTTGGGAACCATCTGTTCCTGGAAGGTGTAAGCACCAGTCTTCGCCGACTTAACGACTTTGATGACCTTGCTGTAAGTGCGGCCTTCGCCTTTTTGCAGAGATGCAACGGTTTTCTTTGCCATGAGTCAGTGAATTATTTGATTTCTTTGTGAACGGTAACTTTCTTGAGGATGGGGTTGTATTTCTTCAACTCCAGACGCTCGGTTGTGTTCTTGCGGTTCTTCGTAGTGATATAACGAGAGGTACCGGGCATGCCTGATGCCTTGTGTTCAGTACATTCGAGGATGACCTGAACGCGATTGCCTTTAGCTTTCTTTGCCATCTTCTTATAAAATGTCTAAGTATTTGATTTCAGTTATATAACCCTTTGCGGCTGCTTCTTTGATGGCAGCGTCGAGACCCTTCTTGTTGATGGTGCGAAGGCCTGCGGCTGAAATGGTAAGGGTGATCCAAGCTTGCTCCTCAACCCAGAAGAATTTCTTGTTGAAGAGATTTACGTCAAACTTGCGCTTGGTGCGACGCTTTGAGTGCGACACATTGTTGCCCACCATTGCTTTCTTGCCTGTGATCTGACAAATTTTTGACATGGCTGTTGGTTTTTATCTCTTTGTTGTTTATAATTATATAAGTCACAGCGCCTTGTGGCCGCCATCTCAAATCTCATATCAGGGCTGAGTGCATCATTCAGAGCCCTTTTTTAAGGATGTGCCACAAAACTCGGCTGCAAAGTTATGAAATTATTCCCTCTTAACCAAGACTTTTTCACTCTTTTTAGAAAGGGCTCACATATTTTAACCACCATGTCCGCATCAGCGGTACCGGCAAATCAGTTTTGTAAACGCAGTAACTGTTATGGCGCTTGCAATATGAATAGTTATCAAGTCAGACCAGATAAAAAAGAAGTGCGGAGTCTGACTCCGCACTTCCGGATGTGAATTCGAAATCGTGTAGATAGGGAATGATTATCTGAGCATGACTTTTGTGGCTTCGCAACGGCCGTCGGTGAAAGTCACTACGCGGATGGCAATGCCGCGGTAGTTATCATTGACGCGGATGCCCTGCAGGTTGAGATATTCGACTTTAGCCACGCTGCTGTCGGCACTGATGCCTGTAATGGCAGAGCTGGAGAAGTTGATTTCGGTAGCCTTGACGCTCAGACCGCCCATGTCGTTGGCGGAACGCAAGATATAGATGCCGTCGGCTTCGGGTGTGAAACGGGTGTCGGTGGTGTTGGCGAGATATTTGCCGTCCTTGAAGATGACAGTGGTGCGCACCTGCGGGTCAGCTTCCCAGGTGATGGAGCCATCGGCCACGGTAGCTGCGGGAGGTTCGGGGAGCGAGGTGTAGTCAGTCGGGAGCCAGCCGTCGGTTCCGCCAAGCACATTGATTACGGTGAAGCGGGCAGCCTCCTCTTCAGTAAGCACCGGAGTGTAGGTATTGGTGCTTGTGGGAGAATTTTTGCGCTCCGAGAGGTCGAGGAGTTTGCCGTCCTTACCGGTGGAGCCGAACTCGTAGAAGTGAGTGGGGAGAGTGCCCATGCTTGTCCATCCGGCGGGAGCGGGGAGCACGTTCATGCGGGTGTTGATGTAATGGATTCGGGGCTCGTTCTGCCAGGGGCGTCCGAGGTGATAGCTGCCGTCGGTCACTTCCTTGGCGCCGTCGACCGCCGAGATGGTGCAGTTGCTGAACACGTAGCCCCAGCGGAGCGATGCGGCTGTGTTGGGAGCGGCGATGACGTTGCCGTTGCGGTCCTCAAGCACGAGGTCACAGCGGTCGTAGAAGTTGTCACCGCCACCGCAGATGAAGTCAACAGTGCCGTGAATCTCGCAGGCGTCGAAATATGCACGCTCGCCTGTCACCTGAGTGTCCTGGTTGCCGAGCATGAGCACATTCTTCATGATGGTCTTGTTTCCGCCGTAGACGGCCACTGCCTGGCCCGAATTTTTGTCAGCCATGCCGTAATTGAAGTCATTGCGGAGCGTGAGGTCCTGGAGATAGAAACCGGAGCGGTCACGGAGATTGAGCACGGGGTTGGAGATGCCGTTGCGAGTGCCGCGGATAACCACACCGTCGCGGCTCTCGCCGATGAGCGACACGTTGTTGCACTGCAGGCGCTGTTCGATACCCTCGAAGTTATAGTCGCCGTTGAGTATGAATATCACCTTGCGCTCGGCGTCGGCGGCCTTGTTGGAGGCGTTGACAGCGGCAAAGGCGGCTTTGAACTCATCAACATTCGAAACCACGTAGTCGTAGGCTTTCTTGGTGGCCACGGGACGGTCGGCGGTGACGATGTCGCAGTTTATGGCCTCGGGATTGGTATTGCCGAAGAAATCAGAGGCGGCACCGGGAGCAACGGTGAGGGTGCTTGTCGAATTGTAGTCAAGATTCCATACGCCGAAGTTGAGGACAGTGGAGCCGCCTTCAGCCGAAATGCGGTTGCCGTTTACTGTGGCTTCGGTGTCCTTCATCTCGCGGTCGAAGGTGAGGGTTACGACAGCGTGATTGTTGTTGACCTTTACCTCTTTACCGACGAGCTGCGGGACAGTGCCGGGATTGGTTTTCTCGATAAGGAGCTCGATGGCTGCATAAGGCTGGTTGCCGCCAGTGAGTACGAACTCTAAGGGAGCACCGGGCTTATGGTTTTCGACCACGCAGACGAGGTCATAAAGCTGGCCGCGCACGAAGTTGTGGCGTGAGGGGATGTAGGTGGTAGCACCCTCGCTCGTGAGCGAGGTGAGACCTTCGCCGTTACCGTAGTTGGCCGAGTAGCCGGAGAGGATGAATTGCTTCACAATCACACCGGCCGGGACAGCGAAAGTGTGGTCAGTGGAGTTGAATTTGAACTTGGTGCCGTTCCAGCCGTCGAGATTCGCACAGGTTAGGGTGTAGAGGCCGTTGCTCCAGCCCGTGTCGGTCTTGCCTGCAGTGGTGTAGTTGATGACCACCTTTTCGTCCTTCTCGCCGGGGGTGTAGATGTGGACTCCATCGACTGTGAGGGTGAATTTGCGCTCGCCGGCGTCGATGGTATAGACAGCGGAGGTGCCTTCAGTGCGCGAAGTAATTGCGGGTACTGAGCCGTCGGCCATAGTCGCCTTCACTTCAGGCACGGCAGTATAGATATTGCCGCTGAAGGTGGCAGCAAAGGAATTGCCTGTGTTGAGCTGGCGGAGTGTGGCGGCTGGGATGGCTGTGCCGTCGAGCGTCACGGTGGCCACTTCTGCCTCGCCGATACGGAGGATGCGCAGAGTGTAACGGCTCTTTAGGGCTACAGCGCCGTCGGTGGCCTTGATGTCGAATGTCAGGAAGCTCGATTTGTTGGGGCGCGGAGTGCGGATGGTGTAGCTTCCGTCGCCGTTGTCGGTGATGTCGAGCTCGTCGCCGTCAGCATCCTCGCCGAAGACGCTTACGCTTGCGTTCTCGACTGTCGGACGGATTGTGACGGTCGAAGCCTGGAAGTCGGCAGGTATCTTGCACTCATAGTCGTAACCCTCGCCGGGGATGGCGTTCATGTCGCCGACCGAGAAGCCACCTATGCAGGCGAGCGGAGCATCAAGTGTGGCATGGATATATACGTCGTCGAGGTTGAACTGGTTGTCCTGGCTCACGCTTGAGCCAGGACCCTTCCATGTGGAGGCGGGGAATACGCGGATGCAGGCTTTTTCGGCGTTGGCGAGCGGAAGTTCTACGTCGGTCACGACCCAGGTCTTGTAGGAGGCGCCTGCGAGATAACTGTCGCCTGCGAGCGTCCAGTTGTCGCCGTCAGTAGAATATGCCACGGCGTAATATTGCGTCGGGCTGTTGTGGCCCGCGGCGTTGATCGAGAGGCGTATATTCTTGTAGCCGAGGGTTGAGGTCTGAATTTCGAAATAGTTGTAGGGTTTCTGATAGGAATAGGAGGAGTCGTCGGGGAAAGCCTCAGTCTTGTCGCCCCAGGTGTAGGATGTGGAGGCATCCTTAGGAGTCGGTACCGGACTTGTCAGATGCAGGGCACAGCCGTCGCAACTGATGGCGCCCTGTTCGAGATATGCGCCTTTGTCATCTTGTGCGGCAACCTGGCCGGAGCGGGTGGGACGCCAGGGCATCAGCCATGTGTCGGAGGAGCCTGCCTGAGTGTTGGGCCTGAGTTTAAGTCCGTGGAGATTGGTCGAGTTTGTGGCCGCTGTCTTTGTAGGTGTGGCCACATCGCCGCTTACGGAGTAGGTGTTGTTGAATGACCAGTGTGCGAGAGTGACATCAGTCTGCGCGGCACAGAGCTGACTCATGGCTATGAAGGCCGCAATGCAGCTCAGATTCTTCATTATGTTCATGGTGATGATTCTGAAAATTATTAATAACCGGAGATAAATGTTTTGAAAAACGGGTGTGTCAATCTTCACAGGTTGACACACCCTTCAATCATTTAATGATATAATATATTACTCTTAAGTGAGAATAATTTAGCGTTTGAGGTACTTTTTACCGTTCATGATGACGATACCGCGGTAGTTTTCATCAACACGGATACCCTGAAGGTTATACATTACGCCGTCTTCCATCACGGGACGTGCGATTTCAACCTTCTCGATGCCTGAAGTCGGAGCCTTGCCGAAGGTCACTTCAAGAACGAAGCAGAGCTGTTCGCCTGTGTTCTGAAGCTGGACAGAAGAGAGGTTGGGGATTGCTACCTCTACCTTGTCGGGAGTTTCCTGATAGGCAGTGCTGTTCTTGTTATCATCATTGTAGTCTTTGAGAATTGTAGCGTTATCCTGGGTGTATGTGTTCTCGCCGATCTGCTTCCAGTAGCATACGCGGCCCTCGCTTCCCTTGTTCACGCGGTCATAGTTGATATAGCTGTAGACGGTGAGCTTGTTGATGACATAGCCTTCGGGAGCGTGGATAGTGTTCATAGCGCCGTTTGAGAGCTTGACGGTCTTATATTTCTCGCCGTTGATTACGAGGTTTTCAGCACCGGCGTATGACTTGTCGTCGCGCTCAAGAACGATGCTGATACCGTTGGCCCATTTGATAAGGTTACCGTCGCCCATAGAGCCGTTGACCTCGGCATTGCCGATAGTTCCTACGGTGTCATCAGCAGGCCAGTAGCAGAGAACTGTCGACTGCTCTTCGAGGTCGCCTCCGGGCTCTACGCCTTCAACTGCGGCAAAGGCGATGTTGCGGATATTAGCGGTGAAAGTTTCCCAGATTGTGCCCTGGTGCATTGTGATGCGGAGGGTATAGGCACCGGGATTCATGACGGGAGTTGCGGGGAGAGTGGAGTTGACAACATAGTTGCCCCAGTCGCCGCCTGACTCACCGGTTTTCTCAATGATGGCGTTCTGTTTGTAGACAGACTTGCCGTCGGCATCGAGGATTTCGAAGTCAGCGTTGCTCATCTCCTGAGGAGTTGCGGTCTCGAAGGTGATGGCATAGGCGCTGGCCTTTGTGTTGTTGAGAGCGAACACAGCCACATCGCCTTCACCGAAGTAGTCGAGGTTGAGGAAGTCGCCGTTGTCCTTGACGTTGGGCGAGAAAGTGCTGTTGTTTTCGATTTTGACTTTGTTGAGGTCAAAGAGTTTCGAGGGGATGTCGATGGCATCGGCCGACTGGTTGGCAGTGAAAACGATGTTGCGGATGTTGGCAGTGAATGTTTCCCAGAGTATGCCCTGGTGCATTGTTATGCGGAGGGTATACTGACCTGCTTCCATCACGGGAGAGTAGCGGGGAGTGTCGAGTTTACGACGTAGTTGCCCCAGTCGCCGCCTGATTCACCGGTTTTCTCGATGATGGCGTTCTGTTTGTAGATGGATGTTCCGGCGGCATCGAGGATTTCGAAGTCCGCATTGCTGAGTTCCTGAGGAGTTGCGGTCTCGAAAGTGATGTTATAGGAAGCAGTGGTTGTGTTGTTGAGGGCGAATACAGCTACATCGCCTTCACCGAAATAGTCGAGATTGAGGAAGTCGCCGTTGTCCTTGACATTGGGTGAGAAGGTGCTGTTGGTCTCGATTGTGACGGTGTTGAGGTCGAAAGGATTTTCCGCACTTGTGGGGATGTTGACTGAGCCGGCCGCGCTGACGGTGAATGACGTCAGCAGAGCGCAGACGGCTGCACTGAAAGTAAAGATTTTCATAAATAAAATGATTTAAGATTGTTAAAATACTCTGCAAATGTATGGATAGATGTACATAAAATCAAGCTATTAACTAAATTTAACATCGTAAAAATGTTTCTTTTTGACATATTTTCATATTGAAAATACAATAAGCGGAGGTGCGGTTTTTACTACGATAACAGCTATATCAGAGAGATTTATTGTGGGAGACATTGGCGGTTATTACAATATCACCGGCCCGTGTCTGAAGAGGAGGAACACGGGCCGGATGCCGGGAAATTAAGTATATAATAATGTGTATATATAAAAGGAAGGTGTGCGGAGGTTGGTCCGCACACCTTCGGTGGCTATGGCTGTATGGAGAAAATCGGAATTGATTATTCCTCGTACTTCTTGACAATGACAGTTGCGTTGTGGCCGCCGAATCCGAATGAGTTGGAGAGGGCTGCGCGCACGGGGCGGTTTTCTGCCTTGTTGAAGGTGAAGTTGAGGGTATAATCGATGTTTTTGTCCTCGTCGCCCTCCTCGTGGTTGATGGTGGGGGGCACGATGTCGTTCTTGACAGCGAGAACCGAGAACATGGCTTCGAGTGCGCCGGTGGCACCGAGGAGGTGGCCGGTCATTGATTTGGTTGAGCTGATGTTGAGCTTGTGGGCCTGGTCACCGAAGAGTTCTACGATGGCCTTGACCTCAGAGATGTCGCCCACGGGGGTTGATGTGCCGTGTACGTTGATGTAGTCGATGTCGGCGGGAGTCATGCCTGCGTCTTCGAGGGCATTGCTCATGGCGAGCTTCGCACCGAGTCCGTCGGGGTGGGTTGCGGTGAGATGGTAAGCGTCGGCGCTCATGCCGCCGCCTGCTACTTCAGCGTAAATCTTGGCTCCGCGTGCCTTGGCGTGTTCGAGTTCTTCCAGGATGAGGACTACAGAACCTTCGCCCATCACGAAACCGTCGCGCGAGGCGCTGAAGGGGCGTGATGCTGTTTCGGGAGAGTCGTTGCGGGTCGAGAGGGCGTGCATTGAGTTGAAGCCACCCACGCCTGCGGGGTAGATGGCAGCTTCAGCACCGCCGGTGACGATGGCGTCAGCCTTGCCGAGACGGATGAGGTTGAAAGCATCGATGATGGCGTTGTTGGACGATGCGCATGCCGAAACCACACCGTAGTTGGGTCCGTGGTAGTTATATTCCATGGAGATGTGGCCCGAGGCGATGTCGGCAATCATCTTGGGGATAAAGAAGGGATTGTATTTGGGACCCTGCTCTGCACCGTTGACGGCATAGTAACCGGCCTCTTCCTCGAAAGTGTGGAGGCCGCCGATACCAGCGGCGACGATTACGCCCACGCGGTTACGGTCAAGGTTTGCGGCTTCTTCGAGTCCGGAGTCAGCCACGGCCTGACGAGCGGCAACGATGCCGTACTGTGCATAGAGGTCGAGCTGGCGGAGTTTCTTGCGGTCAAAATGCTCATTGGCATTGTAACCCTTGACTTCGCAGGCAAACTGGGTTTTGAATTTAGAGGCGTCGAAATGGGTGATGGGAGCGGCGCCGCTCTTACCGGCTACGGCGTTGAGCCATGTTGTCTCAACATCGTTGCCTATGGGGGTTATGGCACCGAGACCGGTGACCACTACTCTTTTAAGTTCCATTGGCAATAATAGATGGGTTCGTGAAAGAAAAAATGAGTATGATGAGGGGTGGAAGGCCTAAATTGAGAAGAAGGCTCCACCGCGCTGCTTTGAATTGGCGTGGGGAGCCTTTGTTGGCTCGGTCAGAGCGCAGCCCGGGCGGGTTGCAGACCGATTTTTACTTCTGGGTGTTGGCCTCGATGTATTCGATAGCGTTCTGAACGGTGCTGATTTTCTCGGCCTGATCATCGGGAATAGTGATGCCAAATTCTTTCTCAAATTCCATGATGAGTTCTACGGTGTCGAGGCTGTCTGCGCCAAGATCTTTAGTGAATTCTGCGGTTTCGGTTACTTCGTTTTCGTCAACACCGAGCTTATCAACGATGATAGCTTTAACTCGAGATGCAATTTCAGACATAGTTGTAAAATTGTAAGATTTGATTAGTAATTTCTTATTTCAGGGGCAAATGAATGATAAATTCATATTTGCGGTGCAAAGTTAAGTATTTTTTGAGAACTTTTCATACTGCAAACGTATAAAGATGTTAATGAGGCTCTGTTTTCGTGTCATTTTGGTAGATTTCGGCAACTGAGTGTCCTGTTTCACGGGTAAAAAATAGAACGCAGTGTTACAAACTTGTTACGTTGTAGTGATGTTATATACTAAAAAGAAAAATTTTGTCCAATTTTGTGTCGAAAAATCCACATATAAGTAACTCTTAAAAATTAATTTATACTTGATGCGGGATTTATTTCGAGG
>DXXM01000009.1 GCA_019416285.1 Bacteroidales bacterium
CAAAATTACAACCTCGCTGCAACCTCCAAAAGGTGTACTTCAGTTAATGCTTACGGTCTTGCCATACTAAACAGATATTAAATTACTATTATCCACAAATATACGCCTTATATTTATTATAAACAAATTCCACCGGATATTTTCCAGCTTATCAATAAAAAAACACCCGGAGTCGGCTCGGTGGAGTCGGCTCCGGGTGTTTTTATCGGATGGCTAAGGCTTCCGGAGAAGCCTTAGCTGTTTGGGGAAGCGGGAATCTGTTGCCGGTTGCAGCATCAATTGCGCCAGCGGGGGTCACCGAGGTTCTTCTCTACGACGAGAGAGGGCACCATCTTGTAGCGGAGTGCGTTGAAGATGTCGGCAGGAGCCTCATGGTCGCGGGGATTAGCCGATGACGGGTCATGCTGAACGTAGGGAGGATTCGGGTTATTGAATACGTCAGTTGCCTTGAGAGCCTTGCCATTTTCAGTAAGAGCCTTGACAACGAGATCCTCGGGAGCACCTTCGTTACCGGGAGTCCAGGTCACAGCGCCGAATGAGTTCTTGGCGTTGGAGAACTGAGAGCCGCCAAAAATCTTGTCGTCGGCGAGATGGCTTTCACGACAACCGATAGAGTAGTTGTCAGCAACGTCGAATGAGAAGAAGCCGTCACCCTTGATTTCACGTATGTCAGCACCGTACTGGTTGAGGTTACGCTTGTCGTTATCGTCAGCAGCGAGGACAATGAGGTTGCGCTTGAAAGTGTAGTGTGAACCACTGGGCACAAAACGGGTCTGGAAGAAGTTACGTCCGGTTGAACGGGTCGAGAAGTTGATGAACGTGTTGTTCTCGATGCGGATGTTCCACTGCACTGATGGCTCGTAGTTGATGTTCTTGTCGTTGTCGGAGATCATCGCTGTACGCGGGCTGTCATACATGGTGTTGTTGGTCCACTGGAAGTTCTTGTAGACATTGGAGGTTGTGCGGCCACCGTCGCCTGCGATCCAGGCATAGCCACGGCCGTTGTTGTCATAGTAACCGCAGTTGTAGAAGAGACAACCGTCAACAACGATCTTTTCGAAAGTCTTGTCCTTCGAACCCTGCACACGGAAGAAACCGCGGACCATACGCTGGAATGTACAGTTGTAGACTTCAAATGACTTGAAATAAACTTCCATACCGTTTGAATACATGTTGGCAAAGTAGTTACCGCTCGCACTGTGTACGCCGGTCTGCTGATGACCGTAGTTATAAGCCTCGGGACAGTCAAAGTCGATGTTGCGGAAGATAACCGAACCGACCTCGATAGGACAGTCAGCTTCGCCGGCACCCTTCTGCTTACCGAACATGAAGTTGCTGGTAGCGAGGTCGCCTGTTCGGTTGCCGTCAGAGTCAAGACCTACGCCGATACCGCCGAGATATACCTTGGCACGCTTGCCCTGAGCCACGTCCTCGGGATTAGTTTCGAGCGTGAAACCCTTGCTGAGAGTCGGGTTTGCGAAGAAGTAGTAAGCCTTGTCACCTTCAAGATAGAAAGTCTGACCTTCTGCAAGAGTTATATCAGTTGCGAATGAACCGATGATACCGTCAAGGTAGCAGGCCTGATATTTGACCTCACCGGGAATAGAGTCAGTGGCGCGGACAGTGTGCTTGATGAGGATAGGTTCGCCGGGATCTCCGTAGATAGGTTTACGGATAGTATTGTAGCGGGCATCCACAAGCACGGGAATGTTGGAGTTAAGAACGTTCACGAGGTAGATGGCATTTTCGGTAAGACCGGTAACACGGAGTTCAGCCTTGCCATCAACGAAATCAGACTCATTGAGGGGATAGTCCTGCCATTTTGCATCGACAGTGGCGTTGGGCGTTTCCGACGAGGGAACCACGGTGAGTTTGTCGACCTTGAACTTCGCAGTGTTCATATCATTCTCGGTACCGTCTTTCACGAGTTCGAAATTCTCCTGGAATTCCTTGAACATAGCTTCCTTCTCTGCGGCTGAGCCGGAAAGGGCAGCCGACACGTTAACGTTGATATAAACGGTAAAAGCGTCGCGGTTTTCAGAAATGTTGCCCACATTGATGACACCGGGAGTCACATAGCGGTCCTCAGTCTTCAGACCGCAGTAATCAGCCCACTGGCGGCCATCGCCATGGCCGTACCAATGCGAATGATGCTCCTCGACTCCGTCGGGATGGAGCACACGGATAGCAAAACGATAGTCAGTACCGTATTCAAGGTCCTCGATGCGGAGAGTCAGCTGATCGGGGGGCACGATTTTGGTATGCTTTCCGTCGGGCCACACAGCGAGGTTGTTCTCGTCGTTCCAGCCGTCGGGGTTAGTCAGCGGCGGCATGAGACCGTAAGCGATTTCATAACCGGCAGCGCCCTCCACGCCATACCATGCGAGCTCGACTGTGTTGCGCTCCTCTGTGATGGTGCGTGTACCGTAGGGGTCATTTGAAACATTAGTGTTCTCTTCCATACGGAACATGGTCATCGGCATACGGTCGAAATCCTCGGCAGGATTTGTCGGATTCATGTTCTCGTCGTCATCCTTACAGGAGGCAAAGCCAAGGGCAAGAAGGGCTGTGAGAGTATATAAAAGTTTCTTTTTCATTGTCGTAGTTTAATGATTTAGATTGAAGGCGGATTATCTGTAACCGTACTTGTTGACATATTTACCCATCGAGCGAGTCACGACTGCGCGGGGATAAGGAAGGATGTAGCGCACGGGAGGAAGTGATGACATGTCGGGATTAGAGGTAGGCTCGGGGCAGGAACCATAGGTACCGTCGATGTTCTTGATGTAGAAACGGCCGTCGTTAACGTCGCAGTACACATAGCCACGGAGACAGTAGAGAAGTTCCTGACGGGGGAGACCGAGGTTGTCATCAAACCAGCTCATGTAGTCGGCACGCGCGGGAGCAGTGCTCTTGCCGTCGATGTCCATGCGGACCTTGCTGTCATCGTTAGTCGGCTGACGGTATGGATTGAGGATGCGGACAACGTTCATGTTGTCGGAAGTCTGAGGGAACTGAGCCTCTGTCAGATAGCCGTCATTGCGCACATTGTTATAATAGTAGAGCGAGAAGATCAGCTTCTGTGCCCATGAGTTCTGACCGTTGAAGTCATACTGGTCAAGAGCATCGGAATACTGGCCGTTGCCTTCGCCCGCATTGAAATAGCGGAAGAAAGACCAGTAGACGTTTTCGGCAAGCATATTGTTGCGGACGAGATCGCGCCAGCGCATGTTCTCACCTGCAAACTCAAACTTGCGCTCGTCAAGGATAGCCTTGAGGAAGTCTTCCTTAGTGCCGTAGCTCTCTGTTTTTGCAATCTTGGCGGGATTGGTGTTGCGGAAAGCGCGCTCACGTACCTGCTCGAAGCGCTCGATAGCGGTAGCAGTCGGGCCGTTGTTGATTTCATTTGCAGCCTCTGCATACATGAGAAGCACATCGGCATAACGCATGTAGGGGAAGTTGATACCGGTGCTGCCTTCGGTAGTGGCACCGAGACCATTGGTGTTCCAGAGCTTCGACCATTTGCCATTGTAGTTGGTACGGCCGTTGTTGAGGTTAGCCTCACCCTGGTTGTTGTAGCTGAAGAGCTGGTTGACATACTCACGACGGGCATCGTCATCGTCGAACATGAAGCGGTAGAGTGCACTCAACTGCGAGGAGCTTGAGGCCTTTCCCCATGCGTGAACGGTAGTACCTGCCGAATTATCCATTTTCGGGCCATGGATATAACCGATGCTGCCGGTCGATTCCTTGGCGAAGGGAATTTCGAAGATGGGGTCGTCGCCTGACGCGAGAACGAAGTTACATTCGTTGACAAATACCTTATGGTAGTCGAGACGGAGAGCATGGTGGCTCTTCACGATGACGGAGTCGGCATAGTCAGCCGCAGTCTTGTAGAAATCAAGATAGTTGTCGGGACGCTGCATGCGGCCGATATTTTCGCCATCGGGACGGAGGGAGTAGCCGCCTGCGGTGAGAGCGAGACGAGAAATCATGGCCCATGCCATTTCCTTGCCGATACGCTCGCATCCGCCCTGGAAGCCCTGCTCGGTGGTCATTGTCATGTAGGGAGCGATAGCCTTGAGGTCATCGATAAGATCGGACAGGATTTTGGTGCGGTCTGCAACATCGTAAACAGCACTCGGAGCCTTGTATGAAGGAAGGAGGGAGTAAGGCACATCGCCGAAATACCACACAAGGTCATGGTAGAAAATGGCGCGGAGCACTTTCACCTCACCCAGCATCTGCATGAGCTCGGCATCCTCTTCATTATAGATGTCAGATTCCTTGATACCGGCGTCGAGCATATTGGCACGCTCGATACCAGCATAGAGGGCATCCCATATTTTCTTGATGTCGCCGCCATCGGGGTCGCAGTCATAGCGCTTGTAACCGTTGGAGGTAGCATACATGTTGCCGTTGTCGGCAAACTCGACATCTGTGCTGAAAGAGAAAGCGTTGAGGAATTTCTCACCATAGGTGTCGCCGGTCAGCATAGCTGCATAGACACCGTTGAGGGCTCGGTTTATCTCCTTCTTGTCTGAGTAGACGTATTCCGGGGGAAGTTTGGAAGGAGCGTCAACGTCGAGATAGTCGGAACAGGACCCGAGAGCCACTGCCGAAAGTCCGGCTAAGAATATATTTTTTAATTTCATGTTTTCGTTACAATAAAAGGTGTAATGATGTATTAGAAGGTTAAGTTCACACCAAATACATAGCTGCGGCTACGCGGGTAACGGTTCATATCGAATGAAGGAGTAAGACCGCTCTGGACGTCGACCTCGGGGTCATAGCCTGAATAGTTGGTGATGATGAAGGGGTTGGTTACAGAAGCATAGAAACGGAGCTTCGACATGCCTGCCTTGCTGATGATATTCTGGGGGAGAGAATAACCGAGTGTGATGTCGGTACAGCGGAGGAACGAACCGTCTTCAACGAAGTAGCTCATAGTAAAGTCCTTGTTGAGATCAGCGGGATTCCAGCGTCTCTGACCCTCGTTCATAGTCACGTAGTAGTCTGCAGCACCTTCATTCCAGTAGTTGCCGTACATAACCTCATACTGGCGGATTGCACCTGTATTGTCATAGTAACGCCAGCGGTCGCTGAATGAACTGAGGACGTTCTTGAAGTTATTCTTGTTGTCGATTGACGATGACAGGTAGTAGGCGGTGGCGTTGTAGACGTCGAAGTCAAGGAAGTAGGTGAAGTTGGCGTTGAAGTCAAAGTTCTTCCACTGACCGGAGAGCCCGAAACCACCCTGAAGTTTGGGAGTTGTGCGGCCGATGACAGTACGGTCATTGTCGTCGATAGTGCCGTCGCCGTTGAGATCCTTGAATTTGGGCTTGCCGGGAAGAGTGGCGTTACCGGACTGGGTACCTTCGTAGATGTTGTTCATATCGACTGTACCGGCCTTGGGCTCATAGACAGAGTTTGCGTCATTATAATCGAACTCGTCGAAGCTATAGAGACCGTCATAAACGAAACCGTAGATGAGACCGACTTCACCACCCACTTCGAGACGATAGTTGTAGCCACCGTCCTTTGAACGGCTGTGGGTGTCGTAGAGATAGTCGGCATCGCCGGTGAGCTTGTCGACTTTCATCTTGTTTGCTCCGAGGTTGAAGTTTGCAGAGAGGACGTAGTCCTTGCCGCGGAGAATGTCGCCGTTGACAGCGATTTCAAAACCGCGGTTTGTAACCTGACCGATGTTCTGATACTGCTGTGCGTAGCCTACAGTCGAAAGGATGTCGGCCTTGTAGATAAGGTCGGATGTGGTGTTCCAGTAGTATTCCGGAGTGATGCGCAGACGGCCGTTGAAGAGGCTGATGTCAAACGCGAAGTTGCGGGTGAGGGTTGTCTCCCACTTCAGGTCGGGGTTGGGAAGATATTTGTCGGGGCCATACCAAAGCTCACCGTCTACTGTAGCTTCACCGAAACCGGGACCGCCGGTAGCGTTTGATTTGTAAAGGTAACGCCACATATCGGGATCCAGGTTGTTGTTACCGGCCTTACCGATGGCTGCGCGGAACTTGAGCTCTGAGAGCCAGGTGAGATCCTTCATAAATTCTTCGCTTGAGAGAACCCATGCGCCGGAAACCGAGGGGAAGTAGCCCCACTGGTGTCCGGGAGCGAAAATCGAGGAACCGTCGGCGCGGAATGTAGCCGAGATGAGATACTTGTGGTCGTAGTTGTAGTTGAGCTGACCGAAGTATGAGGTGGTGCGATTGGCAGTGCCGAGCTCAGTGCTGGACTCATAGGGAGTACCGAGCTGCATGTTGTTGAGGGCCTTGTCAGCCGAGATGTTATCGGGGAAGTAACGGTTCTTCATTGTCGAGCTTTCTTTCTGTTTGTGATAGAGCTCGAAACCGAGAAGAGCGTAGAAATTGTTCTTTTCCTTGATGGTCCAGTCGTAAGAGGCAGTAGTGGTCCAGGTGTAGGAGTTGGTCTGTTCTTTCTTGATTTCAGCGACAGGATTTGAATTGTGCTTCTTACCTTCGGAGGTCAGACGACCCCAGAAACGCTTGTCATCCTTGAACTGAACGGTATAGACACCTTCGGTGCGGAGGGTAAGTCCGTCGATGGGCTTGTATTCGAGTGACGCCTGGTTAGCGAAGGTGTATGCGTGACGCTTGCGGACGTTGGTCTTGATGTCGGCAACAGGGTTGGTGTAGGTGAAGATGCGCTCCTGGTCGGGGTCGATAGTCTCCTCAGGCCACCATGCGCCGTCACGCTCGCGGATACCGTTGGTCGGACGGTAGCGGAGTACGTCGATGATACCGCCGGTACCTACGTTGTCGCCACCCGCGCCTTCGTCACGGCGATAGGTCATCTTGGGGTTGTACTGGAAAGTAAGATTCGGAAGAATCTTGGTGGAGAGTTTGGTGAGGATGTTGGTGCGGCGTACGCCTGTGCCCATGATGATACCCTTGTCATCTGACTGGGTGATAGACACGTTGTAGCGGGTCTTGTCGTTACCGCCGCCGATAGAGAGGTTGGTAGAGTAAGAGAAGGGATCGTTGCCCATCACCTCGTCCTGCCAGTCGTGTGTGCGGGCCTGCTTGTAGAGGTCCATATCCTGCGGGTGACCGAAGTTGTAACGGAACAGACGGGTCTGCGAGTTACGGGTCGAGTGACCGGTAGCGTAGTCCCACTGATAGTCGATGAAATCGTAAGCGTTCATCAGATCCAGCTTCTTGGTGATGTGGGAAACAGAACCCTGGGCGTTGAACGATACGGTTGTCTTGCCTTCCTGAGCGGACTTGGTTGTCACGATGACTACACCGTTACCACCCTTGGCACCGTAGATGGCGGTGAGGGAGGCATCCTTGAGGATGTCGATGCTCTGGATATCGCTCGGGGGGATGTCGTTGATGTTGTCGGTCTGGAAACCGTCGACGATGTAGAGGGGGTCGTTTGACTGGGTCACTGACGTCGCACCGCGCACGCGGATGTTGATGTCGGCGCCGGGCTGACCGTCGACTGTGGTCACCTGCACACCTGCAACCTTACCCTGAAGGGCTACAGCAGCAGAGGTCACGGGGACAGCGGCAAGTTTGGCGCCTGACACAGAGCCGACTGAACCGGTGAGGTCGCGGCGGGCACGGGTGCCACCGTAACCGATTACAACGACCTCTTCAAGAGCCTCGGAGTCCTCGCTGAGTACCACGCGAATCTCGGTCTGGCCGTTTACGGGAATTTTTTCAGTCTTGTAGCCGATATAGCTCACAACGATTGTGGCGTTTTTGGCAACGTTCTTGAGTGTAAAGTTACCGTCGATGTCGGTGACAACCAAATTTTTGGTTCCTTCGACTTGAACGGTAGCTCCGATCATAGGTTCATCGGTGCCGTCGACCACCGTACCGGAGACGGTGAGATTCTGCGCATTGGCATTGAAGCCTACGCAAAGCACCAATAGGAGTAGCATTGTTTTCCAGTGCGTCGCAAAGGAAAAGTGCCGCAGCCATTGACTACGACTCGTAATTAAGTCTTTCATGTTGTAGTTAAATAATAAAAAATAAGATTTCTTTCATGCAATTTATAGTGATAATATATAGGTGGCAGCTCTTTTACCGCTTTAGAAACGCGAGATGTTAAAAGGTTAACATTTGTTGAGTTAAATTCAAGGTCTATTTAATTTCCGCGAATTGACGAATAGGGTAATTCAACCGAAAATCGCTACAAAATTAGCGATTAATTCTAATTTTTCAAAAATTTTGGATAAGATTTGCAAATCAGAATGAAAAATAGTTTAAACAATAACTGACAGCATCATACACTAAGGGAGGATTGTTAATGTATTTGACGTAAAAGCGAAAGCCACACCTGCGGGCAGCGCGCCGGAGTGTGGCTTGTTGAAATATAGAAATATAGCCTCAGGATATAGCTGAAAGTAAGAAAAGGGGTTAGTTTACAAATCACACTTATACAAAAGCGGGCTCCCTTACAATGTGGGAGCCCGCGGAGAGGAAATGTTAAAATTCAAATTCAGGTATGACAGAAGCTGTTAAACGGGGACTTCTCAGTTGCGCCAGCGGGGGTCGCCGACGTTTTTCTCGGTGATGACCGAGGGGAGAGTCTTGTAGCGGAGCGCCGAGTGGATGTCGGCGGGAGCTTCGTGGTCGCGGGGCGACGGGGTCGATGCGTCGTATGAGGTGTAGGGAGGATTGGGGTTGGTGAAGAGGTCAGTGGCGCGGAGTGCCTTGCCGCTGTCGTCCTTGAGAGCCTTGACCACGAGATCTTCCTTCTCACCGAGGTTGCCGGGAGTCCAGGTGATGGTGCCGAAGGAGTTCTTGACGTTGGAGAACTGCGAGCCGGTGAAAATCTTGTCGTCCTTGTCGTGAGAGTCGGTGCAGCCTACGGAGTAGTTGTCTTTCACGTCGAATGAGAACTGTCCGCTTCCCTTGACCTGACGGATGTCGGCTCCGGTCTGGTAGATCGAGCGCGAGTCGGCGCCATCGCGGGCGATGACTATGAGGTTGCGCTGGAAGGAGTAGTAGGAGCCGCCGGGAACGTAGCGGGTCTGGAAGAAGTTGCGGCCCGAGGAACGGGTGGAGAAGTTGATGAAGGTGTTGCCTTCGATGCGGATGTTCCACTTCACGTTGTCGGAGTAGTTGATATCCTTGTCGTTGTCGGATATGAGGGCGGTGCGGGGGCTGTCGTACATGGTGTTGTTGGTCCACTGGAAATCCTTGTAGATATTCGAGGTGGTCTTGGCACCGTCGCCGGCAATCCAGGCATAGCCTCGGCCGTTGTTGTCGTAGTAGCCGCAGTTATAGAAGAGGTTGCCGTCGACGATAATCTTGTTGAAGGTCTTGTCCTTCTTGCCCTGCACGCGGAGGAAACCGCGAATCATGCGCTGGAAAGTGCAATTGCGGACTTCGAGTGACTGGAAAACAACTTCCATACCGTCGGAGTACATGTTGGCGAAGTAGTTGCCGGATGCGGATGCCACGCCTGTCTCCTGATGGCCGTAGTTGTAAGCCTTGGGGCAGTCGAAGTCGATGTCCTTGAAGATTACCGAGCCGACCTCGATGGGGAAGTCAGACTCGCCGGCCTGACGCTGGCGTCCGAACATGAAGTTGCAGGTGTTGAGTTCGGCTGTCTCTGCTCCGTATTCGTCGAGACGGACACCGAGGCCGCCCATGTAGACCTTGGCGCGCTTGCCGCGGGCCACGTCCTCAGGATTGGTGGCGAGGGTGAAGCCCTTTGCAATCACGGGGTTCTCGTAGAAGTAGTAGGCCTTGTCGCCTTCGAGGTAGAACACCTGACCTTCGGCGAGACGCACATTGTTGGCGAAGTTGCCGATGATGGTGTCGAGGGGCGATGCGTCAAACTCGACGGCGCCGGGGATGGGGTCCTTGGCCCAGACCTTGTGCTCGATGAGAATAGGCTCGCCGGGAGTGCCGTAGATAGGCTTGGATATAGAGTTGTAGCGGGCGTCGACGATTGCGGGCTTGGATTCGTTGACAGCGTTGATTTCATACTTGGCATTCATCGTGAGGCCGCCCACGCGGAACGCGGCCACACCGTCGGTAAAATCAGAGGGCTGGAGGGTGTAGTTGAGCCAGCGGGAGTCGATGGTGGCGTCGGGGGTATCCTTGGCGGGAGTGATGACGAGCTTGTCGACCTTGAACTTGGCGGTGGCCATGTCGTTTTGAGTGCCGTCCTGCACGAAGTCGAAGTTCTTCTGGAAATCCTCGAATATGCCCTGATATTCGGACTGCTTGGTGGCGAGTTCCTTTACATGGTCCATGACATTTACATTGAGAGTGACGATGAAAGCGTCGTTGCTCTCGGCAATCTCAGCCTTGACGAGCTTGGGAGTGGCATAGCGGGGCTCGGTGGTGAGACCGGCCTGTTCAGCCCACTCGCGGCCGTTGCCCATGCCGTACCACTTGGAGTGATGGGCCTCATTGCCGTCGGGATGCAGCACGCGGATTGCGAAACGGTAGCCCTGCTCATATTCGAGGTCGTCGATGCGGAGTGTGAGCTGGTCGGCGGGAACAATCTTGGAATACTTGCCGTCTTCCCACTGGTGGAGACGGTCGGTATTCGTCCAGTCCTCCTCCTTGCCGGAAGTCAGGCCGGCCTCGGGGCCGAACTTGATTTCGTAGCCGGCGGCGCCGCTGACACCGTACCAGGCGAGAATCACGGAGTTGAGTTCCTCGGTGAGCACGCGCATGCCGTAGGGGTCGTCCTGCACGCCTGTGTTCTCGTAAAGACGGAACATGGTCATCGGCATACGGTCAAGATCCTCAGCCGGATTTGCCGGCCCCATGATTTCGTCGTCCTTCTGACAGGAGGCGAAACCGAGGGCGAGTATGGCGGTAAGGCAATATAATAATGTCTTTTTCATATTATTAGTCAGTTGATGATTTTAGATTAAGGGTGAGTTTTTATCTGTAACCGTATTTGTTGACATATTTACCCTGGGAGCGCGTGATGACCGCACGGGGATAAGGAAGAATATAGCGCACTGCCGGGAGTTCGTCGACCG
The DNA here is from genome assembly GCA_019416285.1 of Bacteroidales bacterium. Classification (GTDB taxonomy): domain Bacteria; phylum Bacteroidota; class Bacteroidia; order Bacteroidales; family Muribaculaceae; genus Duncaniella. The sequence goes on from DXXM01000009.1 coordinate 10,997, forward strand.
TGGGGAAAGTCGAGGGGTTGGGAGCGGCCACATAGTTGCCGTTGTTGTTGATGAGGATGTTTCCGCTCTCGTTGCAGTAGATATAGCCGCGCAGAGAGTAAAGGAAGTGGGCTGTGGGCTTGGATGTGTTCTCGTCAAACCAGTTCATGTAGTCGGCGCGGGCCACGGTCTGCTTCTTGCCGTCAACCTCGACCTGGACTTTCTCGTCGCCGCTTGCGGGGAGACGGTAGGGATTGACGATGTAGACTACACGCACGTTGGGGGATGCCTGAGGAAATTTGGAGAATGAGTAGTAATCGCGGTTGGGCACGTTGTTGAGATAGTAGAGAGAGTTCATCCACTTCTGGTCGTAGGCGGTGCCGTTGCCGAAGTCATACTCCCCTACCGCGCTGTCATAGCCGCTTCCGCGGTCGGCGGCGGCATAGTAGCGGAAGAATGTCCAGAAGAGGGCCTCACCGAGCATGTTGTTGCGCACGAGGTCACGCCAACGCATGTTTTCGCCTGCAAATTCAAACTTACGCTCGTCGAGCACAGCCTTGAGGAACGAATCCTTGTCCATAGCGCCGCTGTAGGCAGCCTTGTCGGGACGCGTGGGGAAGGCGCGGTGACGCACCTGCTCGTAGCGCTCGATGGCCTTGGAGGTGGGGGCGCCGTTGAGCTCGTTTTCAGCCTCGGCCGACATCAGGAGCACGTCGGCGTAGCGCATGTAAGGGAAGTTGAAGCCGGTGTTGCCCTCGGATGCAGAACCGAGACCGTTTCTGTTCCAGAGTTTCGACCATTTGCCGTTGTAGTTGGTGCGGCTGTTGTTGAGCTGGGCCTCACCCTGGTTGTTGTAGCCGAAAAGCTGGTTTACAAAGTCACGGCGCACGTCGTCCTCATCGAAGAGGAAGCGATAGAGGGCATTGAGCTGCGCGGAGCTCGATGCCTTGCCCCAGGCGTGGGTGGTGACACCCGACTGGTTGTCCATCTTCGGGCCGTGGATATAGCCGATGTTGCCGGTCGAGTGGGTGCCGAAGGGGATTTCCCAGATTACGTCGTCGCCGGGAGTGTAGTCGTAGTTACATTCGCCCGCGAATACCTCGTGATACTGCTTTGAAAGAGTGTGGGAGGAGCGGGTGACAACCGAATCGCAGTATGCGGCTGCGGTCTTGTAGAAATCCTTGTAGTTGTCGGGGCGCTTCATGGTGCCGAAGTCGTCGCCCTCGGAGCGGAGGGAGTAGCCGCCGGCAGTCATGGCGAGGCGGGCAACCATAGCCCATGCCATATCCTTGGAGATGCGCTCGGGGCCGTCGGTGAACGACTGTGCGGTGGAAAGCTGCATCTTGGGAGCGATAGCCTTCACATCCTCGATAAGATCGGTGAGGATTTTGGTGCGGTCCTCGACGTCGTAGATTCTCGAGGGGCTCTTGTAGGAAGGGAGCAGGGAGTAAGGCACGTCGCCGAAATACCACACGAGATCGTGGTAGAAAATCGAGCGGAGCACTTTGGCCTCGCCGAGCATCTGCATGAGCTCGGCGTCGTCCTCGTCGTAGATATCGGCATTCTCGATACCGTCGATGAGCATGTTGGCACGCTCGACGCCGACATAGAGGTCGTCCCAGGCCTTTTTGATTTCGCCGCCGTCGGGGTCGCACTCATAGCGCTGGTAGGCCGACGACGAAGCGAACTCGCTGTCATTGATTTTAAACTCCACGTCGGTGTTGAACGAGAGTTTTTCGATGAAGTTCTGACCGTAGGTGTTGTTGGTGAGCATCGCGGCATAGACACCGTTGAGAGCGCTGCGCATCTCCTTCTTGTCAGAGAAAACATATTCCGGCGGATTCTTCGAGGGGGCGTCCACATCGAGATAGTCAGAGCAGGAAGCGAGCGCCACTGCGGAGAGACCGGCTAAAAATATATTGCGTAATTTCATTTTTTCTTTTCTTAAAAAGAGGTATTTAGACTTTTTGTTAGAAAGTGACGTTCAGACCGAACACGTAGCTGCGGCTGCGGGGATAGCGGTTGAAGTCGAAAGAAGGAGTGAGACCGCTCTGCACATCCACCTCAGGGTCATAGCCTGAATAGTTGGTGATGATGAAGGGGTTGGTCACCGAGGTATAGAAGCGGAGCTTCGACATGCCGACCTTGCTGATGATGTTCTGCGGGAGGCTGTAGCCGAGAGTGATGTCGGTGCAGCGGAGGAAGGAACCGTCCTCTACGAAGTAGCTCATGGTCACGTCCTTGTTGAGATCCATCGGGTTCCACATGGTCTGTCCCTGGTTCATCTCGACATAGCGGTCGTAGGCACCCTGCATCCAGGTGTTGCCGTAGAGACACTCGGGGCCTTCGGCGTAGCGCCAGCGGTTGGTGAACGAAGAAAGTACATTCTTGAAGTTGTTCTTGTTGTCGATTGACGATGACAGATAGTAGGCGGTGGCGTTGTAGACGTCGAAGTCAAGGAAGTAGGTGAAGTTGGCATTGAAGTCAAAGTTCTTCCACTGGCCGTTGAGTCCGAAACCACCCTGAAGGCGGGGAGTTGTGCGGCCGATGACGGTGCGGTCATTGTCGTCGATCACGCCGTCGCCGTTGAGGTCCTTGAACTTGGGCTTGCCGGGGAGGGTCGGAGCGCCTGACTGGGAGTTGTCGAAGATATTGTCCATGCTGACGGTACCTTTCTTGGGATAGTAGGTAGCCTTGGGCACGTCATAGTCGAACTCGTCAATCGAGTAGAGACCGTCGTAGACGAAACCGTAGATGAGACCTACCTCACCGCCCACTTCAAGACGGTAGTTGTAGCCGCCGTCCTTTGAACGGCTGTGGGTTTCGTAGAGATATTTGTTGTCGCCGGTGAGCTTGTCGACCTTCATCTTGTTTGCTCCGAGGTTGAAATTTGCGGAGAGCGAGTAGTCCTTGCCGCGGAGAATGTCGCCGCTGATTGCGATTTCGAAACCGCGGTTTGTCACCTGGCCGATGTTCTGATACTGCTGGGCGTAGCCTACGGTCGAGAGGATGTCGGCCTTGTAGATAAGGTCGGATGTGGTGTTCCAGTAGTATTCCGGAGTGATACGCAGACGGCCGTTGAAGAGCGAGAGGTCAACAGCAAAGTTGCGGGTAAGGGTTGTCTCCCACTTCAGGTCGGGGTTGGGCATGTATTTGTCGGGACCGTACCAGAGGAGGCCGTCGTTTGCACCGCCGGATTCACCGAAGGCAGGGCCGTTGGTGGTGTTGGTCACATAGAGGTAGCGCCACATGTCGGCGTCGATGTTGTTGTTGCCGGCCTTACCGATGGCTGCGCGGAGCTTGAGCTCTGAGAGCCAGGTGAAGTCCTTCATGAAATCCTCGCTTGAGAGAACCCATGCGCCGGAAACCGAGGGGAAGTAGCCCCACTGGTGGCCGGGAGCGAACATCGAGGAACCGTCGGCACGGAAGGTGGCCGAAAGTAGATACTTGTGGTCATAGTTGTAGTTGAGCTGACCGAAGTATGAGGTGGTGCGGTTGGCGGTGCCAAGTTCTGAGGTCGATTCGTAGGGTGAGCCGAGACCCATGTTGTTGAGGGCCTTGTCAGCCGAGATGTTGTCGGGGAAGTAGCGGTTCTTCTGGTAGGACTTTTCGTACTGCTTGTTGTAGAGCTCGAAACCTACGAGAGCGTAGAAGTTGTTCTTGTCGCGCACTGTCCAGTCGTAGGAGGCGGTGGTGGTCCAGGTGTAGGAGTTGGTCTGGGTCTTTTCGATTGCCGCCACGGGATTGGAGTTGTGTTTCTTGCCTTCGGAAGTCAGACGGCCCCAGAAGCGCTTGTCGTCCTTGAACTGAACGGTATAGACACCTTCGGTGCGGAGGGTAAGTCCGTCGATGGGCTTGTATTCGAGTGACGCCTGGTTAGCGAAGGTGTATGCGTGACGCTTGCGGACGTTGGTCTTGATGTCGGCAACAGGGTTGGTGTAGGTGAAGATGCGCTCCTGGTCGGGGTCGATAGTCTCCTCAGGCCACCATGCGCCGTCACGCTCGCGGATACCGTTGGTCGGACGGTAGCGGAGTACGTCGATGATACCGCCGGTACCTACGTTGTCGCCACCCGCGCCTTCGTCACGGCGATAGGTCATCTTGGGGTTGTACTGGAAAGTAAGATTCGGAAGTATCTTAGTCTGAAGTTTGGTGAGGATGTTGGTGCGGCGCACGCCTGTGCCCATGATGATACCCTCGTCATCGGACTGTGTGATCGACACATTGTAGCGGGTCTTGTCGTTGCCGCCGCCGATTGACACATTGGTATTATAGGAGAAGGGATTGTTGCCCATCACCTCGTCCTGCCAGTCGTGGGTACGGGTCTGCTTGTAGAGGTCCATATCCTGCGGGTTGCCGAAGTTGTAGCGGAACAGACGGGTCTGCGAGTTACGGGTGGAGTGACCGGTGGCGTAGTCCCACTGGTAGTTCACGAAATCGTAGGCGTTCATCAGGTCCAGTTTCTTTGAGATGTGGCTGACGGAACCCTGGGCATTGAACGATACCTGGGTCTTGCCCTCCTGAGCCGACTTGGTTGTCACGATGACAACACCGTTACCACCCTTGGCACCGTAGATGGCGGTGAGGGAGGCATCCTTGAGGATGTCGATGCTCTGGATATCGCTCGGGGGGATGTCGTTGATGTTGTCGGTCTGGAAACCGTCGACGATGTAGAGGGGGTCGTTTGACTGGGTCACTGACGTCGCACCGCGCACGCGGATGTTGATGTCGGCGCCGGGCTGACCGTCGACTGTGGTCACCTGCACACCTGCAACCTTACCCTGAAGGGCTACGGCGGCAGAAGTCACGGGGACAGCAGCGAGTTTGGTTCCTGAAATGGAGCCTACCGAACCGGTGAGGTCGCGGCGGGCACGTGTGCCTCCATAACCGATCACAACAACTTCCTCAAGCGTTTCAGAGTCTTCATGAAGAACGATTTTGATTTCGGTCTGGCCGTTTACAGGAACTTTTTCAGTCTTATAGCCGATGTAGGTCACGACGAGGGTGGCGTTTCCGTCGACTTTTTTGAGGGTAAAGTTACCATCGAGGTCAGTAACCACAATATTCTGTGTGCCTTCGACCTGAACGGTAGCTCCGATCAGAGGTTCGTCTGTGCCGTCGAGCACCGTACCGTTTACGGTGAGCTCCTGCGCGTTGGCATTGAAGCCGACGCAAAGCACCATCAGGAGGAGCATTGTTTTCCAGTGCGTTGCAAAGGATGTGTTACGCAGCCATTGACTACGACTTGCAATTAAGTCTTTCATGTTGTGTTTCAATAATAATAAATTAAGATTTCTTTCATGCAAATTGGTTGATTGATAGCGGATGCTGTTTGTTCAGGTCGGTTATGACACTTGATTGTGATATGGTTTATGGATTAAACAAAGCTGTAGACATGGATTTATCGGCAGAAAATGGTACCCGAGTGCGGCGGTTCGGAGCGGAAAAATGCGGGAACCTACAGCCGGAGGACTTGAATTCTACGATAAACAGGAGGGGAGAATGAGGGGTGGGGAGAGTGCTTTTCAGATAAAGGTTTCCCTATGAGAGTCGGGAAAGGAAAAGGACAGCAAAAAGCTGTGGGAACATGAATGATTCCTCTTACAAATCAGAATATCGCAAGAAACGGGGGTTGGTGTGTGTTTTGCGTGCTTTCTGTAATTAGAAATCTGATGCGCTGTGTGTTTGTACGTGTGTTTTTTGTTTGTGAATGTAAAATTACTAATTAGTCCTGTTTCGTGCAAATATTCCCGGCTAATTTAGCTTATTTTAATAACTTAAACGTTTTTACTTAATTTTATCTATCGGCGCGGCGGGGTGCTCTTTCTGTCGGCTTCCTGTATTATACCTATAATATATAAAAGGAGTGGCCCTAAAATTGTTAACATTAAATAATAAATGTGATGCGAGTTGGTGGTTCGGCGTGATAGTATTAATTTTGTAACGTGCGGACAAGACGCATTTTAAACCCGCACCTCATTTCCTGTTCAAACCCAATCATTATTATAAACACGCATTTCATTGTATAACCATGAAGAAATTTGCATTGATTGCCGCCGCTGTCTGCGTCAGCCTCTCCGGATTCGCACAGCAGCAAAACGGCAAAACCTGTTGTAAAAACGGCAACGCGGCCGAGTGCGCTCCCGCAAAGACCTGCACCGCCTCCGGAACCTGCGACAAAAAGAAGTCATGCTGCTCCAAAAGCCTTGACGCGAAAGAAGCCTGGGCCACACTCTATCCCCAAATCGAGAAAAACATCAAGGCTCCCACATTCCGCGACAAGGACTATAAGATTTTCGACTACGGCAAGAAGTCAAAGACCAAAGGTTTCCTCTACACCGAGCTCATCAACAAGGTGATTGACCTCTGTTCGAGCGAGGGTGGCGGCCGCGTCATCATCCCAAAGGGCACATGGCTCACCGGCCCCATCACTCTCAAGAGCAATGTCAATCTCCATCTTGAGGAAGGCGCTACCCTGCTCTTCACCGACGACACCAGCCAGTATCCCATCGTCAAGACCCGCTGGGAAGGCATGGACTGCTACAACTACCAGCCCATGATTTACGCCTACCGGCAGGAAAACATCGCCATCACAGGTAAAGGCACCGTCGACGGCGGCGCGTCAAACGAAAACTGGTGGCAGATGAGCGGCAAACGCGGCTATGTCGAAGGCCCGATTACTCAGAAAATCGGCCGTCCGCTCCTTCAGGAGTGGAACGAAAACGGCGTCCCCGTCGAGAAGCGCATCCTCGGCGACGGCTACGGCATGCGTCCGCAGCTCGTCAATCCCGTGGAGTGCAAGAATGTGCTCATCGAGGACGTGACGCTCCTCCGCGCCGCCTTCTGGGTGATTCATCCCCTCTACTGCCAGAATCTCACCGTCAAGGGCGTACACATTCAGAACGACGGCCCCAACGGTGACGGCTGCGACCCCGAGTCATGCAAGGATGTGCTCATCGAAGGCTGCTATTTCGACACCGGCGACGACTGCATCGCAATCAAGAGCGGACGTAACCGCGACGGCCGCGAGCAGGGTGTCCCCTCCGAAAATATTATAGTGCGCGACTGCAAGATGAAAAACGGCCACGGCGGTATCGTGGTAGGTTCTGAAATTTCAGGCGGTTTCAAGAATCTCTTCCTTGAAAACTGCGTGATGGACAGCCCCGAGCTCGACCGCGTGGTGCGCATCAAGACCAACGCATGCCGCGGAGGTGTAATCGAGAATATCTACGTCCGCAACGTCGAAGTGGGCCAGTGCAAGGAATCCGTACTGAAAATCAACCTCGTGTATGAGCCCAAAGAGAATTGCGACCGCAGCTTCCCCCCGACTGTCAAAAACGTGTGGCTCGACAACATCACCTGCAAGGAAAGCAAATATGGCGTGATGATTGAAGGCTTCAAGGAAATCTGCAACATCGACAATATCAACGTCGACAACTGCCGCTTCGACGGCGTGACCTCCGGCGGAAACTCAATCACCGGCCTCACCAAAAACGTCCGCTTCAACAACCTTTACATCAACGGAAAGCTGGTGAAATAGCAGCCGAGGCTGTTCCTGTAAGGTTCAATGTTTAGGTTTAAGGTTTGGATAATGCCGCCCTGTGCGGTCAATTATCTGAGCCTTAAACTCTTCTTATGACCCGTCACTACTCAAAATATTACCTGAACCCTGAGCCCAAACCTTAAACCAACCCAAAACCAGCCATTGAACCGTTAATTATTTTAAAAGTTTGTTGCATTTCGGGAGAAAATCACTAACTTTGGAAGAAATTTTACACTCTTAAATCTATAACTTTCAAAAGCTTACCCTAAACGGCTAATATACTTCCTTTTAGTATAGGCAACCGGTGCCGGCGCCGCCGTCGAAAGGTCACTGTTGATCCACTTACTTAACCATAATGAACTTACCTAAACGCATCTCTTTGTTCACCCTCGCGGCCGCCGCGACTTTCGGCTTATGGGCCGACGTAAAGCCCTATGTCTCACAAGTCTGGTCACCCGACCTCGGCAACGGACAGTACAAGAACCCCGTCATCGACGCTGACTATTCCGACCCTGACGTTGTGCGCGTCGGCGACGATTACTATATGACCGCGTCCAGCTTCTGCGACATCCCCGGCCTCCCCATCCTCCACTCCAAAGACCTCGTCAACTGGACCCTCATCGGCCATGCCATCGCCGAAATGCCCGAATACGCTCAGGCCGCACCCGACCCCAGCCACGGCAACCACGTGTGGGCCCCCTCCATACGCTACCACAACGGCGAATTCTATATCTACTACGGCGACCCCGACCTCGGCATCTTCATGACCAAGACCAAGAACCCCGCAGGCCCCTGGGAACCCCTCGTCCACGTCCACAAGGCAAAGGGCATCATCGACACCTGCCCCTTCTGGGATGAGGACGGCAAAGCCTACATAGCCCACGGCTATGCCGGAAGCCGCGCCGGAGTCAAGAGCATCCTCGGCATGATTGAGATGACCCCCGACGGCACCTCGACCATCGGCCAGGACCGTGTGATTTACGACGGCCATATCGAAAACGAGACCATCGAAGGCGCCAAGATGTATAAAGTCGGCGACTGGTACTATATCTTCTCCCCCGCAGGCGGTGTGGCCACCGGCTGGCAGGAAGTGCTCCGCTCCAAGAGCCCCTGGGGACCATACGAGGTCCGCAATGTGATGGATCAGGGCAAGACCAATGTCAACGGCCCCCATCAGGGCGCATGGGTCGACACCCCCGACGGCAAGGAACACTGGTTCCTCCACTTCCAGGACAAAGGCCCGTGGGGTCGCGTGGTGCATCTCCAGCCCATGAGCTGGCGTGAGGACGGATGGCCCGTAATCGGCGTCGACCCCGACGGCGACGGCCGCGGCGAACCCGTGATGAAATACCGCAAGCCCAATGTCGGAGGCACCTATCCCGCAGCCAATCCGGTTGAAAGCGACGAATTCGACGGCACCACCATCGGCCTCCAGTGGCAGTGGAAGGGCAATCCCAACGCGCTGTGGTATTTCTGCGAGGCAAACACCTCCAAGCTCCGCCTCTTCTCTCAGAAAACCACCGACAGCCCTCGTCTCTACGACGCCGCCAACCTCCTGCTTCAGAAATTCCCCGGCGAAAACTTCACCGCCACCGCCAAAGTCCAGTTCTGCCCCCGCAAGCGCAACGGCAAGATTGAAGCCGGCGAGCGCGCAGGCATCGCTGTGATGGGCTACAACTACGCTGCAATGGCTCTCGAAAGCCGTGCCGACGGCATCTATCTCACCGAAGTCCAGGCCAAGAGCGCCAACAAGGGCAACAAGGAGACTGAAGTCGAGGCCGTGAAGCTCGACAACGGCGACAAGGAGCTCTATCTCCGCGTCCAGATTAAGCGCACAGGCGTCAAGACTCCCTCGTCGAAAGATGATTATCAGGGCGAGGCAATCTTCTCCTATAGCTTCGACGGCAAGAAATTCACCACTTTCGGCAAGCCTCTGAGCCTCACAAGCGGCCACTGGATCGGCTCGAAAGTCGGTCTCTTCTGCGTCCGCAACTGGGAGAGCAACGACAGCGGCTGGCTCGACGTCGACTGGTTCCGCATCACAAAATAAAAATCTGCATACCAACATCTTCTCCTCCGCTACAGAAACATTTCAGCAATGAAAATCAGACTTCTATCCGTCATTCTCGCGCTCATTGCCTCAGCCGCCGGCCTCCGGGCTTCGGCTGCTGAATACAAGCATGAGATTTACGTCAACCAGGACGGTTCCGGCGACTACACCACGGTCACCGACGCCCTTGAAGGCATCCGCGCCTATATGGACTACACCGTGACCGTCCATATAGCCAACGGAGTCTACAAGGAAAAAATCGTCATCCCCTCCTGGCTCAAGAACGTAAGTTTCATCGGCGAGAGCGCCGACAGCACCATCATCACCTTCGACCACCACGCCAACATCGACAATATGGGCACCTTCCGCACATATACCGTCAAGGTCGACGCCTCCGATGTGCTGTTCAAGAACCTCACCATCGAAAACAATGCTCCCCAGCTCGGCCAGGCCGTGGCGCTCCACACCGAAGGCGATAAAATCCGCTTCGTCAACTGCCGCTTCCTCGGCAATCAGGACACCATCTTCACCGGCGGCAAGAACAGCCGTCTCTACTTCGCCGACTGCTACATCGAGGGCACCACTGACTTCATCTTCGGTCCCGCGACGGCATATTTCAAGAACTGCGACATCCTCAGCAAGCGCGATTCCTACATCACCGCCGCCTCTACCCCTGAGGATGTGCGCTTCGGCTACATCTTCGATGGCTGCACCCTCCGCGCCCTGCCGGAAGTGAAGAAAGTGTATCTCGGACGCCCCTGGCGCCCCTACGCCCACACTGTATTCATCAACTGCGAGATGGGTTCACACATCCGGCCCGAAGGATGGCACAACTGGAACAACCCCGCCAACGAGCGCACCGCCCGCTACGGCGAATATGGCTCACACGGCCCCGGCGCATCGCAGGATGCCCGCGTCGGCTGGGCCATGAAAGTCTCTGACTCCGACGCCGCCGACTGCCTCGACATCTCTAAAGTCTTTGCCGTGACAACCGGCTGGAATCCCACCGAATAAATCATCAATTCTCTCCTTAATTCTTAGTCTAACATACAACTAATCAAATCACAATACAATTTAATCATGAAAGCTTTAAACAAACTCACCGCTCCCAAAGCAGTGGCTCCCGAAAGAATCATCCAATTCGGCGAAGGCAACTTCCTCCGCGCATTTGTTGACTGGATCATCAAGAACATGAACGACAAGACCGACTTCAACTCATCCGTTGTCGTTGTCCAGGGCACACCCGACGCCTTCGTGACCCAGCTGCTCGAAGGTCAGGACTGCCTCTACCATGTCAACCTTCAGGGCCGTCTCGACGGTGAGGTAGTGAACTCTCTTACCCGTATCGACGTAATCAGCCGCGCACTCAGTCCCTTCACTCAGTTTGACGCTTTCCTCGCTCTCGCCGATCAGCCCGAGATGCGTTTCGTCATCTCCAACACCACCGAGGCCGGCATCGCCTTTGACCCCGCCTGCAAACTTTCCGACCGTCCCGCCGCTTCATATCCCGGCAAGCTCACTCAGCTCCTCTACCGTCGCTTCAAGACCTTCAACGGAGCTGCCGACAAGGGCTTCATCATCATGCCCTGCGAGCTTATCTTCGAAAACGGCCATCACCTCAAGGAAATCATCTTCAAATACATCGACCTCTGGAAAGAGGAACTCGGCTCTGACTACGAAGCCTTCAAGAAATGGTTCAGCGAGTGCTGCTACGTCTGCGCCACCCTCGTTGACCGCATCGTCCCCGGATTCCCCCGCAAGGAAATCAACGAAATCCAGGAGAAACTCGGCTACAAGGACAACCTCGTCGTTCAGGGCGAAGCCTTCCACCTCTGGGTTATCGAGCGTGCATCCAACATCTCCATCGACCAGCTCAAGGCCGAATTCCCCGCTGAGAAGGCCGGCCTCCAGGTGCTCATCACTGACTCCGAAGCTCCCTACCACGAGCGCAAAGTGACCCTCCTCAACGGCCCGCACACTGTCCTCTCGCCCGTTGCCTTCCTCAGCGGCGTGAACATCGTGCGCGACGCCTGCAACCACCCCGTAATCGGCAAGTTCATCCATCAGGTTCAGTTCGACGAGCTCATGCAGACCCTCAACCTCCCGATGGAAGAGCTTCAGAAGTTCGGTGCCGACGTGCTCGAGCGCTTCAACAACCCCTACGTCGACCACCAGGTTACTTCAATCATGCTCAACTCCTTCCCGAAATATCAGACCCGCGACCTCCCCGGCCTCAAGACTTACCTCGAGCGCAAGGGCGAGCTTCCCAAGGGCCTCGTGCTCGGTCTCGCAGCCCTCATCACCTACTACAAGGGTGGCAAGCGTGAGGACGGCACCGAAATCGTTCCGAAGGACGATCAGAAGATTATGGATCTCCTCACCGAACTCTGGGCTACCGGCGACACCCGCAAGGTGGCTGAAGGCGTCCTCGCTGCCAAGGACCTCATCTGGGGCGAAGAACACGGCGACCTCAACCAGATTCCCGGCCTCACCGACCTCGTTGTCAAGTACCTCGACTCTATCCAGAGCAAGGGTATGCTTGAGACCGTCAAAGAAGTTATCGAAGCATAATCCACACCACTAATGAAGGATTTTCTTAAAATCAATCCCGCCGACAACGTTGCAGTCGCCATCAATCCGCTCACCGCGGGGACGACTGTCAACGTCGACGGTGACGAAATCGCCCTCGTCGCCGACATTCCTGCAGGCCACAAGTTTGCCCTGCGCGACATCGCCGACGGTGAGAACGTCATCAAATACGGTTTCCCTATCGGCCACACCCGTCACGCCGTAAAGCGTGGCGCCTTCCTTGACCACAACGACATCAAGACCAACCTCGAAGGCCAGCTCGACTACTCCGACATCAGCATCGACAATCCCTCGCCCGCAGCTCCCGGAGCCGCTCTTCAGGGCAAGGAAGCCACTTTCATGGGCTACGAGCGTCCCGACGGCCAGGTGGGTATCCGCAATGAAATCTGGGTTATCCCGACCGTAGGTTGCGTCAACGGCATCGCCAAGCAGATTGTCGACCGCCTCAACGCCGAAACCAAGGCCGAAGGCGTGGACGGCATCTTCGCCTTCCCCCACAACTACGGCTGCTCGCAGCTCGGCGACGACCACGAGAATACCAAAAAGATTCTCCGCGACATGGTGCTCCACCCCAACGCAGGCGGCATCCTAGTAATCGGCCTCGGCTGCGAGAACAACCAGCCCAAGGTGTTCGAGGAATTCTGCGGCGACTATGACCGCTCGCGCGTCAAATTCATGGTCTGCCAGGAAGTAGAGGGCGATGAAGTGGAAGCCGGCCTCGCCATCCTCCGCTCGCTCTACGAGCAGGCACGCGGTTTCAAGCGCACCGAGCAACCCGCATCCAAGCTCCGCATCGGTCTGAAATGCGGCGGCTCCGACGGCTTCTCCGGCATCACCGCCAATCCCCTCCTCGGCGAGTTTTCCGACTGGCTCTGCGAGCAGGAAGGCGGCACGACTGTGCTCACCGAAGTTCCCGAGATGTTCGGCGCCGAGACCATCCTCATGCGCCGCTGCGCCGACAACAAGCTCCTCGGCGAGACCGTTTCGCTCATCAACAACTTCAAGGAATACTTCCTCAGCCACGGCGAACCCGTCGGCGAAAACCCCTCGCCCGGCAACAAGGCAGGCGGCATCTCCACCCTTGAGGAAAAAGCCCTCGGCTGCACGCAGAAATCTGGCAAGAGCCCCGTATTCGGCGTGATGGAATACGGCGAGCGTATCCACAACCACGGCCTCAACCTCCTTTCAGCTCCCGGCAACGACCTCGTGGCCTCCACCGCCCTCGCCGCCGCAGGCTGTCAGATGGTGCTCTTCACCACCGGCCGCGGCACACCCTTCGGCACCTTCGTCCCCACCATGAAAGTCTCCACCAACTCAGGCCTCGCCAAGCGCAAGCCCACCTGGATTGACTTCAACGCCGGACGTCTTGCCGAGGACAGCTCCATGGCCGACGTCCTCGCCGACTTCATCGCCTACGTGCTCAAGGTAGCCTCCGGCGAGCAGGTCAACTCCGAAAAGAGCGGAATCCACGAGATTTCAATCTTCAAAAATGGCGTCACCCTCTAAACCCTCCAGGGTTCAGGCATAGTCTTTAGGGTCCCTAAAGTCATTAAAGTCCCTAAGGACCTTAAAGACCCTAAAGACCCTCCCGGAGCCTAAAAGCCTCAAAGCCCCTCCCCCTCTTTAATTTAACCTCTAAAACCCAAACAGAATCCACTCATGAAACCCTTCATGGACGAAAACTTCCTGCTGCAGACCGAAACCGCGCAGAAGTTATACCACGAGCATGCTGCAAAGATGCCCATCATCGACTACCACTGCCACCTCATCCCCAAGATGGTTGCCGATGACCACCGCTTCAAATCAATAACCGAAATCTGGCTCGGCGGCGACCACTACAAGTGGCGCGCCATGCGTTCAAACGGCGTCGACGAGCGCTTCTGCACCGGCACCGACACCACCGACTGGGAAAAATTCCAGAAATGGGCCGAGACAGTACCCTACACCTTCCGCAATCCCCTCTACCACTGGACTCACCTCGAGCTCAAGACAGCTTTCGGCATCGACAAGCTCCTCAACCCCGAGACTGCCAAGGAAATCTTCGACGAGTGCAACGACAAGCTCCTCAACGACCCCAACATGACCGCCCGCGGACTCATGCGTCGCTACAATGTGGAAACCGTCTGCACCACCGACGACCCCGTCGACTCCCTCGAATACCACAAGCAGGTGCGCGACAGCGGTTTTGAAATCAAGATGCTCCCCACCTGGCGTCCCGACAAGGCAATGGCCGTAGAAGTTCCCTCTGAATTCCGCGCCTACGTCGAGAAGCTCGCCGAAGTATCCGGAGTGGAAATCAACAAGTTCCAGGACATGGTCGACGCCCTTCAGAAGCGTCACGACTTCTTCGAGGAGATGGGTTGCCGCCTCTCCGACCACGGCATCGAGGAATTCTATGCCGAGGACTACACCGACGGCGAAATCGAAGCCATCTTCGACAAAGTCTACGGCGGCAAGGAACTCACCAAGGAAGAAATCCTCAAGTTCAAGAGCGCCATGCTCGTTGTGTTCGGCGAGATGGACTACGAATCAGGCTGGACACAGCAGTTCCACTACGGAGCCATCCGCAACAACAACACCAAGATGTTCAAGCTCCTCGGCCCCGACACCGGCTTCGACTCCATCGGCGAGTTCACCACAGCCAAAGCCTGCGCCAAGTTCCTTGACACCCTCAACACCCGCGGCAAGCTCACCAAGACCATCCTCTACAACCTCAACCCCTGCGCCAACGAAGTAATCGCCACAATGCTCGGCAACTTCCAGGACGGCACAGTGGCCGGCAAGATTCAGTTCGGCTCGGGCTGGTGGTTCCTCGATCAGAAAGACGGCATGGAGAAGCAGATGAACGCCCTTTCGCTCCTCGGCCTGCTCAGCCGTTTCGTCGGCATGCTCACCGACTCCCGCTCATTCCTCTCCTATCCCCGCCACGAATACTTCCGCCGCACACTCTGCAACCTCGTAGGCAACGACATCGAAAACGGTCTCATCCCCTACACCGGCTACGAAGAGAACCGCGTCAACCAGATGATTGAGGATATCTGCTACAACAACGCTAAGAACTACTTCAAATTCTAAAGCGTATGGCAGCAGCGACCTCACCTCTGGCAGCCGCAAATCAGAAGATGACCAACTTCCGTTGGACCATCTGCGCCCTGCTCTTCCTCGCAACGACCGTCAACTACATGGACCGTCAGGTGCTCTCACTCACCTGGAAAGAGTTCATTTCTCCTGAATTCCACTGGACCGACGCCAACTACGGTCTTATCACCGCAGTATTCTCCATTGTCTATGCAGTCGCCAACCTCCTCGCAGGACGTTTTATCGACTGGATGGGCACGAAGAAAGGCTACCTCTGGGCCATCGGCGTATGGTCGGCCGGCGCCTGCCTCCACGCTGCCTGCGGCGTAGCCACCGAAGCCACCCTCGGTCTCAACAGCGCCGCCGGACTCGTCAAAGCCACCGGCGACCTCGCAGTGACAATCGCCACAGTCTCCGTCTACTTCTTCCTCGCAGCACGCACAATCCTCGCTCTCGGTGAGGCCGGCAACTTCCCCGCCGCCATCAAGGTGACAGCCGAATACTTCCCCAAGCGCGACCGTGCGTATGCCACCTCGATTTTCAACGCCGGTTCTGCCGTAGGCGCCCTCATCGCCCCCTTCACCATCGGCCCGCTCGCCAAATACTTCCAGAGCATCGGCTGGGGCAACGGCTGGGAAATGGCCTTCATAATCATCGGCGCTCTAGGCTTCGTGTGGATGGGCTTCTGGGTGGTTCTCTACAAGAAACCCGCTGAAAACTCCCACGTCAACGCCGCCGAGCTCGCCTACATCGAGCAGGACGACGACGCCAAGGACGAGACTCCCCGTCAGAAAGCAGAGATCGAGGACAGCGAGACTGCCACCATCCCCTTCTGGAAGTGTTTCAAATACCCCCAGACCTGGGCAGTGTTCGTCGGCAAATTCATGACCGACGGCGTGTGGTGGTTCTTCCTCTTCTGGACTCCCGCCTACATCACCGACGTGTTCAAGCTCTCCACCTCCGAGGGTGAGGGTATGCTGATGATTTTCGTACTCTACCTCATCACCATGCTCTCGATCTATGGAGGCAAGCTCCCGAGTATCTTCATTGACAGTGCGGCACGCAAAGGCATCAACATCGACCCCTATGCAGCCCGCATGCGCGCCATGCTCATCTTCGCGGTGTTCCCCCTCCTCGCACTTCTTGCACAGCCCCTCAGCTCCATGTCGCCCTGGCTCCCCATTATTATTATAGGTATCGCCGGTGCAGCACACCAGTCATGGAGCGCCAACATCTACTCGGTTGTAGGCGACATGTTCCCCAAATCCACCATCGCCACCATCATCGGTATCGGCGGTATGGCCGGAGGTCTCGGATCATTCCTCATCAACTACTGTTCAGGTATCCTCTTTGACTACGCAGCCCAGACTCAGATGTCGTTCATGAGCTTCACAGGCAAACCCGCAGGCTACTTCATCGTATTCTGCATCTGCGGTGTCGCCTACCTCATCGGCTGGATTATCATGAAGATACTTGTTCCCCGCTACAAGAAAATAGAGGCATAAACGACCATCACATCCGGCCTGTAGGGACGCGACATGTCGCGTCCTTCCTGACAAAAACATAGCCTCGGCAAGATATAAACCAACCAGACCGCTCAGAAATTATCCAACCCTCTCAATACGCTACGCCGACCCCTCAACCCGGTCGGCGTAGCTTTTTTCGTACCTATTTCGTCACAAAATATCAAAATCCCTCTCCTCGGGTTGCCGCTGAAATAAATTTTCTCTATCTTTGCTCACACAACCGATAGAGTTCGGTTGACTTTACATATCATTTTTAAAAGCGTTTTTGCTTATCTTCTAACAGAAAATCGCCAAAAAGTATGTTCGGGAAAGATAATGCAGTACAAAACGCTCATGCTCGTCTATATCCACCCGCGACGAGCGGGTGTCGGTATATCGACATGGCGTGGGGGTGGACTGTATATTTCCGAAAGGCGTTTGGCGATGCCTCTGTTAGATATTCAGCACAAAGTCCCTGCGCTTTTCCATTTCTTTAACCTTAACAATATTACTGTCACACGTTGGGGACGCGACAGACAGCCTTATTTACACATGAGAACGTTTTTTATAGTATGCGCGGTAAATACAAGTGCATTTCATTCACAAAATAATGTGATGTCAGTAAAATTCAACCGGGTTTAATTATAATTTTTATCGTGCATCTCCGGATATGCGCGTGGCTATGCGCATATCCGGAAGGCTTAATATCTGCGTACCAAGATGAAATTCAAATGTAATTCATGCCGGCATGTGTTTGAGCATGAAGCGAATCAGAATGAATGTTTCTGTCCGAAATGCGGCAATATTAGCACCCGTTGTGCGGAAGAAAAAGAAGAGGAACATCATGCCTTATGCAAGGAATGTGGAACAGAAATTCCCGCTGGCTCCACATCCTGCCCCGTTTGCGGATGCCCTGCCTCTTCCTCTAAACCCAGGCATTGCCGTGAGTGCGGTGCAGAACTGAAAGATTCCGTACATGTTTGTCCTCAATGCGGATGTCCAGTCTCTCCGGCCATGCTCCTTCCGGTCGCCATCTTCCCTCCCGTAACCATCAACCAGACAGCTATTCCTATGGAAGTTGACGAGCAGGAATTGTCTCTTCCTCAAAGGAGCAAGGCTTTATACTGGTATATCGGCGGGATTGCCGCGATTATGTTGGTAGGTTTCGGCTTATTTTATTCCGCCACTGACTTTTTCAAAGATAAGGCTTCCGCGTCGGAATCTGTTACCCAAACTCCCACACAGGTAGTAATCGACGGAACTAATCTGCGTATGCGGTATGCACCACTTCCGGAGGCTGAGACATACAAGAGGATTGACGGAAGCGACTGCTACCCGAAAAAAGGTGAACGCTTCACCTATAAGGGAGAAACCGGAGACTTTTATAAGATTGATTATAACGGACTTGAGCTATACGTCTCCAAACTACATACTCACACAGAATAATTCTTTATTTTTTTAACATTAAATCTTTTATATTATGGCACTTATCTATTGCTCCAATTGTGGAAAGCAGGTTTCAGACAAAGCGACAACCTGCGTTCATTGTAATGCAGCCCTTTCACCCGCACAACCTCAGGCACAACCCCAACCTCAGCCTCAGATGGCTCAGCAACCCTTCCAGCAGCACACAAATGCTACTCAACAGGCCGTGTACGTGAATGTTCCCTCCAAACAGTCCAACGGTATAGGCACTGCCGGACTCGTACTCTCCATTCTCGGACTCTTTCTCGGATGGATACCTGTGCTCGGATGGATTGTATGGTTCCTCGGTGTCCTTTTCAGCTTCATCGGCATGTTCAAAAGTCCGCGCGGATGTGCTATCGCCGGTTTCATTATCTCATTTATATGGCTGATTATTTTTGTATTTGCCGTCGGATCTATCGCATCCCTTGCAGCCTTTAGTTAAACTATAGCATGAGCAGTAAGTATTTGTGCATTTTCAGATTTCCGATAATCGCTTGGCTACTGTAGACTCCCACCGGCTCCGGATATTTTCAAAATGCACAGATACTTTCTGTTTTATCACTACAAAAAACCGCGTACCAAAATGAAATTCAAATGTACCTCATGTCAGCATGTATTCGAATATGAAGCGGACAAAAACGAATGTTTCTGTCCTAAATGCGGCAATATCAGCACTCTCTGCAATGGAGAAAAAGAGGAGGAGGAAGAACCGTCTGCCGTGTGCAGTGAATGTGGAACAGTAATTCCTTCCGGTTCAACCTCCTGCCCGGTTTGCGGGTGTCCCGTATCCGCCACACAGCATCGGCATTGCGAAGAATGTGGCGCGGAAGTGCCTGATTCCGCTCAGGTTTGCCCTCAGTGTGGTTGTCCTGTCGTTGCTCCAATGTCCTCTCAGTCATCAGAGACGCAGTGCACAAGTGAGAGTGGAAGCTCCGCGGCAGACAAGATGCCGGAAAATGCCTCCGATTCCCTGTCTGACTACACGACAGAAGAAGAGAAGCGGAAGAAACTCTATTATATTATAGGAGGGGCGGTTCTCGGATTGGCCGTTTTAGGGTCACTTATATGGTTCTTTATCGGACGTTCATCCGACTCCGAGACTGACCGCGACCGGCATATTGTCATTGCCGAAAATCTTTTCTTCCGTTCATCACCATCAGCCATAACCGACAAAAACCTTATCAACAAACTCCCTTACGGCACCGAACTCAAACTTCTCGGTCGTGATGGTGACTGGGCCGAGGTGGAAGTGGAAGGCGAACACGGCTATGTCGGCTGGCGCTACATCCTCCCCGACTCGTCGTTCAAACGCCTCAATGCGACATGGGACACGGTAAACATACGCGAAATCGTGGACCAGAACCGCTCGCGCCTCGCAGTGTTCGACTATATCAACAGACATTCGCTCGAAACAGGTGCTCCCTACTGGCAGATAAACTACGCCAACGAAAAAGGTCAGATGCCCAACAGTGTCGCATGGCCCGACCTCAAAAACATGTATGACAAATATCCCGAATTTGCCTTCATAATCGAAAACGGCCTGACCCACGAGCGTCGCATGGCCATTTACTCCTTCGACCACGACACCGAAGAACCGGTACTTATCTACGACGAACCGGTCGTTTACGACGGCCTGATACGCGACATCAGCCTCGACCGCCGGGGCAATCTTCAGATAAGCTTTACCGGAAATCTTATAGGCGCGTCCTATGAGGAAGAGGATGACCTCGGTTGCGCCACTTATGAAGAACTGTATCAGGAAGAGACCACCCATGAACCAGCGGCAGTCCCGGAAGATATTCTGAACTCCATCAAAGCCACAGAACTTCAGATTTCCACTCAAGAAACCGTGGAGGAGCCGATTGAACCCGAAGTCGACCAAAACAAGACCTACTATTCAGTTGATCAAGATCCAAAGTTTCCGGGAGGCGATGCGGCCATGATGCGTTGGATCAGCGAACATCTCCGCTATCCGGCAATGGCACAGGAAAATAACATACAGGGGCGCGTGGTAGTACAATTCATTGTCACCAGAAGCGGCAAAATCGGGGAAGTCAAGGTGATCCGCTCTAAGGATCCGGACCTTGACAGAGAAGCTATCCGCGTTGTCAGGACACTACCCGACTTCACACCCGGGACAATAAAAGGCGTCCCTGTCGATGCCTGGTACACCCTCCCCATCAACTTCCGTCTCTCATGACCCCATCACTTATCCACCATCCCTACTTATCTCCCCGATTATGAAACATATTCTCACCACACTCCTTTCACTCCTCCTCGCCGTCAGTCTTAACGCCCAGTCCGGAAAACAGTGGCTCGCAGCCGCCCGTCAGGGCCGTGTCGAAGCCATGCACCCCACAGCAGTCCGCTATCTCAATGGCTTTGACGGACTGCCCAAGGACAAAGCCAAAGCTCTCTATTGGGCAGAGAAAGGCGCTGAACTCGGCAATGTCGACGCGATGCTTCTCACAGCAGCCATATATCAGGACCACGAAAAAAATCTGATGGATTCAAAAACAATCTACTGGTATGAAAAAGCGGCTCAGACCGGTTCCAAAAAAGCCATGTCCGATTTATGCCGGACATACACCTCTATTTTCTATCCCCTCGCTGATGATAAGCCGGCACGGATAAAGTGTACGGAACGTCTGATTTACTGGTACGACCGTATGTCACAGTCCTATGAGTTTTCCGAAAGCGAGCGCCAGAGCTGTGCAAGCATGAAACGTAATTTTGAGCGCGAACTGTCCAAGCTCAAAGGAGAGACACCGGACTATGGTTCCCCCGCAGTGCAGCAAGAGAAAGAGGAGGAAATTGTACCGGCCCAGTTTCCGGGCGGTGATGCGGCCATGCGGCAGTTCATAGCCAAAAATCTCAACAAGGCTCTCGGCGACCGCTTCAACACGCACGGGACAGTCGTGGTCAGCTTCACGGTCTACGACAACGGTTCGATTGACAACATCGAAAGCACCCACCTTCACTCAAATCTCGACACCGAAGCCAGGCGCGTGGTAAAAATAATGCCCCGTTGGACGCCCGGCACCAAAGGCGGCCGCCCGGTCAGCATGAAGCGCCGCGTATCAATCGAATTCTGATACGTGCCAACACCAACACCCTCTTACTTTCATTCAAAACAAAATCCTGTTTGACGGCAACGAATATAGTCCCAGCCGATACTGATACAGCTCTTTTTCACCACTTTTAAACCCATGTCAAGATTTTTTTTGATAAAAACGGATGAAATTTCTGCGAAAAGAGTTACATTTGCAGAGCAATATCTGCTGCGGCTTGCCGCCGCGGTCAGACAATCTGTTTCGTATAAATTATCTAACAACCAAAATTAATCTATCATGGCTTACGTTATCACTGACTCTTGCGTGGCTTGCGGCACCTGCCAGCCCGTTTGCCCCGTCGACGCTATCTCTGAAGGCGACATCTACCACATCGATCCCGACACCTGCATCGAGTGCGGTTCTTGCGCAGAAGTTTGCCCCAGCGAAGCAATCGTCCCCGGCGAATAATAGCAATCCGGCAAGAAGTCTCAATTTTTTATTCAGACACTGCTTCAAAAGCTGTCTCCATGTGTTCTACAACATGGAGACAGCTTTTTTTCACTTTTTTCATCCACCCTATCAAATTAAATTATTACATTTGCACCGTTAACCAAAAATCATCAATACACACCAACCACAAATCTTTTGTATCATGGATATCAACACCATTCTGAGCAACCTCGAGGCCAAGCACCCGGGTGAAAAAGAGTATCTCCAGGCAGTCAAGGAAGTCCTTATCTGCGTTGAGGACGTCTACAACCAGCATCCCGAGTTTGAAAAGGCTAAAATCATCGAGCGCATGGTCGAGCCTGACCGCATCGTTACCTTCCGCGTCACCTGGGTTGACGACAAAGGCGAAGTGCAGAACAACATCGGCTACCGCGTTCAGTTCAACAATGCCATTGGCCCGTACAAAGGTGGTATCCGCTTCCACGCTTCTGTAAACCTCTCGATCCTCAAGTTCCTCGGCTTCGAGCAGACTTTCAAAAACGCTCTCACAACCCTCCCCATGGGTGGTGCCAAAGGCGGCAGCGACTTCTCGCCCCGCGGCAAGAGCGACGCTGAAATCATGCGCTTCTGCCAGGCCTTCATCCTCTGCCTCTGGAAGAACCTCGGTCCCGACCGCGACGTTCCCGCAGGCGATATAGGTGTAGGCGGCCGCGAAGTTGGCTACATGTACGGTATGTACAAGAAACTCGTCAACGAGTGCACCGGCACATTCACCGGCAAGGGCCTCGACTTCGGCGGTTCACTCATCCGTCCTGAAGCCACCGGTTTCGGCGCTCTCTACTTCGTTCAGAGCATGCTCGCCGAGAAGAAAGACGACATCAAGGGCAAAATCATCGCTGTTTCAGGCTTCGGTAACGTTGCATGGGGCGCTGTGACAAAGGCTACTGAACTCGGCGCCAAGGTTGTCACCATCTCGGGCCCCGACGGTTACATCTACGACCCCGACGGAATCTCCGGCGACAAGATTGACTATATGCTCTATCTCCGCGCCACCGGCGAAGACATCGTCGCTCCCTACGCTGAGAAATATCCCAACGCCACATTCTTCCCCGGCAAGAAACCCTGGGAGCAGAAGGTCGACATCGCCCTCCCCTGCGCTACCCAGAACGAAGTCGACGGCGAAGATGCCAAGAAACTCGTGGCCAACAGCGTAGAGCTCGTGGCTGAAGTCTCCAACATGGGCTGCACACCCGAAGCCATCGACACATTCCTCGCTTCCAAGACTACCTATGCTCCCGGCAAGGCTGTCAACGCAGGCGGTGTGGCAACTTCAGGCCTCGAAATGAGCCAGAACGCCGAACACCTCCAGTGGAGCGCCGAGGAAGTTGACCGCCGTCTCCATGAAATCATGAAGAATATCCACACCCAGTGTGTGAAACACGGCACCGAACCCGACGGCTACATCAACTACATGAAGGGCGCCAACATCGCCGGCTTCATGAAGGTTGCCAACGCCATGATGGGCCAGGGCATCATCTGATAAACCCGCAACTTCCGCCGCATCATAATTCCGGTTATGATGTGAGTGTCAGAAAATAATCATTAAGAGAATGAACAGCCTTCCACAGACCGTTCATTCTCTTAATTCTTTTATTGAAACCCCCAAAATATAGCATGAATAAACTTTACGCGGCGACATTCCTGATGTCATGCTCCATATACGGCATGGCTCAGAACATCGATTTTGACTTCCCGAACCGAAATACATCGGAAGTGACAGAACCAAACTACATCCCCTGGCCGGTGGCACGTGTGCAAAGTGAGTCGAAAACTCTTGACAACGGGATGACTGTCTCACTCACAGGTGGCGACGCAGCAAACGGGCTTGCCTCCAACTGGAACAAACAGTCCGTCCAATCCGGATTCAAGCTCTTTGGCGACGGCGTCCTCGCCTGTTTCCTCGAAGGAGGCAACTACATCAAACTGACTGAGGGACCGACATCCATAAGTGTGACAGTCGAAGGGATGTCGCCCGGCGAACATTCTCTCATCGCCTATCACCATAATACCGACAAAAATCAAATTCTCCCGCCGGTTCAGGTCGAAGTCGATGGTGTGGTGAAAGTTACAGGGGCCAGATATTCCACCAACACAGACGGGCTGAAAAAATCGGAAGTCGGAAAATCATACGTGCAGTTCACGGTCACAGAAGGTAAGCCCGTCACCATAAAGTATACAACGGTCCCCGAGGATGGCAAGACCTACTCCACGACCAGCATCATGCTGAACGGTCTTGAATTCGATGTAAACCCTTACGGCATAATGGATGAATCCCCCGCCAACCATGACTTTCATGTCGATGCCGACGACGGCACACTTGAATTTTCATGGAAAGGCGCAGACGTGGCCGTATCCCACAAACTTGTCTATGGCACGGATTCCATATCTGTAGCCGGTGCCACTGAATATAATTATGAGGGTACAATACCGTCTTTCAGTGTTTCCGGTCTTTCTCCCCTCCTGCGCTACTGGTGGCGAGTCGATGAAGTCGAGGCAGACGGCACGGTCCACAAAGGCCGTGCGATGACTTTCCAGACACGTCGCCTTGCATTTCCGGGCGCTGAGGGTTATGGCCGCTTTGCAATCGGCGGACGCGGCGGCAGCGTATACCATGTAACCTCGCTTGCCGATGACGGTACTCCCGGCACACTCCGCTACGGAATCGAACAGATCAAAGGTCCGCGCACGATTGTCTTTGATATCGCCGGAGTCATCCCGCTCAACTCACGTCTCGTAGTCACCGACAAATTCGTCACGATAGCAGGCCAGACTGCTCCCGGGCGCGGCGTTCTCCTGCGCAACAAAGCTTTCGGCATGCAGTCCGACGGCATTACCCGTTTTCTGCGCCTCTATCTCGGAGGAGCCGATGACTGGAACGAATCCATGGGCGGAAACCCCAATACGTCAGACGGCATGGGAATGACCGGCAACGACCATTCCATCATGGACCACTGCTCTATCGCATGGACCATTGACGAAGGTTTCTCTTCGCGCGGAGCCAAAACCATGACATTACAGCGAACCATGATAAGCGAGGCGCTCAACCATGCAGGCCACGCTACCCAGTTCGAACAGCAGGGACACCATGTCAACCACGGCTATGCAGCGACGATTGGCGGAGGCGAGATGGGAAGTCAGGTCGGTTCATATCACCATAATCTTCTCGCCCACTGCGAAGGACGCAACTGGAGCCTCTCAGGAGGCCTTGATGGAGCAGGATTCTACGACGGCCATCATGACGTTTTCAACAATGTCGTCTACAACTGGGGTGGCCGCGCAACCGACGGAGGCACTCATCAGCTCAATTTTGTCGCCAATTACTATAAGAAAGGTCCTGCCACTACTCAGACATACCTTCTGCGCCATCAGTTTGAAGGTGTGGGCAAGGGCACACAAAGTGCCTATGTCGCCGGAAATATACGTGAAGAACTCAACGGCTCTCTGACCTACGACAAAGAGGGTGAGACCTATCGTTATCAGTTATCAAACGGCCAGGTACTCGACTGGGAGCCATGGAGCGAAGTCCCTTACTTCCCGAGTTATGCCACCGTGGAGACGGCCGAAGCTGCTTTCAAAAATGTGCTTTCAGACGTCGGATGCAATATGCCTGAACTATGTAATCACGACACCCGTATCATCTCTGAGACTCTTTCCGGCACCACATCTACCGAAGGAAGGTATACCAAGAAAAAAGGCCTGCCGGATTGCGAGAGCGATGCCGAGGGATTCAGTGGACTCAACATCACCGAAGCCTCGCGCGAAAGCGGGTGGGATACTGATCTCGACGGCATACCTGACTGGTATGAGAAACTGGCCGGGACCGACCCCACAGTCCCCAACAACAATGACGACCGTGACGGCGACAACTATACTGATCTTGAGGAATATCTCAACTGGATTGCCTCGCCGAATTTCATAATTTCCGGCGTACATGAGATAACTCTCGCACCCTATTTCGCCGGCTACAAGGCACCTGCATATCAATTGGCAGAATGTCCCGACGGAGTGACAGCATCCATCAAGGACGGCGTAATAACCGTTGTACCGTCAGAGGCGGCACCTTCCCTCTTCCGCATCGGCGTCAGAGCGTCGGAAGACGGCATCAGCCTCACACGCTTAATAAATATCGCGTACATGAAAGATACATCGGCTATCGAGACCATCTCCACGGATTACAATGATGATGACGGGCCTCTCTATGATCTCCTCGGGCGCCGCGTCAATAATCCGGGCAGAGGCATATATATAGGGAAAAACAAAAAAGTGATTGTGCAGTAACAAAGCCAAAATACCCAGTTCCTATGTTTGCAATGAAAAAAGCAGACATAGGAACTGTTTTTATGGCTTTATGTGCCTCTTATATATAGCTTACGCGGCACGACAAACGGACTGGCTATTTGTCGCCGTACTCTTCAAGGTAGGCTTCGCAGGCGAGCTTGAGCTCGTCATACCACTCCTTGCCGAAGCGCGCCGTCAGAGGCCCTTCGAGAAACTGATAGAGCCTCACCCCGAGCTTGCGCCCCAGCTGTTCGGCCGACTTGCATATCTTCCAGCGATGATAGTTGACGGCCGTAAACGTGGGATATTCCGTCAGGCGCACCGGATAGAGCGCACACGACGACGGCTTGCGGAACTTACCGGTCTTGCCCTCGTTGAACGCACACTCTATCGCACACTGGCAGACGCCACCGGGGGCATAACATGTGTAGATGCAGTTGCGGCCGTCCACAATCTGCGTGACGAGGTCTCCCTCCTCGTCGACATAGCTCGTCCCGGCTTCAGCCATGCGCTCCCGCGCCGACGGCAGCAGCTTGTCGGCAAACGCCGGAAGCAGGCGGTCGATTTCGTCGCGCTCCTCCTCGGTCAGCGGCGCGCCGGCGTCGCCCTCGATGCAACACTCACCCTTACACTTCTCGATGTCGCAGCAGAAAAACACTTCCGCAAGGTCAAGCGACACCAATGTATCCTGTATCTGTAGCATAATTTCTTCTGATTCTTCTTCCATTGTCGGTTGGTTTATATCTTGCCCGGGCTATATTTTTGTCAGCAAGGACGCGACATGTCGCGTCCCTACAGGCCGGATGTGATGGTCGTGACGCCGATGAGCCGGTCGAAGCGGCTGCCGCGCGGACGGTGGTAGACGCGTATGGTGTACTCGTTGACGGTCTGATAGAAATCACCCTCCACAGGCGCCGTTTCTCCGCGTGTGGCCCCGAAAGGCACCGCGAGATACTGATAGTTGTAGGCTCCCTGTTTGAGCAGCATCGACTGCTCGTAGCGCCCGGTGGCGCGGTTGTAGACCATGCGCGAGAGCGGGTCGAAGCGCCGCTGCACGAAGTCGCCGTCGAGGAACACGTCGCGCCCGATGAGCTCGGGCATCTCGAGCGAGAAATTTGTCATAACGTAGTCGGCCTCCGTGTCGGAGTTGGCCGACGAGGATTCGCGGATGAAATAGCGTCCGTGCTGGGTGCTGTCGTAGCTGTAGGGCGAGAAGGCGCGGGGCGTGTCGGTGGATAGCCACATATTGTAGACCGGCGCCTCGAAGGTGATGTTCTCCACCCCCATGCCGGGATAGTTGGTCGACACCGTCTCGAAGCGGCGGTATTCATTGCCAGCGGGGAAGATGAGCGGACGTAGATGTTCGTAGATTACGCGGTCTCCCAGCACGCGCTGCGGTGTGGTGAGCACCACTTCGTTGTCCGGCCGTCCGTTCTGGCTCACTACAACCGTCAGGTCGTTGAACGGGTCGGCCACTCCGCCGCTCACGTGGCGCAGGTCAACCCCGAGGCTCACCTGCTGATGGCTGCGGTTGGCGTCGATGTCGGTCAGCGAGGTCACTCCGGCTGAAATCACGGCCGAAAAATCCGACACTCCGAAGCGCGCCTGAAGCAGCGTCACCTCCGGGTCGCTCTCATCGTAGACGCGCAGCAGATAGTTGCCCGGCTCGGTGATGCGGATGTCGCGGTTGGGTATGGTGATGACGTAGTGGACATAGTGTACGAGCGTGGCGCGCGAATATTCATAGTCTTCGACCGTTCCTTCGTTGAAACCGTCGAGAAATTCCGACGCCACCAACCCCTCCGGGCGCCAGAGGGCGTCGCAGTGGATGAGTTCGTAGCGCATGAAGCGGCGCTCCTCGCCGAGCTCGTCGAAACTCACGGTCAAGCAGCTGTCGTCGTGGCCGAGCATGATTACCGGAGGCGCGAAATCGTTCCCCTCCAGCGTCACCCGCAGCGAGCGCATCGAGGGCTCGAAAATCCCCTGCCGGGTGTCGGTCTCCTCAGCGCGTCCCTGCGCCGCCGCAGCGAGCAGGAGCAGAAGCGCCACGGCGAGCCTGCGCCACACGTCAGAAACCATCGGCCTCAAGCTGACGGTGAAGTATCTCCACCGCGTCAGTGATTAGTTCGGCACACGGCTTGCGGTCGGGCCCCTTGAGCTCGCGGCAGATATAGGAACCGTTGAGATTTGCGAAGGCGTCCATCGTCTCGCGGACCTTCCCGTAGACCGCCGGGCGCTTTGTGGCGTCGTAGGCCATGCCCGCTACCATTGTGGCCCCCGTGATAGCGCCACACACCTCTCCCTTGCCTCCGAACCCGCTGCCGAAACCGGCAGAGAGGCGGCTGAGAAGCTGTTCGTCTATCGCTGTGACGTCGCCAAAGGCCATCGCCACGCTCTGGCAGCAGTTGTGGCCCTGCTTTTTGAGGTCGAGAGCGCGCTGGCGGCGCTCCTCAAGAGTATATTTCATCGTCGTGTATTCGGTTTATTATCATTCATTTGCAGCTTCCGCACCAATCCACGGGCTCGATGCCGTGTGCGGCGAGATAGGCGTTGGCGCGCGAGAACGGACGGCTCCCGAAGAAACCCCTCGAAGCGCTCAGAGGCGAGGGATGTGGCGAAGTGATGACGCAATGGCGCGAGCGGTCTATGAACTCACCCTTGCGCTGCGCGTAGGCCCCCCACAGGATAAAGACAAGGTTTTCACGCTCCTCGGCCAGACGGCGGATTGCCGCGTCGGTAAAGGTCTCCCAACCGCGGTTCTGATGCGAGGCCGGAGCACCCGCGTCAACCGTCAGAGTGGCGTTGAGCAGCAGCACACCCTGGCACGCCCACGCACTCAGGTCGCCCGTCGGGGGCGGAGGACACCCGAGGTCATCCTCAAGCTCCTTGTAGATATTGCGGAGCGAGCGCGGCAGCTCCACACCCGGATTGACCGAAAAACTCAGACCGTTTGCCTGACCGTAGCCCGGATAAGGGTCCTGTCCGAGAATCACCACCTTCACCTTATCGAAAGGACAGGCGTCGAAGGCCGCAAAAATCCTGCCTGCCGGTGGAAAGACCGTCTGCTGCGCATAGCGCGAGCGCACAAAATCAGTGAGCACCCGGAAATAATCCTTGTCCCACTCCGCCGCCAGCGCCTCCTTCCACGAAGGCTCAATCCTTACGTCCATATCTCGTGATGTTTTGTTAAAATAAACGATTTGAATTTTCTTCTTTGCAAAAATACAAAAATTTCACTAAATTTGCATCTGTTTTACGACGAAAGGCTCCGCAACAGAGCAATTCCGCACTCTGCATCTCCCTCATCCGCGGCACACAAAACCTCCGCAACACATGTTCCCGTAGTTCAATGGATAGAATATCGGATTCCGGTTCCGACGATTAGGGTTCGACTCCCTACGGGAATACTATTTATCACCTCCCCAATCTACACATTTAAAACAAAGGCATAAATCAGGGACGCCCCTCCTCCCCGGAGAATCGTCCCTTCACTTATTTAAATAATATTGAACCTGTTAATATTTTGCTGATAAAGATATTGTTAACTATCGTAGACTGATAAATAATTTATTAATATCTGACTACTGGGTAGTTTCGCCAAACATTAATCTGCGCGTCTTATAAAACAAGCATCAAAATGAGCTTCATCCTTACAACCTGACCATTGAGAATGTTTTTGTATATTTGATCTTGTAATTAAGTTTACATCAAATGTAAAGAAGTTCATATCAAGGCCGGCGGCCTCACCATTGTCATTCTCAGCGATATCTTTAGCCGACGTTATTTTCTGAGCCCAATATATAGCACCTTTTCTCATATATAAATCATGGAACAGAGGCATCCACTGAGCTGCAGAAGTAGGGAATTCCTCTATACGCCCACACGCGTATCTAAGCACTCCATTTCGAGTATTTCCTCCATCCCAGTGTTTACGATGTCCATAACCGGACCGTCCAATCGGGAAAAAGATACTTCGATAGTTTTCTGCTACCGCATTATTATCTTTATTCCAATAATATATGAATACTCCACACATTCCACATTTATCTCTTTCTGCAGTAGGAGAAGTATGGCGGCACCAGCCATACGCTTTGCTTACATCATATTGAGTTTCAGTCGCTCCATCAGCATAAAGCACACCAAATCCCTGCTGAATTTCATCTCCTAAATACAGCGTCTCAAAATCAGACATCGTAGCAATTTTTGTATCTGCAAAGCCATTATTATTACCATTGAACCCAGACCACGTTTTCCCATTTGGGGTGAAAGCATTCTGTTCCTTTCCTGTCGCTATATTCAAAGAGTTGGGAACATTAAAATTACTTTTAGAGGGCGCCTGTCCGACCGGTTCATAAACATTGCTACTTACATCTATAGGCGTGTCTAAATTACCAAATTTAAACAATGAACCTTCATCACGGGGATCATCTCCCTCTACCCCATCACATATGAGGTTACATGTATGCCATTCTTTCTCTCCGGGAACGATATTTTGGGCAGCATAACCCTGACGAACAAATATAAGATGGACACACGAATAGTTATGATAACGAACTCTTATCACAGCATTACGCACTTTTTTATCTCTATTCATTTTATTAAAACGAACAGTAAATGCGATCTCGGAATCTGACGTCCCTTTTATGGTACTTTTCCCATTTAGATTTATAAAATTATCATCACCTAAAACTTCAGCCATCCAAGGGCCATCTGATTTAAATGCCTCAAATTCAGATCCATTATCGCTGATTTTTTTTGTCAAAGTTACTTCAAAATTCTCATTATTACCGGATTCACGATAAATTCCCTTAGGATTTGTTATACGTGGCACCTGTTCTACGCGGATTATCTGACTCTCATCTCTTTTTTGAGTCGTATCATCCTTTTTTCGACAATGTGCAGTTATTCTTATAAAAGCATGACGGGAAAACGCCTCATACGGGTTGTTTCCAGTGTAACCGGATTCTTTCACCAAGTTTTTAGCTCTTGTAAAAACAGGCAAATTAAATTTTAAAGAGTTTCCACCATCTTTTTCAACATTGTAAGCTTCCCGACCGGTATTTGAAGTATCGGTTTCTCCATTAAAATAATAAGTTCTCTTACTTCTATCAACAACATTCTGCTGAGCCTGAGATTTTGGTGTCTTGACTTTAATACCATAGAAATAGGTATCATTCATGTGTTGGTTTTTAGTATGTTTAGTCCATTGGTTAGCATCATCAGCCAATGAAAACTTATCCGTAACAACTTCAAGCGGTAGAATCTTTAATTTTTCATCCGTTTGACGTAGTGAAAGAAAACCATTTCCAAGATATTTCGTCTTTCCATTTAATTTTGCACTATCACTTGATACAATTTCGGCTATCTCGCTTAAAGTATACTTATTTCTTGTAAATTCAGCTTTTTCATAATTGTCCAGTTCTTCATCCAAACTTTCAAAAGGAGTTTGAAGATTTTTTGCCTGTGTATCTATATCCGTATCAGTTCCGGTTGGCCACCAGTTGTTGCCAACTATTTCCGCATCAAGAGATTCAACCTCATAGCCTTCTGGCGGGGTATAACGAAAACGAATGGTAGAATCGTGGTTATAGAGATAGGATACATAATAAGGGTCGCGGACTTCAAAGCCCGTATCCTCCTTGTATTCTATATGCCAGTCGACATCATTTCCATAACCTCTGACACACATAGTTATTTTGTAATGATAATTTCGTTCAACATCGAAATTTCTCAATACATCCTTTCCAAGCATGAAACGATAGATGATTTTACCTTGTGACACAACTTTGTTTGACGACATGTCATAATAGCCCTCTACTTCAATATAGCTGCCAAATTCCATATTATCCTTGTCATAAGATTCATCGCCGGCCCCCTCCACGAGTCCATCATCCGTAGGTTTCTGCTCCTTATCGGTTTTATCGTTCAAGCCCTCGCCCTGCATGTTTTCATACAGGAAAAGAGCCTCGGCATCTTCAGCATGTAAATCCTTAGGCTTATCGCCATCCATAATGTATGGTGAACCATTTGCTATATAAGGCCAATTAAGATGGTCATCACCTTCACCGAAAACTATGCTGTTCGCATCCGAAGTGGGACGATAATTCTCATCCTCATTGCCGGGAACAACTGTCTTATAGGTAATTATTTTAGTGTCTTCTCCATTGGCCACATTTTTTCTTCCGAGCGCGCAGCAGTCAGGTATGTCATGAATCGTGACACGTTTTATATACACTCGTATATTATCAAGTAGCCCCGACCCATCGAAACTAACAGTAACCTTTGACGCACAGCGACGCAGCCATGAATGAAGTGACATGTGAGCTTTGTCTATTGAAACTTTCACATCATTCATATCTTTGCTCGTGAAAGGCTGTTTTTTCTCTTTTTCAGTTGTAAAATAACCGAGCATCTCGCAGTTATTAAGCATATTGGAGCTCCATGTCATTTTAGCAGCGAGGAATTTCTCACGTTCTCCTATAATGTCGGCAAATCGACTGCCGTTAAGCACGTCAATTGTCTTC
This sequence comes from Bacteroidales bacterium, assembly GCA_019416285.1. Classification (GTDB taxonomy): domain Bacteria; phylum Bacteroidota; class Bacteroidia; order Bacteroidales; family Muribaculaceae; genus Duncaniella. The sequence goes on from DXXM01000009.1 coordinate 43,573, forward strand.
TGACGTGTTCCGTCAGACTCCATCTCTCCAAGATTAGCCACACCATATATATAAAATTCCCCATACGGTAATATCATATCAAATGAGGTATGTAATGTGCTGCTCTCCGCCAAATCTCCATTGGAAGCATCTTCAGGATTTCGCTTTTCTCCGACTGGTTCAGTAAGATTATGTTCCTCTTTCGTTATCTCAACAGGAAAACCATCTAAAAGCTTACCATCCTTATCATAGACAACCACACATAAGTCATCAAGGCGATCCATAAGTTTCCCGTTATCACCACGAGATATATTCTCGATATTTGAAAATGGTTCAAAATCAAGTTTTACATGTACAATTGTCTGCCCATCAGGATAGAACCCATTTTTAGGCCCATACAAGAGGTCATCACTGCATCCTGATATGACAATAAATGCAGGTATCAGAAATAATATATATATTTTTTTGCTAAATGTCTTCATATATTATACTTTCTTATTTTGCACTATTTCATGGATTCAGGAACACCTTCATCCCAATCCAATCGACTTCCGTCTTTATAATAACGCAATTCTTGGGTGCCATCTTCCAGTTCCACCACATAAGAACCGATATATTTTCTCATATCATCCTTGTTTCGGAACTGGAAGCCGTTGACTTGCAGTATCTTATCACCTTTGCTATCATTCGGACTAAGAGTCTGTTTGCCCTCTGAGTCATAGATGACATAATAAAAATCTCCTTTTTTATCAAATATGAACATAGGCCGGTCATCAACCCCATGGTCATGAGTCTCATCTATATTCCCATGGAAGGTACCCCCGGAACTTATCTGACGGATTATAATCATATTACCGCCGGAATAGTCCTTTTCAAAAGGATAAACATAATCAACCTCGCTATGGTCATGTATATAATCCTTATAAACTGTCTCCCGGCATAGAAGCGTTCCATCTGAGAACACTTTTATGACCACATCCCCGTCTTTGTCTTTTCTGACAGTATTACCCTCATCATCAAGAATATCATAGGTGCCGTCATCATAACGTTTTATGACAATATGCCCCTCATTATCTCGGTCAAGTCCGAAAGGTGGATTCAGATTGATTTCCGCGTATGGCTGTATATCTGCCACGACATTCATGATACGTGTCGTCTTTTTAATCTCGAATTTGTACCAATAGTTACGGCAAACATTCAGATAATTCTCTACCTCCGATTTCTGAGTCGCATTGCTGAACTTGTACTCGGCAATATCGATATAATATTGCTTTTGCTGTCCGTTCTCATCAAGTTCTTTTTCGTCATATTCAAGTCGGATGCGCATGCGGGCGTCGTCTGAACGTTTTGAACCGTTAAGAACATTTCTATATTCCGGGACATAGACCACAAAACGGTGACGGCTATCCGCATCGTTGGCTCCGTCGCCATCCTCAGAATCAGATGGTATGGCGATTTTCTCCATCGGGATTCTATCTATACTTTCAAAATCGTTTGAACCGCTATACCTGTCGGTCAGATCCTCCGGGTCTGCCGGAACGCTCGGGGCATTTCCATAGTCAGGGGTATAGCTGCCTTTGACATAATCGCCCTCATCAAAGACATTTTTCGGTGCCTTGTAGAGTTTGGTCTTATGGCGTGTGATATAAGCGGCTTTGATGTGTACCGGAGAATCGGGTGCATCGTAAACCTCCACTTTTGCAAAGGCGCGAAGCAGGTTGAGGGTACCGAGCCACTTGGCGGAACCCGAAACCAAATCCGTGACGATGCCGAAATCGTTGACTCCGAAAAGCGGAATCAGATGTTTTCCCTCTCCGGTTCCAAGGGTCGACGGAGTCACGGGAGAACGGTAACTATATTCCATGACAGCCGCATCGGAGCTCGTGACGAGGTCCTTGATAGTAGCGGCGTCGGGCTGGAGCGCATCGGTTTCTGCCGCGGTCGAACTGCCGGAGGCTTCGGGCCGCGCGGCCACTTGGGGATAAGTACCCCAGTTGGCAAGCATTACGAGTTTCAGACTGTTTTTCTCAAAATATTCCTTGAATTCGCGGGTCACGGGAAAAGTAACGTAGTAATAACGCTTTATGATGGTCGGATCAGACTCATACGGCTCTACGGGAATCACGGTGATACCGGTGATTTCCTGATAGAGAACATTTTCCTTCCCTGTGTTTTCGGTATTGTTGCCCGTGAAAGCATATAGATGCACGTCGCCCCCATTGAAATCTATGTAATTTTCATAGCCTGAACCTGGGTCGTAGGGGCCGTCTGTGGGCGTGCGCGACGTGCCATAGCGCGATGAGCCGAATGTGTCGCCCATATTTATGTAGAACCCGAGTGTGCCGACCACTTCGCGGGCGGGATCGGGGCCGGGCTGAGGCTCGTCGGTGTCCGAGGAGCAGCCACAGGCCACGAGGCCGCATGCGAGGACAAGCAGCAGAGCGGGGAGTTGCACGGATATGTAGTGGAGACGTTTGAGCATTGTTAATCGAAACTCTATACTCTATTCTTTTACTAAACTATCTACTTTAAACTTTAATCCTTAAACTTACACCATATCATAGTTCGGTGTGCTGGAGGACGACTTTCCAGGAGTTGATGTAGATGTAGGCGTTCATCCAGCGGTCGCGCTCGTCGAGGAAGAACACGAGGTCGTATTTGTCCTGGCGGTCGAGATATTCCTGGTCGGTCATCTGCCGGTTGTGTTGGCCTTTGACCATGAGGGCGTAGTCGATAAGGGGGATGTCGACTATGCACTCGCCCTGTTTGTTGTGGATGCGGACGCGCACATCCTCGCCCTTGACGAGACGGCTGACGGTGTGTTCGGCTACGCAGGCCGAAACCGAGGTGACGGGGGCACGGCCGGAGGCAGGGTCGATGCCCGCGGTGCCGGAGCTCTTGTGGTGGGCGAAATAGGTCAGCTGTTCGTCGGGGATGAGGGTGTTGTCCCAGTCCATCGAGCCATTGGCGGCGCAGATGGTGAAAGTAAAGTCGTTCTTGTCGATGGTCTCGCCCGAAAGGTGCTGGAGGAGGATGTTGACGTCGTTGGTGTCCTTGATGAGAGGCACGGTGTAGACGTAGGTGCCTTCGTCGTCGGGGAAGGTCTGCGCTTCGAGGCGGCCGTGGAAGAGGGGCGAGATGTCGTCGCGCACGGATGCCGTGGCGTCGGTCTCACGCTGGCGGCCGAGGGTGGCGGTGAGGTGGGTGTGGTGTGTGGGATCGGCGGGGATTGCGAAGTGTGAGCCTGCGCCCTCGCCGCACCATGCCACGAACTCGTAGCGCCCGGGGCTGACGGGGAGGTCCATCATGTAGCCGTCGGCGCTGAGGGCCTCGCCGCTCTCGGTGCCGTGCCAGACTATGGCGCCGCTCTCGGGGTCGATAAGCCAAAGGGTGACGGCATGGACCTGCTGGGGGAAGGCGTCGGCATATAGCATGTTGTAGTCGAACACGAAGCGGGCTTTGTAGTGCGGGTCGCAGTCTCCCTCATACTGATATATCATCTTGTCGCAGGAGCTCAGGGTGATGGCTGCTACGATAAGCGCGAGGAGGCGTGCGGCTATGTTGTGACGTTTTTTCATCGTTTGGAAATGTGGATGATTGGCGTTTGTGTGATGGTTTCGTTGTCGTGGGCGCCGCGGCAGGGCGGCGGTCGGGATGTGCGGAGCGTCTTGCCGCGGGGAGAGGGTGGCGGAAGCGCGGGCCGCTATGGTGAGGCCGGCGGCGGACCGGCTCGGGGTTGGCTCTTTGGGTGGAGGTGAGATGCGGGCGGCCATAGGCCGCGGGAGTGGTAGAGTTTTCCGGGATAAGCGGTGGCGGAGAGCGGTTTGGTTAAGCAGGTCGGGCGGCTATCAGGCTGATTGGGCTGGTTCAATTAGTCCAATTGGCCTGGTTGGTTTGATTGGTCCGATTGGCCTGGTTGGTTTAATTGGTCCAATTGGTCTCATTAGACTAATTGGTCTAATGGGACACCGGCGGACTTTGCCTGACTGAGAACTGCGAAACCGGATAAAGCTTTTCAGTAGCAATCGGTCGGATAAGAGTGAAGAGAAAAAGAAAAGTGGGCGCCGGGCTGATGGCGTCGCCCTCGGCGCGACGCCCACTCTGGTTTCAGATTCTATTATGAGATTTAGTTACGATAACTCTGAATCGGGATTAGAGCTTGACAGACTGGTTGACAATCTTCCAGGAGAGGATATTGATCTTGGCACCAAGGTAGTAAAGTTTAGATTCGGGGCCTTCAGGTTTAAGAGGTTCTGTTTTATGCTCAGGCTTCCATATACCATGACCTACGGAAGCGAGTTCATCAATCGTAAGTTTATACCAATGGTTACGAACTACTCCATAATAGCCAAGATCACTTTCTTTTGCATTTGGACCAATTGCTCCAAGATGTTCGATAGGAATATAATAGACACATAATCCTCCATCATATATGATAGCACTTGAAGCGTCACTTGGCTGCGCTTCCTCTAATTGGTTATTGAGTTCTGAAATAGCAGCTACTTTCTTTTCATCATTATCGAGCGGCTCCCAAGAAGCAGGCACTTCCGGGGTATCACCTTCAGCGGGCTTTCCTTCCACATACTTATAAAGATTTGAAAGGCTTTTAATTGCAGACTCTTTTGCATAGACCTTAGAGGCTCCTACTTTTGTAGATCCTGAATTTGGTTTAACTTCAAAATACTCTGACCCGATTTGAGTATAATCTTCATTGGTATCACTAGTTCCTGTTTTTACCCAAATATTAAGTTTGCTTTGAGCATTATTTATACGATTCAAAATATATTGTACATATTCGGCTTTTACATAGAGAACACCATTAGATAAAATCATATCAAGGGGGGTACCGTCCGCTTTGCAAACAACGCCACGGATGACTGCTTGAGTAACATAACGCTTGTCAACACTGCCTTCACTAATTATAAACGTAGGAGTATTGGTATATTCATTACAATATGCCACATCAGAGACACCAAATGATTTGCTTAAAGTAGGATTAGTTGATGTATGGCCCTCCGTAGTAAAATCATTCGTTACATAATGTAACTTTTTATTAGCATCGGCATCTTCACCCTCAAAATCAGCAGGATTCTGATTATAGAGAGTAGAGACAGCCCAAAAAGAACGATGACGCTCAATTGAATTCCATAGATTATTAGTTCCCCACATATTCAAGGCCCATTCAGAAGTAGGTCGTATATTTTTACACATATACGATTGGGGGAGAGTTGCACTCAGATCCCACCCTTGTAAATCAATGTAAAGGTCTGTATTTAGAATAGACCCACTGCCTGCAATATCACCCTCATCCGTATTACCACCTCCAGCAAGCGTTTTGGAAATTTTATATAATGTTTTGCCATTAGCTGTTATCGTAGGCAGACTTGTGGATATTTCCACCTGCACTTTTGCAGCAAGTCTTTCAACAAAGACATCAACTGGTTTATCTTCACTTGCTTCCTTCGCTGTCGTCTTATAATCAGTTTGTTTTATAAAAGTAGTGAAATATCTTGCTCTATTGTTGGAAAGATCAAAATCTTTATGATTATCATACCCTCCTTCTCCGGGATTTCCATTATCAAGATAACTTGATGTACTCATTACAAAACAATCTTCAGCCTCAGAGCCATTACCAACTTTCTGCTGATAATCAGATAATTTACTCAAGGTTTCTGTAAGTGTACTTCCTGCTGTAAATCCTGGAGCATTAAGCACAGTAAGCATATAACTTGGATATTCGTCGGACTCCGTAAGTTTATCAAGTACAATGACATTCTTTTGATTGATATACTCTATATTATCACTTTCTTTGTTCGCTTCAAAATCCAAATCTGAAAGAGCTGTTCCTTCCAGTACAAATGTACCTGTTTCATCAAAAAAGAGGAATTTAGCATGCTTTACTTTATGCTCAAGATCTATTTTACTGTCCTCATAATTTCCATCTGTAGTTGCACGACCTATTCCATTATCTGCACTGGAAATAATTACAGACAGATAAGCCTTTTCAGTGGTCGGCTTTTCGGGTCCATCCGGCCCCTTAGCGGGCTCGTCACTTGAGCAGGCGCTGAGGGAGCCTAAGAGAGCTGCACCTGCAAGAAATGTGAATAATTTTTTCATAATTTTTTTGAGTTATTGTTTTTGTTTGTTCTTTATTTCTTTTTCGTGGTTTCAACGAGGATTGTGACGGGGTTGTAGTCGCGCACGGCGTTGATATTGTCGATATATGCCTTGGCGGGCTCGAAACCGGCGGCAACGGCGGTGTTGAAATAGCGCAGCGCGTCGGTCAGATTACCGCGTTTTGCAGCGAGGACGCCGCGGGCATAGACGGCAAGAGGAGAGTCGCCCGACTTATTGAGCCTGGACTCGGCACGGTCATATTCGCCGCGCTTCATCTCTATGTTGGCGGCGTTGAGGTTTGAAATCTCGTCGTTGGGATAGACCTCGACGGCTTTCTCGAACACTGCGGCATACTCGTCGCTTCCCTCTGGATAGCTCTGCGCGAGAGTGTAGAAATCGACGTTGCGCAGACGGGTGGGGTCGGTCTTGAAAACCTCGCGTATCTCCTCGACGGTCGTAAAGGTGCGTATCGAGTAGGTCACGGTGTAGTCCGAGTGGCGCAGCCAGGGATAGATGTCCTTGAGTATCACGGCATAGTCGCGCGGGAAGCCGACCTTGATGGCGCGGTCGCGGGCGTCGGGTTCGAGCGGCCCGTCAACGATGTCGATTATCTCACGGCGGTTGGGGATGGGAAGCGAGAGGGAGTCGGTCAGCCAGCGGCGGAGTCCGGCCCAGTCCTCGGGCTCGTAAGACGAAGTGATTGTGGTGTCGGGGAAGGAGTAGAGGTCGCGCACATAGCGGCGGAGGGTCTCCGTACGGCCTTTTGCGAGGCGCACGTTGTTGTCATACGGACCCTCGGGCGAGGCGAAACCCTTGATGTGGACGTGGGTGATGGTGGCGTCCTTGTCGTTGCGCACGTAGTCAATCGAGTTGATGATTTTTGCAAGCTCGCGGCGGTTTATCATATAGTCGGGCTTCAGCTCCGTGCGGTTGACCACGAAGGTCACGAAAGCCGAACCCTCGATTGATTTGATGACGGGGCCTGCATCAACCGGCGGGGTGAAGATAAACTCCGTGATTACCGGAGGACGACGAGTGTCGATGAGCGCGAGGTCGGTGTTGCCGCGGCGTCCGGGACCGGCCTGCGGCTCGGGAGTGTCGCAGCAGTTGGCGCTCTGGACGCGCATCTCCACGAGCGACTGCCCCATCCACGGCTCAAAGGGAATCTCCTCAGTATATGTGGCATGCGAGGCCGAGCCCGCGCGATACACGTAGGTGCCCGGGGCGTCAAGGTCGGAATTGCGCACATGCCAGTACCAGCGGTTGCGCCCGGCTATGGTTATCGGGTCGAGCTCAAGGGAATCAGTGCCTGCCTCGCTGATAATTACCGGAGTATAAATCATCTCGCGGTCACGCGGAAGGCTGACGTCGGTCATGTCGATGTCGATTTTGAGCAGCAGTGTGTTGGTCTGCTCATCGACACGGACGCTGATGTCGTGAACCTTCATCGGTTCCACCGACGGCGACTGCTTCCTGTCCGCAGCTCCGGCCTGAGCCGGCGACACTACGGCCGCCATGATGAGCGCGGCGGTGATAAATATTGATCTGGTGTTCATAATGCGTCAGTGGCTATGGTTAGAAGGTATAGACGATGTTGATGGCCGCTTTGGTCGGGCCGAAATAATTATGGTGCTGATTCGAGCGGATTTTCTTGCCGCAGTTGGCGCAGCGGTACACGTCGTACCACGTGTGGACCCACCCGATACCGATTTCAGCCTCAAGGTTCCAGCGGCGGTCGAGAATCCAGGAATAGCCGTATGCTATGCCTGCTCCCGCAAACCATCCCTGATGACGCTCGTCGGTCAGCTTGGAGAAGTCGGTGCCGAGAAACTTGATGTTGTTGTGGAGATTGCCGAAGTTATACTGTCCGCCAAGCAGATGGGCGCCGATAAAATGGCCCGAGAAACGCTGACAGAACCAGTAGCGGCCTTCAGGCATCAGGAGCCAGTGGCGCCAGTTGTGACCGTTGACAGTCCAGGCGTTCAGCTGCCCCGTGGCTTCGATGGTCCACTTCGGTGCGAGTCCGAACTCCGCGCTGACGTTGGGAGACAGCACTACATCGTTGAGGATATTGGTCTTGAGAGCCGCCTCCTGCCCGCGCAGATGCACGAGACAGCCGGATAGACCAATCATTACGATTGATATTAATAATTTTAGTTTCATACGCATTTAAAACGGACCTTCTGCACTGGAAGGTTTTTTACAGATACATTATATATCGGATACGTGGAGAGAGTTATGAGAGGATCAGGAGGAACAGAGGACAGAAATGAGAGGAGTTGCCGATGAACGGGCACAGCCAACGGCTGTCCGAGAGCTCTCAGACAGGAGGGTACGACGAATGGCTCCTGCGGGAGTAGCTACTCTCCCGTGGAGACAAATCATTGATTTGTAGGCGATTATAAATCGGGGGGGGTAAAATTTCCCCGTCAGGTCTGAAAAAACAGCACATGTTTCCTATAAAAACACTTACATTAAGGTAAGCGGTGAATGAATTTAAGATTAAGTAAGGCGATTGAGCTTACAGGCTCAAAGCTACCAAAACGAGAACACTATTTTATGGTGGTTTTGAATTGCAAAAATAGGCATATTTTCTGTATTGACAAATATTTGGTTAAAATTATTTAGTTAAAAATGCCTTAAATAATAGTTAAAAACATTAATTACATCCGGGAAAATGGCCGAAAGGACTCTTATCCCTCCTCCCTATCTTTTTAACAGGATTAATCAGAAAATGACGATATAAAAAACTCCCTGCAATCCGATTTGGATTGCAGGGAGTCGGTTTTAGTGGCGGGGGCAGGACTCGAACCTGCGACCTTTGGGTTATGAGCCCAACGAGCTACCACTGCTCCACCCCGCGATGTCGTTTTTCGTGGTGCAAAGGTAGGAAGTTTTATCGGGCCGGCCAAATATTATCGCATATTTTAGAGTTAAAAAGAGTTAACAGAAACAATTCCTATTGATATTTGCCATTTTCAGGCGTTATATGTTAAGGAAAACTCAATTTTCATCACTCCTGCGAGCGATTTTCGAGGTATAATTTGTAAATTTGCACTTATGCACAACAGATCATCATTTTTAGCGCAGATACCGCCTGTCACCAAAAATCTGATTATCATCAACCTGATAGTCTGGCTGGCTATGTTCGTGCTTCCCGGCAGATTAGGGATGCGGCTCGAGAACTTCGGCGGACTCCACTATTTCCTGGCGTCGGACTTCAATCCGGCGCAGTTGTTCACCTATATGTTCATGCACTCCACACAGGGTTTCGCACATATATTCTTCAATATGTTCTCGCTGTGGATGTTCGGCATGGCTCTTGAGCGCACTCTCGGGAGCGCGCGGTTCCTGTTCTATTATATATCGTGTGGCGTGGGCGCGGCTCTCGTCCAGGAGCTCGTCTGGGCGCTGACGTGGGAGGACACCTTCGTGCGTCTCATCTCCGCTTCCTACCACATCGACTTCCCCGAGGCCCGCGAGTACATCGGTCAGCTCATGACCACCGCCGACGGCAAGGCGGCTCTCGCCCAAAATCTCAACATTTTCGTGACCATCGGCGCATCCGGCGCCGTCTACGGCATCCTGCTCGCCTTCGGCATGCTCTTCCCCAACGCTCCGCTCTATCTATTCTTCATCCCCGTGCCCGTCAAGGCCAAATGGATGGTGATAGGCATGGGTGCCATCGAACTCCTCATCGGACTGAGCGAAGCAGCCGGCAGAGCCGACGGCATAGCCCACTTCGCCCACCTCGGAGGCATGATATTCGGTTTCTTCATAATCCTCTACTGGAAAAAGAAAGGCACGTTCAATGGGATTTACTGACACACTCGGCCGCATGCGCCGCTCCTTCGACGGCTCCACGATGCTGATGAAAATCATCTGGATCAACATAGCCATCTTCGTCCTGCTCCGGCTGGCCGCTATAATCTGTGTCTTTTCCGGAGCCCCCGGATTTCTCGACACCATCCTGGCCTGGGTGCAGCTTCCCAGCAGCCCCCTCGTGTTCATCACACGCCCCTGGACACTGCTCACATATATGTTCGCCCAGTATGACCTCATGCACATTATCTTCAATATGCTATGGCTCTACTGGTTCGGGACACTCTTCATGATGGTGGCCACGCAGCGCCAGCTCCTCGCCCTCTACCTCCTCGGCGGACTCGGAGGCGCCGCCCTCTTCATGGCCGCCTACGCAGCCCTCCCCGCCTTCGCATGGCACAGCGGCCTGCTCATAGGCTCCTCGGCCTCGGTCATAGCCATCGTCACCGCCACGGCCATACTCATGCCCGACTTCAGGATGCACCTGCTCTTCCTCGGCTCCGTATCGCTCAAATGGATAGCTATAGCCACGATAGTCCTCGTGCTCATCGGAGTCACCGGGAGCAACGCCGGAGGCGAGATAGCCCATATAGGCGGAGTGGCCGTCGGCGCCATCTACGCCCTGCGCCTGAAGCGCGGCCACGACATCACCCGCCCCTTCAACGCCGCCTTCGACCGCATGGCCAACCTCTGGAACCGCTTCGCTTCAACCGTGTGGGGCTCATTCTCCTCGCGCCACGACAAGCGCGCCACATCCGGCAACGGCTCCGCACAGCGCCCCTCCTCCGCGCGTCCATCGTCCTCCGCGCAACGCACTCCCTCTCCGAGCTGCGGAAGCGACGACCGCGAAATCCTCGACACAATACTCGACAAAATAAAAAAATCAGGCTATTCCGCCCTCACTCCGGAGGAGCGTCAGCGCCTCTTTGACGTAAGCAGAAAAATCAAGTGAATCTCCGTCGTCCACATCGCCCCGTCAAGTCCACAGTCCTCGCCATCGGCGTCGGATTCAACCTCTTCGTGGCCATGCTCACGGTATTCTCGGCCTACGGCGGCACCTTCAACCCCGAGGAAAGGGTGATAGCGTCGATGGCCGCCATGGTTCTCCCCGCACTTCTCGCCCTGGGCGGAGCGCTCTTCATCGTCAACCTCTTCTTCGACCGCCGGCTCGACCTCATCCTCCTGGGCGGATGGCTCGTCTCGATGCCGTCGATACTCGTTTTCTCCCCCCTACGCATGCACCCCGCGCTCGACGCCGAGGAAAAAGCGAGGTCATTCACATTCATGACCTACAATGTGCTCCACCTCTGGGACTTCCGCGGCGAAAACCCCGACCTGAAGCAAAACGCCACCCTGTCATATATCCTTGCCACAGACCCCGACATCGTCAACATCCAGGAACTCGAGGATATAGACTACGCCGAAAGCGAGCGGTGGCACATCTCACGAGCCCAGCTCGATTCCCTCGAGAGCCGCTACCCCTACCATTTCGTCAACGTGTCGCAGCAGCTCGCCCTCTTCTCGAAATATCCCGCCGAGCAGGTCGAAATCCATGTCGACCCGACCGTGGCCTACACTATGGCATGTTTCCGGCTCGACGTCATGGGTCATAAAATCCACCTCATGAACGTCCACCTCAAATCCATCGGCCTCACCCCAGAGGACAAGACTCTCTATAAATCCGCCCTCGACATCCCCGAGACCAAAAAGGAACTCAAGCGCGAGCTGAAGGAAGTGAAATCGCAGCTCCTGTCGAAACTCGCCGAGGCCTTCCGCGAGCGCGCGGTTCAGGCCCAGGCCGTCCGCAGTGTGGTCGACTCAATCGGCGGCCCCTTCATAGTGGCCGGCGACTTCAACGACATCCCCGACTGCTACGCCGTGCGCACCATACGCCGCGACGACATGCACGACGCATACGCCGACGCCGCTTTCGGCCCCGCCATCACCTACCACGGCGACCGCTTCTACTTCCGCATCGACCAGGTGCTCTACCGCGGCCCCTTCAGGGCTGTCGACATCGAGCGCGGCGACATCAGTTCGAGCGACCACAATCCCCTCCTCACCACTTTCCTCTTCGACAAGACCGCTCCAGTGCAGGAGCCTCGCCATTAACAGTCAGAATTATTAACCTTAATAATATACCGCAATGAACAAAGTTTTAACCGCCGCCCTCGGAGCCATCCTGCTTCCGGCGGCACTCAGCACCCCGACCCAAATGAGCGCAGAGACGAGACAGAATCCGTTCATGGTGCCCTACGACACCCCCTTCGAGATTCCTCCCTTCGACAAAATCACCTATGCCGACTACCTTCCCGCCATCGAGAAAGGTATCGCCGACAAGAAGAAAGAAATCGACGCCATCGCCAACAACCCCGCGACACCGACTTTCGACAACACCATCCTCGCCATGGAAAAGAGCGGCGAGCTCCTCAGCAGAGTGATGCTCGTGTTCGGCGCCCTCGACGAGACCGACAACAACGAGCACATGCTCGCCATCTCCGAGAAAGCCTATCCCATGGTTTCGGCCGCTTCCGACGAAATCATGATGAACGACAAACTCTTCCAGCGCGTGAAATATCTCTATGACCGCCGCGACAATCTCGGCCTCGACGGAGCCCAGAAGCGTGCCGTGGAGCTCGCCTACAAGGACTTCACCCGCAACGGCGCCCTCCTCACCCCCGCACAGAAGGATCAGCTCAAGGCCCTCAACAACGAGCTCACTCAGCTCTCGCTGACATTCAACAAAAACCTCCTCGCATCGACCAACAGCTTTGAAATCGTGGTCGACGACGCTTCGCAGCTTGCAGGCATCCCCGCCGGCATCGTTTCCACGGCAGCCGAGGAAGCAGCCAAACGCGGCAAGACCGGCAAATGGGTGTTCACCCTCCATGCCCCCAGCCGTCTGCCGGTGCTCAAATTCGCCGACAACCGCGCCCTCCGCGAAAAAATGTATCAGGGCTACATGAACCTCGCCTCCACCGCGCCCTACGACAACCGCCCCATAATCGGCAACATCGTCAAGGCCCGCGCAAAGAAAGCCCATCTTCTCGGCTTCAAGGACTTCGCATCCTACATGACCGACAACGTGATGGCCAAGACACCCGACGCTGCCCGCAACCTTCTGATGCAGGTGTGGGGTCCGACCAAGGACCGCGTGGCCGAAGAGGTAGCCGAAATGCAGACCTATATCGACAAGTCAGGCGAGAAATTCCAGCTCGCTCCCTGGGACTACTATTACTACGCCGAAAAGGTGCGCCAGCAGAAATTCGACCTTGACGAAAACGAGGTCAGCGCCTATTTCTCTGTGGACAATGTGCGCAAAGGCATCTTCACCCTCGCCAAGCGTCTCTACGGCGTCACTTTCACCGAGCTCCCCGACGCTCCCAAGTATCACCCCGAGGTTAAGGTCTACGAGGTCAAGGACAAGGACAACAAACACGTTGCCGTATTCATGACCGACTACTTCCCCCGTCCCTCCAAGCGCCAGGGCGCATGGATGAGCGAGTTCAAGGGCGCCTTCGAGGATGCCGACGGCACCTCCGCACGCCCCATCGTCTACAACGTCGGCAACTTCACCCGTCCGACAGCCGACACTCCCGCCCTCCTCACTCTCGACGAGGTTGCAACCATGTTCCATGAGTTCGGCCACGGTCTCCACGGCATGCTCACCAAAGCGAAACTCCGCAGCCAGGCAGGAACAAACGTCGACCGCGACTTCGTGGAACTCCCCTCGCAGATTACCGAACACTGGGCCATGGAACCCGAGCTCCTCAAGGAATTCGCCTTCCACTACAAGACAGGCGAGGCAATTCCCCAGTCGCTCATCAATAAACTCCAGGCCGCATCCACCCACAACCAGGGCTTCGAGCTCACCGAGCGTGTGACTGCCGCCCTCCTCGACCTCGAATGGGGCCAGCTCAATCCAGCTGACAGCGACAACATCGACGTCGACGCCTTCGAAAAGCAGGTTGCCGCCAAACTCGACATGCCCTCGACCATCGCCTACCGCTACCGCTCACCCTACTTCAAGCATATCTTCGGCGGTGACCATTATGCTTCCGGCTACTATACCTATCTCTGGGCCGAGGTACTCGACACCGACGGCTTCGAGCTCTTCACCGAAAAGGGCATCTTCGACCCCGAGACTGCCAAAGCCTTCAAGGAAAACATTCTTGAAATGGGCGGCAGCGAAGACCCGATGACACTCTTCAAGCGTTTCCGCGGCCATGAACCCAAAGTCGACGCTCTCCTGCGCAACCACGGTCTGCTTCCGCGCACCGAAAAAGCCAAGGGCGGCGATATTAATGTTCCCGGCGGAAAATAAATTATTTCCAACTGTCAATTATTGTTAAATAAGTCCCCGATTGGAATAATTATACTTGTAAAGATAGGCTTTTTCAAAAGAAAAGCCTATCTTTGCTTCAGCAATTAAATCGGATACATAACAATTTGCGAAACCCTAAAATTCACAAATAACGTATTATTCTAAAAATATTGCATATTTAGAACCAACCTACGTTAACTAATAAGTGAATCATAGGTTAGGATAAGGCCACTCGTGAGAGTAGCCTTATTTTTTATCCACGCGTTTAATTCCACCGCTTTGCCACGCCCCCCGACTCCCCCTCCAAAAGATAAATCGCGTCCAGACCATGACCCCGGAGGAGATTTTAGAGACTTTTTCGTTAATACAGATTTAATTTCCGTCACCCTTTTCCGCCCTATCACCGCCTGGAGGCCTACGACTGAGACAGATCCCGTTTTATTGTATAGTATTATGAAATCCGTGGTTAATTTTTGTCAATATTGTTGCGCGGATGAGGCAAATATGCTAATTTTGCAAAACATATCGACGTTTATTGTACGTGTACCTTTATTTTTATTAATATTTTTTTATCGTTAACAATCCCGGACTGCCTATCGAAACATTGCTACTCTAACCAATCAAATTAGACTACAATGGAACAACTGACTAAGCTTTCTGACCGTGATCTGGTCGTTGCTTACGCCAACAATAACAACGAAGCTTTTGATGTGCTCCTGCAGCGTCACCAGCAGAAGGTATATTCCTATATCTTACACATTGTGAAAAACAAGGATGTCGCCGACGATATTTTTCAGGAAACTTTCGTCAAGGCCATCATGACCATCAAACAGGGACGCTACACCGAACACGGCAAATTCTCCGGCTGGCTCACTCGTATCGCCCACAACCTCATCATCGACTTCTTCCGTCAGGAAAAAATCGAAAACGCCGTCTCATCCGACGATGCCGACAACGACGTGCTAAACCGCCGCGACCTCTGCGAAGGCAACATCGAGGACTCCCTCGTCAGCCTTCAGATCGACGCCGACCTGCGCCGCATCGTCATGGCCCTCCCCGACCCGCAGCGCGAAGTGCTCGTGATGCGCTTCTACCGCAACATGTCGTTCAAGGAGATTGCCGAGGCCACTTCGGTCAGCATCAACACAGCTCTCGGCCGCATGCGCTACGCCATCATCAACATGCGCCGCATCGCCGCCGAAAACAATATCGCGCTCGCAATCTGACGCCTTCCCTCTCCACCTCTCTCCTCACCCTTCCCCCCTTTCTCCCCTGCTCCCTCCCGTTTCTCCCCGCGCTTCAACAGATTTCACCAGTCATCAATCAGTATCATCATTTCAGAAATGTCACGTCAACCGATCAGATTGCTCTCTCTCCTCCTGCTCCTCTTCTCCATGCCGGAACTATATGCAGCAGAGGCTGCGGCCTGTGCTCCCGCCGACGAAAGCAAGGTAGACCTTGTGCCGAAAATCCACGGCGCCTTCCGCGCCCGCTGGGAAATGGATACCGAACACGACGGTGAAAACCGTTTCCAGGTGCGCAACGCCCGCATCATCCTCAACGGCATGATTGCACCCTCGATTGACTACTATTTCCAGACCGACCTCTGCGACCGCGGCAAAATGAAGATACTCGACGCCTGGGGACGCATCGGCATCACGCCGGCGCTCAAATTTCAGGCCGGACAGTTCCGTCTCCCCTTCGGTACGGACTGTTTCCGCGGCCCGGGTAACTATGTGTTCGCCAACCGTTCCTTCGTCGGCAACGTCATGAACAATATCCGCGGCGTCGGCGCCAAGCTCTCCTACACCCTGCCCCTTCCCTCCGCCTCATCGCTCGCCCTCGACGCCGGAGCCTTCAACCCCACAGCCATGACCGACCACAGTGTATGGGTCAAGGAGATGGCTTTCGCAGGCAAGGCGCTCTACACCATCGACCGCGTGAAGATAGCCGCCGGAGCCGAAACCGTAATCCCCGATTCGGTACGCATAAACGCCATCGGAGCCTCGGCCACATGGAGCTGCGGAGGCTGGACAGTGGAGGGCGAATACATCAACAAGCACTATGTCAACAAAGCTCACAAGGCCGGCCACGGCTACAACTTCTTCGTCGACTATGGTTTCCCCGTGAAAGCCGGAGTGTTTAACCGCGCGTCGGTCCAGGGCCGTTTCGACGGCATGACCGCGCAGAGCAGCGGCACCCGCGACAAAGATGGCCGTCTCACCACCGACCTCCCCGCCCGCAACCGCATCACCGTCGGCGGCACCCTGTCATATAACTACCGCCTCGTCCACTGTGACCTGCGCCTCAACTACGAGAAATACTTCTACCACCACGGCGTCACCGTCCCCGTCGGCAGCGGCGACAAAATCTGCGCCGAAATGGTCATAAAATTCTGACATCACTCCACGGGCCAGACATTGGCCGCCGATAGATCCATTTATTTACTGTCAGTTATACTTGCTGCTGAGATGGGAAATCACCACCTCAATCGAAGTGCGATAGAATACCCGTGCAAATGTCTGAAAACCGTCCGGCCCTACAATAATGTCTTTTGATTCTTATCTTCATAAAAAGTGAGGACAACCACTAAATGATTGCCCTCATTATCGGGAATGAGTGTCTCAATAGGTTCCATTATCCGTGAATCTGTCCACGGTATTTGTCACAGATTTTTTTCATGCGCTCCTTCTTTTGCTGTTGCGCTTCCTTTATGAAAGCGACCAACTCCCGGGAAGGATGCTGTATTCGGATGGTGTTTGTCGTTTCCATATCAATTTGTCTTTTAAGTTATTATTATGCAAATATACGACAATTATTTTACCGCCGTAAGCTTCCATACACTTAAAGATAGTGCTTCTTGATTCTTTAACATTTATCCTGAAGGGAAGGTTGAAGTGATAAGGGGATTGTGAAACGCCCGCTGAAATCTGACGATATGTTTTTACAAGCCGCATACCTCAAAAAACGACACGAAAAAAGGGTAAGCTGACTACATCGCACCGCTACAACCCGATACCGTTGCTTCGATCAAGACCTGGCGGAGTTCTCGGGGAGCTGGTCGTGTAGGACTTACCCGGCTGCAAAGGTAAGACTTTTTTCCGAACCGGCAAGCGAAAGGGCTCACTTTTGTATCGTTTTTTGCATTATCGCACCTTTTTCGTGCATTTCCGCATGTAAATTTGTCGCAGACAAACATTCTTAACCGATTATCTCACCGCAAAATCCTCCCGTTACCATGAAAAAGGCCACCACTCCGCAGCTCCCCGTTTCGAAAAAATTTTATGCCGCACTGACACTCCGCATCGCCGACACCTGCCGTCTGCTGCCCGACGGCGCCGCCCTCTGCAACACCCTTATCACATTTATCGGGAGCTACATCCTTTCCGAAAAGGCCGACATGGACTCACTCACCCTCGAGGGGCAGATTATATTCACCCTCCTGCGCCCCGAAATAGACCGTGCCGTCGAGCGCTCCTCAGCCGCACGCCGCCGTGCCGTCATCAGAAAAATCCGCGAGCAGGAACAGACCGGGAATATCGACCGCCAACTCATCGACCGACTCCGCGCCCTTCATGACTCCGGGCACAGCGCCGGTGACTCCATATCTCCAGCGACGTCCGACTCCGGCAGCGGTTACGATTCCGCCGGGCAAACCGAGCCCGTAGCCGGGAACCGTCGGGAGCGCCGCCGTCAGGAGCAGGCACGCCGCCGCAGCTCCCGCAAACGCATCATTCCCCTCACCTCACCCTCCCGCCTCGGCCACAGCGTAAACACCCCTTGCAACACCCCTTCCGGAGCCTCCAAAAGCCCATCCGAAAGCCCCTCCACGCCCTCTCCTAATTGATTTCAATTAGTCCGCGCTCCGCAACCCCACGAAAATACTTAAATTTAGGTATGGTGAGAGCGCTGTTTACATAGTAATTTTGCAACATGTAAATGAAACGTCTCCGCGACTCCGTTTACTGAAGATAATTATACGAAATTTGATAAAAAACACTTGGACAATAATGAATGTCCAGACTACACTGCCACAGCAGATAAGCTGGCTTCTGTAATCTATTTTTGAAATTGATGCTATTGTTTAAAACGGCGTGGCCGATGGTTGTGAAACCCTCCCCCCACGCCGGTTTTTTATATCCCGTCTGCATTTCATAACGCCGGGACGACCTTTGGTCACTATAATTTCCACGTCACAGCCATTCAGATTAACTTCGCTCCAAAATCAATCATACCTTATGGAGCGACGCCTCACATTACCAATCCGAATCATCACAGCAACGATAGTCACGCTCGCCGAAGCTATTTTCTGCACCGCACAGACAACCCTCCCGACCGATACCTCAGCCGGAATAGCGCAACAGCATCTCGGCGAGATAGTGGTGACAGCCAGGACACCCGCAGTCAGAGTGACACCCGACAGAACAGTCTACGACCTCAAATCAACCGTAATGGGACAGAGCGGCACTCTCCTGGACGCACTCGGCTCGATACCGGGTGTGAACGTCAGCGACAACGGTTCTGTCAGTCTTTACGGAAACCGCGGAGCCACAATCAGTATCGACGGACAGAAAACCTATCTCAGAGGGCAGGAGCTCGCAAACTATCTCCGCTCACTTCCGGCATCAACTGTCAGCACAATCACTCTGCGCACAACCGCAAGCGCCAGAGATGACGCGGCAGACAAAAACGGAGTCATCGAAATATCGACACGTCGTATCCGCGAGCGCGGCCTTACACTCGGCCTAAACGGTGGACTGTCTGCTTGGCGCAATCTCCGCGGCAACGGAAGCCTGAACCTCGCCTACAACACCGGGCGATCGGAATTTTCACTGCTATATTCCTTTTTCGCCGCCCGACAGAGAATCCGCCTCGACATCGACCGCCATTATATAACCGATGACAACCGCATGTTCCAGACCTCATCGCGCCGACGTACCGACAATGCCCACACAGTCAAGGGTGGATGGCGATACCACTTCTCTCCAAACACATCCTTAGGGACATCACTGAATCTCAGTCGCAACTGCCGCAACGAGTTCGGGCGCATGGACTCCAGCATCCCGCTTCTTTCCGAAATTGACTGCTCAGACAACCGTAACCGCTCGCGCTGGCGCAATCTCATGACCGACATATATCTTGACCACTGTTTCACATCAGGTGCGGAACTAATCGTCGGGATAAACCACTTCCGATACAACACTTCAGAGCACCAACTCCTCCAAAGCACTACGCCCGACACTCTCCGCAGTACAGTGGAGGGTCGTGTCCGCTGGTTTATCGACAGGATTGACTATACCCGACCTGTCGGAAAAGACATAAAATTCCAGGCAGGAATCAAAAACACCTTTGTATCCATAAACAATACCGGAATTTATTATGACCGCGGTGCCGGCGGCTGGACTCACAATCCGGATCTTAGTTCCACTTTCCGTTACCGGGCAAACACCAACGCAGCCTACACACAGATTTCTTTCACCCGCGGCCGCTTTGCCGCGACTGTCGGCGCTCGCCTCGAACATGAAAGGCTCCACGGAACCTTTTCTGGCAACGAGGCCGCCGCCGACACCTCTTACAGAATCAATACCTTCGACATCGTACCGGCCGCTGAAATAAAATATCTCACACCGGGCGGCGCAGCTTTTATGCTCTCCTATTCACGGCGTGTCGACAGGCCGAACTACGCAGATCTGAATCCATTCATATACGTGTTTGACGAATACACTCATGCCGGAGGCAATATCCATCTGCACTCCTCGACGTCCGACAATCTTCAGTTAGGTTTTTCCCATGGCGGACGACTTCAGTGCGCCCTGTTCCTGACCTACTCTGCGGACGCCATAATGAAAAGCTATCATGAGATTTCCGACCGCTGCGTATATGTCGCAGCTGAAAACCTCCCCTATTATCTTCAGACAGGCCTCCGCCTGATACTCGCCAACCAGCCTATAGGCCGCCGGTGGAATATAACCGTCACCGCCATCGGGCTCTACAATCGCTATGACTGGTACGACGGCCCGCAACGCGAGTCAACTCGGCGTCTCACTCCCATAGTCAGCCTCGACAACAGGTTTGAGCTCGGTGCAGGGTGTAACGCCGAACTCAAAGCCGCCTACACGGGAAAAATGGCCTACGGTCAAGTCCTTCTCCGGCCATTTGGCAGTATCGACGCTGCTGTCCGCAAAAGTTTCATGAAACGCAAGGCATCCGTGACACTCTTCATCCGTGACATCCTCGCAACAAACAAAACCGGAACGACAATCAGGCTCGGCGGACGCACATCCTTCTTCGAAGAAACGGAATTCAGACGCATCGCAGGCTTCTCGTTCAGCTACAAATTCCACACCGGACGCAAATCATCTGGCTCCAGTGTCCCCGTAGGCCCCGAAGAGCTCGAAAGGCTTTGAGTTTCGGGTATTTTCGTGTAATTTTGAGTTATGAAACGTATCCTCAACTCCCTTGGACGCTCCTTTGTGCTTGCGGCAATCCTGTTCAGTGTCATACGTCTTTCCCATGACCTGACCATAGGCGAAAATTACTGGCATATCCACACTCGCACCTTCATCATGGCAGAGCTGCTGATGACGTGGGGCTATTCGTTTATTGCGGTGCTCCTCACTCCGGTACTGATAAGTTTCGGGCACCGTTGTCTCTGTGCGGCCACCGAGTATCTCATTGTGGCTCTTTTCGCTACCGCGTGTGCTCTGAGCGCGATGTCAGTGTCACACAATATCGACCCGGACAATATGACTTTCACCCAGATAATTCTTCCGCTCACCGTAACCGTTCTCTTCACCTGTCTTTACTATTCATATTGCCGCAGCAATGAGCGTGACCGCAGACTCACCCGTCAGGCCATCACTCTCGAAAAAACACGCAGCGAGCAACTTGCCGTTGAACTGCGGCTGCTGCGGACACAGTATCATCCCCACTTCCTCTTCAACATGCTCAACACAATCTATGTGCAGATTGACGAAGACAATGAGGCTGCACGCAGCACAGTGGAATCACTCTCCGAAGTGCTCCGCTATCAGCTCTATTCTCCGGAAAAGCCTGTCAGGATAACGAGTGAGATAGATGTGTTGAAAAAATTCATCAGCCTCTGTTCATTGCGCACAAGCCGCTCCCTGCATCTTGATACCGATATTGTCCTGCCGTACGAATCTGCCGGACTGTTCATATATCCCCTCCTGCTCATACCGCTCGTCGAAAACGCGTTCAAACATGTCGGTGGTGACTACCGCATCTGCATTTCATTCGGCCTCACCGACGCGTCAATGCTGTGCCTGCATGTGGTCAACTCTCTTCCGCAAACTGACGGCACCCATCGCACGGAAGCGGCGGGACTCGGACTCGACAACCTCAGGCGCCGCCTCGCCCTCCTCTATCCCGGGCCGTCGCACTCGCTGGTTCTTGAAAAAGAATCAGACTCCTTTCATGCAACACTAACCCTAAAACCCATCTACTCCAGCCTGCCGACATGAACCGAAATATCCGCTGCCTGATAGTCGATGACGAGCCAATAGCACGCGAAGGCCTCGCCCGCTACATCAGCCGCACAGACTGGCTTGAAAACATCGGAGAGTGCGAGGATGCACTGCAACTCAATTCTCTCCTTAAATCAGGTGAATCCGTTGACTTGATTTTCCTTGATATCGAGATGCCTTTCATTTCCGGCCTTGACTACATAGCCACTCTTGTTGACCCGCCTATGGTTATCATCACCACCGCCTACGGAGAGTTTGCGCTGAAAGGCTATGAGCTCGATGTGATTGACTATCTGCTGAAACCCGTCTCTTTTCCGAGATTTCTGAAAGCGGTGACGAAAGCTCGCGATTTTTTCAACTGTCACACTGGCGTCAGGAACCGCGATTTCATGTTTTTGCGTGCCGACCGAAAGCTCCATAAAGTCCGTTTTGCCGATATTCTTTACATCGAGGCCGTGGAAAACTATGTAAAGGTCGTCACTGCGGATAGTGTCATCGTAACCCGGACTCCGTTACACTCGCTCCTCACCGAGCTGCCTGCGACGGGCTTCTTACGCATCCACAAATCCTACGTGGTCAACATGGACCATGTCACCTGCATAGAAGGCAATATGCTCATCCTGCCCGGAGCCACAATTCAGGTTTCCAGGTCATACAGAGCCACACTCGAAGCCTGGATAGAAGGACGCTGAATACCCTGCGGACTGTCGGATTCCGGCAGGATTCCGCGGAAAGATTAATCCACTTGAATAAAAAGCACAGTTCCTGTATTTGCTATTCTCGTTGCAAACACAGGAACTGTTTCTTAAATTCTAAATAAAATAAAGTCTTACTTATTGAGGTTGTAGACCGTGCGGCGGATGTAGGGGCGCAGGGTCGGAACCTTCTCGGCGAGAGCGTTGACCGCCAGGCGCGACACGACAATGCCGCCGAACACATTCAGGTGAGTATTGTCGATGCGTCCGTTGGGCGCGAACTCATAGACACCCACCGGCATCCACATGTAAAGCGACTTAGAGGCATCCTTGCCGAGACCCTGCACAAGTTCGTGGGTCAGAGCGTTCATGTCGACGAAAGCCACACCCATCTCCTCGGCCACATTGCAGGGAGCTATGCGGTAATCTCCGTGGGTATCCACAAGAGTGTCACCCTCGGCAGGATAATTCTCAAGACCCTTCTTCCAGGTTTTCTGTCGGTCGTCGGTCTGAGCCGCAGCTATACCGTTGGCAGGGAAATTGCGGCGCACAATCGAATTCATCAGAATCGGCGTTCCACCCTTCTCGCGGGTCTCGTTCACGAATTTCTTCAGATTAGCATCGAAAGTCGAGCCGGGCACCGTGTAGCGGTCAGGACTCTTGGCCTTCTCGTCATTGTGGCCGAACTGGATAATCACATAGTCGCCCGGGCGGATCTGCTCGCGCACCTTCTCCCAGCGCCCCTCGTCGATAAAACTCTTCGACGAGCGACCGTTGACAGCATGATTGTCAACCTTTATCGGACCCTCGAAATAGATGGGAAGCATCTGACCCCATCCGCGTTCCTGATTCTCCTTGTCGAGAGGCTTATTGGCCATAGTCGAATCGCCGATCATAAACACAGTGACAGAATCGGCAGGCACCTGCGCCGTCGCCGCCATAGCCGGCAGCGCCAGAGCGATAAACAGTGATGAAAGAAATTTCATGATAACTGGTTATTATCTAAGGTAATGATTAATTAAAATTCATATCCATGCAGTCACCGGCATCACACCCGACACCGTAACCACCTGCAAATTTAGCCATAATATCCGTTTCAAAGTAACAGCCCCAAGCAATCAGCGCCTAATCATTAATGTTTTTTAACAATACATTCCTGAATTTATCATTTCATAATTTAAAATTGATTGTTTGGTGGAAAAGTGGTAACTTTGCGGAAAGTTTTTTACCTTAAACCGACCATATCATAGACTTAAATCCGATGAGTTTTAAGAATTTTATCTGTGCAGCGGCGCTGTGTGCGTCGATGCAGGTTTTTGTTGCTTGCGGGAAGGCTTCGGCCATCGACCGTCAGGCACTCGTGGAGCGCAACAATCCCCACATCACGTCAATCGACACTTTGGCGTCGCTTTCGGTGGGCAATGGTGAGTTTGCCGTCACTGTCGACGTCACCGGCCTCCAGACTTTCCCCGAGCTTTACCGCAACGGTGTGCCCCTGGGCACTCAGAGCCAGTGGGGATGGCACAGTTTCCCCAACCCCGACAGCCTCAGATTCGAGGAAACACTCAAGGATTATGACTTCGGACGCGGCCGCACGGAGCCTTATGCCGTGCAGTTCAACGAGAAGGGACGTCAGCACGACGCAGCCAACTGGTATCGCGTCAATCCCCACCGCCTCCACCTCGGAGCGCTCGGCTTCGCGGACCTCAAACCCGAACGGATAAGCGACATCGACCAGACCCTCGATATGTGGAACGGTGAAATCCGCTCCGATTTCAAGGTCGACGGCTCGCCGGTGAGCGTGCGCACCTATGTGCATCCCCAGGCCGACATGGTGGCCGCCTCCATACGGTCGGAAAAGCGTCTGCCCGTGAGCCTACGTCTCCCCTACCCGACCGGAGGCCACTGCGACGACGCCTGCAACTGGAGCGCCGATTCGCTTCACCTGACTGAAATCATAAGCTCCGACGCTACCCACGCCGTCCTCCGCCACACTCTCGACTCGACGGCCTATTATATCAACCTCGCATGGACCGGTGCGGAAGCCCCGGTGATGACCGGACGCAACACCGCCACCATCACCCCGACCGCCGACGAATGGACCATTACCGCTACATTCACCCCCGAGGCGCCGGAGAATGCCAACGCCTCTCTCGCCGACACACGCAAGGCTTCGTCGGACTATTGGACCGACTTCTGGAGCAAGGGCGGAGTTGTGGATTTCAGCCACTGCACCGACCCGCGCGCAGCCGAACTGGAGCGCCGCGTAGTGCTCTCGCAATATCTCCTTGCCATCCAGTGTGCAGGCTCGACACCTCCACAGGAAACGGGCCTCACCTACAACTCATGGTTCGGAAAATTCCACATGGAAATGATATGGTGGCATCAGGCACAGTTCGCCCTGTGGGGCCACGAGGACCTGCTCGACCGCACCCTCCCCTGGTATGAGACCTCGGCCGGTGTAGCCCGCGACATCGCCGCCCGACAGGGTTTCAAGGGCCTCCGCTGGATGAAGATGACCGACCCATCGGGCATCGAGGCTCCGTCGAAGGTCGGCTCCTTCCTCATCTGGCAGCAGCCCCACCTCATCTATCTCGCCGAACTCCTCTACCGCGCCCGTCCCGACTCGGCGCTCATCAACAGATACTACGATCTCGTGCAGGGTACCGCGGAATTCATGGCCGATTTCGTCGACAAGGATTCACTCGGACGCTCGACTCTGCGCGGCATCATACCCGCACAGGAAACTCTCCGCGCAGCCGAGACTGTCAATCCGCCTTTCGAGCTCGCCTACTGGCACTTTGCCCTCAACACCGCACAGAAATGGCGCGAGCGCAAGGGTGAGCCCCGCGTGGCCGAGTGGGACGACATCGTGGCCACTCTTTCGCCTCTCGCAGCCAAAGACAGCCTCTATCTCGCAGCAGAGACAGCACCTGAAACATACAGCGACATCCGTCTGACCTCCGACCACATGGCTGTGCTTGCCGCCGTCGGCATCCTTCCCAACTCGCCGCTGGTCAAGGCTGACATCATGGACAACACTTTCGACTGGGTTTACGACAACTGGAACTGGGACAAGACCTGGGGCTGGGACTACCCGACAACTGCCATGAACGCCGTGCGCCTCGGCCATCCCGAAAAGGCTGTCAACGCCCTGCTCATGGACAAGCGCACCAATACCTATCTCCCCAACGGACATAACTATCAGGACAAGCGTCTGCGCTGCTACCTGCCCGGCAACGGCGGTCTGCTGACCACCGTGGCGCTCATGTGTGCCGGATGGGACGGCTGCGAGACCGAAAATCCCGGCTTCCCGAAAGACGGCACCTGGGATGTTCGCTGGGAAGGCCTCAAGCCGTTGCCCTGACGGGAAGAAAAAGGAGGGTGAGTTTGGTTTTGGTTAGCTTTGATTGGTCAAATTAGCCCAATTAGGCTAATTAGTCCAATTGGACTAAAATCAGAGTTATCAGAGCTCTCAGAGTAATCAAAGCTATCGGGCTATCACCTCCAGGTTTCTTCCACTTTACTAAACTCAATCAACCATTTATTTGTGAATCTGATTTCCAAGAATATACTGAGCGCTTTGCTGCTGATTGCGGCAGCGGGGGCTCCCGCTGCCGGCGGGACTAAGCCCGGCGCTTCCGAGGCCTCCGGCACTGCTGTCAGGGATGAGGTGCGGATGCGCCATTATGTTCCGGACGGTGAGGGGGCGGTTGCGGTCGACGGAAAGGCCCGTTTCAACCGCGCGCTCTACGGTGCCCACACCGGTTTCCGCCTTGAGTGCAGCGACTATCCCGAATTCGGAATCTATCTCCCCAACATGGGGGGCAATCTCCGTCTGACTCTCCCTGCCGGGGAATGTACGGCCCGTTACACTCCGGGACGCATGGACTACTCGCAGGGAGGAGTCGAGGTCGAGGCGCAGGTGATGCGCAGCAGCGACATGGCGCTCTGGCGCGTCAGCAACACGACCAAGAAAAAAGTCACCATACCCGTCCGCTTCGGCGGTGTGGCTGACAAAGGCTTTTCACGCAACGGCGACCTCGGTGTCGACGACCCGACCTGCTTCGACCTCAAGCCGGAATATTGCACCGGAAACATCTTCTCGGTGAAAAAGGATGTGTTGACGGTGGATTTCGGGCGCAAGGAGCGCAAGAAACTCACCCTGATAATCCCCGCCGACTCACACCGCATCACCGACCAGCCCGTCTACGAAGGTGAAATCACCCTGCGCCCCGGCGAAAGCAAATATCTCGCCCTCATCCCGGGCGCAGAAGCCCCGAAGAGCAAATCGCTGAAAGCTCTGATGACCCGCGCGGAGCAGGAAAGGGAGGAAATCGCGTCGACCGTGGCCTTCTCCACCCCTGACTCATGGCTCAACCCGCTCGGCGGAGCGCTTGCGATAGCCGCCGACGCGATATGGAGCGGCCAGGCGTGGCTTCACGGCTCAATCGGCTGGCGTACACCACATCTCGGCTGGCGCGGAGCCTACGCGGGTGACGCCATAGGTCGCCATGACCGTGCGCTAACCCACTTCGACACCTACGCAGCAAATCAGATTACCGACATCCCCCCGACGCTCTCCCACCCGCGCCAGGACACCAAACTCAACCTCGCACGCGCCGAAAAGCGCTGGGGCACACCCATGTACAGCAACGGCTACATCTGCCGCCGCCCGGGAAAGAAGAGCGAGATGTCGCACTACGACATGAACCTCGTCTACGTCGACGCCATGCTGCGCCACTTCCGTCACACGGGTGACACCGCAGCCATGCGCCGTCTGTTCCCGGTGGTCAAGCTGCATCTCGACTGGGAAAAACGCAATTTCGACCCTGACGGCGACCACCTCTACGACGCATACTGCTGCATCTGGGCCAGCGACGCCCTCTACTACAGCGGCGGTGCCGTCACCCACTCCTCGGCCTACAATCTATTTGCCAACCGCCTGACGGCACAGGTGGCCGAAGCCATCGGCGAGGACCCGACGCCCTACATCCGCGAGGCCGACGCCATAGCAGCCGCCATCGACAGCACCCTCTGGCTCCGTGACCGCGGCCACTGGGCCGAATACCGTGACCGCGGAGGCCACAAGCGCCTCCACAGCGGCGCCGCCCTGTGGACCATCTACCACGCCATCGACTCCGAAATCGCTGATCCGTTCAAGGCCTACGCCGCCACCTGCTATGTCGACCGCGAGATACCACACATCCCCGTAAAGGGTGAGGGTATGCCCGAGGGCCTCGCCACACTCTCCACCACCAACTGGAAACCCTACTCCTGGAGCATCAACAATGTGGCCATAGCCGAGGTAATGCACACCGCCCTCGCCTACTGGCAGGCAGGACGCGCCGAGGAAGCCTACGGGCTGATGAAG
The DNA here is from genome assembly GCA_019416285.1 of Bacteroidales bacterium. Classification (GTDB taxonomy): domain Bacteria; phylum Bacteroidota; class Bacteroidia; order Bacteroidales; family Muribaculaceae; genus Duncaniella. The sequence goes on from DXXM01000009.1 coordinate 71,371, forward strand.
AGCGTGGCCGCCGACAATATGTATCTCGGCGCCTCGCCTCTCAATTTCGGCCAGATAAGCCACTATGACGCCGCCCGCGGCGAGTGTTACCGCGACTTCGCCGACCCAATCGGCGTATGGAGCCGCGCGCTGACCGAAGGACTCTTCGGAGTGCGCCCCGACCTGCTCGCCAAAAATCCCGTGGTGAGACTCGTCCCCGGCTTCCCCGCCGCATGGGACGAAGCCTCAGTCACTCTCCCCGACATCTCCTACAGCTTCCGACGCGAAGGCCGACGTATATCCTATAAAATAAACAACCGTTACGCCCGAAACGCTGCACTCGAACTCACAGTGCCTGTCGGCGGAGTGGAAAGCGTAAAAGTCAACGGGCACTCCGCCAAGTGGATCACGGCAGAAAACTCCATCGGCACACCGCGCATAGTCATCGCCGCAGGCTCCGCACCGGAACTCGACATCGAGATTACGGAGGCCGGGAAATTCAGCCCCGCGCCCACAGGACGCGAGCGCTCGGAAGGCCTCGTGACATTCCGCGAGATGACCGACGGCAACCTGAAATACTGGAGCGCTGAGGTCAGGGAGCTCGCCCCGGCCGTCGGTGTGCCTGAAAACGGTTTCGGCGACATCCGCCCAGAACTCTGCGAGACGGCCGACCTCAGCGGCGCCTACAATGCCTCCGTGACCGACATATTCCGCAACGAATATCTCTCGCCCCGTCCCGACGTGACCACCCTGCAGATACCCAAACAGGGAGTGGGCGAATGGTGTCACCCGCAACTGACGGCCGACATCGACGACTCCGGCCTGCGCGCGCGTCTCGCAGCCGAAGGGGGAGTGCTGAAAACCGAAAGCGGCATCAGCTTCGCCCTCCCCGCCGAAGGGCGCAACATACTCTTCACCTCGCTCTGGGACAACTATCCCGACAGCGCCACCGTCGGCCTCTCGGGACGTGCCTCCCACCTCTACCTGCTCATGGCCGGCTCGACCAACCACATGCAGTGGGGCATCGAAAACGGCCTCATCCGCGTCCGCTACACCGACGGGGGCGAGGAGGTGACGCCGCTTGTCAATCCCCACAACTGGGCTCCGATAGAACTCGACTTCTACCACGACGACCATGCCTTCGCGCAGGCTCCCGGCGCACTGCCCCCCTACCGCGTCCTCTTCACTACGGGCCGCATGACCCGCACGCCCGGCGATGAACTCGGGCTCAAGGGAGCGGCCGACCGTTACATCAAGGGAGGAGCAGGCGTGGCGCTCGACATCCCGACAGACCCCGCACGCGAGCTCTCGTCGCTGACCGTCGAAACCCTGTCGGGCGACGTGGTAATCGGCCTGATGGGTCTGACCTATCAGCGTCCATAAATCCGGAAACAATCTGATTATGAAAAGTTTTAGAAGCATATTATCGCTCTGTCTCCTCAGCTCTCTCGCAACCGCGGGAGCAGCTGAGGACAGGCAGGCAGACGTCACCCCGTCGCAGCTCGACTGGTATCCCGCGACGGTCGAAAACCGCCCCTTCGTGCGCTGGTGGTGGCTCGGAAGCGCCGTCGACCGCGAGGGACTGACCTATAACCTCGAGGAATTTGCGAAAAAAGGACTCGGCGGAGTTGAAATCACCCCCATCTACGGAGTGAAAGGCAACGAGGCCAGCGACATCGACTTCCTCTCGCCCAAATGGATGGAAATGCTCGGCCACACAATAGCCGAAGGTGAGCGCCTCGGGCTGCAGACCGACATGAACAACGGCACAGGCTGGCCTTTCGGCGGTCCGGAAGTAGGAACCGACCGCAGTGCCCGCCGCCGGGTGGTAGAGCAGTGGACCGTAAGCCCCGGAAAGAAACTCTCGGGCAAAATCGTCCCGAAAGACGCGCGCCAGCGCCCGGTGGCGACACTGCAGAGCATCATAGCTGTCAACGGCGACAGACGTATCGACATCACGAAACGTCTGCGACGCGACACAGTGCTCGACTGGAAGGCTCCGAAAGCCAAAGGTGACTGGACTGTCTACGCCATCTTCTCCGGACGCACCTTCCAGAAGGTGAAACGCGCCGCTCCCGGTGGCGTGGGCCTCGTGGTCAACCACTACGACAGCACCGCCGTGAACCATTATCTCGACCGCTTCGACCGCGCCTTCAAAAGTTCCGGATGCAAGACTCCCGACACCTTCTTCAACGACTCCTACGAGGTCTACAACGCTGACTGGGCCGACAACATACTCGACGAGTTCCGACGCGACCACGGTTACAGCCTTGAACTCTATATCCCCGAGTTCATCGACGAGAAAAACCACGACGAGCTGCGTGCAAGGATTGTCCGCGACTACCGCTACACCCTCGGCCGCATGCTGCGTGAGAATTTCACCGACGTGTGGATGGCGCGCGCACACGCCCGCGGCGCACGTATCCGCAATCAGAGCCACGGCTCGCCCGCGAATATCATAGACCTCTATGCCGCCGTCGACATCCCCGAGTGCGAGTCATTCGGACAGACCACATTCAGTATTCCCGGACTCAACCAGGACGGTCCGACACGACGGAGCGACGCCGACCCCGCCGTGCTGAAATTCGCATCGTCGGCCGCACATATCACCGGCAAACGACTCACATCAGCCGAGACCCTCACATGGCTCACCGAGCACTTCCGCACCTCGCTCTCGCGCTGCAAGCCCGAACTCGACCAGATGTTCTGCTCGGGAGTGAACCATGTGTATTTCCACGGCGCCCCCTATTCGCCCAAAGGCGTGGCGTTTCCGGGATGGATGTTCTATGCCTCCATCAACATGTCGCCCACCAACAGCATCTGGCGCGACGCCGACTCACTGTTCAGCTACATCACCCGCTGCCAGTCATTTCTCTCGGCAGGTGTGCCCGACAATGATTTCCTGCTCTATTTTCCGATAGACAATGTGTGGCAGCGTCACGGGGGCAGACCATACATGATGTTTGAGATTCACAAAATGGACGAGCGCATGCCCGACATCAAGCGCGCCGTCCACGAAATCATCGACGCCGGCTACGACTCCGACTATATCTCCGACGCGCTGCTCGACAGAGTGAACGTGGGCACCGACGGCCACCTCACAGCCGAGGGGGGCGCCACCTACGGCGCAATAATCGTGCCGCCCACGCGGATAATTCCCGCCGCATCGCTGCGCCGCATGCTCGAGCTCGCCGAAGCCGGCGCCACACTGGTGTTCATCGGCGAGACACCGTCGGATGTCCCCGGTCTCGGCAATCTCGAAAAGCGCCGTAAGGAACTCGCCGGTCTGACCTCCAAACTTCCCGCCATCGGAACGGAAGCCACGGCCACACCCTACGGCAAGGGACGCATCATCACCGCCCCCGACTATGCCGAGGCGCTTCAGCTCACCGGCGTCGAACCCGAGAGCATGCGCACTGACTACGGCCTCTCCATCATCCGCCGTCGCAACGAGGCCGGAGGCCACAACTACTTCATCACCCTGCTCAACGACCGTCCGCTCGACGGATGGGTAAGGCTCAACGGGCCCGTACCCGCCGCCGAGATACTCGACCCGCTGACGGGTGAGCGCGGCATGGCGCAGACACATACATCGCGCCAGGGAACGACAGAGGTGCGTCTGCAGCTCGCTCCAGGGCAGTCGCTCCTGCTCAAGACCTTCCGTCAGCCTGTGGATTTCACCCCCTGGGCCTACACCGAGGCCAAGGGTGAGCCTATCGAAATCAGCCGCGGATGGTCTGTCTCCTTCCCGCAGAGCGAGCCGGCTATTGACGGTACATTCGCCACCGACACCCTGACCCAGTGGTGCGCACTGCCTGACTCAACTGCCAAGGTCAACTTCGGCACCGGGCGCTACACCGTGGAGTTCACCCTCGACAATCCCGAATCGGCCGATGACTGGCTGCTCGACCTCGGCGACGTGCGCGAGAGCGCCGACGTGAAAATCAACGGCGTTCCCGCAGGCAAGGTATGGAGCGTGCCCTTCACCCTCCGCGTCGGCCGCTACCTCCGTCCGGGTGTGAACCACATGGAAATCGACGTGACCAATCTCCAGGCCAACCGCATAGCCGATTTCGAGCGACGCGGAGTGGAATGGCGCATATTCAAGGACGCCAACATAGCCTCGGTCACAAACGCGAAGCAATTCACCTTCGGCGACTGGCCCACAATCCCCTCGGGCCTCAACTCGCGAGTGACACTCACTCCGCTGACCCTCTCGAAATTACATTAAACGCCCTCTAAAATCACTGAAACCAACGATAAACCAATGAAAAAGCTACTGCTTCTCGCTATTACAGCGCTCCTCGCGCTCCCCTCGCAGGGAGCCGGTGAGCTGCCTCAGCGCAAGGAAATCCTGAATACGCTGGTCAAAGTCAACGACCACTATCTCAAAAAGCATCCTGACCCGCTGCTCGGCATCCCCTACTATTCCCGCAAGAAGGTCTACGAGGCCAATATCTGGACCCGCGCCGTCTATTTCGAGGGTCTGATGGCTCTCTATTCCATCTACCCCGACAATCGCTACTATGATTATGCCTACCAGTGGGGCGACGGCTTCAAATGGGGCATGCGCCGCGACGACACCACCACCCGCAATGCCGACAACTACTGCTGCGGACAGACTTACATAGACCTCTACCGCCTCACTCCGGAGCCCAAGATGCTCACCAAGACAAAGGCGTGTATGAATATGCTCGTCAACACTCCGCAGGTCGACGACTGGACCTGGATTGACGCTATACAGATGGGTATGCCGCTGCTCGCCAAGATGAGCGCCCTCACCGGCGACCGGCGCTACAACGAGAAGGCATGGGAGATGTATAACTGGTCACGCAACACCCTCGCCGGTGGTCTCTTCAACGAGAAAGAGGGTCTGTGGTGGCGCGACAAGGACTTCGTGCCCCCCTACAAGGAGCCTAACGGCAAGAACTGCTACTGGTCGCGCGGCAACGGCTGGGTAGTGGCGGCCCTGGTGCGTGTGCTTGACGAGATTCCTGCCGACGACCCTCACCGCGCAGCCTACATCGCCGACCTCAAGGCAATGTGTGAGGCCGCTGTTAAGTGTCAGCGCGAGGACGGCTTCTGGAACGTGAGCCTCCACGACGGCAGCAATTTCGGCGGCAAAGAGCTGACGGGTACCGCTCTGTTTGTCTACGGCATGGCCTGGGGCATCAACAACGGCATCCTGGATCGCGCGAAGTATCTTCCGGTTGTCACCAAGGCGTGGAACGCGATGGTAAACGAGGCCGTGCATCCCGACGGATATTTAGGTTATGTGCAGGGCACCGGCAAGGAGCCAAAAGACGGTCAGCCGGTGGCTTATGATTCAAAGCCTGATTTCGACGATTACGGAACAGGGTGCTTCCTTCTGGCCGGATCTGAGGTGTATAAACTGGATTAAGCCCCTCGAAATCAAGCACGCAAGTGCTTGGTATTATAATAAGGCACACAAAGACAGTTCCTATGTTTGCAATGAAAAAGCAGACATAGGAACTGTGCCATTTTATTCCCCGCCTTTTCCCGGACGCGGCATGCCGCGTCCCTACAGCGTGGAATTTTGGGGGTGTGATGACGCCGGAATATTTGGGGATGGTGGGGGGACGGGGATTATTTTATGAGGAGGGATGGGGAGTCAGTGGCGACGATGGTTTCGCGGGCGTCGGGGGCGAGGGTTTCGACGCGGACGTTGTCGAAGGTGATGTTGCGGGTGTGGTTGAGCCAGAAACCTTTGGCCGGGAGGATGCCCCACATCGTAGACTCGGGATATTCGGCACGCTTTTCGTCGGCCGGGGCGGGAGTGACCGGCTCACCTCCGGCATGGCGGATGGTGATATTGCGCAGCTCCACGTCGCAGACCGGATGTCCTTCCAGTCCGGTGATGGAACTTCCGGTCGGACCGGCCTCGTCAATCATGATGTCGTGGAGGCGGATTCCGCTGATGGTCCCGACATTTTCCACCGGCACATCGGGCGAATATGGGCGCCCACGGTCAGCGAGACGGATGAAAATGGGGGATTCGGTGCCGCGGATGGTGATGTCGGCGATGTCGACATTGCTCATCGTGCCGCCGTCGACAATCTCAAGCACAATAGCACCGTGGCCTATGCCCCCGGGGTAGCCGAAGAACTGGGTCGACTGGTCGGCGGAGGGTTTCACGGTTATGCCGCGGATTATGATGTTGCGGAAGCCGCCGTTGGTCTCCGTGCCGAGCTTGATGGCGTTGCAGTGGCTTGACACCACGCAGTTGCTTATTACAATATCCTCGCATAGACGCGGCGAGGTGCTCTTGAGGGTGATGGCATCGTCGTCGGAATCGGCAATCATGTTAGAGACTGTGACGTTGTGGCAACCGTCGAGGTCAAGGGCATCGTTGTTGTAGTTATTACGGTTGAACACGGTGATACCGTCGATTTTCACGCGGTCGCAAGCGAGATAGTGCTGCATCCAGCAACCGGAATTTTTCAGCGTCACACCGCTGACCCTCACATCCGTGCAGCGGATGAAGCGGAGGAGATGCGGACGGGTTATCCCCTCGTCGTTCCACGAGAGTTTCGGAAAAGCGCGGCCGCGGCCGTCGATAGTGCCCTCGCCGGTGATGGCCACTCCCGAGGCGCCGTCGGCATAGATGAGCTGTATGGTCGGCGTGTGGGTGCGGAGCGATACATAATCGGTCTTTACAGGCGTATAGTCGGCTATGTCGGTGCTTCCGAAAAGCGTGGCGCCGTTTTCGAGATGCAGGGTGACATTATCGCGCAGGAAGATGCTTCCGATTTTGTAGGAGCCGGTCGGGACGAGCACCGTGCCACCTCCGGCGCTGCCGCAGGCGTCGATGGCGCGCTGCACGGCCTCGGTGGAAAGGCGTGTGGTGTCGCTGACGGCACCGTAGGCGGTGATGTCATGCACGGCGGCGCGGGCGCCAAGGCCCCACAGCCCCGTGAAAAGAGCTGCGGAGAGGATGAATCTATGAAATCCCATCGCCGGTTCAGTCCTTGAAGGTGATTTCAAAAGTGCCGACGTCCTGGAGCTTGATATTCTTGTTGGCCGACTTCACGTTAGTGACGGTGAGATTCTCGACAGGCATTTCCGGAAGGCCCTTGGCCTGGATGAGCAGGCGGCAGGTGCCGACTTCGAGATTGTCGACATGGATGTTGCGGAAAGCGGGCGTCACCTTGCCGACAGGCTGTGCGGGAAGGCGCTCTGCCAGCGCACCCATCCACGAGGGACTGCCGAGCATATCCATCTGAAGGGCCGGACCGTTGGCATTTTCGACGCGCACGTTGTTGATCCATATATTCTCGGCACCTCCTCCGCGCGGACGGCGTGTCTTGAAGTAGAGAGGCATGCGGGGATTCTCCATCACGATATTCTCGGCGTAGACATTGCGGATGAAACCGGCTGTCTCGGTTCCGACGGTGATGCCACCGACTCCGCGCTTCACGCGGCAGTTGCGGATGACGATGTTCTGCGTCGGGCGTCCGAGGTCCACAGCCTCCTCGCCGCGTCCGGCCTTGAGCGTGAAGCAGTCGTCGCCGCAGTCGAGAGTGGTGTTCTCGATGAGGGCGTTGACGCTCGAATCAATGTCGATACCGTCGGTGCGCGGACGGCCGTGGCTGTTGACGGTGACACCGCGGATGATGATATTTTCACAGTAGACCGGAGCGATGTTCCAGAAAATCGAGCCGTCGAGGGTTACATCCTCAATCAGAATGTCGCGGCAGGAAACTGGCCCGATGAAGGTGGGCATATAGATTTTCTCGACGGTTGTGGCGCGTGCGGCACCGGATTCGATGCTCTTCTCGGCCGAGACGGTGAGGCCGGTGTCGATATTTTTGGTAATCTCGCTGTCGTGGGCCGGGGCTTTGAGATGGCCCTTGCCGGTTACGGCGATGTTCTGCTGGTTATTGGCATAAATCATGGCTCCGAGCGACTGCACGTCGGCACCCTCATAACGCGAGGGGACGGCGGGAAGATAGTCGGCGAGATTGCCCGTAAATTCGAGTGTCGCACCCTCCTCGATATGCAGATTCACGTTGCTTTTAAGCATCAGGCGTCCGGTGAGCCACTCCCCGGCGGGAACCACAACCGTGCCGCCTCCCTGAGCCGAAGTCCTGTCGATGGCTTTCTGTATGGCGGCTGTGGCGAGTTTGCCTTTCTTAGCACCTGTCTTGACGATGCTGATAGATCGCTCCGGAAAGACGGGGGCCTTCATGCTGACAACTTTGTTAACGAATTCGGGCACTTCTGCGGCGGGAGCCTGCGCAAACGCACCCAGCGACATCGCGGCGATGATGATTGCTATAAGTCTGGTCATGTATAATTAGATTTTTTGTAGGTGATTAAGCGAAATGTGAGAAACTGCCCGGAAATTCCCGGGAAGAATATCGCAAAGGTACATAAATTTTGAGATTTTTTATGTACCTTTGCGATATGACTAAACAAGAATTTATAACCAAATTAAGAGTAGTTGTAGAATCTTTTTCATCCTTTGTTTCTACAAAAGACGGGCAATGGGTTGTAAAAGGATTTATTGATATATACAAGAATATATATACAATTTCAACTGACACAAAAGTAGTCTCAAAAATTATTGAACTATATATATTCCCACTTCTCGTTAAGTTCGCCCAAGACAACGGCTTACAATTAGAACTTACTAAAGAACAGAATTTCTATCCCGATATAACCTTTGCAGACGATGAAGGTAATTTATTCGCGGTCGATCTGAAAAGCAGCTATCGCAAAACGTCAACAAGGATTAATGGACTGACTCTCGGTGCATTTACAGGTTATTTCCGTAATCGGGAGAGTTCAAAAAATGTCACACATCCATATTCTTTATATAAGGCTCATATTGTCTTAGGTATTATATATAGCGAAAATGAAGATGGTATTGATGAACGAAAAACATATACAGTTGAAGACCTTGACAACATTATATCAGTAATAAAAGATGTTACTTTTTTCGTTCAGGAAAAGTGGAAAATAGCCGCAGACAAACCGGGAAGCGGAAATACTAAGAATATCGGGTCTGTCTCTTTGATAGATGATTTAATCAAAGGTAACGGGCCTTTTGCCAAATTGGGCGAAAATATCTTTGATGATTATTGGACAAATTACCTGACTCCTGATATGGCTAAGAACGCTGAACTTGCACAGCCGTATTACAATAATTTGGAGAGTTATAAAAAATTCAGAAATCTAAAATAAATGCAACAACATTCCCTGTTTTCTGAACTTGATATTCAGACTAAAAATATATTTCCATCCACGAGATATCAAGGCAGTAAAGCCAAATTTGTAGATTGGATATGGCATGAAATTTCAAAAATTCCATTTCATACCGCGTTGGATGCATTTGGTGGAACCGGAAGTGTCGCATATAAACTGAAAGATAACGGGAAATCCGTTACATATAATGATATTTTGCCTTTTAATTCGATTATAGGTAAAGCAATCATTGAAAATGACTCCACCCTATTGAGCGACGGAGATATTAATTACATACTTTCAGAACATCCGCAATTTGAATATCCGACCTTTATAACTGATAACTTCAAGGATATATATTATACTGACGCAGAAAACCATTGGCTCGATGTCGTAAGATATAATATTTCCACATTGGATGATGAATATAAAAGAGCAATTGCCTGGTTTGCTCTTTTTCAGTCTTGTATTATAAAAAGACCATATAATCTTTTCCATAGAAAAAATCTATATGTGCGTCTTATGGATGTCAAGCGCTCATTTGGTAATAAAACTACATGGGATACTCCATTTGAGGTACATTTCAGAGCTTTTGTGGAGGAAGCTAACAATGCGGTTTTTGACAACGGAACAGATTGTCATGTTCTAAATAGGGATGCATTGGAAATTCCCAACAAATATGATTTGGTATATATCGACACACCTTACATAAATGAAAAAGGCATCGGAGTAGATTATGCTGATTTTTATCATTTTCTCAATGGATTAGTGAATTATGATGACTGGTGTAATCTCATTGACTATGGCAGTAAGCATCACAGACTTAAACGGAAATATACTATCTGGACTGATAAGGACAATATAGCAACCGGTTTTAAGCGATTGATTGAAAATTTCAAAGAAAGTATTCTGGTTTTTTCATATCGTTCCAATGGTATACCATCAATTAAAGAACTAATAGATTTGTTAGAAAAAAGCGGTAGAATAAATAAACTTTGCTATTCCCGTAACATTAAATATGTATTGAGCGATACAAGTTCAAAAGAAGTGCTTATTATATCTTACCCGGCATGAAGCCTCAACTGAATCTCATTCTGACGATGATTCTCGCCGCCATCCTCACGGCTTGCGGCAAAGGGAGCGACAGCCCGTCCAAAACCTATCCCGACAGAAGCAGATTCAAGGTAATCGGCATCGACATCAGTGCCCACAACGGCGACATCGACTTCCAAAAGGTGGCCGCCGAGGGGGTGTCATTCGTAATCATAAAGGCTACCGAAGGGGGGACGTTCAAGGACAAGAAATTCGTTGAAAACGTGCGCAAGGCACGCGAGGCGGGACTGAAAGTCGGCGCCTACCACTTCTTCCGCTTCGATACCCCGGGCTATATGCAGGGGCTCAACTTCCTCAACTCCGTGCAGTCGCGCGGGCTCGACCTGCCGCTCGCCATCGACATCGAGGAGTGGGCCAACCCCAACAGTCAGCCGACGCCGATGGTGCTCAACCGCCTGTCGGAGATGATAGACCATCTCGAAAGCCACGGCTACCGGGTGATGCTCTATACGAACAAAAACGGATTCGCCCGATTCGTCCGCGGTCGCCTCGAAGGGTATCCTCTGTGGATATGCTCGCTCGTCGACGAACCGCAGGAAATAGGCTGGACCATCTGGCAGGGCACACACAACGGACGCATCAGGGGGATAGACCACCCCGTAGACATCAACGCTTTCAGCGGCACGGCGGCGGAATGGGAGCAATTCACCTCATCCTGCAAGGACACAGCGCAATAAACGGGCATAGCGGCGCGTTATATTACAGATAAACCCATCGTTTTCAGACACACCCTCTCTCCCACTACTCCACGACACCATCAATACCGGTTCCACACAGTCCACGACACTTTTCCAATGAAAACCTTAGTCCGTCATATCATTCTTCTTTTAACAGTCATAGGAGCGCCCGCGGCTGTCGCGGCGTTTCCGACCGACACCTACGCGCCCTCGTCGGTACTCTCCACGGGCCGCTGGGTGAAAGTAAGCGTCAGCGAAAGCGGCCCCCACTTCATTCCGGCCGCAACCCTGCGCTCATGGGGATTCACAGACCTCTCGGCGGTGAGAGTGTTCGGCTACGGAGGTGCCCGCATCTCCGACCAGCTCTCGCTCTCGCTCTATACCGACGACCTCCCGGCAGTGAGATTCGAGCAGACGGCGGCAGGCATAGTATTCTATGCCCAGGGCCCAGGCACATGGACCCATCAGGGCAACGACATGTTCACCCACTCGCTCAACCCCTACACCACCCGCGGCTACTATTATCTGACCGATTCCCGTCCGGAGACCGACAGCAGCATCCCCACCGAGGGAAGCGGCCCGACGGAGGACGCCGCCACAACTTTCACCGAAAGGATATGGCACGAGAATGACCTTGTGACTCCCGCCGAAAGCGGTCATCAGCTCGTGGGCGAGGATTTCCGCTTCTCCCCCACCCGCACATTCAGCATCCCGCTCACAGGGCGCGTGGCCGACACCGAAGTGTGGATGCAGTGTGAATTTTTCGCGCGCTGCGCCTCGGCACCGATCAACCTCACCTTCACGGCCAACGGTGTGGCTCTCCCGACGGAGGCTACAGACCGCGTGAGCGCCACTTCCAACTGGGGCAACATGGCCACCATCAGCAAGCGCTTCACACCCGAGGGAAGCAGTCTCTCACTCGGCATAGCCATCAGCTTCACCTCTCCCGTCTCGCTCGCCAATCTCGACCGCCTCGCCCTCACCTACACCCGCTCGCTCACCCTCCCCGCTTCCGGCACACTCACCTTCACCTCATCAAACCGCTCGCTCAGACTCGGGGGTACGAAGGCAGATACGCGTGTGTGGGACGTCACAGACCCCGCCAGACCCATAGCAATGCCTGTGAGCGCCACTTCTAACGGCACTTCAGGCTGGACCAACGACTACAACGGCCTGCGCACCTACGCCGCCTGGACCACCACATCGTCGCTCCCCGTCCCCAGGCTCGTCGGAACGGTGGCCAATCAGGACCTGCACGCCGAGGAGGTGCCCGACATGATTATCATCTCCCCCTCGCAACTTCTCGAACAGAGCCGCCGCATAGCCGACATACACACCAACAGCGCTGACAGCCTGCGGGTGCTCGTGGTGACCGACGAGCAAGCCTACAATGAATTCGGCTCCGGCTCGCCCGACGTCAACGCCCTGCGCCGCATGCTGAAAATGTTCTATGACCGCGGCAACGCGCAGGCTTCGTCGCGCAAACTGAAATATGTCCTGCTGATGGGTGGCGCCCACCATGACCACCGGCGCCTGACCTCGGCTATGAGCGGAAGCTCGATACTCACTCTCCCGATATGGCAGACCGACCTCGGGCTGAACGAGAGCAATTCGTATTGCTCGGACGACATCCTCGCCTTCCTGGAGGACAATTCGGGACTCCGGCTCTCGTCCGACATACTGAGTGTGGCCGTAGGGCGTATTCCCGCGCGCACTGTCAGCGCCGCGAGAACATACGTGGACCGCTTCGAGGCCTACGTCAGAAATCCGATACAGAGCGAATGGAGAAACCGCATAATGATGTTTGCCGACGACGGCAATCAGGGCATATTCATGACCCAGTCCGATTCGCTCGAAAATGCCGTGAAGGAATCGGAATCGGGACGCAATTTCACATTCAACAAAGTCTATATCGACGCCTACGAGATGCGCAACGGCACCTCGGAAGAGGCCAAGGCCAAAGTCTCCACCCTGCTCAACAACGGTGTGATACTCTGGAGCTACATAGGCCACGGCGCCATCAACAATCTGTCAAACGACGGCATTTTCACCGCCAAATACCTGAACAGTCTCTATCTGCGCTGCCCGACATTCTTCTACGGAGCCACCTGTACATTCGGCCAGTTTGACGGCAACGAGACCTCGGGCATGGAATCGCTCATCCTCACCGACGAAGGCGGCGCGATAGGCGGCGTCTGCGCCGTGCGCCCGGTGTTCATCGTGAACAACGGTCCGCTTGCCATAGATTTCGGCCGCGAGATATTCAAGCGCGGCACCGACGGCAGATTCATCACCGTGGGCGAGGCAAACCGCAGGTCGAAAAACGCCCGCTCGCTGGAGAATATCAACGACAACATGCGCCGCTTCATCCTCTTCGCTGACCCGGCGCTCAAACTGGCGGTTCCGGAAAACACAATCCGCCTTCTCAGCGTCGACGGCGTGGAAGTGACCGAAGAGTCGCAGCCCACACTGGCGGCTCTGTCGAAATCGGTGCTCAGAGGCGAAATCCGTGACCGCGACGGACGCCGCATGGAGGATTTCAACGGCTGGGTGTCGCTCTCGCTCTACGACGCCGAGCGCAGCTTCACCTCCGAGGGGCGCGGCGAGGGAGGAGTGCAGGTGACATTCGACGAGCAGGGCGAGCGGCTCTATGCCGGACGTGCCCAGGTGACCGGCGGTGTCTTTGAGACCACGATAGCCATGCCCCCGGAGATAGCCGACAACTTCCGTCCTGCCACACTCTCTATGTTTGCCGCCTCCGAATCGGGTGCCGAGGCCATCGGTGTGAGCCGCGACCTCTATGCCTACGGTTTCGACGAGAATGCCGCTCCCGACGATGTGGCCCCGGTAATCGAATATCTCTACCTCAACCACGAGACCTTCAAGCCCAACGACCAGGTTGACGCCAACCCCATGCTGATAGCCCGTGTGAGCGACGATGTGGCCCTCAACATGTCAGCCGCAGGCGTGGGCCACCAGATGAGCATCCGACTTGACGGCGACATCAACTTCACCGACGTGGCCTCACACTTCACCCCCGACACCGACGGCTCAGCGGCCGGAACCATACTCTATCCGTTCTCGGAACTCTCGGCGGGCAACCACACCGCCACCCTCAAGGTGTGGGACACGGGAGGCAACTCGGCCTCAGCCACGGTGGATTTCTTTGTCAATCCCGACCTCGCGCCGAAGATTTTCGACGTCTACTCCGACGCCAATCCCGCCACCGTCAGCGCCAATTTCTACGTGAACCATAACCGCCCCGAGGCGATGCTGACCGTGAAGATTGAAATCTACGACCTCGGCGGCAACAAGGTGTGGAGCTCGGAATCGACCGGACGCGCCGACATGTACACATCGACGCCCGTGAGCTGGAATCTGACCAACAGCGCCGGTCAGAAGGTGACCCGCGGCATCTATCTCTACCGCACCACCGTCACCTCCGGAGGCGACGCCTCCACTCTGACACGCCGCATAGCCGTGGCCCCCGTGTGATTCGGCTAATACTTTTCTGCGGTCTATGAACATTTTGCGCCCCTCGTGCTTTTTATTAATTGATAATATCATTTACTATTATGAAAAAGCTATTTCTATCAATCGCAATCATCGGCGCAGCCCTTTTAGGTTCATGCAGCGCTGAAAAGAAAGCTGAGGACAAGGGTGCCGAGCTCAAGGCCAAAATCGAAAACTGTACAAATCCCGACAGTCTCAAGATTTATGTGCAGCAGGCCAAAGAGTATGCCGACAAGCTTGTGAAAGAGGGTAAGGACGAGGCCGCAACCACGTTTCTCAATGATGTGACACCCGCAGTCGAGGCAAAGGACCCGACAGCAGCCGCCACATTCCTCGGACTTGACCTCAAGGCCAAGACCGACTCCGCAATCGACGCCACCAAGGAAGCCGCCAAGAATCTCGCCGATTCAGTAGGCAGCAAGGCCGACAAGGTTAAGGACGCCGTCAGCGAAAAGGCCGGCGATGTCAAGGACGCAGCCAAGGACGCCGTGAACAGCGCCAAGGAGAAAACCGCTGAAGCAGCTCAGGCCGGTGCCGACAAGGTGAAAGACCTTATGGGCAAGTAAGACTGACCACATCCTGACTACGGTATCCACAACACCGGAAATAACATCAGAGCCGGATGGATAGCTTCAAATAGCCAATCCGTCCGGCTCTGTTATGTGCGGGTGCCGTTATTTTCAGAGGGGTGTCTGAGAACACGGGGCAGACACCGTCTCAGTATGTGATTATCGGTTCGAGTTCTTTCGCCTGGTCAATCATCTTCTGAATCTCGGCCACGGAGGGGACGCGGTTGCAGAGGTTTTTCGCCTCGTTGACCTCGACCAGCTTGGGCTGGAGATTTTCGGCCACACGGTGGCGGAATTCCTTCACGGTGTCGACTCCGGCGGCTTCGAGCAGTTCGGCAAACTGTCCGGCCACACCCTTGATTCGGAAGAGGTCGGCATGATTGGTCCATTTGAGTATCAGTTTCTCACTGATTCCTGTCTCGGCGGCTACCTTATCCCTGCCGGCTTTTGTGGCGCATGCTTTCAGGAGGTCATCGGTGGTGCTGATGCCGGCGCTTTCGAGTTTCGCGGCGTATGCTGCGCCTATACCCTCGATCTGTTCAATCTTATAAGCCATAATCGTTGTTTTTTAGTGAGACTTCAGGGAGGGGGCGCTGCCAGATGTGCGCGCGACACCTCCCCTGTATTTCCAACAAGTCATAAGGCCCGGGGGTTGGCGGCTGACTGCTAAATAACCATAATCAGCCCGTATTGGGCGTCGGGAAGGAGGTCACTTAGCCGCGTGAGGGGTGAGATAGGAATTGTAGAGAGCCGGGGCGGTGATGATGCGGATGGCCTCGGAGTAGATGGGGTCGAAGGGCGATACGACACGCGAGTAGATGGACTGGTCGTAGATGTCGCGGCCTATCAGACCCTTGACAATGGCTTCGAGGATGGGGCGCGAGCGCTCGTATTCCTTCTCGTTGAACTCCACGCCGTCCTTCTTGCCCTGGTCGATGAGTCCCTGCATGAGCTCGGGAGTCACCTTGAAGCGGGAGATATAGGCGCGGTCGTCGGGATACTCTTTCCTGAGCCTGTCGCGGTTGGTGTCGACGTAGTTGACACAGAAATTATTGAGAGCGCCTTTGGCAATGAGGTCTCGGTAGTAAGTCGAGAACATCGTTGTGTCGATGGCCACGAACTTGTCGGGGAGGATGCCGCCACCACCGTAGACCGGACGGCCGAGGCGCTTGGTGTAGTAGCGGAGCGAGTCGGGGAAGTGGCGTATGCTGTCCTCGCTGGTAAACTCGCCGGAGTTGTAGCGGTTGAGGATGTCGAGCTGATAGCTCTCGTCGTCGCCCGCAGTGTAGGGCTTCTGTATGCAGCGGCCCGAGGGGGTGTGGTAGCGCGACACGGTAAGGCGCATCATGGAGCCGTCGGGGAAGGGGAAGGGACGCTGCACGAGTCCCTTGCCGAAGGTGCGGCGCCCGACAATCACTCCGCGGTCATTGTCCTGGAGGGCGCCGGAGAGGATTTCGGAAGCCGATGCGGAATACTGGTTGACCATCACGACCACGCGTCCGTCGCGGAAGTCGCCGTCGGTCTGCGCGATGTATTCGGCTACGCCGTTTTTGGGCGACTCGGTGTAGACCACCATGTCACCCTTGTTAAGAAACATCTCCGAGAGGTCGGTGGCGGGACGCATGTAGCCGCCGCCGTTGTCGGTGAGGTCAAAAATCAGATGGCGCATCCCCTGCTTGCGGAGGGCTTTCATAGCGTCCTTCACCTCCTCGGTGGTCGTCTCGGCGAAGCGGCTGAGGTTGATATAGCCCACGGAGTCGTTAATCATGTAGGAGACCTCGACGCTGTGGATGGGTATGTCGTCGCGAATCACGCGGAACTCCAGCGGCTCGGCGGAGCCCTTGCGCATCACACGGAGGTTGGCCACAGTTCCTTTCGGGCCGCGGAGCACCTTCATGATGGCCGAGTTCTTCATCTTCACGCCTGCTATCACAGTGTCGTTGCAGGCTATGATGCGGTCGCCGGGCACTATGCCGATGCGCTCCGAGGGGCCACCGGCCACAGACTCGATGACATAGAGCGTGTCGTTGACCATCTGGAAGCGGATTCCGATGCCGGAGAAGTTGCCGTCGAGCGGTTCGGTGAGCTCGCGGGTCTCCTCGGGGGTGGAATAGTTGGAGTGCGGGTCGAGGGTCTTGAGCATGGCTATGATGGCTTCGGTGACCACCTTGGCCGTGTCGACCTCATCGACGTAGTAGTTTTCGATTATCTGTTCGGCATAGCGCAGCTTGCGCTCGGGGGTGAACTGCATCTGCATCTGCCCGAAGGCGGTGATGGCGATGGCCGCAAGCATGACCGCGCTTAAAAATTTCTTCATATCTTTGACTGAGGGTGTTTTTGTTCTTTCTTAGGGCTATTCTTTGGGTAAAAATTCACTGACGTCGTGGCCATAGGAGCGGAGTTCGCGGACCACGGAGGAGGACACCGCGGCATACTCCGGGAGGGTGAAGAGCAGCAGGGTCTCGATGCCGGAAATGCGGCGGTTGATGTCGGCCAGATTGCGCTCATATTCAAAGTCGATGGCCGAGCGGACTCCGCGGAGCATCCAACGGGCACCCTCGCGGCGGCAGGCGTCGACGGTGAGACCGTCGTAAGATGTCACCTCGACTTTCGGCTCGGAGGCATATAGGCGGCGGATGGCCTCGATCCGGGAGCTGACGGGCGCGCCGCCATGCTTGCCGGAATTGACGCCTACGGCTATCACCACGCGGTCAAAGAGGGGCAGAATCCGCCCGACGAGCGACTGGTGGCCGACGGTGAAGGGGTCGAATGAACCCGGAAACAGGATTGTGTTCATGTTCGTTTCAGCTGATTTCGGAGTCATCCTCTACAACGAGGTTCTCGATGATAAAGTTCTGTCGCTCCATGGTGTTCTTGCCCATATAGAATTCAAGCAGCTCGGCCACGGCGTCCTCCTTGCGCAGAGTGACGCGGTCGAGGCGCATGTCGGGGCCGATGAAGCCGCGGAACTCCTCAGGCGAAATCTCGCCGAGACCCTTGAATCGGGTGATTTCCGCGTTGTCGCCGAGACGGGCAATGGCTTCGAAGCGCTCCTCGTCGGTGTAGCAGTAGTAAGTATCGTCGCCGGCGGCCGACGAACCGCGCGAGCCGCGCTTGGTGGTCTTGTGGTTGCGGACACGGAAGAGCGGGGTCTGAAGCACGTAGAGGTGCCCCTTCTTAATCATGTCCGGGAAGAACTGGAGGAAGAAGGTGAGCAGCAGCAGGCGGATGTGCATGCCGTCGACGTCGGCATCGGTGGCTATGATGACCTTGTTGTAGCGCAGGCCGTCGATACCCTCCTCGATATTGAGCGCGGCCTGGAGGAGATTGAACTCCTCGTTCTCGTAGAGAATCTTGGCGGGGACGCCGTAGGAGTTTTTCGGCTTGCCTCGCAGCGAGAACACGGCCTGGGTCTCGACATTGCGGATTTTTGTGATGGAGCCGGCGGCCGAATCACCCTCGGTGATGAAAATCGAGGAAGCGAGCTTCTTCTCTTCGTCGCCGCGGAGGTCGTTGAGATGCACTCGGCAGTCGAGCAGCTTCTTGTTGTGGAGATTGGCCTTTTTCTGCTTCTCGCGGGCGAGTTTGGTGATACCGGCCATGGCCTTGCGGTCGCGCTCGCTCTCCTGGACCTTCTTGAGAATCACCTCGGCAATGTCGGTGTTGCGGTGGAGATAGTTGTCGAGCTCGGTCTTGATGAAGTCGCCCACGAATTTCGCCACGGTCGGGCCGTCGGGCCCTATGTCGCGGCTGCCGAGCTTGGTCTTGGTCTGCGATTCGAACACGGGCTCCTCGACCTTGATGGAGACGGCGGCTATCATGCCGTTTCGGATGTCGGAGTAGTCGAAATCCTTCTTGAAATATTCCTTGATGGTGCGCGACACGGCCTCCTTGAAGGCGGTGAGGTGGGTACCGCCCTGGGTGGTGTGCTGTCCGTTGACGAATGAGTAGTATTCCTCGCCGCGCTGGTTGGCGTGGGTGATGGCCACCTCGATGTCATCGCCCCTGAGATGGATGGGCGGGTAGAGGGGGTCGGAGGTCATGGCGTCTTTGAGCAGGTCGAGCAGACCGTTGCGCGAGATGTAGCGCTTGCCGTTGAAGAAAATGGCCAGACCGGTGTTGAGGAAGGTGTAGTTTTTGAGGAGGGATATGATGAAGTCGTCACGATACTGATAGTCGCGGAATATGGTGGCGTCGGGGGTGAAGCGGACGAGTGTGCCGTTAGGCTCGTCGGTGGGCTCGATGTCGCTCTCCTCGATGATGTCGCCGCAGCGGTAGAGCACGCTTTTCATCTGCCCGTCGCGGACGCTGCAGATGAAAAACTCGGTGGAGAGGGCATTGACGGCCTTGATGCCGACGCCGTTGAGTCCGACAGATTTCTTGAAGGCCTTGGAGTCGTATTTGCCGCCGGTGTTCATGCGCGACGACACGTCGACGAGCTTTCCGAGGGGCACGCCGCGGCCGAAGTCGCGGACGGTGACGGTGCCGTCGGCCACGTCGACGTTGATCTGCTTTCCGAAGCCCATCATGTACTCGTCGATGGCGTTGTCGAGCACCTCCTTTATGAGCACATAGATGCCGTCGTCGTAGTTCGAGCCGTCGCCGAGCTTTCCGATATACATGCCCGGGCGCCGGCGGATATGTTCTTTCCAGTCGAGGGTCTTGATGTCGTCCTCGCTGTAGTTGGCCGGCTTCGGCTCCCCTGCGGGAGCTGCGTCAGGGGCGGCACTCTCCTCCGCAGTCCCGGCGTCGGAGAAGTTCATTCCGGAAACAGTTGCATCTTCAAGAGACATATCGTCGTTTTTTATCATAATTTTTGCGCAGAAATGATGATTCAGTCTTTTCATGCAAAGTTACTACAAAAAAGTGAAATGCGGAAAGATATAGTGATAGAA